>JACKDJ010000001.1 GCA_020633625.1 Myxococcales bacterium
GCTGCGCATCAAGCCGATTGCTTCTCTTTCCGCGTCTTCGGCATGCTCGGCGCCATGCAAGCGCGCCCCGAGATGCGTCGTTTGGTGTCGCACCTCTACCTCCAGCGGTATCCGGCGGAGGTCTCGGACGTGGCCTTGGCGGAGTTCCTCGCCGAGGTCGTGCGCGCCGGTCCGACGCTCGACTCGCCGCACTCGTGGGTGCTGGATTTCCGCGAAGTGAAGTCGACGACGGCGGTCCAGCGCAAGATGTTCGCGGACTTCCAGCTCCAGACCGAGCCGCTCGACCGACGCCACAACGCAGGCTCCGCCCTCGTGATGACGAGCGGGTTGGTGCGGGGCTTCGTGACCGCGGTGTTCTGGTTGAAGCCGCCGGTCTACCCGACGCAGACGGTCGCCTCGCTCGACGAGGGCGTGCGCTGGGCCGCCACCCAGCTCGCGGCGCGTGGCGTCTCGATCGACGTGGAACGGGCGCAGACGCTGGTCGGCGCCTGATCTGGCATCGTGAGCGATCGGGTGCGGGCGAAGGAAGCTCTGCGTCGGTCCGCCCGTAGAGCGAGGCGCCGAGGTCCTATGTCGATGTCTCTTCGCCTTCTCGCCCTGATTTCATTGGTTCTCGTCGCGTGTGGCGACGACGACGGTCCGCCGGGTACCGGGGAGCCGTGCTCGCTCGACGAGCATTGCCTCGACGCCCACGAGTGCACCGTGGACTCCTGCGGCGTCGATGGGTTCTGCCGTCACGCCCCCGTCGACGCGATCTGCGGCGAGGGGGTGTGTGCGCCCGACCGCGGCTGCGTCACGGATCTCGACGGGGGCTTCGACGACGCCGGCGTGCGTGACGGGGGCGGTTCGGACGACGACGGGGGTACGACGGAACGCGACGGGAGCGTCGGCCTCGACGGGAGTGTCGGCCTCGACGGGAGCGTCGACGGCGGCGCGGACGGAGGTAGCGCGACGTGCTCCGACGGGGCGCGGCGTTGCGACGGAAGCGCGGTCCAGGTCTGCACGGGCGGCACGTTCGAGCTCGACGAGATGTGCGCGCTCGATTGCCGCGCCGGCGCATGCGTGACCGAAGTGACGTGTACGCCGAGCGCGTACCGATGCAACGGGCGTGGCGTCGAGGTCTGCAACACCTCCGGCACCGCGTGGCTCTTCGTGCAGACCTGCGCGAGCGAATGCGACGCAGGGCTCTGCGTGGGCGCCTGCGAGCCCGGCGAGCAGCGCTGCAACGGAACGCGCGTCGAGCGTTGCTCAGCCGAGGGCACGGCGTGGAGCACGGTGGAGACCTGCTCGACCTTCTGCGCCTACGGCACCTGCGCGCTCGACGGGCTCGACGTCGCGGCCGACACCGCGCTCGACGGAGACGTGTGGGTCGACGGGGACGTGCTGGTGCGCAGCGGCGCCACCCTCCGCAGCCCGGGCGGTGATCTCACGTTGCGGGCCCGAACCATCACGGTCGAGGCCGGCGGCTCCATCGCGGTCGCGGCGACGGGGCAAGGCACCGAAGGCGCCGGCCAGCAGGGGAGCTTCTGCACGCGCGGGTTCAACGGCGGCACCGGCGGCGGCTACGGCACCGCGGGTACGCGTGGGCCTATTGGTGGCTCCGGATCTCCCTGCTCGAGCGGCGGCGCTGCATTCGGCTCGTCGAGCGATTCGGAGGTCGCGCGTGGTGGTCCCGGCGGCGACGTGAGCGGCAGCGCGACACCGCGCTCGCCGGGGGGAGGTCGGCTGCGGTTGATCGCGTCGACGCGCGTCACGGTCGCGGGCCAGATCACGGCGAATGGGGTCATCGGTGTGCGCGCCGAAGGCAGCAGCGGATTGTCGACCGGCGGCGGCGCGGGCGGCGGCGTGCTCGTCGCGGCAAACGAGGTCGTCGTCAGCGGCTCCATCAGCGCGGCGGGTGCGGGCACGTCGGGGGGGACGTGGGGCGGCGTCGGTGGCAACGGTCGCATCAAGATTCTCACCGGCACCACGCGCACGATCACCGGCACGCTCTCGGGCGTCGTCACGCAGGGCCTCTTGCCGCCGCTCGAGCCGCGCTCGACCACGCATCCGTCGACGACGCTCTACTACAACGACGACTTCGCGAGCGTTTCCGTGAGCTGGGAGCAGGCGTTCCCGTCGCGCCAGGGGTACTACTGGCTCGTCGATCGCACGGGTTACCGCGTGCCGACGCCGGCGCTCGGGACCTTCGTCGACGCCGAGGCGATCAGCTTCTCGCGCGACGCGCTGACGGCGGGGGACAACTACTTCCACGTCGCGCCGGTGAACGCCTCGAGCGAGGTCGGCACCGTCGAGACGCGGATGCGCGTGCGCCTGAACACCACGCCGCCGCCCGTGAGCTCGTCGAGCCATCCGAGCGAGACCGCGTGGTCGGCCAACCGCGACGCGTTCTTCGCGTGGACCTTGCCGAACGGCGCCGAGAACTACGTCGGCGTGCACTACGTGCTCGACCGCTACGGCGACACCGTGCCGACCACGGCCGACACCTTCTTGCCGGTGTCGCAGACGACCTTGCTTCGCAGCGGGCTCGCGGACGGTGTGTGGGTGCTTCACGTCGTCGCCGAAGACACGAGGGGCTATCTCACGCGGGCGGCGGGACACCGCCAGGTGCGCATCGGCACCGACCCCGGGGTCGGCGGGCTCGTGGGGCAGGTCGTGGACGCGGCCGGCTCGGCCCCGATCGCCAACGCACGGGTTCGCGTCAACCGCGGCATCGTGCCGAACCAGACCACGAACGGCACCGGCAACTACAACTTCATGAACGTGCCGGCGGGTACGTGGGAGATCGACGTCTCCGCGGACGGTTACGCGTCGATGACACGCTCGGTGACGATCGGTGCCGGCATGAGCGTGCCGCTGAACGTCTCGCTCACGCGGCTCTGAGCGTACGAAGACGTCAGCTCACCTTCGCGAGGAAGCCGTCGATCCCCGGATCGGCGGCTTCGAGCTGTCCGCCATCCAACGTCACGTGCGCGAGCGCGGCGTAGCGCGCGTCGCGCCACGCCAGCAGCTCGGCGTAGCAACGGGGGAGCGCGTCCTCGGGCGTCTCGTCGGCGCGCGCACGAAACGCGTCCCCCCAGACCACGGGTTTCGGTTCTTCGAGGTAGCGCTTCAGCATCGCGTCACGGCGCGCGTCCGGCGTGCGCAGGTAGACGACGCGACCCAGCTCCCGCAGTTGCTCCAGCAACTTGGGTGCGAGGTAGATGACGCTACCGGTCGTGTCGACGACGTGGCGCTCGCCTGGCGCACGCGCGCGTGCGGCCTCGAGCGCCTCTTCGGTGACCGTGCCTTCGAGCGCGAGGTAGCGCGCTTCACGCGTCGCGTAGTCTTCGCTCCAAGGCATGCCCATCCAACGCCCGAGCGCATGCACCGGCGCCTCGCCTTCGGCCACGTCGACGATCGAACCGAGCTGCTCCCCGATCGCGCCGTCGCAGTCGTGGTGCACGTAACCGCGCGTCGCGAGGCGCTCCGACCAGAAGCTCTTTCCGACGCCGGACATGCCGACGAGGACGAGGACGTCGTTCATGGGCGGGAGCGTGCGGCACGAGGGGCGAGGGTGCACGTGGGGATGTCGTCGGAGTCGGAGTCGGAG
>JACKDJ010000010.1 GCA_020633625.1 Myxococcales bacterium
GCCGACGCGCGGCGCGGCGTGGACGGTGGTCGTCGAGTACGACGGCGCCCCGCCGTCGGTTGCGGCCGGCCGGCAGCTCGCGCCGCAGTTCGTCGTCGAGGCGTGGCCGGTGTCGAGCGACTGCGCGGTGCCGACGAGCGAGGGGCCCACCGACGCCCTCGCGCGGCATCTGCGCGCCGGCTTCGACACGATGTACGAGTATTGGGGTGGTGGTCCGCCTCGCTGTCCAACGCCGACACCGACCGCGGTGAACGAGCTTCTGCCCGCGGCTAGCTACGACCTTGGCGTGCTCGTCGGCGACGACTTCCCGTACGCGGCCGACGACGCCGGCGGGCTGATCCGAGACACGTCGCGTGTGGCCGGCTTTCTGACCGGCGACGAGTCCGACGGTCAGCTCTACGCCGACGACGGGTCTCCGAACGCCGAGCACAAGGCCGCGCGCGCACGGCGGCTCTGGTCCCTCTACCCAGAGGTAACGGTGTACAACGGCGGCATGACGAGCGGGAACGTCGGGACCTTCGCCGGGATGGCCGACGTGCAGGGCATGGATGCATACATCGCGGCGTGCGCACCCCACGTCACCGAGACGCTGTTTCCGCCGCTGCGCACTGCGTTCGACTACCTGCGAAACGCGCGCGACAACCACATGCCGTGGCCCACCTGGCTCTACGCTCAGGGGCTCCACGGCGGCTGGAACCTCGGCTCGGACGACGCACCGATCCACCGACAGCCCGACCGGCAGGAGATCCTCGTACAAGCGCTGTCCGTCGTCGCGGCCGGCGGAAAGGGCGTCATGTGGTTTCAGACCTCGCTGGCCGAAGCTGACCACGATCCGAGCCGATGGGACGCGATCACAGAGGCCAATCGGATGATCCGCGCGGTGCGGAGCTGGGTACGAGAGGGCGACGTGCTCTATCCGGCCCCAGAGGTGCGCGGAGGCGACGCAATCGTCGAGGCGATCGTGGGACCACGCGCCATCGTCGTTCCCGTGATCAACATGGCGGCGTCTGAAGAGGTCAGCGATGTCGAGTGCGTGCGCAGTGTCATCTCCGATCCGGGGAGTCCTCCGCACTGGGTGCTGGCGGACCAGGAGGTAGGCGTGAGCGTCGGGGTGCCGCCAACGAGCGAGGTGCGCGACGTCTTCGAGGTGCTGCCGTCGGGCGAGATCGTCGACGTCGACTTCGGCGTAGACCCCGTCGCACGCGTCGTCCGGCTCCCGCGCGTGTCTCTGTGGAACGACGTCCCCGTCCGCCTTTTCGTGCTCCACCGGGGGCCGGAGGGGAGGGCTGAAGCGGCAGCGGCGGCGCGCCTGTGGGGAGAGGAGCTGCCGTAGTGCATCGCGTTGTCGAGCGGGGCGAACGGTCCTGGCGTGGCGGTGGCCCACACCTTGACACCTACTATCGTCACTCGTAGATCGGCATCGGCTGAAGCACTACCGCACGAACCCTCATGCGCGGACTCCGAATCCGACCCGAACAAGACGGCCTCCGAGCCTCTCTCTTCGACCTCGAAGCCGAGATCATGGAGGTGGTCTGGGAGCGCGGGTGGTCGGAGTTTTCGGTCACCGACGTCCACGAGGTCCTCGGCCAGAGCCGCGAGATCGCCTACACGACGGTGATGACGACGGTGAGCCGGCTGTTCGACAAGGAGCTGCTCGACCGGCGGCGCGACGGGCGCCGGTACGTCTACAGCCCGCGAATGACGCGGGCGGCGTTCATCGACGCGCTGGCTCGCGACGTCCTCGACAGCCTGCCGCCGATGGGTCACGAGAGCGCCGTCGCGTATCTCGTCGAGCGCGTCGCAGAGGCCGACTCTGCCGAGCTCGACCGCCTCGAAGCGCTGATCCGGCGCCGTCGGGAGAGCGCGGATGGGTGAGCTCGTCTTTCCGGTCACGGCGGTCCTCGGCACCGTGTTCGTCGTCATCCCCGCGCTCTCGCTCCTGAGCGCCGCGGCGCTTCGCCTGCACCGAGGGCGGGCGACCTCGTGGTCCCGGTTTGGCTCAGAGACCACGTTTGCTTGGCTCGTGGCCCCGACCCTGCTCCCGCTCGGCTGGCTCGTCTCATCGGCGCTGCACCAGGTCGAGCCCGGCGGAGGCGCCTCGTGCGCGCTCGACCACGCCATCTCGACGTCGTGCGTCGACGCGGTCGTGCTCCTCGTTACGCTCCTGGTCGGAGTGGGCGTCACGGTCGGCGCACGCTTGTGGCGCGAGCGCGACCGCGGCACGAGCCTCGAGCTCGTCGTCGCCGACGACCCACTGACCGCGCGCGTGCGTGAAGCGACCGCGAGCTTGTCGCTTCGCGGCGCGCGGCTGGTGGTTGTTCGTGGGTCGAGCGTGGCGATCCACACACGCGGGCTGCTTCGGCCGACCATCGTCGTCGACGCCTGCTTCGCGCGGACGGCCGACGACGAGGTGCTTGTCGCCGCCGTGCTCCACGAGGTCGCGCACGTGCGCGGCCGCGACGCGCTCCGCGGCTTCGTTGCCCGGGCCTGTATGGCCGTCAATCCGGCTGCGCGGCTGCTGCGACCGGAGCTGGAGCGGTGGCGCAGCGCGCGCGAGGCCGGCTGTGACGAGGAGGCCGTGAGCAGCGGCGGACGTGCGCTCGCGCTCGCCGCCGGGATAGTTCAGGCGGCGAAATTCCGGTGCGCCGAGCTGCCCGCGCACTGCGTCGGACTGTGTGGTCACGACGCCGCGGCGCTGCGGCTGCGCCTCTCCCTGCTGCTCGCCGAGCCGTCGCCGCCCGCGCGGACTCACGGCGGCCGCGTGCTCGCCGCGCTCATCGCAGGTGTCGTCGTCGCGCCACACATGGCGGGGCCGGGGCTGCTCGAGCGCTTCCACTTCGCTGTCGAGCGCTTGCTCGGACCGCTGCTCTAGGCTGTTGACGTGCGACCCACCGCCAGAGGCCTTGGTGTGGCGATTACTACTATCGTTGGTAGTATGTTGTTCGCGGTGGACGCCCGCGCGACCTCGCTCGACGAGGTGCTCCGCTACGCCGACGAGAACGCGCCGACCGTTCGAGTCGCGCTGGCCCGCGCGGAGCTCGCCGCCGGCGCGATGGCGGAGGCGGCCGCGCCCGTGCCCGCCAACCCGGAGCTCTCGGTCGCGGCCGGCGTTCGCGCCCTCGACGGCGCGGTCGGGCCCGAGTTGGCCGTGTCCGTTCGGCAGCAGCTCGAGGTGGCCGGCGAGCCTCGGCTTCGTCGCCAAGCAGCGAGCGACCAGCAGGCGGCGCTGCAGGCTGAGCTCGAAGAGATCCGGTGGCGGCTCGGCGTCGAGGCTCGGCAGCTCGCGGTGGCCCTCGTGTTTGCGCGGGAGCGTACGGAGGCAGCGTCGCGAGCCGTCGAGTTCAGCGAGGCTGCACGCGCGAACGTCGCGCGGCTGGTCGCCCTCGGTGAACTCTCGCCCCTCGAGCTCCTCGCCGCCGACGTCGAGGTTGCCGAGGCGCAGGAGCGGCTGCTGGAACGGCGCCGTCTCGGGGAGGCCCTCGCAGAACAGCTCGCGGCGCTGACGGGCTGGGTTAACCCTCACGAGCTCGACGCGGTCGAGGTCGAGCTGGGCCCATTGACCCCGGCGCCGCCGATTGAGGCTCTGTTTGCCGCCGCAGTTGACCGCAGCGCCGGACTTCGGGCGCGTGAACGAGCCGTCGACGCGGCACAGAGCGCCTACGCTCTCGAGCGTCGCGACGCGACGCCCGAGCCGACCGTCGGTCTCTCGTTTGCTCGTGAGGCCGGTCCACAGCCCGCGCCGCCGGCCGCGGTCGTGCTGGCAGAGGTGACCGTCCCGCTCCCTGCGTGGCGTCGAAACGACGGTGCGCGCGCGCTGGCCGCGGCCGAAGTCGTCGTGGCTCAGCGCGAGCGCGAGCTCGAAGCCTCCACGCTTCGCGCGGAGCTCGCCGCCGCCGCGGCCGAGATGGACGCCGCCGCGGCGCGTGTCCAGCTGCACGATGACGCGACGCTTCCGTCGCTGGAGTCGAGTCTCGCGCTGCTCGAGCGGGCGTTCGAGCTGGGCGAGGTCGACGCGGTTCAGGTGTCGCGACTTCGCGATCGGCTGCTGGCAGCGGCAGAAGATCGGGTCGACGCTCGCGCGGCCTACTACGGCGCCCGTGCGCGGCTGGAGAGCCTCGCGGGCGTAGTGCTCGACGAACACATCCAGGTGACCCCGTGAGACACTCAGCGATTGGTCTCCTCTTGGGTGTGCTGTTCGCCGGCGGTGTGTGGTCGTGCGGCCAAGCTGTCCCTGGCAGTGAGCGCGGGGGCGACGTGCGCGCTGCAGAGGGGTGGGAGCCTCATGGACCCGCGCGCGCGGGTCACGACGACGGTGACGAGCACTCGCCGCACGGCACACCGGGCGAACATCCGGCAGGCGACGACGGCGAGCACGACGTCGTGATCATGGATGCGGCGACGCAGGCGCTGGCCGGCGTTCGGATCGGAACTGCCGTCGCCGGCGGGCTCGCGGCGCAGCTCGACGTGCCCGCCGAGCTCGACTTCGCGGCGACGGGCGTGACCCACGTCGGCACGGTGGTCGACGGTCAGCTCGTCGCCGTCGACGTCGCGGTCGGTGACGCCGTGCGCGCGGGAGATCGCGTCGCGCTGATGCGCAGCGTGGACGTGGGCCAGGCGCGCGCCGAGCTGAGCCGCGCACGGGCGCGCGCCGCCGCAGCGGATCAACACCGCGATCGGCAGCGCGCCCTGAGGTACGAAGGCATCAACGCCGAGCGGGACCTGATCGACGCGGAGCTGGCGTCGGACGAGGCGCGCGCGGAGCTCGAGGCCGCGACGGTGCGCCTGCGCGCGTTCGGTGCCCCCGCTGGGGCGAGCGCCGAGCTGGTGCTCCAGAGCCCGGGCGATGGCGTCGTCGTTGAGCGGCGAGGGGTCGTCGGTCAGTCCGTCGAGGCCGGCACGACGCTGGCGGTGATTGCGGACCTCTCGCGCGTGTTGGCGATCGGCGCCGTGGCGGAGCGCGACGTCGCGAGCGTGACGCTGGGGATGGCGGCGACGCTGACTCTGAGGGCCTACCCGGGGCGCTCGTGGAGCGGCACGGTCGACGTGATCGGGTCCGAGGTTGACCGCGCGAGTCGAACGCTCCCAGTCCGGATCGAGCTGGACAACCCCGATGGCGTGCTCCGTCCGGGGCTGTCGGGGACGCTCACCTTGCTGCCAGCGTCGCGCGATGCGACCGGCGCGGTCGTTCCGCCCGATGCGACCGGCGCGGTCGTTCCGCCCGACATTACCGGCGCGGCCGTTCCGCCCGACGTGACCAGCGCCATCGTCCCGGCGGCCGCTGTGCAGGAAGTTGAGGGGCGGTCCGTGGTGTTTGTCCCCGGCGACGAGCCGGGCGAGCTCGTCGCGCGCGAGGTTGTGCTCGGCGCTTCGGCCGGCGGCCGTGTCGAGGTGCTGAGCGGGCTCTCTGCTGGGGACGCGTTGGTGGTCGAGGGCGCGTTCGTGGTCCGGTCCGAGCTCGTTCGTGGCGAGCTGGGCCACGGCCACGCACACTGAGGGGGCTGGCGATGGAACGGCTGGTCACGCTCTGCATCACACACCGAGTCCTCGCCATCTCGGTGGTCCTGCTCGTGGGCGCCCTCGGGGTCCGCGCGGCGCGGCTGCTGCCGATCGACGCTGTGCCCGACGTGACGAACGTGCAGGTCCAGGTCTTGACGAACGTCCCCGCGCTGGGGCCGGTAGATGTCGAGCAGGCCGTCACGGCTCCGGTCGAGGCGGCGATGATCGGGCTTCCCTTCGTGGAGCAGGTTCGGAGTCTCTCCCGCTTTGGCCTCTCGGCGGTCACGGTGGTGTTTGTAGAGGGCACCGACATCTACCTGGCGCGCCAGCTCGTCGCGGAGCGGCTGGCTGCCGCCCGAGACGAGATCCCGCCGGGGTTCGGGACGCCGGAGCTCGGGCCAATCTCGACCGGGCTCGGCGAGATCTTTCAGTTCGAGGTGCGCGGCGATCCGATGTGTGGGGTGGGCGAGGAAGACACGCCGACGTGCTACACGCCGATGGAGTTGCGCGGCGTGCTGGACTGGTACGTCGCGCTGCAGCTTCGCCCGCTCTCGGGCGTGGTCGAGGTCAACCCGTTCGGCGGCGAGCTCGCGAGCTACGAGGTGCAGGTCGACCCTGCCCGACTCCGCGCGGTCGGAGTGACGCTGCGGGACGTATTCGAGGCACTCGAGGCCAACAACGTGAGCGACGGGGGAGGGTACATCGTGACCGGCGGCGAGCAGCGCGTGATTCGCGGCGAGGGCCTCATCGCGAGCCTCGACGACGTGCGTGACGTGCGCGTGGACTCCCGTGGCGCGGGCGCGCCGGTGCTCGTCCGCGACGTAGCGTCGGTGTCGCTGGCGCCCGTCGTTCGCCAGGGCGCCGTTACGCGCGACGGGCGCGGCGAGGTGGTGACCGCGTCGGTGATGATGATGATGGGGGCCAACGCCGGTGCCGTGGCCGCCGCGGTGTCGGAGCGTCTCGCACAGCTCGCGCCAGGGCTCCCCCCGGGGGTTACGATCGAGCCGTACTACGACCGTTCGGAGCTGGTGGATCGGACGGTGCACACGGTCGCGGTGAGCCTGGTCGAGGGGGGCGTGCTGGTGGTCGTCGTGCTCCTCCTGCTTCTGGGCAACGTGCGTGGCGGCCTGCTGATCGCGGCGGTGATTCCCCTGTCGTTGCTAATGACATTCATCTCGCTGAGGTACTTCGGCGTGTCGGGGAACCTGATGAGTCTGGGGGCGCTGGACTTCGGGCTGATCATCGATGGCGCGATCGTCGTCATCGAGAACGTCTCGAGGCGAATCTCGGAGAGCGGCGTCCGCGGCGACGCGGTCCGCGGCGAGGTCCGAGCGGGGACGCTGCAGGTGCTTCGGCCCGTGCTGTTTGGAACGGCGATCATCATGATCGTCTACATCCCGATCCTGTCGCTCGAGGGCATCGAGGGAAAGCTGTTCCGGCCGATGGCCGTCGCCGTCCTCTCTGCGCTCATGGCTGCCCTCGCGCTCGCGATAACGTTTGTGCCGGCGGCGTCGACGTGGCTGTACCGGGGAGGACTCAGGGAGCGTGAGCCAGCGCTCGCGCGGCTCGCGCGCCGGGCGTACGAGCCCGCGCTCGGCTTCGCCCTTCGGCACCGCGCCGCCGTCATCGCGCTCGCCGGCGTCTGTGTGGCGGCGGGGATCGCGCTCGCCTCGCGCATGGGCGCGGAGTTCGTACCGACCCTCGACGAAGGCGCGATCGCGATGCAGGCGATTCGGCCTCCGTCGGTGTCGCTGGAGGCGTCGGTCGAGGCGACCGGGAGGGTCGAGCGCGTGCTGATCGAGGAGTTCCCCGACGAGCTCGACACTGTCGTCTCTCGCACAGGGCGCGCCGAGATCGCGACAGACCCGATGGGCGTCGAGGCCTCGGACATCTACATCATGCTTCGGCCCGTCGCGGAGTGGACACGGGCAGCAGACAAGGCCGACCTCGTCGCGCAGATCGCCGAGACGCTGCAGCGCCGCGTCCCGGGCCAGAACTACTCGTTCTCGCAGCCGATCGAGCTGCGGACCAACGAGCTCATCAGCGGCGTCCGCTCCGACGTTGCCGTCAATGTATATGGTCCAGATCTCGACGTGCTCCGCTCACTCACGGACAGCATCGCGCACACTCTGGGCGAGGTGGAGGGCGCCGCCGACGTCAGCGCCGAGCCGATCGCCGGACTCCCGGCGCTGCGTGTGGTCGTCGATCGACGAGCTGCCGCGGCATACGGCGTCAACGCGGCCGACGTCCTCGACGCCGTCGCGGCGATCGGCGGGCGCCAGGTCGGCGTCGTGTTCGAGGGCCAGCGGCGCATCGGGCTCCAGGTGAGACTGGTGGAGCCGGCGCGAGACAGCCCCGAAGTCCTGAGCTCCCTGCTCATCCAGACGCCGGGCGGCGGCGCCGTTCCGCTCGGACAGGTCGCAGCCGTCGTACTCGACGACGGTCCGGCGGTCGTGAGTCGCGAGGCGGCGCAGCGGCGCTCGACCGTCCAAGCAAACGTCCGAGGTCGCGACCTTGCAGGCTTCGTCGCCGAGGCGCGCGAGCGACTGGCGGCGGACGTGGCGGTTCCTGCGGGCTACTTCGTCACATGGGGTGGGCAGTTCGAGAACCTCGCAGCGGCGAGCGCGCGCCTCGCGATCGCGGTCCCGTCGGCGCTGCTGCTGATTTTCGTGCTGCTCTACACGACGTTTGGTTCGGCTCGTGCGGCGAGTGTCATCTACCTGAACATCCCGGTCGCTGCGGTCGGGGGCGTAGCGGCGCTCTGGGCGCGCGGTTTACCCCTCTCGATCTCGGCGGCGGTCGGTTTCATCGCTTTGGCGGGGATCGCGGTCCTGAACGGCGTCGTGATGGTCTCGTGCATTCGCGAGCTGCAGACGTCTGGCTTGTCGCTGCGCCACGCGACGGAGCGGGGCGCGAGGCTTCGATTGCGCGCGGTGCTGATGACGGCGCTGACCGACGGGATCGGCTTTCTGCCGATGGCGCTGTCGACGGGAGCCGGCGCCGAGGTGCAGCGACCGCTCGCGACCGTCGTGATCGGCGGTTTGGTGACGGCGACCTTGCTGACGCTGTTTGTGCTGCCGGCGGCCTACAGCGTCTTTGGCGGCGCCGTGCCGGACTCGGACTCCGCCGCTACGGTCCCGCCGTCCCGCGAACCGTCGCCGACGTGACGGTTGTCGCGCCGGTCGCGCTCAGCAGGACCCGGTAGTCGTACGACGTGCTCGCGGTGACGCCTGTGTCGCTGTATGTCGACGACGTCGCGCCGCTGCGGTTCGAGAACGATGTCGAGCCGGCGGCGGCGCGCTGCCACTGGTAGTTCACCGTGCCAAACCGGCGGCTGTCGACGTAGCTGTAGTCGCCCACGTAGCCGTCGGCGGTGACGCCCGCGACGTAGTAGCGGACCGTCGAGCCGACGAAGTTCGCGCCGCTGCAGCCGACGTTGATCTGACCGGACACGGTCGTGCTGCCGCTCATGCTCGTGCATGTCCCAATCGTCACGGGTGCTGGAGCGGTCGTGTCGGTGTACGATGTCCCTGTGACCGTGAACGGTGTGCCGGAGCCGATGATCACGCTGTAGCTGGCGGCGCCCGTGCGCGCCGACCACGACAGCGCCACAGATGACGCGCTCCCCGTCGCGGATAGTCCGGAGGGGGCCTGCAGCTTGCGCGACCCCTCGACCTCGTCGCTATATGTCGTGACGGCGCGATACTCCGCCGCGACTCGGTAGCGACGAACGCTGCCATCGGTAGGCGCCGTGACATCGGTCGCCGTCTCTCTCGTCGCGCCCGTGAGCCCCACCCACGTCCCCGCGAGAAGGTACTGCCACTGGAGCGACGGCGTCGCGTCGAGGAAGCGGCCGCCGTCGGCAGCCGTCGAGACCCGCCCGACGTGCTCCGAGTAGTAGCGCGCGCGGACCGTGTAGCGCGACGTCGGGCCGAGGCCCACGCGGCTGCCTGTGCACGTCAGGGCGACTGAAGCGGCCGTGCTCCGAGACGCGCTGATCAGGGTCTCGCACACCACTGGAGCGGGGTCGGCCGCGGTGGCGTCGGTGTACGAGGTGACCGAGCCAACCTCGACGGGAGTGCCGTTCACGGTGACCAAATAGCCGGTCGCCTGGGCGACCGGCGCCCAGCTCAGCAGGACGTCCGCTTCTCGATCCACCGAAGCGGTGAGCGCGGGACGCTGCAGGGTTGGGTAGCAGGCGCCGGTGTCGAGCTCGTTGCCGGCGATGCACGCGCCGCACGTGGCGACCCCGTCGGCGACGGAGCACGTCCGGTTCGCCGCAGCGCACCCGAGCTCGTCGCAGCTAGCGTTGCCGGCGACCCGCACGAGCCGGAAGCCGCGGTCGTGATTCGCGGCGGTGCGCGGCGCTGACGCGCGTGCGGCGGCTCGGATGTCACTGGCCGGGCTTCGCCAGAACCCGCCGCGCATGCGCGACTCGCCGGTCGCAGCGAACTGAACCGCGTCTTGCGCGCCCGGGAACACGCCGCGGTCGGCGTAGGTGTCGGTGACCCACTCCCAGACGTTCCCGGCCATGTCGTAGACGCCGAGCGCGTTGGGCGTCTTCCCGCGTACGGCGTGTGTCGTCTCGCCGGCGTTGTCTGCAAACCACGCCGCCGCTCGCACTGCCGTGGTGCCCGTGCTCGGCGAGCCCAGGTCACCGGCGTATGTGCCCGTGCTCGTACCGGCACGGTAGGCGAGCTCCCACTCGGCCTCGGTGGGGAGACGGTAGCCGTTGCAGGCCGGACCGACGAAGCCGACGGTGCAGGAGTAGCCGGTGTCGCACGCGCTGGTGCCGGTTCCGCAGCCGGCGCCGATCGTCCCGGAGCAGCCTGTGAGGGTATAGCACCGGTCGAGGCCTTCGGCGTCGGAGCGCCGGTTTGCATAGGTCACGGCGTCGAACCACGTCACCGTCTCGACCGGACAGGTAGAGCCGCACGCTGCAAACGACGACGGGTTGTTGCCCATCAGCGACTGCCACTCGCCCTGCGTGACCTCGGCGGCCTGCAGGAAGAACCCGCGGGTGATCGCGCGCCAGCGCTGCGACTCTTCCCACGTCTCTTCCCATGTCGGGCGTCCGACCTCGTCGGTCGGTGAGCCGGCGAGGTACGCGTCGGGCGCGACGTAGACGAACCCGGTGGGCGCGCAGTAGCCGCTGCTGCAGTTGCGAGATGTGCAGTCGGCGTTCTCGAGGCACGCGCCGCCCACGTCGGTGCGGTGGACGTTGATCCAGCCGTCCATCGACACGGACCGCGCGTCGGCCGCGCCCGAGGCTCGGACCACGGCGCGGTACCAGCGCGGTGTGCCGTCAGACGGCGCGGACGTGTCGACGAAGGTGGCCGCCGTCGCACCAGCGAGCGTCGCGAAGCCGGTGGACGACGAGCTCGAGAACTCCCACCCATATGACAGCGGCCCTGCGGCTCGGGAGCCCGACGCAGGTGCGGAAGGATCGCTCGTGCCGGCGGCGCCGACGGCGCGCACCCGGTAGCTCCGGGTCGGGCCCTCTGCGTGGCTCGCCGAGCAGGAGCCCTCGACACGGTCGACGAAGGTACCCTGCGAGACGACGGGTGTGCACGGCGTGATCACCGGCGCGCCTGCCGCCGTGTCGTCGTACGACCCGCCAGACACCGGCACCCAGACGCCGCTCCCGTCGATCTCGAGCTCGTAGGAGGTGGCGCCGGCGACGGACGTCCAGGTGACACGCACGTCAGTGAGGCGGGTGGTCGTCGCGGTGACGGTCGGCGCCGGCGGCGCTGGCATCCGGAACCCGGAAACCGACGTGGACACCGCGCTGGCTGCACCCTGCGCTGTAAGCCGCACCTTGTACCAAACGGGAGCGCCGCTAGATGGGGCCGTCGTGTCCTGCCAGTTCGACGTAGTCGCGCCGACCAAGTCGCCGAACTCGTCGGAAGCCGAGGCGGCCGACTGCCACTGATACGCGATGACACCCGGTGCGATGCGGCCGGTCGCCGGCGCCGAGGCAGGTCCGACGCCAACCGCGTTGTAGCCGCGGACGCGGTACTGCCGCGTCGGTCCCGGGCTCGTGCTGGAGGCGGAGCAGCGCAGGTCGACGTATGCGGGCACCGTTCCTTGCGACGCGGTCAGGTTGCTGCCCGAGCAGGGTGTGATCGCGCCGACTGCTGCGGCGGTGTCGGTGTAGGCGAGGGCCGGACCGAGATCGACCCAGGTGCCGCTTGCATCGATCTCGACCTGGTAGCCGGTCGCGTACGACGTCACACCCCACTCGACACGGAGCAGCGGAGACGTCGTGCTGGCTGTCACGACGGGGGCCGCGGGCAACTCGACGCAGGCCTCGCTCACACACAACCCGTTCTCGCCGCACCGGAGACCCTCCGTCTCGCGAGGAGCACAGGCCCGCGTGTCGGTCATCGCCGTTCCGGCGCGGCACAGCCCGGCGACGCAGTCGATCGGCACGGTCGTTCGGCTCTGGTCCGCCGTGGTCGCGCACTCGCTGGCCCACGCACACTCCGACCACTCACCGATGCTGTCGGTGCACTCGTCGACGTCGCTCTCTACGCACTCGCGGCCGACACAGACGCCGTCGGATTCGACGAAGCCGATGAGGCACTCGCCGCAAGCGGCGCTGGAGCCGAGCTCGCCCGGAATGCACACGCGGCTGTCGTCCTCGCAACGGATGTCGCTGCAGTTCGCGGGAACCTCGACGCACTCCGGCGACTCGAAGTCGAATGTGCACTCGAGGGCGCCGCCGGCGCACGCCCACACCGCGCACGAGCCGCAGGCGTCGCCGATCTGGGTGGCGGTACCGGAGCATCCGCCACAGGCGTCGCGGGCGTCGTCGCCGGGGTCACCGCTGCAGCTCGACGCCTCGCCGTCGCAGGCTGTCACCCCGAGCGCGCAGACACCGCAAGCGGCCCCGACCACGCCGACGCTGGGTCCGCACCCGCCGCAGTCGTTGAACGCGGCGCTGCCGAGGTCGCCTTCGCACGACACAGCCTCGCGGCCGACGCATCGATACGATCCGCTGCCGCAGGCACCGCACTCGGTCCCCGGTGCCGTCGGCAGCGTCGTCGAGCCTCCGCACGCGTTCAACGGTTCCTCGGCGTCCACGCACGCAGTGTCGTCGGCGCCATCGCAGACGACCACGCCCCCGTCTTCGCATGCCTCTCCGGGCCGTGGTGCCAGTGTGCCGCATCCTCCGCAGGCGTTGGTCTCTCCGTCGAAGCACCGGATCCCGCCCTCCGCGCTGTCGTCGCAGTCCCAGTGGCCACGGTCGCCGCAGCCGCAGACGCCGATCGGCGCGCGCGCCAGCTCCCCGCACCCACCGCAGAGGTTTGCCTCGGGCGCGTTGCACGCGAGGGAGCCGGCCGCCGTGTCACAGACCAAGCGTCCGGCGCCGCACGCGCCCTCGCACGGCTCGCCGGGGTTGGCGGAGAGGCCTTCGAACACGAGCTCCCCGACACCGCCACACGCGTTCGACTCCGACGCCAACGCGCACGTGAGCGTCTCGCCGTCGACGCAGACCCAGATGCCCGTCTCGCCACCGATCGCACACAGCGCCCGCGGTGCCGCCGGCAGTACCGAGCAGCCACCGCAGAGGTTTCCGCTCGTCGCCCCCTCACATGCGAGTCCACCTTCGCGGCAGACGGCGGTGCCGTCGCCGCACTCACCGCAGCGGTCGCCCGGCACGGCCTCGAGCTGCACGCAGCCACCGCAGACGTTTGGCGCGTCGGCGCCGGCGCAGACTACGGCCTCGGTGCCGTTGCAGACGACGGTGCCGGCACATCCGCACGCGCTCCCCGGGATCGCGTCGCGACCGTCGAGCGACAGCGAGCCGACGCCGCCGCACGCGTTGTGCCCGGGCAAGACGTCCGGAGCGTCGATCTCGGCGTCCGCGTCGCCGACTTCGCCGGCATCGGCGTCGAGCACATCGGGCGTGGTGTCGGTGACATCGAGGGCGCCATCGAGCCCGGCGTCCCCGACGGGGACCGGACCCACGTCGCCCCAGAAGTCCGTAGCGCCCTGTGTACCGCAACCGGTGGCGCCGAGGAGGCCGGCACAGAACAGAGCGAAGGTCAGGTGCGCGAGCGCGGCGGTTCGTTGCGAGGTCATGGAGTCTCCCGGCGCGGCGACTGCCGGGCCTGTGGAGTCCCGTCGGAGGCGGGATCGGTGTGTTCAGAGCGCCTACAGCCTATAGCTCGTGACGCACCATGTCACGGGGGAGGCCGCTGAAATCCTGACCGAGGGAGTCCTGACACCGCGCGGCGCACCGGGCGGACCGGGGGACCGCCAGACGGGCCGGATCGCGTCAGTCTTCCGGTTTCCAGCCCGCCTCGCGATGCACGGGCCCGGGATCGGTCGGGTCTGGCGGCAGGCTCTGCAGGAACAGGTACAGCGAGCGGATGTCCACGTCGGTCATGTGCTTGAAGCACTCCCACGGCATCGCGCTGCCCTCGTACGGGCGCTCACCCGAAGTGAACCGGGCAAGGAACGCGTCTTCGCTCCAAGTGCGGATCCAGCCGTGCTCCGGGTCCGGAGTGAGGTTCGGGGGCGCGAACTCCATCGACGGGTCTGCGTCGTCGGGCATCGGCGGCACGCCGCCGGCGAACGAGTGAGAGGGCGTCCACGACGAGAAGTCCGCCGGAAAGGTCGAGTGGCACGCGACGCAATTGCCGGGGCCCATCGCGATGTACCGGCCGCGCTCGACGCTGGGCGTGTCGCCCGCTGATACGTTCGCGGGGGACTCCCACCCACGCATCGCCGGCGCGATGAACGGCTTCATCACCGTCCCCATGAGGACGCGACCGAGGACGGTGATCTCGCTTGGCTCGACGGCGCCGCCGCCGGCGGGGAGCGACCGGAGGTACGACATGATCGCGACCAGGTCGTGGTCGTTGAGGTTCGAAGCGACGACCATGAACAGCGCCGGTGTGCCGTCTGCGCGGATGCCGTATCGGATGATGCCGGCGAGCTCGGCGTCGGTCATCGCACCGATGCCGAAGGTCGGGTCCGAGGTGAGGTTGGCGGCGCGGAGGGTGCCGACCGGTCCAAACGGGATCTCGGTGCCGCCGACCGGCAGGAGCCCCGCGTACTCGCCCCGCGTGGACGACTTCAGGACGTCCACCGGGACATGGCACGAGGCGCAGTGGGCAGACGAGTGGAACAGGTATGCGCCCTCTGCGATGACGGCAGGGTCTCGACTCGCCTCGAGCGCGACGGCCGGCGCGCTGAAGGTCGGCGGGAACGTCGCGGCGAAGAACGTCACAATACCCACGATGACGACGAGCACGCCGGCGAACGCGATGCCGGCGAACTTCAGCTTCCGGTTGGCCATGAGCGACCTCGGTTTGGCGAGTGTTTTCGCACACTGCCAGCCGCCGAGGAGGTTCGCAAGGGGAATCTTGGCGGGACCTCTCGGCTCCGCCACGCCTACCGCACGCGCATCGCCCGTCGCTTCGCCATCGCGTCTCGGCGCCCGGCCGCCCGCTCCGCCGCGCCGGCGAGCGCCTGCTCCGCCGCCTCGCCTCCGTCGTCGAGGTGGCGCGCGAGCGCGGCGACGGTCGGGTAGCGGAAGAGGTCTACGAGTGACAGCGGGCGGTCCAGGATCTGCTTCAGACGGCCGTGCACCTGAATCGTGAGCAGTGAGTGGCCGCCGAGGTCGAAGAAGTTGTCTTGGGTTCCTACGCGGGGCACCGCGAGGACCTCGCACCAGATGTCGGCGATCGTCTCTTCGAGCTTGCTCGACGGCGCCGTGAACTGCTTGCGGGCCGCGGGCGCCTTGGTCGCCTCGGGAGCAGGCAGCGCGTTTCGGTCGATCTTGCGGTTTGGAGTCTCTGGCATCCGGTCGAGCGTGACGAACGCGGCCGGGACCATGTAGTCGGGGAGCGTCTCGGCGATGTGTGCCCGCAGCGCGTCGACCTCGGGCGTCGGACCTCCGGCGACGATGTATGCGACGATCCGCTTGTCGCCCGGAGTGTCTTCGCGAACGATCACGGCGGCCGTGCGCACGCTCGGGTGCTCCGTTAGCCGTGCCTCGATCTCGCCGAGCTCGATGCGGTAGCCGCGCACCTTGACCTGGTGGTCGAGGCGGCCGTGGAACTCGAGGACGCCGTCGGGGCGAACGCGGGCGAGGTCGCCGGTGCGGTAGAACCGGGCAGACGGGTCGCTCGAGAACGGGTCCTTGACGAAGCGCTCGGCGGTGAGCTCCGGCCGGTTCAGGTACCCGCGAACGACGCCATCGCCGCCGATGCACAGCTCTCCCATCGCGCCCGCCGGCAGCAGTCCGCCGAGGCGGTCGAGGACGAGCGTCGTCGTGTTTGCGATCGGCGTGCCGATGGGGACGACCTCGTCGGTCGCGCGGACCGCGTGCGTGGCCGACCAGACCGTCGTCTCGGTAGGGCCATACATGTTGATCACGTCGCCGCCGACGAGCTTCTCGAGCTCGCGCGCCGTCGCGGCGGGGAGCGCCTCGCCGCCGACGAGGAACTTGCGCAGCGAGCCGAGCGCGGCGCGGACCTCGTCGTCGATGAGGAGCATCGAAGCCATCGACGGCGTGCACTGGAAGTGCGTGACTCCGTGGCGGCGAATGAGTGCCGGGATCGAGAAGTCCGTCTCGGAGCCGTGCACGCCGACGAACTGGTTCGAGAGGCGGAGGACGTCGGCGAGCCGCGGCAGGGCGGCGAGCACCGTCGGGGTCGGGATGCCGAAGTCGATCAGTGCCGGGATCTCGTCGACGTCGAGGCCCTTCAGCTTGTCGACGAACTCCACACACGTGTCGACCGTCCCAAACAGACCGGCCGTGTCGTAGTAGCGCTCGAACGCATGGTCGAGGACGGCGTCCATGTCGTCTTCGGACAGGTGGTCGATCGAGAACGAGCCGTCCTCCATCGTCGTCGTCTTCTTGAACGTGGGGAACGACCAGGCCGCGGCCTTGACGAGCCCGACGGCGCTGCGAAGGTACGACTTCATCGGCTCGCGCACGGTTGCGCGCGCCTCCTCGTCGCTGGTTCCGACGTAGGTGTGGAGCATGAGCGAGACGATCCCACGCCCGGGCCAGCCCGCCTTCGCGCGCGCCTCGCGGTAGATGGCGATCTTCTCGGCGAGCTCTTCGAGGGTCTGGCCGAGCAAGTGAGTGAGCAGGTTGGCGCCGCACTCACCGGCCTCGCGGAACGTGGCGGGGTTGCCGGCGGCGGTGACCCAGATCGGGAGCTCCTTCGAGTACGGGCGCGGCATGATGCGCACCTCGACCGGACGGCCCTCGCCGTCCGGGAACGGGACGGACTCGCCGCGCCAGAACTTCCGCAGCGTCTCGATGTCGCGGAACATCTGGTTGCGCCGGTCGGCGAACGCGTCTGGCCGGATGACGAAGTCGTTTGGTTGCCAGCCGGCGGCGACGGAGAGGCCGACGCGACCCTTCGACAGGTTGTCGACGACCGACCAGTCCTCGGCGACGCGGATGACGGAGTGTAGCGGCGTGACGCAGCTACCGGCGCGGAGCTGAACGTTCTGTGTGATCGTCGCCAGGGCGGCGCTCGTGACGGCCGGGTTTGGGAACAGGCCGCCGAACGCGTGGAAGTGCCGCTCCGGAGTCCAAACGGAGTTGAAACCGTTGCGGTCGGCGAAGCGCGCCCCTTCGATCAGGAGCTGGTATTTGTCGACCAACCCCTCGCTCTCGTCACTGGAGAAGTAGAACGCGCCAAACTCCATTCGGCGGCCGGGGTGCCGCGGGACGAAGCCGCGCGCGGTGCGGTCCTCGGAGAACACGACGACCTCGAAGCCCCGCGTCAGCGACCAGAACAGCTCGAGCACAGAGATGTCGAAGTTGAGGCTCGTGACGGCGAGCCAGACGCCCGGCGCAGACTCCGGCGTGTGCCCCAGGCGCTCGTCCATGCCCGCGAAGAAGTTCGCCGCGTTGCGGTGCTCGACCATGACGCCCTTCGGCTTTCCGGTCGAGCCCGAGGTGTAGATCACGTAGGCGAGCGAGTCCGGCCGCGCGCGCTCCTCGAGCGGGCCGTCGGAGTGCCGCTCGATCGCGGCCGCGTCGCCGTCGATGGAGATGATCGCGGCGGCGCCTCCGGGGACGCGCGCGCGGACGCGCTCCTGCGTCAGGACCACGCCGACGCCGGCGTCCTCGACCATGAACGCGACCCGCTCCGCGGGGTAGTCGGGGTCGAGAGGGACGTAGGCGCCGCCGGCGCGCATGACCGCGAGCGCGGCGATCACGAGATCGGCGGAGCGCTCCATGAAGACGCCGACGAGCGAGTCCGGGCGCACGCCGGCCGCGCGAAGATGACGCGCGAGGCGGTTCACCGCTGCGTCTACTTCGGCGTAGGTCAGCGACTTGCCCGAGAAGGTCAGCGCGCGAGCGGCGGGGGTCGACGCCGCCTTCGCCGCAAACATCGAGCCGATCGTGCCGGCGCGATCGTAGGGTAGAGCGGGGCCACGAGAGTGCGCGAGGACGGCCTCGCGCTCGGCCGCGTCGAGGAGTGATGCGTCTCCGAGCCGTGCTGCCGCTGGCAACGACGCGGCGAAGGTCGTGAGCTGCCGGGCCAGAGCCGCCGCGCTCGTGTCGGAGAGCCGCGCACGGTCGTACGACCAGCGCGCGTCGCCCGTCGAAGCGTCGAATGAGAACACGACCGCGACGCCGCCGGGAAGCGAGTCCGTCGTGTCGCCGTCGCGTACGACGATCGGGAGAGTGAGACCGGAGAGATCGCGCGCGATCGCGCCGAGTCCGGGCTGTCGGAGGTAGAGGTCGGTGCGGATCGGTCCTCGCGCGACCGCGAGCTCAACGGCCGCGCGGGCGCCAGCGAGCGCTTCTGCCGCCGAAGACGCCGGCGCGACGTCGAGCGTGACGGGGACGCGAACGCCGAACAGCGGTGCGGCTGGGGCGGCGTCGTGACGATGTGCGCCGAGCTCTAGCGCGAGCGAGACGGTGTCGTGCCCCGACACGCGTCCGACGAACGCTGCGATCGTGGCGACGGCGTCCGCGAGAGACGCCGCGCCCAGCGCCGAGACGGCGGCGCCGACACCGTCGCCGGCGCCCTCGCCGGGGAGCTCCGCGGGTGTCAGCGCCGCGAGGACGGCGCCCCACGCCGGCTCGTGCTTCGCCGTCCGCTTGACGAGCGCGGTCGCCGCGTCGCGGTCGATGGACTCGAGCGCAACGCCGGCGCGGATTCCCCACGACGAGAGCACCGCGGGGTCGAGCTCGGAGCCGAGGTGGCAGCGCAGGTCGACGAGTCGGACGTCGTCTCCGCTGGTGGCGACCCGCAGTCCTCGGGGTTCCGCGGCGACGATGGTCCCTGCGGGCTTGCCGCTACGCTCGCCGCACGGCTCGGCGCCGCCGACGTAGAGGACGCGGCCGGCGGCGACGACGGCGGCCAGGCCGAGCGGGTTCGCGTAGCCCTGGCCGAAGTCGTGAGCGGCGACGAACGCGGCGAGGTCCTCTGGAGTCGACGTCAGGTCGAGCGCGGACGCGGCGTCGGGGCGCATGAACTTCCCGAAGTACGAGCGTCGCGAGAAGTCCTGCGGCGTGGGTTCCAGCGTCCCTGCGACCAGCGCGTCGACGAGCTCGCCGAAGCTCTCCATGCCGGCGTCGAAGCACTTCGCGTTGAGGCTGAAGGCCGTGTCGTCGGGGGCGATCGCGAACGGACGCTGGACGAGGATGCGCCCGCGGTCGGCCTCGGCGACCATCTCGTGCCACGTGACGGCGTAGTCCGTCTCGCGCGCGAGGAGCGCCCACGACGTGGCGTTGATGCCGGCGTAGCGGGGGAGCGGACCGTCGTGGAAGTTGATCGCCATGCGTCGTGCCATCCCGACGAGATCGCCGGGCAGCATCTCGAGGTTCACGATGCTGAACAGGTAGTCAAACGGCTCTGCGCGTAGCTGGTCGGCCCACGGCTCCGATGGGTCGAGAACATCGATCCCGGCGCCGCCTGCCCACTGGGCCACGCTGCGCTCGCGCGTGACGATCCCGCGGATGTCGAAGCCAGCGTCCAAGAGACGCTGTGCACACTGAATGACGAGGGTGCCCTCGCCGACGATGAAAGACGGGGAGTGGGTCGCTGCCATTGCGCGCTCTACATTGATGAGGTGGTCCCTTGCCGGGGACCTCGGCTGAGGCCGATGTCTCGCAGGGCAGCCTAGCGTCAGATACTCGCGTCTGGAAGAAATTTATGCTGGAAATTCAGGTAGATAAACGCTCACATCGGGGGGCGGGTCGGCCCCTGTGCGGAGGCGTAGGGGCAGCGCGCACCCTCACTCCGAAGCTGCCTGCGCGCCGCTCTCGCGCTATAGGGTGTCTGCCATGAGGACCGAGAAGCCCCCACTCGACCTGCTGTCCGCGGCCCTCGTCGTCGCGATCGCCGCGTGCGGCACGGGCGCCGCGCCTCCGGTCGCCGCGGCCGGCGGCGGTCCGTCGCCGGCCCCTCCGGCCGGCAGTGTGGACCCTGCGGCCCCGGTGGTGGCCGAGGCGGCCGACCGTTCCGCGCGGCCCGCCGACGCCGCGCAAGTGACGGCGTTCGGCGACGGATTCGACGGCGAATCCCTCGACGGACGCTGGGAGATCGTGAACGGCGAGCTGGCCGACATCGCGGTCGGGCAGGGCGAGCTGACGATCCGACCGCTCCGCTACAGCGTGTGGTTCCACGCCGAGGCGGGGCCCGGGGTGGTGACACCGGTCACGGGCGACTTCGCGATGACGACGCGGGTTCGGGCGCGGAGCACTCGGACCCCCGACCGACCGGTGGCCTCGAACTTCCAGTTCGGCGGGCTGATCGCGCGCGACCCCGCGTCGCGCTCGGCGAGCAGCTCAGAGAACTACGTCTTCACCGTGGTCGGCTACCGCGGCGACTACCTCTCGGCCGAGACGAAGAGCACCGACGACGACCTGTCGACGGTCGACGGGCCGCCGTGGTCTAGCGGAGACGCAGAGCTGCGGCTCTGTCGCGTCGGCGACGACTTTCACCTGCTGATCCGCGAGATCGGCGCGACTCGGTGGACCGACGCGATCACGTACCGCCGGTCGGACCTCCCGGCGACGCTCGATGTCGGGCCGATCGCATACACATACACCGACGACGTGGACCTGACGGCGCGGTTCGACTTCGTCGAGCTCTCGCCCGTGTCCTCGGTCGAGGACTGCCGAAGGAGCGAATGATCCAGGTCGAGTTCCGACCGATCCTCGAGCTGAGCGCCGACGAGCTCGCCTCTTGGCGATCGCTCGAGGATCGCGCGATCGAGGGCAACGCGTTCATGTCGGCGGACTTCGTTGTTCCAGCGCTCAAGCACCTGGTCGCGGGCCGCCCTGCGCGCATCCTGGTGGCGCGAGAGCGGGACCGCTGGCTGGCGGCCGTGCCGGTGGAGCTGCGTCCGGCGAGCGTGCGCGTCCCGTTTCCCCACCTGCGGACCGTTTGGTGCGAGCACTCGTATCTGGGGGGCCCACTCGTCGATCGCGACGGTGGCGGTGCGGGCCTCGAGGCGCTGCTCCGCTGGTTGCACACGCGGCGGCGGCTCTGGGGCGCGCTCGAGCTGCTGCAGAGACCGGCCGACGGCCCGGTCGACGAGGCGCTTCGGGCGGCGATGGACGCGGTGGGCCTGCGCTGGGTCGAGTACATGTCGTGGGTCCGCGCTACCGCCGTGCCAGAGAGCACACAGGGGATTCTCGAGCGCTGGTCGCGCAATCAGCGCAAGAAGCTGAAGCGGTCGCGGACGAGGCTCGGCGAACACGGACCGCTCACCTTTCGGACCATTTGGAACGGCAGCGGCTACGAGCCGAGCGTCGACACGTTCCTCGAGCTCGAGTCGATGGGGTGGAAGGGCGAGCAGCAGTCCGCGATGCGGTCCGCGGTTAACCGCGAGGCGTTCTTTCGCGAGATGCTCGACAACTTCGGTGCGCGACGAAACAGCTACGTCTCGCAGCTCGCGATCGGCGACCGCGTCATCGCGACCAGCGTCAACCTCGTATCGGGGCGCGAGGGGTACGGTTTCAAGCTCGGCTGGGACATGCAGTTCGCCGAAAACTCTCCGGGCACCACCCACGAGTTCGAGTACATCCTCGCTACGCGCGAGCAGTACGCTCCCAGACTCGACCGGATCGACGCGACGTCGGACCCGGGGTCGTTCGTCGACGCGATCTGGCCGGACCGCCGCGCGATCGCGTCGGGTGCGATCGCGAGCGGCAGGACCGCGGCAGCTGCGTTGCTCGCGATGCGGAAGGCTCGGGCGCTTCGCAAGCGAATGGCGGCGTGAGCGAGGCCACCGTCGACGTGCACCGCGACCTCGCGCCGCTGCTCGACGGGCGGTGGGACGCTCTGGTCGCCGCTTCGGCGCACGACACGGTCTTCTTGCGCTCCGAGTGGTTGCTCGCGTGGGCCGAGACCCTGGGCGACGGACTGCCCGTATGGATTTGTTCCGCAGAGATCGCCGGCAACCGTGGAGCGATCGCGCTCTCCGGTGAGGCGAGCAAGCGCGAGATGTTGGGCCGCGGCCCATCCGACTACCTCGACGTGGTCGTCGCCGCGGGAGACGAAGCGGGGCGGGCGGCGGTGCTGCGCACACTCTTGGACCGCGCGCTTCGCGAGGCGCCCGCGATCACGCTCACAGGGCTGGTGGCCGACGTCGGGACGCCCGCCCGCCTTCGTGGGCTCGACGGCAGCTGGGTGACGACGCTGCGCTCGGTCCCTGCGCCCACGATGGACATGGACGCGGCGCCGGCGGCGCTTCGGAAGAAGAGCATCCGTCGGCACACAAACGGGCTGCGTCGCCTGGGAGACGTGCAGGTGGAGGTCGCGACGAGTCCAAACGCGATCGCGGCGGCACTGCCGGCGCTGTTCGACCTTCATGTGAGGAGGTGGGCGGGCACCTCGACGCCGAGCTTGTTTCTGGATCCGCGGCAGCGTGCGTTCTACGAGCGGGTCGTCGCGCGTTTCGGCGTTGGGGGCCCGTTGCGCCTGCTGACCGTGACGCTGGATGGCCGCCCCGTAGCCGCCCACTTCGGGATGCTCCACCGCGGGATCTACACCTGGTACAAGCCGGCGTTCGACCCGGACCTGGCGGCGACCTCCCCCGGCGAAGTGCTCCTGGGGGCGCTGATCGAGGACGCGCTCGCCTGCGGGGCACACGAACTCGACTTCACGGTCGGCGACGAGCCGTTCAAGCTGCGCTTCGCGACTCGCGTCCGGCGCGTGGTCGACCTGCACGTGACCGCGTCGCCCGGTCGTGCGCTGGGGATGCGTGGTTACCTGCGCGTGCGCGACGCGGCGAAGCGACGGCTCGAGGAGAGCGGTCGCTGGGACACGCTGCGCAAGGCGCTGCGGCGGAGCTAGGCGGTATCGCAGATCGGAGTGGTGCGGCGGCACCGGCTGTGGCATCGAGGCCGGAGCCTTCTGTCCGAGACCGCCGATGGCAACCGATCGCATCAGTCCAACCGCCCACTACACGTCGTACGTGTGGGTTCGGGCGGGGTTGTCTCCCCCGGAGCTCGGCACGCCGCGAGGCAGGCGCTACCACGCGGCGCTCGCTCCGTTCGACGCGCTGTTCGGACCGCGGGTCGGGGCAGGTCTCGAGCAACAGCTCCTGCTGCGCCACAGGGCCATTGACGCCGAGGTCGAGCGCGCGATCGCCGGAGGCGCGCGACAAGTGCTCGAGGTGGCGGCCGGTCTGTCGGGGCGCGCGATTCGGCTCGGGGAGCGCCATCCGGAGGTGCGGTTCGTCGAGGCAGATCTGCCCGACATGGCAGCGCAGAAGCGGCGGCTGCTCGCGTCGCTGCCGGGGCGGCGCGTCCCAGACGTCGTGGACGTCGATGCTCTCGCGACCGATGGGCCGCTGAGCCTCTCGGCGGTCGCGGCGGCTCAGTTCGACACGGGCGCGCCGATCGTCGTCATCACCGAGGGGTTGCTGAGCTACCTCCCGTGGCCGGCGGTGCAGTCGATCTGGCGTCGCGTCGCGTCGCTGCCGTTTCCAGTCGTGGACTACCTGAGCGACGTCCACCTAGGCGATGAGGTCGGCCAGTTCGCGGCGGTGCGGGCGTTCATCTCCGGGCTGTCGCTATTTGCGCGCGGGCAGGTCTACCTGCACCACGCCAATCTCGCCGAGGCGGTCGAGATGGCGCGCGGCTGCGGGTTCGCATCGGCTGATGCGCCAGACGCGCGCCTGCTGGTGGGCGAGCCGACGCGCGGCGGTGCGAGGGTTCGCGTGCTGCGCTGTAAGACTACCGCGACGCGCGACTAGCGGCCGGGGCGCCCGTCGCGGCATGGGTCCGCCGCCGACGGAACGCGACGACGAGGCCGACGCCGACGAGCCAGATGGCCGCGGGGCGAGGGGTCGGCGCCGCGGAGCAGCCGAACAGGCCCTTGCCTTTACCCCCGTCGTCGGAGTCTTCGGCGCCCTCCGAGCTGTCGCCGCCGGCATCGCTGCCGCCGGCATCGCTGCCGCCGGCATCGCTGCCGCCGGCATCGCTGCCGCCGGCATCGCTGCCGCCGGCATCGCCGTCGCCCGCATCGCTCCCGCCTGCGTCCGCGCCTGCATCGGATCCCGGCTCCACGCCGGGTGGGCAGCCATCGTCGTCGCCGGCGGGCGCGAACACGTCGGGGCACGCGTCGCAGACGTCGCCGATCCCGTCGCCGTCTCGGTCGAAGATCAGCCCCACGCTCAAGGGGTCCGTCGGGTCGGTCGGCGGCTCGCTCATGCGCTCGAAGCCGTCGCCCGAGCAGTCGCCGTCGGTGTCGATGAGGCGCGGATCGGTCTCGCCCTCGTCGACGACGCCGTTCGCGTTCAGGTCCTCGCCGGGCGAGCAGAGGTACGTTCCGGCGGTGTCGAACAGCGGGAACTCCGGGTTTCCGTCGCACAGGTCGTCACCGTCGGTGTCGGCGTTCCGCGGGTCGGTCTCGTCGTCGTCGACCACACCGTCTCCGTTCGCGTCCTCGATCGAGTTCGGGATGGTGTCGCCGTCGATGTCGTCGTCGCAGGCGTCGCCGATGTGGTCACCGTCGAGGTCTTCCTGCTCGGGATTCGCGGCGTCCGGGCAGTTGTCGATGGAGTCGCGGAGGCCGTCGCCGTCGGGGTCTTCGGTGGCGCACGCGTTGGAGCAGCGGTCGCCGTTGTCGGTGTTCCCGTCGTCGCACTCCTCGCCGGCGTCGAGGACGCCGTCGCCGCAGTGGGCGTCGCGGCAGTCGGTCCGGCACCAGTCGGGGAGGGTATCGTCGTTGCCGACGCCGCGGTCGCACTCTTCGCCGTCGTCGACGACGAAGTCCCCGCAGCGGGGGAGGGTGCAGCCGGGGCGGCACGCGTTGGGTTCGGTCTCGGAGTTGCCGTCGCCGTCGTCGCACTCCTCGTTCGGCTGCGTGACTCCGTCGCCGCAGAACTCCCACCGGCAGGTCGCGGAGCAGCCGTCGGCGTCGTCGGTGTTTCCGTCGTCGCACTGCTCGGAGGTCTGGACGATGTGATCGCCGCAGCGCTCGACGACGCAGAGCGCGTCGCAGCCGTCGTTCGGGACGACGTTTCCGTCGTCGCAGCCCTCGCCGGGCTGCTCGATGCCGTCACCGCACCGCTCGACGTGGCAGACACCGGAGCACCCGTCGAAGTCGATGGTGTTTCCGTCGTCGCACTCCTCACCGATGCCCATCTGCCGGATCGCGTCGCCGCAGACCTCGGCGCGGCAGCGTGAGTCGCAGCCGTCGTCGCTGCGCGTGTTCCCGTCGTCGCAGGCCTCTCCGGTCTGGATGATTCCGTCGCCGCAGACCTCGATTCGGCAGGTCGGCGAGCAGCCGTCGTTGGGCAGCTCGTTTCCGTCGTCGCACGCCTCGCCGGGCTGGAGGGTGCCGTCGCCGCAGCCCTCGCGGCGGCAGAAGGCGTTGCACCCGTCGAGGTCCGTGTGGTTTCCGTCGTCGCACTCCTCGCCGTCGTCGACGACGCTGTCGCCGCAGCGGCTGTGGCTGCAGCTCGACTCGGGGACGCGGCCGACGACTCGGTCGCAAGTCCACGTGACCTCTGTGCGGCAGGTCGCCGAGCACCCGTCGCCGGCGGTCTCGTTGCCGTCGTCGCAGGTCTCCTCTCCGGCGACGTATCCATCGCCGCAGTCCTCGAGGACAACGTTGGAGTAGGTGATCTCCGACAGCCACTCGTTGCGCTTGCCGCAGATGCCGATCCCGGCGTGGCCGGCGCGCGGTAGGGCGACTTCGGTGCCGCCTGCCGGCCCGTGGACCGTCCAGGTGCGGCCGTCGTGCGAGTAGGACTCCGTGAACACGTTGCCGCGGCGCTCGAGCCGCGCCCAGATCGGCTCACCGATCGAGTCCTGCCACTGCGTCGCGGTGATCTCGGTGTGCCACTCGTTCGCGACGGGGCGGTAGTAGAGGTAGTCGAGCCCCTCGTAGTTGATCGACTGGTTGAACATCCGCGAGCCGGGCGTGAAGTCGGCCCGGAACATCGTCAGGGCCTTCGTCCACTGCTGCAGGTAGCCGGAGTAGCTGGTCACGCGGACCGTCAGCCGGAAGTCGCCGTTCACGGGGCGATGCACGAAGTGGAAGCTGTCTTCGGCGAAGAAGACGTCCGTGCCGGTGCCCTTGACCGCCCACGTGTCGACGGTCGCGTCGTATCGCGCGGACCCGGGGCGCTCTGCGCTGACGGGACCGATGTCTTGCGAGCTCCAGCCGGGCGGGAGGCCGGAGTTCGTGTAGGCTGTCGTGTTGAAGTTCCGGATCGTGTCGACGGTGCTGTGGCCGCGCGCGTCGGTCGCGGTGATCTCGACCTGGTGCGGGGCGCCGCTGAGCAGCTCGTTCAGGACGATCTCGTGTCGGGTGCGCGCGTCTGCCGGGCCCTCGATCGTGTGCTCGTACGCGTTGATGTCGTAGCGGACCGACACGGTGGCGGGCTCATCGGTGCGGAAGCGGAGCGTCGCCCCGTGGTACGAGACGGCGGCCGTCTCGAACGCGGAGATGACGGGGCCAACGGTGTCTGGCGGGGTCGTCGTGAGGGTCGCGTCCGGGCGATCCGTGCGGTTGCCGGCGCGGTCGGTGACGCGGATGCGGTAGTGGTACGGGGTCTCCGTCGTGAGCCCGTCGACGCGGACGTAGTGCTCGGTCTGCAGCGTCGCGCTCGACGAGTCCGTGCCGTACGCGGTCGTCGGGCCGAGGGAGAGCACGGCCGCGGTGGGCTCGTCGGTGACGATGCGGAACGTCGCGTAGGTGTCGGACGCGAACACCTCCGTCTCGAGCACGGTGGGCGGCGTCGTGTCGACCGTAGTCCCGGGTCCCGTGAGCGTGAGATCGGTGAACGTCACGTCGAGCGGCGTCATCGTGATCGACGTCGACGCGATTCCGACGAAGCCGTGCGTGGGGAAGCCGGTGGTGATCGAGCCCCAGTCCTCCCAGGTCGAGCCGCGGAGGATCGACGCGTGAAAGGTCCCGCCGGTGCGGGTCATCCGAACGGTCGCCGGCCCGGCCGGGTCGTTCGCGATCGCCGGGATCAAGTCCGAGATGACACCACCGGTCGCGCGGCGAGCGTAGAAGAAGTCGTCGGCCGAGTAGTTGACCGCCTGGATGATGGCGGGGCCATCGCTGGTCGGCTCCGTCTCGCCGGGCTGGATCGGCTTGAACAGGAGGATCGCCTTCGCGAAGAGCTGGCTCGTGTCGCCGCCCCAGGCCGCGATGGTCGCGGTGAGCTCGAAGTCACCGTCGACCTCGCGGTAGACGAAGTGGCCGTGGTCGTCGGGGCCCCAGAAGTCGGGGCCGCCGCCGCGGACGTGGAACGTGGTGCCGTCGGACGACGACGACCCGAACGCTGCCTCGCTGAGGCCGAGGTTGATGCCTGCCCAGCCGTCGACGACGGCGGTGGAGAGGTCGAGCTGTTGCGTGACGAGACCGTCGCCGCCGGCACCTTCGGTGCAGGCGATGCCGAGAGACGCGGTCGCGAGCGCGAGAGGGATCAGGCGGCGGAGGCGCCGCGCTGCATTGCCGTGCATTCGCATCACCGAGTGAGAGCCGTGCCGGGGAGAGATCGTGCCAGGGATCTCGGCTTGGAGCAAAGAAAATCTGGTGTGATTCCGGCGGCTTGTGGTGGCGTGTAGGTTGCGGTGCGAAGGGCGGTGGCGGGGTCGGCTCGGTCACCTCCGATCGGACGGGGGAGACGCGCGGTCGCGACGCCGTCGCAGCTCGGCGTTCTTGATTTGCGGCTGAGTCGGGAGATGGTAGGATAACACCTACACCGGCCCACCTCTCGGTGTCGGTTGTACGGTGGTGTAGCGCTGCGTCGTGAGGTGACGCAGAGCGACACACCGGCCCTTCGAATTTTGCTGGCCCTTTTTGGGCGCCGTAGAAGGGTCGACGGCTAGATCGAGCAGCTCCCTACCCCGAGAAGAACATGATCCGGACCTTGATTCGTAGTGTCGGCGTGGCCGCGGCGCTGTTCGTCGCAGCGCCGGCGCTTGGCCAGACGCGCATCGTTCAGACGGACTGGACCGGCGGCGCTGGGACCGACGCGACGTCGAACCTGTCGGCGGAGACGCGCTTTTCGGTGCGCGTCGACAACGCGATCACGAACCAGGCGGGCGTGTTCCGCGTCGTGCACTACGTGTGGGAAGACGCGACGAACGGGCGCCATGAGGTTCGCCCGATCCGCGGCGCTTCGAGCGCGACGGACTACTTCGCTGCGGGAGGGGCGTCGTCTCCGGCGCCGGTCTGCGGTCAGGCGCAGTTCTGGCTCTACCGCTCGACGGGTACGGGCCTGCTCTCGCTGATCCAGCGGTCGAACGGGACCGGTGTCGCGGGCTCATGCGCCGGTAGCATCGCCGGGACCTATGCGTTCGCCGGCGCCGGCGCGAGCCTCAGCACCTCGGTCAGCCCTGGTGATGCGACTGCAACCGGATTTGCTCATACTTGGGCGGACACGGGTGTGCGCGGGCACGTCCTTGGGCTGCCAAACGAGCTCTGGACCGGCGCGGGCGCGATCACCGGGCGGACGGGCGCGGCGACGGCGCGGGTCTTCACGACCGCGCCGACCACGGGTGTTACGCCGCCGAACGGTGCGTTCTCGATCACGAGCGACAACTACGGCCACGTCGAGTCGGCGGTCTTCGACACGGGGCGGTCGCGCGACTGGGGACGCATCATCGCTGACGCGTCGGCGACGCAGTTCTCGGGACTCCCGCTGTACTACGTCCGCGCGGGAGACTCGGCGGCGGCCGTGCTCCTCCAGCCGTGGCAGGGCCCGTACGCGTCTGGAGACGACCTCTCCAGCGGCGCAAACTCGAACCACCGGTTCATCCAGTACAAGGTCGAGGCGTTCCTCGCGAACCCGGTCACCAGCTTCGGGTTCATCGAGTCCGAGGTCGAGCTGCGCGAGATCATCATCGAGTTCGACACCGACGGCGACGGCCAGCCCGACGACACGGACCCGTGCCCGGAAGACGCGACGAACTCGTGCGACCTGTGCCCCCTCGACCCGCTGAAGATCGCGCCCGGGCAGTGCGGCTGCGGCGTCCCGGACACCGACACGGACTCGGACGGCACGGCCGACTGCAACGACCTCTGCCCGGCCGACGCCGGCAAGCTGGCGCCGGGCCTGTGCGGCTGTGGCGTCGCCGATACGGACAGCGACTCGGACGGCACGCCGAACTGCACCGACGGCTGCCCGGCCGATGCCGGCAAGACGAGCCCGGGGTCGTGTGGGTGCGGCGTGGCCGACACCGACAGTGACTCCGACGGCACGGCCGACTGCATCGATGGGTGCCCGGCCGACGCCACGAAGACGGGCCCCGGGGCGTGCGGATGCGGTGTCGCCGACACGGACAGCGACTCCGACGGCACGGCCGACTGCATCGACGCCTGCCCCGCCGACCCGGGCAAGATCGCCGCTGGTGCTTGCGGCTGTGGTGTCGCCGACACGGACAGCGACTCGGACGGTACGGCCGACTGCATCGACCTGTGCCCCGCCGATGCTGGCAAGACGGCTCCGGGCGTGTGCGGCTGCGGCACGGCCGACGTGGACAGCGACTCCGACGGCACGCTGGACTGCGAAGACGCGTGCCCCGCCGACGCCGGGAAGACCGAGCCCGGCGTGTGCGGCTGCGGCACCGCCGACGTGGACGGCGACTCCGACGGCACTCTCGACTGCGAGGACTCCTGCCCCGCCGACCCTGACAAGACCGAGGCGGGCGTCTGCGGATGCGGCGTCGCCGACGACGACGCAGACTCCGACGGTGTCGCCGACTGCATCGACGCGTGCCCCGCGGACCCTGACAAGACCGAGGAGGGCGTCTGCGGCTGTGGCGTCGCCGACGATGACGGCGACGCGGACGGCACGGCAGACTGCATCGACGACTGCCCGGCAGACGCAGACAAGACGGAGCCCGGTGTGTGCGGTTGCGGCGTCGCGGATGATGACACCGACGCGGACGGCACGCTCGACTGCGAGGACGCGTGCCCCGCCGACGAGAACAAGACGGAGCCCGGCGTGTGCGGTTGCGGCGTCGCCGACGTCGACCTCGACAGCAACGGCACGCTCGACTGCCTCGAGGACTGTGAGGACCCCGACGGTGACGGCGTCTGCTCCACGAGCGACACGTGCCCGGACGTCGCGAACCCGAGCCAGGTCGACACGGACGGCGACGGGCTCGGAAACGCCTGTGACGACGACGACGACGACGACGGCGCGACCGACGACGAGGAGGCCACCGCGGGCACCGATCCCCTCGACCGCGACACCGACGACGACGGTGTGCTGGACGGCGCCGAGCTGAACGACTTCGGCTCCAACCCTCTCGACCCCGACACCGACGGCGACGGGATCCTGGACGGCACCGAGGCCGGCGTCACCGAGGATGCCCGCGATGAGGACACCGACGTCGCGGCAGGCAACTTCGTGGCCGACGAAGATCCCACGACGACGACGGACCCCACCGACGCCGACACCGACGACGGCGGCGTGCCCGACGGCCTCGAGGACTTCGACCACAACGGTCGCATCGACGACGGAGAGGGTGACCCGAACGACCCGGCCGACGACGACAGCCTCGACCCCGACGGTGACGGGCTCCCGACGGTCGACGAGCTCGAGATCGGCACCGACCCGTTCAACCCGGACACCGATGGCGACGGCCTCCAAGACGGCGAAGAGGTCTTCGGCGGCACCGATCCGCTCGACCGCGACTCCGACGATGACGGCGTACTCGACGGCGACGAGGCCTCGCCGTTCACCGACACCGACCTCGACGGCCTGATCGACGCGCTCGACCCCGACTCCGACGACGACGGGCTGTTCGACGGAACCGAAGCCGGCGTCACGGAGGACCTTCGTGACGACGACACGGACGTCACCGCCGGCGCCTTCGTTCCCGACGCCGACCCGTCGACCACGACCGATCCGCGTGACGCCGACACCGACGACGGCGGGATCTCCGATGGCAACGAGGACACCAACCTCAACGGCATGATCGACGACGGAGAACGCGACCCGAACGACCCGGCCGACGACGTCGACCTCGTCGACAGCGACAACGACGGCATCTCCGATGAGACCGAGAACACGATCGGCACCGACCCGAACGACGCAGACAGCGACGACGACGGCGTGATCGATGGCGACGAGCCGAACTTCTCGGACGACACCGACGGCGACGGCCTCATCAACCCGCTCGACCCCGACTCCGACGACGACGGGATCCTCGACGGCACCGAGTCCGGCATCACCGAGGCCGATCTCAACCCCGACACCGACGTCCCCGCCGGCAACTTCGTTCCCGACGCCGACCCGACGACTACGACGTCGGCCGTCGACCCCGACACCGACGACGGCGGCGTCTCCGACGGCGACGAGGACGTGAACCACAATGGTATGATCGACGACGGCGAGACCGACCCGCTCGACCCGTCCGACGACCGCGTCGACAGCGACGGCGACGGCCTCACAGACGAGGAGGAGGGCGACCTCGGGACCGACCCGAACGACCCCGACACCGACGACGACGGCATCTCCGACGGCACCGAGGTCCGCGGCGACAACCCGACCAACCCCCTCGACCCCGACACCGACGCGGACGGCCTCTGCGACGGCCCGGCCACCGTCGATGGCGAGTGCGTCGGCGGCGAGGACACCAACGCGAACGGCACGATCGACGAGGGCGAGACCGACCCGACCGACCGCGACACCGACGACGGCGGCGTCGACGACGGGACCGAGGTCATTACCGACGGTACCGACCCGCTCGACCCGTCCGACGACATGGTGCCGCCCACCGACAGCGACGCCGACGGTCTGACCGACGACGAAGAAGCCGAGCTCGGCACCGACCCGAACGACCCCGACACCGACAACGACGGGATCGACGACGGGACCGAGGTGCGCGGCGCAAACCCGACGAACCCGCTCGACCCCGACTCCGACGACGACGGGCTGTGCGACGGCCCGGTCGCGGTCCTCGACGTCTGCATCGAGGGTGAGGACATGGACGCAAACGGCGTCCGCGACGCGAACGAGTCGGACCCGAACGACCCCGACAGCGACGACGACGGCATGCTCGACGGCGCCGAGGTGACGGCGACGAACCCGACGAGCCCGATCGACGCCGACAGCGACGACGACGGCCTCTGCGACGGCGCGATCTCGGTGGGCGAGACGTGCGCCGGCGGTGAGGACATGAACACGAACGGCGTCGTCGACGAAGGCGAGACGGACCCGAACGATCCCGACTCCGATGACGACCGCCTCCTCGACGGCGCGGAAGTCCTGGAGCACAACACCGACCCGCTTGATCCCGACACCGACGACGGTGGCGTCGACGACGGCACCGAGGTCATCGACCGCGGCACCGATCCGCTCGACCCGTCCGACGACGTGCTCGACACCGATGGCGACGGTCTTACCGACGACCGCGAGGCAGAGCTCGGCACCGACCCGAACGACCCGGATTCTGACGACGATGGGCTCCTCGATGGCCGCGAGGTCGACGAGATCGGGTCCGACCCGCTCAATCCGGACACCGACGGCGGTGGAGTGCCCGACGGGCTCGAGGTCGCGCGCGGCACCGACCCGCTCGACCCGTCGGACGACCAGGAAGAGGAGCACTACGGGCTCGAGGTCGTGGGTGGTCGCGCGTTCGCGGATTGCTCCGCGGCCCCGAACGGTGGGCAGCCGCTGTGGCTGGGCGTCGCGCTGCTGGGCCTCGCGCTTACGCGCCGCCGTCGCCGCTAGCGCGCTGACCGCCGCGGGTTCGCGGCGGCACGAGTTACTCGCCCCCGGTCGCTGCGCGCGGCTGGGGGCGAGCCGCTTTTGAGCTCAGCGCCGCGTCAGTGAGCGAGCGCCGCGCGAGCCACCCGAAGAGCAGCGACCGCGGCTGCGACGTCGTGGACGCGTACGATTCGCGCGCCGCGCAGCACGGCGACGACGTTCGCTGCGGTAGTGCCGTGCTCTATCGCATCAGCCTCCGGGCCGGTGAGCCCGCGGATCATGCGCTTGCGGCTGACACCGACGAGGACGGGGAGGTCGAGCGGGGCGAGCTCGCCGAGGCGCGCGAGGAGCTCGTAGTTGGCGGCGGCGTCCTTGCCAAACCCGAAGCCGGGGTCGATCGCGATCGCGTCCCGCGCCACGCCGGCGGCGACGAGGGCATCGGTCGCGCCGCGGAGCGCCGCGCTGACCTCGGAGACGACGTCGCGGTAGCCGGTGTGCTGATCCATCTGCTGCGGTCGGGCCGGCGTGTGCATCGCGACACAGCCGGCGTCGAACGCGGCGCAGACCGCTGGCATCGCCTCGTCGAACGTCATTCCGGAGATGTCGTTCACGATGTCTGCGCCCGCGCGGAGCGCGGCCTCGGCGACGACCGCTTTCGTAGTGTCGACCGAGACGACGACGTCGGTCCGCTCGCGCAGCCGCGCGATGACGGGCACGACGCGCGCGAGCTCATCTTCGACGGAGACCGGCGTCGCGCCCGGCCGCGTCGACTCACCGCCGACGTCGACGATGGCGGCGCCGGCGTCGCGAGCCCGCAGCGCCGCGTCGACGGCGGCGTCGACGTCACTGAACCGACCGCCGTCCGAGAAGCTGTCCGGTGTGACGTTGACGATGGCCATGACGAGCGGCCCGTCGCCCAGGTCGAGCGCGCCCCGCCTGTGGCGAAGCGATGGGCGCCGGGTCACGCCTCTGACGACGTGGCCGTGGCGGGCTTGAGGACGGGCTCGCGCGGGCGATCAGAGGCGTCCTTCGAGACGTATCCGGCGAGCGGTGACCGACGCTTCTTCGCCTCGCGCTCGCGCGCGGTCCGCGAGTCTCGAAGCTCGTCGACCTTCCCGGCCATCACGAGCTCGATGTCGGAAGAGTCGAGCACCTCGAACTCGAGGAGGGCCTCGGCGAGCTCGCGGAGCATGGCCATGTTGTCTTCGAGGATCTGGCGAGCGAGCGTGTAGTGCGAGTTCACGATCTCGCGGATCTCGTCGTCGATCTCCTGCGCAGTCTGCTCGGAGTACGGGCGGGCGCCGCGGGTGTAGTCCCGGCCCAGGAAGACCTCGTTGTTGCCGTCACCGGCGAGGTTCAGAGGGCCGAGCTTGGTGCTCATGCCCCACTCGCAGACCATCTTGCGTGCGAGCTCGGTGGCCTGCTGGATGTCGGAGCCGGCGCCAGACGTGATCTGGTCGAAAACGAGCTCCTCTGCGGCGCGGCCGCCCATGAGGATGGCGATGCGGTTGAGCGCCCACTCGCGCGAGGCGTTGAGGCGGTCTTCGGCCGGGAGCTGCTGAGTGACGCCGAGCGCGCGACCGCGCGGGATGATCGTCACCTTGTGCAGCGGGTCGACGTCGCGGCCGCTCGGGAGGAGCAAGGTGACCAGAGCGTGGCCGGCCTCGTGGTAGGCGGTGACGCGGCGATCGCGGTCGGAGATGATCGCGGACCGACGCTCGGCGCCCATCAGGACCTTGTCCTTGGCGTCGTCGAGATCGTTCCGTTCGATGCGGTCCTTGTTTCGCCGCGCGGCGAGCAGGGCGGCCTCGTTGACGAGGCTCTCGAGGTCGGCGCCGCTGAAGCCGGGGGTGCTCTTGGCGATGATGCTGAGGTCGACGTCGGGGGCGAGCGGGGTCTTTCGCGTGTGGACGGCGAGGATGCCCTCGCGGCCGGCGACGTCGGGGCGCGGGACGACGACGCGGCGGTCGAAGCGCCCGGGCCGAAGCAGGGCCGGGTCGAGGACGTCGGGGCGGTTCGTCGCCGCGATAAGGATGACGCCCTCGTTGGACTCGAACCCATCCATCTCGACGAGGAGCTGGTTGAGGGTCTGCTCGCGCTCGTCGTGTCCGCCGCCAAGCCCGGCGCCACGGTGCCGGCCAACGGCGTCGATCTCGTCGATGAAGATGATGCAGGGGGCGTGCTTCTTGGCTTGCTCGAACAGGTCGCGGACGCGGCTGGCGCCGACGCCAACGAACATCTCGACGAAGTCCGAGCCGGAGATCGAGAAGAAGGGGACGCCGGCCTCGCCGGCGACGCCGCGCGCCAGGAGCGTCTTGCCGGTGCCCGGCGGGCCCATCAGAAGGACGCCCTTTGGGATGCGTCCGCCGAGGCGCGTGAACTTCTTGGGGTCGCGCAGGAACTCGACGATCTCTTGAAGCTCCTCCTTCGCCTCGTCGACGCCCGAGATGTCTTCGAAGGTGACCTTGTTCTGCGACTCGTTGAGCAGGCGCGCGCGCGACTTGCCAAAGCTCATCGCCTTTCCGCCGCTGTTCTGCACCTGGCGCATCATGTAGACCACGATCACGCCGACGAGCAGCAGCGGCAGGAACGCGCCGAGGAGCGGCTGCAGCAGGCTCTGCTCGTCGCGCTTGAACGTGAACTCCACACCTTGCGCCGACATGAGATCTTGGAGGTCGTCCGAAACCCGTCCGACCGTCTTGAAGTTCACGTCGGACGCGCCGAGCGCAGCAGCGCCGTCGTCGGTGTACGTCCCCTCGATCCGACCGTCGCCCGAGATCGTGACCTCCGCGACCTGGCCCGCCGCGACGGCGTCGCGGAACGCCGAGAACGCCAGCTCCGACCCGTTCGGCTGCGCCGACGAGAAGATCTTGGTGAGCAGGAAGACCAGCAAGACGCCGATCACGACCAACAGCAGGGGCGACTTCTTGGCCTGCCTCATGCGCGCTCCTTGAGCATTCGCTTCGGTGCCCGGGTCGGCGCCAATGGCGGCACCACCTCGAACAGACCATGAGTAATCCCCTGACCGGGTCGAGTCGAGCCAATTTCACGCGAGATCTGCGTCGGCTCGACGCACTGCGGCGAGACACGGTCCGCGACCTCGCACGCGAGACGTCGATCGTCGTCGCTCTGTCCGGCGGCCCAGACTCATCGGCCCTCGCTGCGCTGTGCTCCGAGAGCGGCGTCGCTTGGCGAGCGGTGCACGTGCATCACGGCCTGCACGCGGCCGCCGACGTCGCCGCGCGGCGCGCCGAGGAGCTCGCTGCCGAGCTCGGCGCTCGCTGCGACGTCGTCGCCGTCGACGCCGGCGAGATCCTGGCCCACCCGGGTGGCGTCGAGGCAGGAGCTCGTGAGCATCGCTACGCCGCGCTCGCGCGCGCGTCGCACGCTGGCGAGTCGGTCGCGACCGGCCACACGGCCTCGGACCGGCTCGAGACCACGCTACTTCGGCTCTGCCAGGGGGCCGGGCTCTCTGGCGCGACGGGACCGCGCGAACGGATCGTCATGCACGGCGCGACCTTCGTGCGACCACTGCTTCGTTGGTGGCGCCGCGACATCGTCGCGCTGGTCGCCGCGCTGGGCATCGAGCCCAGCGCCGACCCGATGAACGAGGACCCCCGCTTCGCTCGTGTGGCGATCCGCACCCGCGTGGCCGCCCCACTCGTCGAGCTCGCTGCGCCGAGCTCCCTGCTCCGGTCGCTGGAGGGCCTCGCGCGCGACGGCGAGGCGCTCCGATGGCTGGCGGACCGAGAGGTCGACCGGATCGCGCGTCCTGTTGGCGCCGAGCTCTTCGTCGGAGCATCGGCGCTCAGCCGGCTCCCGACGGAGGTCCGCGCCGCAGTCGTGGTCGCGCTCGCGCGGCGCCTCGACGCGCGACCCACCGCGCGGTTCGTCGAGGCGGTCTGCGCCCCTCTACCGGAGCGGCCGCCCACGGCACACACCGCAGGCCTGCGCGCAGAGTGGCTGAGCTCACACCTACGGTTCGCCCGAACAGACGACGAGCGGTGCGTCCTTCCTTCGCTGGGATGGAGCGCTCCGGTCGAGCCGGAGCGGCCGGTCGCTACGCCGCTGGGGGATCTCGTGCTCCGCGAGGTCGGTGCCGCCGATGCCCCGCTAGTCAGCGCCCGGCTCGCCGCGCTCGATGAACCCCCACCCCTCGTCATCGACCCGCTCGCCATCACCGGCCCGCTGCAGGTCCGGGGGGCCCGGGCCGACGACGCGATGATCGTGCGCGGTCGCGCCGTGCCGCTGCTGGCGCGCCTAAAGCGAGACGGCTTCGATGCCCGAAGCCGCGCCGCCACGCTCGTCCTCGCCGACGACGATGGCCCGCTAGCGGTGCTCGGCGGGCGCCGCGGCGAGCGTGCGCGGGCGCTGGCCGGAGTTGGGTGGGCGGTGGAGTGGCGTTCGAGCTAGGTGCGGCGCTGCTCCCGAACGCAGTCTCGCACTACCGTCGGTAAGTTCGCACTACCGTCGGTAAGTTCGCACTACCGTCGGTGAGGTAAGTTCGCACTACCGTCGGTAAGTTCGCACTACCGTCGGTAAGTTCGCACTACCGTCGGTAAGTTCGCACTACCGTCGGTGAGGTAAGTTCGCACTACCGTCGGTAAGATCGCGCTGCCCCAGCGCTGCGCTACCGCCCTCCCAGCGGCTCCGTGTCGAGATCGAGCGGCGCGTCCTCTTCGCGGGGACGCCAGCCGAGCGGGGTCCCCGCGTCTAGCTGGGGCCAGGCGTCGAACCATGCCGCTAGCTGGGCGAATGGGATCGTCGCTACGCCGCCGAAACGGTCGTCGATGGCGTACGAGAGTAGGCCGACGACGGTGCCGTCGGCGCCCATGACAGGGTAGCCGTTGTGCTGCGTGACCATCGTGCGGAGGTAGAAGTCGTTGTGCCGAAGGTCGCGGCCGAACGTGGTCACGCTGAGCGGCGGGCCGACCGCGGTGGGGCCCACTGGACGGCGTGTTGCCTGTTCGCGGAGTCGCTCCGCCGAGGACAGGCTGCGCCAGTCCTCCGATGCGCGCGGTTCCGGCGAGCTCGCCGGCGAGTCCGGGGCGGCTCGGTCGAGCGCCGTCTCGGCGGGGACATACACGGAGCCGGCCGCTGGCCAGCGGGTCGCGAGCGTCAGCGGCGCCGCCGCAGGCTGGACGGCGGCGACCAGCTCCGCGAGGTCGAACATCGGCGTCGCGTGACGCACTTCTGCGACGTTCCATGCGCCGTCAATCCACACCGTGACCTCGACTGCGCCGGCCACCAGCGCGTTCGACGTCACGAGCGCGGGGGGGGCATCGCCGCGCACGAGCCAGGTCGCGACACCGTCGCCGGTGGCCGTCCGCGGGTGAAAGTCCTCTCCGAGATCGACGGTCACGCGCACAGGGAACACTGCCGCGCACGCCGCCTCGCCGATGGACTCGAGCGCCGAGCTGCTAACGGGCCTCGGGATCGCCAGCTCGCCGGAGAGCGACTCCGGTGTCCTGGAGAGCGGGTCCTCCGTCGCCGTCGTCACCGGCTGGGCCTGTGCGCGCTGCGCGAGCACAGCCGTCGTGGCGGCGGCGCCGAGGAACGCAGTCAAGACGACGCCCCCCACACCCAGGGCCGGCACGTGCCGGCGCAGCGCTAGGCGCCGGCTTGGCGGGCGAGCCATCGAAAGCCGCTCGGGAGCGCCTCGATCAGGGCGTTGCGCCACGGTGCGCGATCGACCCTCGCGCGAAGCGTGGGCGAGATACGGACTCGTCGCGGCGGCGCGAGCGGAACCCCCCACAGGGTGTAGCGCGCCCGCATCTGCGGTTCGGTGGGCGTGACCACCCGAAGCAGCGGCAGCTGAGCGTCTCGGTCGAGGAGGCTACGGTGGTAGCCCACGATCAGCAGCCACAGCGCCGTCAGCGGGCCCTCCAACGCACCCAACTCCAGATCGACGGCGTCGAGCAGGAGGGGGAGGGCCAGGCACGCTGAGATGATCAGTCGCCACAACATCGTCACAGACGATAGCGATCAAACTGTCCGACTGGAAGTGCGACCGCACACATGCCCTCACACGGCTGCCGGCGACCCTGCCGGGTAGGCCCGCCGCCTCGCGATCCGACGTCGCCGGGCTCGAAGCGCCGCGCGGCACGCCGCGGTGGACCCGCAAAGACGCAGGTCGCCGCCGCCTCCGCGAGTCGCGTCCGTTACGAACGCTCCCGTCGCGGCGGGGCCCTCGGACCACCGGGGTCGCGCGCATCGCTCGCTCCGCGGCACGCCTCTGGCGCCCGCGCGGCGGTGGGGCTACCGTCGCAGCCCGCCACCGCCCTCCTGGACATGCTCAGAGGCAACCCACACGCCACAGCGACGGCGCGGTCGCTCGACGACGACTGGATCGCCCTGGCGGAGTCGCTGGGGTTCGTCGTCGTGCGCGAGGGGGGGGCGTATGTGACGTACGACGGGGCGGGTACGATTGGGGTCGCGCCGTACGATGACCTCGACCCCGACGATTGCCTCGCCCAGATTGTATTGCACGAGCTCTGTCACTTCGCTGTCGAGGGCGTCTCGTCGCGCTCGTCGCCGGACTGGGGGCTCGACAACACGACGGAGCGCGATGTTCCGCAGGAGCACGCCGCGCTCGTTGCCCAGCTTTTGGTGCTCGCACCACACCACCTCGAGGGCACGCTCGCGCCGACGACCGACTTTCGTGCGTGGTACGACGAGGTCCTGGCTCCGCTCGGACCGGCGCTCCGCGCGTCGCTGCACGACGGAGTGGCGATGAACGCGGCCGTGGCGGACGCAGTCGCGGCAGGCGGAGCGTCTCTTACCGGTGCTGCGAGCGCAGAACCCGGCACCGCCGCCCGAGTCGCCTCACAAGGCGCGCGCGCGGCGCTCGCGCTGCGAGGGTTTGGTGGCGACGGCCGAGTCGACCGTGCGCTGCGCGGGATGGCCAACGCGTTGCGCGACTAGCGCGCCGCGCCCCGCTCCGCTGACACGCCGCGGCGCGGAGAGCGCGCTACGTCGATCAGGGCTCCGCGCGCTCGCGGCAGCTCCCGAGCTCGCACTCGAGCCCTCCGCCACAGTCGTCGTCGCGCTCACACTCGACGGGCGGCAGGAAGAAGCACGCGCCGTACACGCAGTCCTGGCCCGCGGGGCAGCCCTCGGATGACGTGCACCCGCCCTGGTTCCAACAGACGTGGTTCACGCAGCCGAGCCCGAAGGGGCAGTCGCTGCGGTCCTGGCACCACGCGATCGGGACGCAGCGCGAGCCCGTGCAGAGGAAGTCGTTGGTGCAATCTGCCGACGTCTCGCAGCCGAACGGCACGCACGCGCCGCCATCGCATCGCTGATCGTCGGGACACTCCTCGTCGATGACGCAGTCCGGCGTGTGGACGCAGACGCTCGCGTCGGCGCACAGCGTTCCTCCAGGGCATTCGTAGTCCCCGATGCACTCGAGGACCTCGACGCACCAGTCGAGCACGCACGCCTGATCGTCGGCGCACTCGTCGTCAGACGTGCACCGCACCTGGTCCACGCAGCGCGCTGTCAGGGGGCTGCACCGCTGCCCAAACGGACAGTCGATCGTGTCGTCGCACTCGCCGGCGTCGACGCACCGGAAGGCGACGCACTGTTCGCCGGCCGTGCAGTCTTCGTCTTCGATGCAGGTGCCCGTTCGCGCGCACTCCCCGGGTGCCTCGCAGACGTACGCGAGCGGGCAGTCGCCGATATGCGCGCAGTCGACCTCGAGCGCGCACGCGCCGTCGACGCACGCCGCGGGAGCCGCGCCGCAGTCGGAGTCTCGTCCGCACGCAGCCGCGTAGACGCACCGCCCTTCGTCGTCGCAGAAGTGGTCGTCGCCGCAGTCCGCGTCGCCGCGACACCCGGTCGAGACGCAGAAGCCCGAGCGGCACGTGTCTCCGCTCGGACAGTCGAAGCTCGAGTAGCAGACGCCCGACCACTGGCACGTCGCGTCGTCGGCGCACGTGTAGCCCGGGGCGCAGTCGAGGACGTTGCGGCACTCCACCTCGTCAATCGGGAAGCAGCGGCCAAAGTTGCACTCCTGGCCGCGCCCGCAGTCGACGTCGCGGGCGCACACGGTCGCGGGCAGCGGCACACACGCGCCTCGGACGCACGTCAGCCGTCCCGGGCACTCCGAGCTCGACGAGCAGCCATCCGGCACCTGACACGCGCCCGCGACGCACTCGGCGCCGGGGGTCTCGCAGTCCGCGCTCGTGTCGCAGCCAGTCGGCGGAGCACAGAGCCCGTCGTAGCAGTCCCAGAGCCTCGGGCACGGCGCCGCGTCGCCGCAGACGGAGGGGACGCAGAAGCCAAAGTCGCACCGCTCCGACGCCCCGCACTCCGCGTCCGTCGCGCAGTCCGGCGCCGGGAGGCAGTAGCTGCTCGTGCAGATCGACCCGCCGTCGCAGTCTGCGTCCGACGCACATGGCGTCCACGAGATACAAGCTCCGTCGAAGCAGGTCGCGAATCTCCCGCAGTCGTCCGCAGCTTCGCACGCCTCGGGGACGCCACAGGTGCCGGTCGTGAACCCACACGTCTCGCCCGCGCCGCAGTCTGCGTCGCTCACACACTCGGGGCGGTCGAAGCAGCGCCCGGAGGCGCACTGCCGTCCAGCGCCGCAGTCGGCATCGCTGCCGCAGCCAGGCGGAGTGCACGCCCCGCCGATGCAGAGCCACGTGCCGGGGCAGTCCGACGTGACGCGGCACTCGCTACCACCGTCCACGCACACTCCGCGCTCGCACGCGCGCCCTGCGTCGCAGTCCCGGTCGCTTGCGCACTCCGCCGCGAAGACGCAGACGCCGTCTGCACAGGTCTCGGCGGCACCGCAGCCCGACGCGTCGCTGCACTCGCCCACCGTGTGGCACTCTCCGTCGACGCACGCCTCGAGCGCCGCGCAGTGGAGGTCCGAGGTGCACGTCCCTACCGAGACGCAGACGCCATCGGCGCACGCCTCGAGGGGGCCGCACTCGAGGCTGCTGCGGCACTCGGCGGCCGGGTTGCAGAAGCCAACCTCGCAGGCCTCGCCAGCGCCGCAGTCGGTGTCGACCTCGCACACGGGCGGTGGGAGCGGAATGCATGCGCCCGCCAAGCAGGTACGTCCCCGCGTACAGTCCGCGTCGCCGGTGCACCCGTCCGGAATCTGACAGACGCGCGTCACGCACTCGAGCCCGAACGGGCAGGTCTCCGAGGTCTCGCAGCCGATCGGCGGCCAGCACCGGTTCGAGACGCACGACCAGTCCGCGGCACAGTCGCTGGTCGCCTCGCAGGTGCGCGGTTGGCACGTCGAGTAGTCGCACTGCTCGTCGGGGCCGCAGTCCGCGTCGTCGGCGCAGTCGGGGATAGCGCGACAGACGCTGCCGAAGTCGCAGAAGGCGCCCGCCTCGCAGTCGTCGTCCGACGAGCAGCCCGAGAACACGCGGCAGACGCCGCCGAAGCAGACGCCGCCCGGACAGTCGGCGTCTGCGCCGCACGCGACGTCGACCTCGCACGCGCCGGTGAACGTGTTGCAGCTCGATCCCTCGGGGCAGTCACTCGACTCGCCGCACTCGGCTACTGCGACGCAGCGGTCCGCCACACACTGCAGCCCCGATGGGCACTCTGCGTCCGTCGCGCACCCCGGGACTACGCAGGCGCCACCGACGCAGCGCGTGCCTGCGGCGCAGTCAGCGTCGCCGCCGCACTCCGCCAGCGCAACGCAGACGCCCTCGACACAAGCCGAGAGGGCAGGGCAGTCCGAGCCAGCCAGGCACTCCGGGTCGACGACGTCGGTGCCGGAGTCGGTCGGGTCAACGACGTCGACCTGGCCGAGCTCGTCGCCGCCCACGTCCGTGTCGGCGACCGAGATGCAGCTCCCGTCGACGCAGGCGGCGCCACTGCTGCAGTCCGACGAAGTGCTGCACGAGCGATCGTCGACGGGCTGGTTGCACCCGGCGATGGCCGCCAGCAGTGTCACGCCGACCGCGGCGGCGAGGGGGTGGCGGGCGAGTCGTGTGTTCATCGTCGGACCGGTGAGGGGATATCCTACAATACCGACGTCACCTCGGATGCGCCACGCCCTCCGGGCTTGGTGACCGGGTCGACGCCGCATCGGCGTGTGTGGGTCCGGAGGCGGTGGAGTTCGGCGCGGGGCGAGTGTCCGGCGCTACCGGTGCAGCTCAGTCGGCGGCGGCTCGCACACCCAGCGTCGGAACTCCCGGTCGAACGACAGCTCGGCGGCGTCGACGTCTTCGAGCGCCGGCACGCCGGCCAGGTAGCGAAGGCCGAGCTCGCCGTACCCCGTCGCGACCCAGCGTTCGAAGTGTGCCCGCGCGGCAGCGGTGAGCCCTCGTGGCGCGATGGACGTACGAGACCGCGCGATGTCTTCGACGAGCGCGTCGACTCCGAGCCCGGTCGCCGCGCTCGTCGAGAAGATGGGCAGGCGGTCATCGTCGCCGGGGCGTGCGAACGAGAGGCTCGCGCGGAGGGCGTGCAGGCTCCGCCGCGCCGCGCGCTCCTCGTCGCACTTGTTCACGACGAACGCGTCGGGGATCTCCATGATGCCGGCCTTCATGAACTGCACCTGGTCGCCGGCGAGCGGCTGCAGGACCAGGTAGACGCGGTCGGCGAACTCTCGCACCTCGATCTCGCTCTGTCCGATGCCGACGGTCTCGACGAACAGGACATCGAACAAGCGCTCGAGCACGCGGCACACATGGAACGTCGTCCGACCGAGACCGCCGAGGGCACGCTCGGAGGACTGCGAGCGGAAGTAGAGCCGGCGCTCGCCGGCTGGGAAGGTCACGCGCGTTCGGTCGCCGAGCAGCGCGCCCCCGGAGAGGACGCTCGCCGGGTCGACTGCGACGACGGCCACGGAGAGCGTGGGGTCGCGCTCGACGAGGGCCTTCGCGACGACACCAAGGAGCGACGACTTTCCGGCGCCCGGGGTGCCGGTGAAGCCGACACAGAGCGCCCGTGGCGCCGCGCCGCGCTCGTCTAGCGCAGCGAGCGCTTCGCGGCGCCGCGCGGCGGCGTCGGTGCGGGAGTCCTCGAAGACAGAGACGAGCCTTGCGAGCGCGCGTCGCTCACCGCGTGCGGCCGCCGCGACGAGCAGCCGCGGGTCGGAGCTCGCGGCGTCGGGCGCGCTCACGCGCCGACGATGTCCAGGACTCGCGCGACGATCTCCGTCAGGGAGAAGTCGGCGGGCGTGAAGACCGCGCGCACGCCGCGAGCTTCGAGCGCGCCGACGTCTTCGCGCGGGATGATCCCGCCGACGACGACCGGGATGTCGGACGCACCCTCGGCGGCGAGGGCGTCGGCGAGCTGGCCGATGAGCTCGACGTGCGAGCCGCTGAGGATCGAGACCCCGATGATGTCGGCGTCTTCTTCGACGGCGCTGTGGGCGATCGCCTCGCAGGTGAGGCGGATCCCGGAGTAGACGACGTCCATGCCGCAGTGCCGGGCGGCCACGGCGATGACCTCGGCGCCGTTCGAGTGTCCGTCGAGCCCGGGCTTTCCGACGACGATTCGCGGCCGACGTCCCCGCGCCGCAGCGAACGCGTCGCAGCGCTGCCGCAGGGCGCGTGTGTGCTCGTCATCCAACGTCAACCGCTGTCCGTCGACGCCGGTCACCGGGCGGTACTCGCCGAAGACGCGGCGCAGGGTGTCGGCCCACTCCCCTGTCGTCACCCGTGCCAGCGCACAGGCGATCGATGGCTCCATCATCGACTCGCCCGAGCGCGCGGCCGCTTCGAGGTTCGCGAGCGAGGCCGCGACGCGGGACGGATCGCGACGCGCGCGGGTCGCCTCGAGCGACCGGAGGGTCTCTTCGGCTTCGGCCGGGTCCACGCGGAACACGCCGCCGTCGGAGCCGCCGACGAGCGGCGAGGGCAGCGCCTCGGTCCAGCGGTTGACGCCGACGACGACGAGATCGCCACGGTTGATCGCGCTGACCCGGTCAGACATCGACCGGACGAGCGCGCTCTTCAGGTAGCCGCTCTCGACGGCGGCGCGGACGCCGCCGAGCCCGACGATGCGGTCGAGCTCCTCGCGGGCGCCGGCGCAGAGCTCCTCGACCTTCGACTCGACGACCACGCTGCCTTCGAACAGGTCGGGGTACTCGAGCAGGTCGGTCTCGTAGGCCAGGATCTGCTGCAGGCGCAGCGACCACTGCTGGTCCCAGGGCCGCGGCAGCGAGAGCGCCTCGTTCCAGGCCGGGAGCTGCAGGGCGCGGCATCGTGCGTCGCGGCTGAGTGTGACGCCCAGCGCCTCGATCAGGATGCGCCACGCGTTGTTCTCGGGCTGGGCCTCGGTCAGCCCGAGCGAGTTGACCTGCACACCATACCGAAAGCGGCGCTGCTTCGCGTCGTCGACGCCATAGCGCTCGGCGGTCAGCTCGTCCCACAAGCGCGTGAACGCCCGCATCTTGCACATCTCTTCGACGAACCGGATACCCGCGTTCACGAAGAAGCTGATGCGGCCGACCAGGCGGCCGAACGCTGCCACGGGGATGTTGCCGCGCTCGCGCAGCAGGTCGAGCAGTCCGAGCGCGTTTGCGAGCGCGAACGCGATCTCCTGCACCGGCGTCGCCCCGGCCTCCTGCAGGTGGTACGAGCAGATGTTCGACGGGTTCCACCGGGGAACCGCGTCGAGGCAGTACTCGTACATCTCGGCGATCATCCGGAGGCTGGCCTCGGGCGGGAAGATGAACGTCCCGCGGGCGAGGTACTCCTTGATGATGTCATTCTGGGTCGTGCCGGTCAGCGCGCTCTCGTCGTCGCCCCGCTCTCGCGCTAGCGCGATGACGAGCGCGAGGAGCCACATCGACGTCGCGTTGATCGTCAGCGACGTGTTCATCTCCGTCAGCGGGATCTCGTCGAACAGGACGTGCAGATCGTCGAGGCTGTTGATCGGGACGCCGACCTTCCCAATCTCCGGAAGCGCGAGCGGGTGGTCCGACGAGTAGCCGCACTGCGTCGGCAGGTCGAAGGCGATGGAGAGGCCGCGCTGACCCAGGGCGAGATTGTCGCGATAGAGGCGGTTCGACGCCGCCGCGGACGTGTGACCCGCGTAGGTGCGGATGATCCAGGGCTCGTCGCGCTTGGGCAGTGTGTGTGCAGCCATTCGGCCCTCTGTGTGGTCAGCGACCGCCAAACGGCTGGTCCATCCCCTTCGTCGGTAGCGCGGACGGTGCCGCGCGAAGGTCCGTGTCGATCACGCGTGCGGCCTCGCGTCCGTCGGCGATCGCCCACACGATGAGGCTGGCGCCGCGCAGCGCGTCCCCGGCCACGTAGACGTTCGAGGCGCTCGTGCGGAAGCAGCGGTCGGCGGCGACGTTCCCCCGTCCGTCGAGCACGACGCCCAGCGCGTCGCGTAGCGGCTCCGCGACCGGCGAGACGAAACCAAGCGCGAGCGTGAGCAGGTCGCACGGCAGCTCGGCCTCGGTTCCGGCGATCCGCTCGAGCGAGGTCCGGCCGTCCGGGTTGCGGCGGAGCTCGACGTCGACGGTCCGGATGGCGCGAATGCGCCCGTCGGAGCCTCCGAGCAGCTCCTCGGTCATGCGTCCAAACAAGCGCTCGCCGCCTTCTTCGTGGCTCGAGGAGGTTCGGAAGATCATGGGCCACTGCGGCCACGGGTTGTCAGACGCTCTCGCCTCGGGCGGCGTCGGCATCAGCTCGATCTGCGTTACGGACGCGGCGCCCTGGCGGTGCGCCGTGCCGACGCAGTCGCTTCCGGTGTCGCCACCGCCGAGCACGACGACGTGCTTTCCGCGCGCATCGATGCGGCTCCCAGGTGGAACCGAGATCGATGCGTTCACACGGTTCTGCTGCTCGAGGTACTCCATTGCCAAGTGGACGCCGCCAAGGTTGCGGCCGGCGACGTCGAGGTCGCGGGCGCGGGTCGCCCCGATCGCAACCAGGACGGCGTCGAACTCTTCGGCGAGGGCCTGCCACGAGACGTCGGTTCCGATGTCGACGCCCGTGCGGAGCTCCACGCCCTCGGCCCGCAGCAGCGCGACCCGACGGTCGATGACCCACTTCTCGAGCTTGAAGTCGGGGATGCCGTAGCGCAGCAGCCCACCCACTCGGTCAGCGCGCTCGAAGACTACGACCTCGTGGCCTGCGTAGTTGAGCTGCGCTGCGGCGGCGAGCCCGGCTGGACCCGAGCCGACCACGGCGACGCGACGGTCGGTGCGCGGTCGAACCGGGCGGGGTGTGACCCACCCTTCGGCGAACGCCCGCTCGACGATCTGCTTCTCGATCTGCTCGATCGTGACCGCGCCGGTGTTGATGCCGAGCACACACGCCCCCTCGCACGGGGCGGGACAGAGCCGGCCGGTGAACTCGGGGAAGTTGTTTGTCGCGCTCAGGCGAATCCACGCGTCGCGCCACCGGCCGCGGTAGACGAGGTCGTTCCAGTCCGGGATGATGTTCCCGAGCGGGCACCCCTGCTGACAGAACGGGACGCCGCAGTCCATGCAGCGCCCGGCCTGCGTGCGGGCCTCCGGCTCGGGTTGAGGCTCGTAGATCTCGCGCCAGTCGCCGACGCGCGCGCGGGTGTCGCGCTTTGGCGGGCCGTGCCGCTGGACGTCGAGGTAGCCGCCGACCTTACCCATCGATCGCCTCCGTCGGGACCCGAGAGAACGTTCCGGTCGTCATGCGGTTGCGCGCAGCGGAGCGCCGCTTCTGGAGCACGCGCTTGTACTCCGTCGGCATGACCTTGACGAAGCGCGACACGAGGATCTCCCAGTTGTCGAGCAGCCGCTGGCCGAGGGGGCTGCCCGTATAGCGGACGTGGTCCTCGATCATGCCGTGGACGAGCCAGATGTCGGAGCGGTCGATCAGCGACTCGAGCTCGACCATGTCCATGTTGCAGCGGCGGCGCAGGTCGCCCTCGGCGTCGTAGACGAACGCCATTCCGCCGCTCATTCCAGCCGCGAAGTTGCGCCCGGTCGCGCCGAGCACGACGACGACGCCGCCGGTCATGTACTCGCAGCCGTGGTCGCCGACGCCCTCGACGACGGCGCGCGCGCCGCTGTTCCGGACGGCGAACCGCTCGCCGGCGATCCCGTTGACGTAGAGCTCGCCGCCGGTCGCACCATACAGCGTCGTGTTTCCGACGATGACGTTGTCTTCGGGCGCGAACGTGGCGGCGGTCGGCGGCGCGACGATGAGCTTTCCGCCCGACAGCCCCTTGCCGACGTAGTCGTTGCAGTCTCCCTCGATCGCGAAGGTCACGCCGCGCGTGAGGAACGCGCCGAAGCTCTGCCCGGCGGTCCCGTCGAACCGCACGATGATGCTGTCGTCGGCGAGGCCCCTGCTGCCGTACCGCCGCGCGATCTCGCCCGCGAGCATTGCGCCGACGGCCCGGTCCGTGTTTGCGATGCGGCAGGCGAAATCGACCGGTCCCTGTTCGTCGATCGCCGGTCGCGCGCGCTCGAGCAGCGTCCGGTCCAGGTGTAGAGCGAGCTGGTGGTCCTGCTCCTCGATGCAGTACCGAGGCTCGTCTTCGTCTGCGTTCGGGACGACCAGAAGCGGCGAGAGGTCGACGAGCCGCGCCTTCCAGTGCTCCACGTCGGTGCGTGGCCGCAGCCGCTCCACGCGTCCGACCATCTCGTCGAGCGTCCGGAAGCCGAGCGCGGCCATCTGCTCGCGCACTGACTCCGCGATGAACGTGAAGTAGTTCACCACGTGCTGCGGGTCCCCGTCGTATCGCTCGACCAGCTCCGGATCCTGAGTGGCGATGCCTACGGAGCACGTGTTCTGGTGGCAGCGGCGGAGCATGATGCAGCCGCTGACGACGAGCGGCGCCGTCGCGAAGCCGAACTCCTCGGCCCCGAGCAGCGCAGCGACGACGACATCGCGCCCGGTCCGCATGCCGCCGTCGACCTGAACCCTCACCCGCCCGCGGAGCGAGTTCTGGACGAGCACCTGCTGCGCTTCGGCGAGACCGAGCTCCCATGGGACGCCGGCGTGCTTGATCGACGAGATGGGCGACGCGCCCGTCCCGCCCGACTCGCCGGCGATGATCACGGCGTCGGCTCGCGCCTTTGCGACGCCGGCGGCGATCGTCCCGACGCCGACCTCGCTGACCAGCTTGACGCTGACCCGCGCCCGCTCGTTGACGGTCTTCAGGTCGTGGATGAGCTGCGCGAGGTCTTCGATCGAGTAGATGTCGTGGTGTGGCGGCGGCGAGATCAGCGTGACGCCCGGTGTGGAGCAGCGGACCGCGGCGATGCGCTCCGACACCTTGTGCCCGGGGAGCTGGCCGCCTTCGCCCGGCTTCGCGCCCTGCGCCATCTTGATCTGCAGGTCGGACGCGTTGACCAGGTACTCGGTGTGGACGCCGAACCTGCCCGACGCGATCTGCTTGATCTCGCTGATGCGGCGGTCACCGTTGGGGTCGGCGACGAAGCGCTCACGCTCCTCGCCACCCTCGCCGGAGTTCGACCGGCCGCCGATGCGGTTCATCGCGACCGCGAGCGTCTCGTGGGCCGCGGCGCTGATCGATCCGAACGACATGGCGCCGGTGCAGAACCGCGAGAGGATGGACTCGACCGGCTCCACCTCGGAGAGGGGGACCGCCGGCGCGCCGCCGATGTCGAGCGCCAACAGCCCGCGGATCGAGAAGGCCTGCTCGGTCTCGTCGTCGGCGAGGACCGAGAACTCGTCGAACAGCGCGCGGTCGTTCTGCCGCGTCGCGGCCTGCAGCTTCGCGATCGTCGCGGGGTTCCACTTGTGGGCCTCGCCGCGGCGTCGCCACTGATAGATGCCGCCGGTCGGGAGGGTCTCGTAGTCGAGCTCGGGCAACCACGCGAAGCCGCGCCGATGCCGCGTCGCGACCTCTTCTCCGAGCTCGCGCAGCCCGACGCCGCCGATGCGAGACGGGGTCCCCGTGAAGTGCTCCTCGACCAGATCGGCGTCGAGGCCGATCGCTTCGAAGATCTGCGCGCCGCAGTACGAGATGAGCGTCGAGATGCCCATCTTCGACATCACCTTCAGGAGCCCCTTCGAGATCGCCTTGAGGAAGTTCCGCTCCGCCTTCTCGGGCGTCACCTCGATCAGCCCGGATTCGGCGAGCTGCCGTACCGTGTCGATCGCGAGGTAGGGATTGACGGCCGCGGCGCCGAACCCGATCAGCGCGGCGAAGTGGTGAACCTCGCGCGCTTCGGCGGTCTCGACACACAGCCCGGTCAGCATCCGCGTGCCCTCGCGCACGAGGCGCTGGTGCACCGCGCTGACCGCCAGCAGCGAGGGGATCGCGAGGTGGCGTGCGTCGACGCCGCGGTCGCTCAGGATCAGGATGTTGTTGCCGTCGTCGATCGCGGCGACCGCCGCGTCGCAGAGCCCGGCGACCGCCGCCGCCAGTGCGTCGGGGCCCGACGGCTCGTAGAGGAGCGAGAGCGTCGACGTCTCGAAGACGCCGACCTCGACGGCGCGGATGCGCTCCATCTCCTCGTTCGTCATGATCGGGCTCTCGAGCCCGAGGTAGTGACACTGCTCCGGCGTCTCGTCGAACGGGTTTCCGCCCATGCCCATCGCCATGCGCGTGCTCATGACGAGCGACTCGCGGATCGGGTCGATCGGCGGGTTCGTGACCTGCGCGAAGAGCTGCTTGAAGTAGTCGAAGAGGATCGGCGCCCGGTCGCTGAGGCAAGCGAGCGGCGTGTCGGTGCCCATCGACCCGAGCGGCTCCTCACCGGCTTCGGCCATCGGCGTGAGGATCACGTTCACGTCTTCGTCCGTGTAGCCGAACGCGCGCTGCAAGCGGACGAGCATGTCCGGGTGGGGCGCCGGGAGCGCGGCGACCTTGGGGCAGTCCGCCAGCCGGACTTGGTTCTTCTGCAGCCACTTCCGGTACGGAAACCGCGACGACAGCTCGTGCTTCATCTCGCTGTCGTCGATGATCCGGCCCTCCTCCGTGTCGACGACGAAGATGCGCCCGGGCCGAAGCCGCCCCTTCTCGCGGATCTGCTCCGGCGGCACGTCGATGACGCCCGTCTCGGACGACAGGATGACGCGATCGTCGGTGGTGACGATGTACCGCGCCGGCCGCAGCCCGTTGCGGTCGAGCGTCGCGCCGACGACGTGTCCGTCGGTGAACGCGATCGCCGCCGGCCCGTCCCAGGGCTCCATCAGCGCCGACGAGTACTCGTAGAACGCGGACCGGTCGGGGTCCATGACCGCGTTGTCTTCCCACGCCTCCGGGATCATCATCGCGAGCGCGTGCGGCAGCGACCGGCCGCCGAGGTGGAGCAGCTCGACCATGTTGTCGAACTGCGCCGAGTCGCTCCCCCCGGGCACGATGATCGGGAAGAGCCGATCGAGGCTGCCGCCGAACTTCGCCGATTGCATCTGGCTGCGGCGGGCCTGCATCCAGTTCCGGTTGCCGCGCAGCGTGTTGATCTCGCCGTTGTGACAGATGTGCCGGAAGGGCTGCGCGAGGTCCCACGTCGGGAACGTGTTGGTCGAGAATCGCGAGTGGACCAGCGCGATCGCGCTCACGAAGTTCGACGCACGCAGGTCCGCGTAGAACTCCGGGAGCTGCCGCGGCAGCAGCAGGCCCTTGTAGACGATCGTCTCGGCCGACAGGCTCGGCACGTGGAAGTAACCGTCCGGGTCGGCGCCGCTCTCGCGGATCCGGTTCTCCGCGAGCTTGCGGATCACGTACAGCCGCCGCTCGAACGCGCTCGGCGGGACGCGGACCATCGCGACATAAACTTGGCGGATCGTGGGTAGCACACGCCGCGCGATCCGGCCCACCTGCGACGCGTCGATCGGGACGTCACGCCAGCCGATCAGCCGCTGTCCCGCCTCGGCGATCGCCTCCTCCAGCAGCCGCTCGCAGGCGCGCCGCTGCTCCGGGTCCGGAGGCAAGAAGACTTGCCCGATGGCGTACCGGCGGCGGCGCGGCATCGCGAACCCGAGCTTCAGCCCCTCGGCTTTGAAGAAGCGGTGCGGGATCTGCACCAGAATCCCCGCGCCGTCGCCCGTCTCCGGGTCGCAGCCGCACGCGCCACGGTGTGCGAGCCGCTTCAGCAGCTCGAGCCCGTCCTCGATGATGTCGCGGCTCTTCTCGCCCTTGATATGGGCCACGAAGCCCATGCCGCAGGCGTCGTGCTCTGTACTCGGCTCGTAGAGACCGTGTCTGGGTCGGCGCAAGTCGTCTCCTCTTTGGTGTCGCGGCGTCGAATGACGTCCGCGCGGAGGGCTAGCCACGCGGTGGACGAGCAGTATAGCGCACTGTGTCATGGATGTCAGCGCGCGCGTCATGGCTGCGCGCGCGCGCACCAGCGGCAGCGGTTGCTTCTGCCGCGCCACGAGACTACCTACCGGCGCGCGGCGCTCGGGCCGCGTCGAACCGGAGGCGCTCGTGGCAACACCCGCTCGCCCGAAGTCCGGCCCTCGGCTGGAGCTGTCTGCGCGGCTGCAGTCCGTCGCGGAGCTCGTGCCGCGCGGCGCGCGCGTCGCTGACGTCTGTGCCGACCATGGCCTGCTGCCGTGCGCGCTCGTCCTCGACGGCGTCGCGCGCCGCGCCGTCGCTGTCGATGTCGCCGAGGCGCCGTGCCGCGAGGCGCGCGCGAACGTTGCGCGGTTTGCGCTGGGCGACCGGGTCGAGGTCCGGCGCGGCGACGGGCTCGGCGCGCTAAACCCCGGCGAGGTCGACGGAGTGATCGTCTCGGGCGTTGGCGGCCGCATTGTCCTCGAGATCCTCGGCGAGCGCTCGCTCGCTCACCTCGCCCCTGCCTGGCTGGTCGTGCAGGCGAACAAGAAGGTCCCCGACGTCCGCGTCGGCCTGATCAAGCGCGGATGGGCGATCGCCGACGAGCGGCTGTGTGAGGAGGGAGGGCGCTACTACACCGCCATTCGGTTCGAGCGCGCCGCGACGCCACCCCGGCTGAAGCGCGCGGATGTTCTGCTCGGCCCCACGCTGCGGCGTCGCGGCGGACCGCTATTCATCGGGTTCCTCGAGCACACGCGCGAGTGGATGTCCGAGAAGGTCACAGGGCTCGCCCGCGCGCCAGGGCCCGCGGCAGACGCCGCGGCGACGGACCTAGAGCTCGTCGATCTCGAGCTCGCGAAGTGGACCGCCGCCGCGGCGGCAACGAAGGGAGGACCATGACAGACGCCGATCGGGGGCTAGAGGTTCGAAGCATCAGCGCCGAAGAGACGCGGCCAGTGCGGCTGCGCGTCCTTCGGGCTGGCCTCCCGTACGAGACGACGGTCTGGGCGGGTGACGACGACGGCGACACCGCCCACTTCGGCGCATACGTCGACGGCGAGCTCGTCGGGGTCGCGTCTGTGGTCTGTCAGGACCGCGATCAGGTGCGCCGTGCGGGGTCCTGGCGGCTGCGCGGGATGGCCGTGACGCCGGAGTACCAGAGCCGGGGCGTTGGGGGTGCGCTGCTCAGAGCGACGTTCGCCTACGCCGACGCGCGCGGGTGCACGGACTACTGGTGCAACGCGCGCATGGTCGCGATCCCGTTCTACGAGCGCCACGGGCTTGTCGCGCTCGGGCCGGAGTTCGACATCCCGACGGCCGGCCCGCACCGGCTCATGGAGCGAAGGCCCGGGTCCTAGAGCGAGCCCGGCGCTGCCGGGATGCGGCGAAGGAAGCCTACCGGGGCGCCCAGGAACGCGGAGCCGGGGCTACTCGCTGATGAGCTCGTCGATGGCGGGATCGGCCGAGACGCCCATCGATGGGTCCCAGAAGAACGTCATGTCGTAGGGGTCGAGGACGACCTCCCACGGCAGGCCGATCGTGCCGCCGCCACCGCCGTTCGGGCGAACGTAGTTCCAGAGCGTCTGGAGTCCGTCCGGTCCGCCTGGCTGGAAGATGGTGCGGGCGGGGTCGAGGCCGTACTCGTCGGCGAAGCCCTGGCACCACTCCTCGGTCACGCCCTCGTAGTTCTCCGTCTCCGAGACGAAGACCAGCGTCTCGAGGCCCTGCGAGCGCAGCTCGCGCGTGCGCTGCACGACCTCCGGGAAGTGCGCAATGCACGCGCCACACCAGCCGGCGGAGCCCACCAGCCAGAGAGCCTTGCGGCGCCCGCAGACGTCGTGGAGCGACACGTCTTCGCCGAGGCAGTTCTTGAACGTGAAGTTCGCGATGCGATCGCCCAGCACGCCGCTGCCCGTCCCGCGCTCGTCGCACTCATGCACGAAGAGCTGCCCCTCGGACACGAAGTCGGAGCCATCGACCGACAGAACGCCGGCCGTCGCCGTCGTGGTCTGCGGCGCGAACGAGACGTCCTCGCTGCAGCTCGCACCTGCGAGAGTGAGTCCGACAGTCAGCAGTAGCGTCGAACGGCGCATGGTCAACTCCAAGTACATGGGGAGATTCGCACAGCATCGTAGCCGACGTGAGACGAAGATCAAGCCGTCTGAGCGTCAAGAGGCGAGATTCCGCCGATCCCGGCCGCCGCTACTCCCCGCGCGGCAGCGCCGCCGCGACGCGCGCGTAGCGAGCGGCCCGCGCGGCGTCGCCCTCCGCCGCGGCCACCCGCGCAAGCGCGGCGTACGTTGGCCCGAACGCGAGCGCGCGGCGAGCGTCATCGCAACGCTCCCGGGTCGTCGGCGACCCCTCCGCCGCGGCGTCCAGGCACAGGCGCGTCCGTCGAACCTGGTCGGAGTTCTCCCACCGCGTCGCGCCCCGGACCTCGAAACCAGCCAGCGTCGCCGCCTCCCCGTCGTGAGCCAGGTACGCGGGCTCGCCGCGAGCGTCGAGCGCCGCGAACACGAACGCTGTGAGGACACCAGACATCAGCAGCGCAGCACCGAGCGTCTCGCCGGTGTAGCCGCGGCGAGAGCGCAGCGGGCCGAGCGGGACCCGCCACCCCAGCGCTACGCCCGTGGCCAGCCCGACCGCGTGTGCGACGTTGTTCACGCCGGGCACCACCAGGCCGAACAGCAAGATGAACACGGCCCAGCGCTCGAGCGCGGCGCGGACCGGCGCCGGACTCCGCAGGCGCCGCGCCGCGACCCACGCCGCGCCGAGCAGCCCGCAGATCGCGCCCGACGCCCCGGCAGACACCGCCAGCACAGCCTCGGTGTTCCCCAGCGCGGGCGAGATCCAGCCGTACCACGCCGAGCTCCCCGCCATCGAGGCGGCACCCGTCAGGACGAAGAGCCCGAACACTCGGCGTCCGTCCGTGACCTGCTCGAGCGAGCGCCCGATCACGAGCAGCGCTTGCATGTTGAACGCGAGGTGGAGCAGGTCGTGGTGCAGAAACAGGCTCGTCACCACGCGCCACCACTGTCCCATCAGCATCGACGGCCCGTCCGTCGCTCCGAAGTGGCGCAGCGTGTAGGCCGACGATGCCAGGAACCCCGTGCCCTGTGTCGCCGCCGCGACCGCGACGTACATCGTCGTGGCGACGCCGACGAGGAACCACGTCCCCGGATGCCGGTCGAACGGCGCTGGAAGGCGTTCGAGCACCGCCCCCTCGAGAGCCGCTCCGTGCAGATAGGTTCCGCAGCGTCGGCATCGCGCCAGCTGCGGCGGCGCCAGCGCGCCGCACTTGGGACACGTCGGTGTCTCCACGTCAGCCGGGGGTACAGGTGGCGCGCGCTAGCGCCGCCGCGTCGCCGACGTAGGTCGCGGGGGTCATCGCGAGGAGCCGGTCGCGCGCTTCGGCGGGGATCTCCAGCGTCGCGATGAAGTCGCGCAGCGTCTCCTGATCCATGCGGCGGCCGCGCGTGAGCGCCTTGAGCCGCTCGTAGGGACGCTCCACGCCGTGCCGGCGCATGACAGTCTGGATCGCCTCGCCGAGCACCTCCCACGCGGCGTCGAGATCATGGGCGATCGCGGCCTCGTCGACCTCGAGCTTTGAGAGGCCGCGCCGCGCCGAGCTGTACGCGATCGCGCAGTGGCCCAGCGCGGTCCCGATCGTCCGCAGCACGGTGGAGTCGGTGAGGTCGCGCTGCCAGCGCGAGACCGGGAGCTTTCGCGCGAGGTGGTCGAGCAGCGCGTTGGCCACGCCGACGTTCCCCTCGCTGTTCTCGAAGTCGATCGGGTTCACCTTGTGCGGCATTGTCGACGAGCCGACCTCGCCCTCGACGACGCGCTGCCGGAAGTAGCCGATCGAGATGTAGCCCCAGATGTCTCGGTCGAGGTCCAGCAGGATCGTGTTGGCGCGCGCGATCGCGTCGAACAGCTCGGCCACGCAGTCGTGCGGCTCGATCTGCGTGGTCATCGGGTTGAAGGTGAGCCCGAGGTCCTCGACGACGCCGCGCGCGTGTGCCGCCCAGTCGACGTCGGGATACGCGGCCAGGTGTGCGTTGTAGTTCCCGACGGCGCCGTTGATCTTGCCGAGCAGCGCCACGCCGGCGATCTGGTCGCGCTGGCGGCGCAGCCGCGCGACGACGTTCGCGAGCTCCTTGCCCAGCGTCGTGGGGGACGCCGGCTGGCCGTGGGTGCGCGACAGCATCGGCGTCTCGGCCGTCCGGTCGACGAGGGCGACCAGGTCCGCGATGATCGCGTCGAGGGCCGGCACGATGACGCGGTCGCGCGCGTCCCGAAGCATCAGCGCGTAGGCGAGGTTGTTGATGTCCTCGGACGTGCACGCGAAGTGGACGAACTCGCCGACCGCCGGCAGCTCGGTCGCGGACGACGCGAAGCGCTCCTTGAGGAAGTACTCGACCGCTTTAACGTCGTGGTTGGTCGTCGCCTCGATCGCCTTGACCCGAGCCGCGTCCGTGACGCTGACGTCGGCGATCCGCGCGAGGTCGGCCAACGCGGCGTCAGAGAGCGTCGGGACCTCGGCCACGCCCGGGTTGGCGGCGAGGGCGCGCAGCCACGCGAGCTCGACTGCCACGCGGTAGCGGATCAGCCCCCACTCGCTGCAGATCGGGCGCAGCGGAGCGCAGGCACGCGCGTAGCGGCCGTCGACCGGGCTGATCGCGGTCAGCGTGTGTTCGTCGGGCGAGTTCGACATCGACGCGAGACTCCCGCCCCGATGGGGCATGCGGGTCGGATGGACGGGCGCCGCGACGGCCCCTACAGGCGCGGCGCGACGTTCGTGCGGATGGGCCGCGGCGAGCTCGACTCGCCCGTCGTCGCGGGAGCGCTCGGGGCCGGCGCCGCGACCACCGGGGCGGCTTCCGGCGCAGCGGCGGGCGCGGGGATCGGCGCGGCCGGGATCGGAGCCGCGGCGGCAGCCTCGCCGCTCGCCACCGGGTCGCGGCGGTCGCGCGCGGCTGGCTCGGACCGAGTACCGGAGCGGGGGCGCGACGCGGCTCCGGCGGTCGCCTCCTGGAGCGCGGTCGCCTCGGCCTCTGCCGCGGCCCGGCTCTGCCGAGCCACCTCGAGCGCCGCTTCGGCGGCCCCTCGATCGACGGCGCGGTGGACGGTCGCCGCGGCCAACTCGAACGCCACCGTCGGGTCGGGCGGCTCGTCTGCGGGTGGCGGCGCGACTGCGACCGGCGGCGCCGGGGCCGGCGCGGTCGTCTCGACCGGAGCGGGAGGCGCCGGATCCGGGCGGAGCGCCCACGCGACTCCACCCCCGATCAGCAGCAGCGCCGCGGCGGCAGCCACGAGAAGCGGTCCTCGTCGAGCGCCGGGCCCCGCGAACTCGCCGATCGGGTCGGTGTCCGTCGATGGCTCCATGGCCTGCGTCCAACCCGCCGCGGGGATCGGCATCGAGGTGGAGCTGAGGGCTCCCGTTGCGGACGTCGCGACGAGGTCGGTCAGCATCTCCTGCGCCGAGGCGTAGCGCTGGTCGAGCGACTTGGAGCACGCCTTTGCGATCACGGCCGCGAACGGCGCGCTTCGCGCCGCCTCGCCCATCGGGACCGGCTCGGCAGACAGGTGCTTCACCGCGAGCATCATCGGCGAGTCGGCCTCGTAGGGCGGGCGGCCCTCAAGCAGCTCGATCATCATGACGCCCAGCGAATACAGGTCCGACGCCGGCACCGTCAGGTGGTCCTTCACGCGCTCGGGCGCGACGTAGTGCGGGGAGCACATGACCTGGCCGGTCGCGGTCAGGTTCGCGTTGGCGGACTCGTCGACGGACTTGGCGATGCCGAAGTCGAGGACTTTTACGTAGTCCTGCTCCCCCGCGAGATCGGCGAGGAACACGTTCGCAGGCTTCAGATCGCGGTGGATGATCCCCTTGCCGTGCGCTTCTTGGAGGCTCTTGAGGATCTGCGCGGCGATGCTCCGCACGCGGTCCGCAGAGAGGGCGCCACCTTGCTCGAGGACCGTGTCGAGCGGGCGCCCCTCGAGCAGCTCCATGACGAGGTAGAGGCAGCCGCCGTCGGTCTCGCCGGCGTCGAAGATGCTGATCGTGTTGTGGTGGCGGAGCCGCGACACCGTCTCGACCTCGCGCATGAAGCGCGCGGCGAACTCGTTCCGGCGGCTCATCAGCGGGTCGAGGACCTTTACGGCGACGCTCGCCTTCGTCCGCGTGTCGAACGCTCGGTAAACGACCGCAAAGCCGCCCTCGCCCAAGACGCCCTGCACCTCGTACCGCTGTCCGACCATCGACCCGACGGTGGGCATCTGCGGGTCGTCGGCGAGGCGGTGGGACGTTGGGGTCGCTGTCATTGGCAAGTGCCCGGGCGGCGGAGCAGACGGAGGCCGCCTACACGACGAAACGGTAGCAGGGTCGCGCCGCCCGAGCCAGAACCCATGCGGCGGGTGCGCCCATTCCACACCATGACGCGATGCGCAAGACGAAGGCACGGGTCTCGCGTCGGCCGCGAGGTCGGGAGCACCGTTACCCCAGCCCGCGCGCGCGAGGCGGGCTAGAAGGTCGCGCGCACCGTCACGCCAACGCGTCCGCGTCGGAACATCGGCGAGAGCGACACGTCGGCGCGGCCGGCCTCGCCGTCGTCGGCGCCACCGCCCTGTACAATCATCCAGACGAGGCCGGTCGCTGCGAGGGCGCCGCCGCCGCCGTAAAGCAGCGCGACTGGCAGCTTCGCGCCGTCGAGCTGGTCCTGCAGCTCGACCTGCCGATCTGCGTCCGGGCCCGGCGCGCAGCGGCCGCCGCACTCGTCGAGGAGCTGGTTGAACTCCGAGCGCTTGCTCCCCATCGCGAGGTCGTAGACTGCGCCGCCGATCAGCGCGCCGCCGCCCGTTGCGAGCAGCACGATCGGCCCAACGCGGCTTGGCGGCTGACTCGACGGGCCCCCGCCCGCGAGCTCCGGGGCCTGCGTCGTAGGAGGCGCGAGGCACGCCTCACCGTCCGCCAGATACTGCTCCGTCGCTTGGCGCACCAGCGGCCGCAGCTCGAGCTCCGGGCGCGCGCGGAGCCCCTCCAGGATGTCGACGCCGCGCTGGCACTCGCCCAGGTCGACCCACAGCGCACCGGCGATCTGCTCCTGCGTAAGCATGCCGTCGACGAGCAGCTCACGATCGTCGCCCGACAGCGAGTCGTCGACCGAGAGAAGCTCCTCGATCGTCGTCGAAAGCGCGAGGCTCGCTTCGGCCGTCTGACGACAGATTCGGTCGACGCGCGTCGTCGTCCGGTCGCCGGAGTCGCACTCGGCCTGGAGCTGCTCGAACTCGGTCGCCTGCGTGTCGTATCTCGCCCAGAGCTCGTCGACGCCGACCGTCTGTGCGGCAGCGGTGGCGGGCAACGCCGCGATGGCGGCTGTCAGGAGGGCGTCTCGAAGCTTCATGGGGACCGCGTGTAGGTGCGACACCGTGAGTCTTTCATAGTCCGATCCGCTCCGTCAATTCCCCGCCGGGCCACAATTCTCCTCGCACCCCGCCCTCAACGTGTGCGCAGCGCTGGTGACCTCACCGAGTCACCACCAGGAGCTGCCGCGTGTCGACATCGCGGAGCTCCGTCACCCCGCCGTCCGGCCACGTGACCCGGACGCGCGCCACCGAGTCGAGCTCGCCGAGTCCGAAGCTCAGCTCGGGGGGGCGGCTCGACAGCATCGCGCCACCGGGGGTCAGGTCGCGGCGCATCCACGCGCCACCCTCGATGGGCTGTACGTCGACGCGCGCGCCGAGCGCGTAGGTGTTCAACGAGTCGGGCTCTCGAAGCACAACCGTCAGCCAGGCGCGCGACTCCGCGCCTTCGCTGCGAAACAGCAGCGGCTCGCCGTGGTTATTCACGACGAACAGGTCGAGGTCGCCGTCGCGGTCCATGTCGAACGGCAGGTACGCGCGCCCGAGCGCGACGGCGCTGAGCCCCAGCGCCGCGGAGCGCTCCTGCATCGGCACCGAGCCGTCGTTCTCCCACAGTCGGAGCCCCCCCGCGTGGTACCGCGCCGTCGCAGAGCGGAACCGGTCGTACGCCGGGTCGGGCCACGGCACGTCGTAGCCGCTGGTCATGCCGAGATCGAGGTCGCCGTCGTTGTCGAAGTCCCACAGCGCTGCTCCCCAGCCCCAGCCGCCGTCGGCCACCCCGAACGGCCCCGTGCAGTCGGCGAACGACCCGCCCCCGTCGTTGAGGTACAGCCGGTTTCCCTCGCAGCCCCAGCTCATGCCGCACTCTTCGCGCGTCTCGCCGAAGATCGCAGTGACGAACACGTCGAGGTCGCCGTCGCCGTCGACGTCGCCAACGGCCGACCCCATGCCGTTCTCGTCGGTGCCGAGCCCGACCTCACGCGTGACCTCGTAGAAGTAGTCGCCCTCGCGGACGAAGTACTTCGACGTCCCGAAGTCGGCGGTCAGGAGGATGTCCGCGTCGCCGTCGGCGTCGAAGTCACTGAAGATCGAGCCGAACACGACCGACCGCGCCCGCGGCTGGAGGCCGACATCGAGCGTCCGGTCCGAGAAGTGACCGGCGCCGTCGTTCTCGAGGTAGCGCGACCCCCACGTCGTGCCAGACGGGATCCAACGCGACTGGAACAGATCGAGATCGCCGTCGCCGTCGGCGTCGCCGAAGGTCGCCCCATACATCCAGCCGCACCCGCGCACGCGGTCATCCTCCATCAGCAGACCGCGCTCCCCCGCCTCGTCGAAGAACCCGCCGTCCCGCTGGACGTACATTCGGTTTGGCGAGTCGGCGAGCGATGCGACGAAGAGGTCGAGGTCACCGTCTGCGTCGATGTCGACCCACGCCGCCGCGTTCCCGGTGCCCTCGTCTGCGATCCCCAGCTCCGGGGCGACGTCGGTGAAGCGGTCGCCGTCGTTTCGATACAGCCGGTCGGCTGCGCCGAGGCGCGGGTAGAAGACGTCGAGGTCGCCGTCGTCGTCGTAGTCGGCGATCGCTGCCCCGCCGGTCAGCAGCGCACCCTCACCGCACGGGCTGTCGGCCATCGTCTCCTGCGGCACCCACTGAACGCCTCCGATCCCGAGAGTCGCTGCCACGTCGACGAACGACACCGCGATCGGACTCGGCGACGGGACCGCCGACCGACCCGGCACGCACGAGGTCGGGTCGGGGAGCGGACTGATCACCAAGTCAGCGTCTGGGACGTCGGAGTACTCGCGCGCCTCGAAGACGTCGATGGCGTCTGCCACGTCGGTGTCCACATCGCTGGCGTCCCCGTCGAAGACGTCCGACACATCGGGGCCGTCGCCCTCGTCCAACGGCGCGTCGAGCTCCGGCGCCACGTCGTCCACGTCGCCTGCTGCGTCAGCGTCGGCGTCGCTTGCGTCGGTGCCGTCCGCGACGTCGGAGGCGTCCCCGTCTCCGGGATCGCCCGCGGCGTCTCGATCCGGCCCGATGTCGGTCGCGTCGGCGTCAGTCTCGCCGTCCTCGGCGTCGTTTGCGGGCGCGGCGTCGGAGTCCGACGGCTCGACGTCGACGTCATCTTCCGTGGTCTCGCCCGAGTCGATGTCATCGCCGGCCGTGTCTTCGGCGTCGATGTCCACGCGCACGACGTCGGGCTCCTCGACGTCGGGATCCGCCGCATCCGCGTCTTCCGACCCTACGGCGTCTGCATCGGCGTCGGCATCGGCGACTGAACCCGCGTCTCCGTCGACCGCTTCGACGATGTCACCGGGCGCCGCGTCATCGCGCGCGTCGTTCGCGGCGCGAGTGTCGTCGCCGCACGCCCAGAGCAGGGCGAGCGCGAGCGCTGTTCCGACGGTTCTCATCGTGCGCACGATACCAGGAATCCGGGCTCACGCCAGCGCGTGACCGGTGCACTGCCGCGACGAACCACCTATGATGAGGCGTCGCCGAAGACACCCAGCCAACCGGAGCTCGCATGCCCGCGATCGTGCTCATGACCGTCGCGCTCGTGGCGGTGACCGTCGCGTACCGAACCTACGGCACGTTCGTCGCTCGTCGGCTCGGGCTCGACGACTCGCGGCCGACGCCCGCGCACACCCGCGCCGACGGCGTCGACTTCGTCGCGACGCGCTCGCCCGTCGTGCTCGGCCACCACTTCGCGTCGATCGCAGGCGCCGGCCCCATCGTCGGCCCGATCGTCGCGGCGTCCTTCGGTTGGCTCCCGGCGTTTCTGTGGATCTTGTTTGGCGCCGTCTTCTTCGGCGCCGTCCACGACCTGACGACGCTGACGGCCTCGATTCGCCACGGGGGGCGGACGATCGGGGACATCGTCGAGGACTACATCGGCGTCACCGGCAAACGACTGTTCGTGATCTTCTCGCTCGCCGCGCTCCTGCTCGTCGTCGGCGTGTTCACCGACATCGTCGCAAAGACGTTCGTCGCGCGCCCCGTCGTCGCCTGGACGTCGGCGCTCCTCGTGATCGTGTCGGTGGCGTTCGGCGTCGCGACGAACCGATGGAAGATCCCGCTGGGCCCCGCGACCGTCGTCGGCCTCTTGGGCCTCGTCGCCTCTGTCGCGATCGGCTCGACGATCCCGCTCGAGTTCACGCACACGACGTGGGTGCTCGTCATCTCGGGGTACATCGCGGTGGCCGCCGTCGCGCCGGTTTGGGTGCTGCTGCAGCCGCGCGACTACCTGAACAGCTTTCTCCTCTACGCGATGCTCGCCGCGGGCGTGGTCGGCCTCTTCGTCGCGCACCCGACCCTCGAGCTCGACGCCTTCACGGGCTTCCAGAACGAGTCGCTGGGCTTCATCTTCCCAATCCTGTTCGTGACGGTGGCGTGCGGCGCGATCAGCGGCTTTCACAGCCTCGTCGCGAGCGGTACGACGTCGAAGCAGCTCGACCGCGAGACCGACGCGAAGTTCATCGGCTACGGCGGGATGCTGCTCGAGGGCGTCCTCGCGGTCCTCGCCCTCATCGCCGCGGGCGTCCTCTCGCGCGACGCGCACGCCGCGCAGGTTGGCAACCCGATCGCCGTCTTCTCACACGGTGTCGGCGGGTTCATGTCGGCGATCGGCATCCCCGAGTCCGCCGGCGTCACGTTCGTCGCGCTCTCGGTGTCGGCGTTCGCGCTGACGTCGCTCGACACATGTACGCGACTCGCGAGGCTGCTGCTCGCGGAGCTCGTCACGCCCGGACACCAGAACAGCGGCGCCGCCGTCCCGTTGCTGGCCAACCGGTACCTCTCGACGGCGATCGTCGTGGCGCTCGGCGCGGGGCTGACGCTGTCGGGCAAGTTCACCGAGGCGTGGCCCGTGTTTGGTGCCGCGAATCAGCTCCTCGCCGCGCTCTCGCTGCTCTCGGTCGCCGTGTGGCTAAACCACACGGGCGTCCGAAGTGGCTTCGTCGTCGTCCCGATGGTCTTCATGTTCGCGGTGACGCTCGGTGCCCTCGCGCAGCTCCTGTGGACCAACCTTCAGCGCGGGAACCCCGTGCTGACGACCCTCGCCGCGACGCTGCTCGGGCTCGCGATCGTGCTGATCGGTCTGGCGGCGAGGAGCCTCTCCCGGGCCGCGGCCGCTGCGGCTGCACGCTAGCTGCTCGGCTCCGCGAGGCTACCCGCGCAGCCAGCGCTTGAGGGTCGCGATCGACGACTCCCGTGGCGCCGGCGGCGGCACGAACTCCGGACGCGGCTCGCTCGCGAGCGCCGGCTCTACGGCGGCGCGCAGCTCCCACGCCATCTCGGCGGCCGAGACGAAGCGCTGCTCGCGGTCCTTCTGTCCCGCGCGTGCGAATACCGCGGCGATGCGGTGCGAGTCGAGCGGCGCCGGGAGCGCCGGCAGCGGCGTCGTAAGGTGGTGCCGCGCCACGTCGCCGACGGTCGCCCCGTGGAACGTCTCGCGTCCGGTCAGCAGCTTGTGGAGCAGCATCGCGGCGCCGTAGATGTCGGCGCGACTGTCCAGGTTCATGGACCGGAGCTGCTCCGGGCTCATGTAGTTCGCCGTCCCCGCCGCCATGCCCGCCCGCGTCAGCGGCTTCACCTTTCGGCCGCCCACCTCGAGCATCTTTCCGAGCCCGAAGTCCACGACGCGGACCCACGACTCGGTCAGGTCGGTCCAGACCGGATTGTCGATCGGCGGGATGCCGAGCACCTCGTGCAGGTCTCCGCTCGCGCTCATGTCGCCAAAGCAGCGGGCGGGCGGGACGATCAGCACGTTGTCAGGCTTCAGGTCACGGTGAAGGATGCCGAGCTGGTGCGCCTCTTCGAGCGACTCGAGCACCTGCGCCATCACCTGGGCCGCCTCTTCGACGCGGAGCGCCGTGCGCTGGCGGAGGATCCGCCCGAGCGACACGCCGCGCACCAGATCGAACACGATGTACGGCGTCGCGCGGTGGACGTCCGTGGCTGCCGCGTTTCCGGCCGTGTGAAACCGCGCCGTGTGCGGGTTCTGCAGCTCGGCGCAGATCGCCGCCTCGCGCTCGAACCGCGCCACGAGGTCCGGGGTGTCGATCGCGTGGCCGCGCAGCACCTTCAGCGCGACCTCGCAGCCCGCCTGGAGGTCGAACGCGGCATAGACGTGACCGAAGCTCCCGCCGCCGATGCGCGCCAGAACCGAGTACCGGTCGGCGAAGCGGTAACCGATGGGGATGTCCTCGTCCGTACTCATCGAGGCCTCCGAAGCTGCTGAACGGAGATACCGCGGCCGCTCGCCACCGCCAAGCACGGCGCGCGTCGCCCCCCGGCCGTGCGCGTCGCACGCTACGCCGCGCCCTGGCGACGGCTACGGCGCGGTGCGGACCAGTCGGACGGTCGAGTTGCCGCCACCGGTGGCGTGTCCGTACGGGGTTCGCGCGGCGGTTCGCAGGCCGAGGACAGCGTTGTCAAACCATCCGCCGCGCAGGATCCCGTAGTCTGCGGCCGCCGCGAAGTAGTCGACCACGGGCCCCGCCGGGTAGGTCGCAGCGCCGTCCCAGACCCACTCCGCTGCGTTGCCGTGCACGTCGTAGAGGCCGAAGTCGTTGGGGGCCTTGAGCCCCACCGGGTGGACCGACGAGTCCGCGTTGGCCCGATACCAGGCGACGGCAGGGAGGCACGTCGAGCTCCCCCCGCAGCTCCAAGGGAACTCCGGCGAGGTCGTCCCCGCGCGCGTGGCGTACTCCCACTCCGCTTCGATCGGCAGCCGGTAGCCGGTGCAGCCGAGCGAGAAGGTCAGTGAGGTGGGCGTGCATGTGAAGGTGCCTCGATACACGGACCCGGTACACGCCGCGCCCAGGTTGTAGCAGCTCGTCAGCCCCTCGGCCGTGGACGCCAGGTTCGCGATCGCCATCGCAGCGTCGCGCGTCAGCCACGTCGTCGGGCAGTCGAGGCACGTCGGGTCGAGCGAGTATCCGAGCAGCCGCTCGGCTTCGGCGTTCGTCAGCTCGTACTGGGACGCGTAGTAGCTGCGCGTCAGCGTGACGCGAACCTGACCCTCCCCGTCATAGCCCGTCTCGGACGGGTCCGCTCCCATCTCGAACGTGCCGGCGCCGATGCGGCTAAAGCCGGGGAGGGTGCAGACCCCACCGCTGCAGCTTCGGTACGCGCAGTCGTCGTCCACGGTGCAGCTTGACCCCGGCGGCAGGTTCACCTGCGCGGTGTAGAGCACGTCGCGCGCGACCCCGTCTTCGCCGGCTGCACCGGGCGTCGCGCCACTGCCCGCGGGTCCCCCGGCGCCCGCCGCGCCGACGGAGTAGGTGTTGGTGCTCAGCGTCGGCGCGCCGCCGGCCGACGTGACCGCGACGGCGACGGAGCTTCCGCCGGCACCGCCGGCTCCCGCGCCTCCGCCGCCACCGGCGCTGCCCGCAGCGCCGGGCGCGCCGTCGGCGCCGGTTCCGTCGCTCGGGTAGGCGGCACCGCCCGCGCCGGCGCCCCCCCCGGCGCCTCCCAGCCCGCCGTCTCCGCCGTCTCCGCCGTCTCCGCCGCTCGCCGCGCGGATCGTGTTCTTTCGGAGCGTGAGCCCGGGCGTGTTCGACGCGAGCACGCCGAACGACCCGCCAGCGCCACCGCCTCCGCGGCCTCCTTGGCCGCCGCAGCCGCCACCGCCACCGCCGCCGCCACCGCCGCCGCGCGGACGCTGGCACCACGACGGCGAGTCAGACGACCCACCCCCTCCACCGCCACCGCCGCCGCCACCACCGCCGGCGGTCCCGACGGCGCCGTCGGCTCCACCGCGCCCGCGCCAGTCGAGGCCGGCGCCGCTGCCGCTGATCACGCCGAAGGCCTGGCCGGGGACCACGGCGCCAGGAGCGCCCGCGTGCCCCGCGGTGCCTCCGCTGCCCCCGACGCCAGGCTCCGGTGGGGAGACGCAGAACAGGATCGCGGCGGTGGCGGCGAGCCCGCCGGCGCCTCCGGTTCCGCCGCGGCCGCCGTCTGTCGTCGAGTTGCCGGTGCCGCCGCCGACTCCGTTCGCTCCCTGGCTGCCCCCGGCGCCGCCGGCAGCCCCGGACACGCTGCACGTAGAGCTGCCAGCGGCCCCAGCGCTTCCGCCGGCCGCGGCCGTCGCGGCGCCGCCGTTCCCGCCGCGTCCGCCAGGCGAGCCTCCGGCACCCACCGCGCCCCCGGCGCCGTTCGCACCGTCGCCGGCTTCGATCACGTTGAACGCCACCTGCAGGTCGCCGGTCACGTTCACCGCGAGAAGGCCGACAGACGAGGCCCTCGAGTCAGCGCCGGCGTCGCCCGCAGAGAGCAGGAAGCCCTCGACCGCCCCCGTGCCTGTATACCCGGCGACGATGAGCGCGCGAGGTGTCGGCGAAGCGACGGTCGTCACGTAGTCGGCCGGCGCGTGCGTCGTGAAGTCCGACGAGAACCCGCCATAGAGGCTCACCCCGTCGGCGAGGGTCAGCTCCTCGGCGTAGGTCCCACCGGTCACCCACACCTGTGTGCGACCGAGCGACGCCGTGGCGGCGATCCCTGTTTGGATGGCGAGGAAGGGCCGCGAGATGGAGCCGTTGCTCGCCGCGATGGCGCCCGCAGACACGAAGACCGCGGCGTCGATGTCGCCGTCGTAGCCGTCACCGTCGCAGTCCGCGTCGAGCTGGTCCGGCACGTCGGGCGCCCCGGCCACGCAGCTCTCCGGCAGACGCCACCCGCGATCGGCGCCGGAGACGACGCTCGCCGCGCCGTCGGCCGAGACCGCGACGCGGTAGTACCGTCCGCGCCCATTCGTCGGCGCCGTCGCATCGAGGTACGTGCTCGACGACGCACCCGTGAGCGCCGTGAAGCTCGACGACGCGTCGCCGGCCGACCGCTGCCACGCCAGCGCGATCGCGCCGACGCCGCGCCAGCCGGTCGCAACCGACGGCGCGCTGGCGCCCGCCGTCGACGTCGCGACGAGCGAGTACGTGCGCGTCGCGCCGCTCGTCGACGTGGGTGTACCCACGCTCAGCGAGACCCCGGTGGTCAGCGTGCCGTCGGTCGCGCTCGCGGCGCCGACCGAGAGTGAGCCGGCCGCCGCCCCGGTGTCGGTGTGTGAAAGCGACGTGCCCTTGTCGAGGTCGGCCCCATCGACGGTGAGCGTGTAGCCGTCGACGCTTGCCGCGCTGCGGTAGCCGGTGTCGGGGGTCGACGCGGCGCCGGCTCCCGTCGAGTTCACCGCTACGACGGTGTATGTATGCGTCGTCCCCGGCGGCGCCGTGGCCGCCGCCCAGGTGACCTCGACCCGGTCCGTGAGCGTCCCCTGCGTCGCGGTCACCGCGCCGAGCACCGGCACGCCGCCCGCGGCGGCGCCCGTGTCGCGGTAGGTGGTGCCGGTGACCGCCGTCGCGATCGTCGCGCCGTCGCGCAACACGCGGTAGCTCTCCGCGCCGGGCGTCGCGGTCCAGGCGACGTCGACGTACTGTTTGTTTGCACCGTCCGTCGCCGACACGCCGGTCGGGGCCGACGGCAGCGTCAGGACCGTCACCGAGCCTCCAAACGCGGTGCCGGCGGCGTTCGTCGCGTACGCGGCGACGAAGTACGTCGTGCCCGGCGCGAGCGCCGCCACCGGGGCAGAGAACGGCCCGGTCCCCGACGGCGCGCCAGCCGAGACACAAGTGTCTGCGAGCCCCGGCGCCGCGTGGGTCGCGTAGCAGAATCCTCGCTCCGTCGCGGCCGGGGAGCCGAGCGAGGTCAGGCTGCCGTTCAGCGTCGCGCCGGTCGCCGACACGCTCGTCGCCGCGCTCGTCGCGACCCCCGGAACGGCCGCGTTCCGGTAGCCCGAGTCCCAGCCCGAGACCGCCGCCGTAGCGCCGGTCGCCGTCAGCGCGCATCGGTAGTACCGCACCTGACCACCCGCCGGTGCCGCCGTGTCGTCATAGGTCTGCGTGGTCGCTCCCGGGATCGACGTCCAGCCGCTCGGCTCATCGGCGCTCGACCGCTGCCAGTCGTAGACCAGCGTGCCGGTGCCGCGGCGTCCGGTCACGTTGCCAGACGCCGCGCCAACGCCGGCCGCGTTCACGGCCCGCAGCTTGTATGTGACGGAGGCGCCCGGCGAGGTGCTCGTCCCCGACAGGCTCAGAGAGACAAACGACGGCGACGTCCCATCCGACGCGACCGCTGACCCCGGCACGATCGAACCCGCGGGCGCCGTTGTGTCCGAGTACGTCGTCGCGAGGCCGATCGCCGTCCAGCCCGCAGCGCCGATCTGGAGCTCGTAGCGCGTGATCGGCGACCCCGCGCGGAAGCCGGTGTCGCTCGTCGAGTCGCCGCTCGTACCCGACGTGTTTGCGGCGCGCACCCGGTACGTATGGCTCGGCCCGGTCGGCACGGACGGCGCGCTCCAAGCCAGAGTGACCGCTGTGGCCGACGTCCCGTCCGACGCGGTGAGGCCAAACCCCGTCGCTGTCGGCACGCCACCCGCCGTCGCCGTCGTGTCGGTGAACGGTGTCGCGGCGTCGCTGGAGAGCAGCGCGCCGTCGCGCCACACCTCGTAGCGCGTCGCACCCGCCGCGGCAGACCACGTCACCGTCACGCCCGTCGCCGAGGTGCCGTCAGTGGCGACGACGTTCGTCGGGGCTGCGGGAACCGTGGTGAATGTGACCGGGGCGCCATACGCGGTCCCGGCGGTGTTCGTCGCAAACACGACAGCGCTGTATGCGGTGCCCGGCGAGAGCCCGGCCACGGTGACAGTGAACGGAGCCTCTGTCGGCTCCGTCGCCGCCGTCGTGCAGATCGCGCCGGAGTCGAGGGTGGGTGTGCCGACCCCGACGCACGCCCCCATGACCGTCGCGGGCGGGCCCCCGAGCGAGTCGAACGCGCCGCTGACCGCTGCGCTGGTCGTCGTGACCGAAGCGACCCCCGTCGTTCGGAGCGCAGGCAGCGCGGAGCGGAAGCCCGTGTCTGTCGTCGAGTAGACCGTGGCGACCGCGCCGTCGGCAGAGACGCGGCAGCGGTACCACCGCAGGTCGCCGGTGCTCGGCGCCGTCGCGTCTGTCCCCGCTGCCGCCGTCTGGCCCGAGAGCGACGCCCACGGGCCGGTGTCGGCGGCCGCGCGCTCCCACTGGTACTGCAGGTCACCGACGCGCCGCCTGCCCGGATCTGCGGACGCACTCGGCGTGCCGACGCCGGCGGAGTTCACGGCGCGCACGCGGTAGTTCCGGGTCGTCCCGTCGCTCCCGCTGGCGCCGCTGAGCGTGAGCGTGACCGTCGCCCCGGTGCCGTCAGACGCCGCCGCGGTACCGCCGTTGACCGTGCCGGCGGGCGCCGCGTAGTCCGAGTAGCTCAGGACGTTCCCGACCGACGTCCACGCTCCGCTGTCGATCTTGAGCTCGTAGGCGGTGATCGGGAGCGCGGCGCGGAAGCCGGAGTCCGAGGCAGATGGCGCGCTGTCGCCGGCGGCGTTGCGCGCGACGACGGCGTAGGTGTGCGACGCGCCGTAGGCCGGCGACGGAGCCGACCATGTGACCGCCACGCGGTCGCTGTACGTCGCGTCCGAAGCCGAGACCGTCAGCCCGGAAGATCCCGGCACCCCGGGCTCGCCGGCCGTCGTGTCCTCGAATGTCGTTCCCGCGACCGACGCGAGCTCGGCGCCGTCGCGGAACACCGCGTAGGTCGTAGCACCCTGCGCGGCACTCCAGCTCAGCGACACAGCCGTCGTCGATGTCCCGTCCGAGGCGACGAACGTCGCGGGCGCCGCGGGGACGGTGGTGAAGACGACGTTGCCGCCGTACGCCGTCCCCGAGGAGTTCGTCGCGAACGCGCGGACGTTGAGCCGCTCACCCGGCGCGAGGCCGTCGAGCACGTGCGAGAACTCGCCCGTCGCGGCCAGCGCGCCGAGGTCTACGCACTCCGCCGCCTCGACGGTCGGGTTCGCGGTCGCTCCCCAGCAGAAGCCGTGGGCGGTGGGGGCCGGCGCTCCCAGGCTCGTCGCCGTGCCGACGAGGCGCCCCTCGGTGTCCGTGATCGACACGACGTTACCCGTCTCGATGCCCGGCAGCCCGGCGTTCCGGAAGCCGGCGTCGCTCGCGGTCACGACGTCGGCCGCGCCATCTGCCGAGATGCGGCAGCGGTACCACCGCGGCTCGCCGCTCTCGGGGGCCGTCGCGTCCTGGTACGCGCGAGTCGTGCCTCCGGCCAGCTCGGCGTAGCTGCCATCCTCGGCGGTCGCGACCTCCCAGACGTAGCCGCGCTCACCGACGCCGCGGTAGCCGGTCGCCTCTTCGGACGCCGCGCTTGCGCCCGCCGCGTTCACCGCGCGGATCGCGTAGGTGACGCTCGCCCCGACGTTTACGGCGTCGCCCGCGATCTCGAGCGCGACGAACGACGACGAGGTCCCGTCGCCGGCGACGGCCGTCCCGCCGACGAGCGCGCCGCGAGGCGCCGTGACGTCGCGATACTCCACCGCCGAGCCGTCGCCACCCATGTCGAGCCACAACGAACCCCCGACCGACAGCTCGTAGCTCGTCACGGCGGCAGCCGCTCGGAAGCCCGTGTCCGTGCCAGACGGCGCGCTCTCGCCGGCCGAGTTCGTCGCGATGACCGCGTACTCCGCCGTCTCGCCAGGCGCGGCCAGCGCCGGCGCCCAACGAAGGACGACGGCGTCGACGTCGGTGCCGGCCGACGCCGTGAGCCGCACGCCAGACACGTCGGGCACCGGTGGCGCCGGCGCGTCGGCGTCGATCCACATCGTGCCATCCGTCACGCCGAGCTCGTCCCAAACATCGCTCCCGACCACGCGACGAACGACGCGGTACTCCAGCGCTCCAACGGCGGCGCGCCACGACACGACCACCTCGCCGTCGCTCGCCCCGTCGTCGGCGACCAGCTCCGTCGGCGCGGCCGGCACCGAGACGAACACGACCTCGTCCGAGTACGCCGTCCCGCGCTCGCTCGTCGCGAACGCGCGGGCGAAGTAGGTCGTGCCGGGAGCCAGGCCGTCGAGCTCGACCTCGACGGGTCCGAGCGTCACGATGGGACCCAGGTCCACACACGGCGACACGCCGTCGTCGGGTGCGGGGCCGGGAAGGTCAGACCAACAGACGCCGTGCGCCGTGGCCGGTGGGCCGCCAGCGCGCAGCACCGTCAGCGTGGCCGTCGCGCTGCTCTCGGACGTCGCGCTCGGCGCCGCGAGCTCGACAGCCGGGAGCGCCGTCGCAAACCCGCGGTCCGGCTCCGTGATCAGCGGAGCGGCTCCGGGCGCCGACACGATCGCTCGGTACCACCGGCCCTCGCCGTCCGGCGGCGGAGACGAGTCCACGGCGACAAGGCCCGTTGCGCCGGCGAGCGTCGCGTAGGCGCCGTCCTCGTCGCCGGCAGACCGCTCCCAGGTGGCTGCGGGCTCGCCCACACCCCGGTAGCCGGAAGCGGGCGCGGAGGCCGCGCCGGCGACGTCGTCGGCGAGCGCGCGGACGACGACCGAGACGCGCGCGCCGGGCGCCGTGACGATGCCGGTCAGCGACAGCGCGACCGCGCTCCCCGTCCCGTCTGACGCGTCGGCGACGGCCGCGACAACGCTGCCTTGCGGCGCGTCATCGACCCGGAGCTCGGCGGAGTCGCCGGCCGACTGCCAGTCGCCGCCGTCGATCGCGACCTCGTACGCGGTGACCGAGGCGGGCGCCCGTGACCCGGTCGCGGGCGTCGAGAACTCGCTGGGCCCGGCCGGATACGCGGCCCGGACAGCGTACGAGTGTGGCGGCGCGGCCGAAGGAGCTGGCGGGCTCCACGTCACGACCACGGCGTCGGGGTCGGTTCCGGCCGTCGCGGCGACGTCACCCGGCGCCTCGAGCGTGTCTGCACCGCTGGCGCCGAAGTCGTCGAACGCGGCGGCGACCTCCGTCGTTACCCACTCGCCGTCGCGGAAGAGCTCGTAGCCGGTCGCCCCTTCGACGCCGATCCAGGTGAGACCGACGTGATCGCCAAACACGGCGTCGGTCGCGACAAGCTCGGTCGGTACCGGGCGCGTGGTCTCGAAGCGGGCGACGTTGCCATAGAGCGTGTTGCCGCCGGCGACGATCCACGCGCGCACGTCATAGCGCCGCCCGGGCAGCAGCGTCGCCACGCCGCTCGAGAACGTCGTCGCCGTGACCGTCGTGCTCGTCGTGACGCAGTCGCTGGCCTCTCGCGTCGGCAGCCCCGTCGCCGACCAGCAGAAGCCGACGGCGGTAGCCAGCGCCGGCACCGTGACGACCCGGCCGTTGAGCGTCGCCGAAGTCGCGGTGACGTCGTTGGCGTCGCCGGTCGTCACCTCGAGCGCGGGGCACGGCGTGTCTCCGTCGCAGACGGTCGCGTCGGTGCCGGAGCAGACGTACTGGTCGAGCAGGCACGCGCCGCACAGCGTCCCGACGGCGGGGTCGAGGGCGCTGCACCCGCCACACGCGTTGGTGACGTCCTCGTCGATCTGCTCGTCGCAGTCGTTGTCGTCGCCGTCGCACGCCTCTGCGGCCGCCGGGTAGATGTCGCCACGTGCGTCATCGCAGTCGGTCGCGTCGAGGACCGTGTCCGGGGGCGGCGAGCAGTCGACGACCGGGGTGGCCGTCGCATCGCCGAAGCCGTCGTGGTCGCCGTCCGGGTACCACGGCAGGTACGCGACCTCCTCATCGATCTCGTCGTCGCAGTCGTTGTTTGCCCCGTCGCAAAGCTCGGGCGCGCCCGGATAGGTGAAGCGCTCTCCGTCGTCGCAGTCGGTCGCGTCGTCGACATACCCCTCCGGGGGCTCGCACCCCTCGACGCCATCTCCGGCGGCGTCGCCGAAGCCGTCGTGATCGACGTCGGGGTAGAATGTCCGAAGGGCGCCCGAGTCGGCGCCGACGCACGTCGTTGCCTCGGGCCCGTCGCAGGCCGCCAAGCCAGAACCGCACAGGCCGCACGGCGCTCCGGGCGCGACGTCCAGCGCCGCCGCGCCGCCGCATGCGTTCACGGCAGGGTCCAGGGCGCAGACCGGACTCCCGTCTCCGTCGCACTGCCAGACCGCCCCGGCCCCACACACGGCGCCGAGCGGGGCAGGGAGCGCTCCGCAGGTCCCGCACGCGTTCAGCGCGGTCGCGCCGACGCAGGTGACCGAGTTCGGCGAGCTGCAGACACGGAACCCATCGCCACAAGGACCACACGCCTCGCCCGGCTCCTCGGCCAGGAAGCGCTCACCGCCGCAGGCGTTCCGGGGCTCGTCGGGGCACACGAGCTCGTCGAGCCCGTCGCACGCCCAGAAGCGATCGCCCTCGCAGCTCTCGCCGGGCACGCCCGCGCCGATGTCGGCGCAGCCGCCGCACTCGTTTCGGAGCGGCTCGTCGCACACCACGAGCAGCTCGCCGGCGCACGCCCACTCACCGCGGCACTCCCCGCACCGGCCGCCGGGCGCACCCGCGAGCGCGGTGCAGCCGCCGCAAGCGTTGACGCCGCTGTCTTCGCCGTCGCAGAGCAGCGCGTCGGAGCCGTCGCAGACCCACCGGCCGAGCCCGCACGTGCCGCACGGGCTCCCGACCGTCGCGTCGAGGGGCTCGACCCCGCCACAGGCGTTGCGCCCCGGTCCCACGCACGTGGTCGCCTCGGGCGAGGCGCACAGCGTGACGCCGCCGGCCTCGACGCCGCCCGCGAGCACGCAAGGCGCGCCAGGCGCGTCGACGGTCCCACAGCCGCCGCAAGCGTTCGTCGTCGCGTCGCACGACAGCACCGCGTCGTCGCCGCACGCGAGCTCCCCTCCGCACGCCCCGCACTCGGCGCCGGGGGCGGCCACCAGCGGTCCGCAGCCGCCGCAGGCGTTCGCAGACGAGGCACGCACGCACTCGACGTCACGCGCGCTGACGCAGACCAGGACGCCGTCGCCGCAGTCGCCGCACGGGTCGCCCGCCTCGACGACCTCGCCGCCGAAAGTGAGCGGTTCGGCGCCGCCGCACAGGTTCTCGGTCGGCGCGTCGGGCGCGACGTCGGCGTCCAAGGCGGCGTCGGTGTCCGTTCCGTCGGCGTCGGTGTCACCGACATCTGCCGCGTCCCCACCGTCGCCGGCGTCGCCGCCGCCGTCGCCGGCGGCCGCGTCGGCCTCGGGCAGGTCGGTGTCGAAGAACGTCGTGCACCCGACGACAGTCCCCATCAGCGCCACCACGACCGCGGCGCGGCAAGCTCGCACAACCATTGTCGTCTCCGAGAGACCAGCGCGCGGTCGCCCCGCGCTCGCACGAGCGTAGCGGATCGCGCGCGCAGGAGAAACCGCGGCGAGGCGCGCGCACGGCCGCTCGGCGTGGAGCCGGCGGGCTGACGTGGTCGGAGCGCCGACCGCGCGGACCCCGCGCCGCAAGCGTCCCACCGCCCCGATGTACGGACGATGCCGTGCATCCCCCCGGCCGCAGGCCGGGCCCACCGCCGCAAACGTCCCGCCGCCCCGATGTACGGGCGACGCCACGCATCGCCCCCCGGCCCCCGGCCGGGTCCCCCGTGCCGCAAACGTCCCGCCGCCCCGACCTAAGGGCTATGCCACGCATCGCCCCCCGACCGCAGGCCGGGTACCCGCGCCGCAACGTCCCCACACCCCCACTGTTGCCCGTGCCCAGGGGGTCAGCTAAGCAGGCAGCGATCGCTCCGCTCGCCCCGCACGACACGATGAGAATCTCGCCTCGCTCGACCGCGCTCGCGCTCCTCTCCCTCGCGGCTGCCGCATGTAGCGGAGACGACGGTGGCGATGACACCGACGTCGTCGACGCCGGCGCCGACGTCGATGCCGACAACGGCGACACCGGCGACGCTTCGCTCGACTCCGACGTCACCGACGCCTCTGACGAGCCAGATGCGCCGGACGTGACGCCAGACGCAGACGCGGCCGACGAGCCCGATGTCGACGCGGCAGACTCCCCGGATGCCGACGTCGTCGATGCGACCGACGAGCCGGACCTGATTGACGTCGTCGACGAGGTCGACCTCGGCCTGGACGTCCCGCCCGACGTCGACGTCGCCCCGGACGTCGAGCCGCCAGCGTGTACGCCCGACGAGGGCGTGGAGCCGCAGCCACTCACGCTCGTCGCAGCGCGGCTGATCGCCGCTGATCGCGTCGAGCTGCAGTTCTCTCGGCCCGTCGCGCCGATCGACGACGTCGACCCCGAGCAGTTCCGGCTCAGCGCGGCCGTCGGGGGCGTGGACGGCGGCAGCGGCGCGTCGTACCCGCAGATCTCGTACGCAGACGCCGGCTACGCGATGTGCAGCCTCGCGTACCTCGCCTACGAGGCTGGCATCGACTCGGCGCCGTTCTACACGGCTTGCGAGGCGAACACCGACCCCGAGAGCGGCGACTTCCTCGGCCTGATCGACGTCACGGCGCTCGCGGCGACGGCAGACGCCGCGACGATCGAGCTGTCGCTGTCGTCTGCCATCGCGACCGAGCTCGTCGACGCCGTCTGCGCGCAGACCGACCTCGCGGATTACTACTGCGGGATCGGCGGCCTGGACGCCTGCATCGGTGGCATCTTCGTCCACTACGCGCCGTCGGACGCGGGTGTGTTCGGCGCCGGCGACTGCACGCCACTCCCACCCTACGGCGCACGCTTCGCAGAGGCGCGCGCGGGGTCGGAGCCCGAGCGGCTGTTCGTGAGCACCTTCCCCGACGCCGCCGACCGCGCGATCGAGGCGACCTGTCCGTCGGACGAGTGACCGTGTGATCCTGGTCACCGGGACCAAGCGCGCTGGGACTTCGCTGTGGATGCAGGTCTTTCGTGCGGGCGGGTTCGAGCTGTTTGGCGAGGCGTTTCCGCGTGACTGGTCCGTCACGCTGCGCGACGCAAACCCTCACGGATTCTACGAGTCCGCCCTCCGAGAGGGGATCTACTACCGGACCAACCCCAACCCGCGGACTGGCGCGTACTTCCTGCCGGCACAGGTAGAGCGCCACGTCGTGAAGGTGTTCGTGCCGGGGCTCGTGCGGACCGATCTTGCATACATCGGGCACGTCCTCGCGACGATTCGCCCATGGCGTGAGTACGCGGCGTCGCTCACGCGGCTGCTGAGCATCGAGGACGAAGCACGCCCCGAGCTCGCGGCGAAGCGTCCAGCGGCGACGGCTCCCGCGCTCGAGTGGTGGTCCGAGAACTTCGCGCTGCTCCGCGACATGTCGCTTCGTCGATACCCCGCCCATGTGTGCACATACGACGCGCTGCTGCGCGACCCCGAGCGCGCCATCCGGGGCGTGTTCGACTGGCTCGGCAACGGCGACGCCAAGTCGGCCGCGGCCGTGGTCGACGGGACGCTCCGAACACAGCACGTCCACGGCGGCGCCGGCGCTCGCGTTGGTGTCGTCGGCGCGGGCGTCGCCGACGCTTCGACGGAGACGGGGCAGCCAGGGGGCGCCGACCCGACGTCGCTCAGCCCCGAAGGGCTCGACCCCGAGACGGCCGCCGTCGCCGACGAGCTGTACGCGACACTGGACGGCGGCCGGCCGCTCTCTGCCGGCCTGCTCGGCCGAATGAACGACACGGAGCTGCGGCTGCGCGCAGCGGCGTCATCTCGGGCGACGCGCGGCTGAGCGCGGTCCCGGCTGCTTCCCGGCCGCGCGGGCTTGCTACGCGAGCGGGTCGAAGTAGCCGAGCGGGGCTGGGAGGTCGGACGCTCCGATGCGCTCGACGTGGGCGAGCATCGCGAGCACCGAGGCCTCGTCCCACGCGTCGCCGACGATCTGAAGTCCGACGGGCAGACCGTCGACCATCCCGACGGGCGCCGATCCCGCTGGGAGCCCACACAGGTTGGCGAGGAACGCGAAGCGGCACAGGAGCCGCGTCGCCTCGTCGTCTGCGACATGCACCCTGTTGTCGCCGACGGGGTACTTTGGCGCAGTGATCGGGAGCGTCGGGAGGGCGAGAACGTCGACCGTGCTGAGGGTCGCCGCGGTGGACCGGCGGAGCGCCGCACGCACGCGCTGCGCGTGGAGGTACTCCTGGGCCGAGACGGTGCCGAGGATCGCCATCTGCATGCGCAGCTCTCCGCCAAACACGTCGCCGTGCTCGTCGAGGAAGTCGGCGAGATGGACCTTGGTCTCTGACCCGATCGACAGCACGCCGATCCCCTGGGCCACGCTCGCGTGCTCGAGCTCGACGTCGACCAGCCGCGCGCCCTCTGCCTCGAGCGCTCGAAGCGCGGCGAGGCACACATCGGCGACGCGGGGGTCGGCGTCGGCCCACTCCTGTCTAGGAACTCCGATCCGCGCCCCGCGGACGCCGCGCCCGATGGCGCGTTCCCACGCTGCGACGGGGTTCCCGACTGGAGCGTAGCCGCAGGCGTAGTCTTCGGGGTCGGGGCTGGCGCCAGTCGCCGCCAGGAAGTCGGCGAGCGCTGCGGCGGTTTGCGCGAGCGGGCCGAGGACCGCGACGGTGCCGAGACCAAACACGTCGCCCGAGCGTCCAATCCGGGCGAACGAGGGTTTCAGACCAAACACGCCCTGCAGCGAGGATGGGATTCGGATGGACCCACCCCCGTCACTGCCGAGCCCTACGGTGGCGTGGCCGAGCGCGACGGCGGCGCCGGTCCCGCTCGAGGAACCGCCGGGCGCGCGGTCTGCCGCATAGGCGTTGCGCGGCATGTCCCAGTGCGGGTTGATCCCGACGGGGCTCATTCCCCACTCGGTGGTGTGAGTCTTGCCGTAGACGATCGCGCCGGCCGCGCGCAGGGCACGAACGGCGAACCCATCGGAGTCGAGGGCGTCGCGGCGCCAGACGGTACCGCCGAACGTCGGCATGCCCTCGACGTCGACCTCGTCCTTTACGGGGATGGGGACGCCGTCGAGGGGGCCGCGTGGCGCACCGGCCGCATAGCGGGCGTCGGCGGCCAGCGCGTCGGCAGCGGCGCGCTCGCGGTCGAGCCCGATGTATGGGCTAAAGGTCACGCTCCCGAGTCGCCCGGAGTCGATCGCCGCGAACAGCGCCGCGAGCACGTCGGAGGGCTTGGTGGCGCCATCGGTGTAGGCGGCGACGAGCTCCCGCGAGCCTCGGCGGTGCCCGGTCGGGGTCGGGGTGCCGAGCCCTTGATCCCCCCACTGTCGCGGAGCGCCGCCGGCGATCGGTCTCGGCTCGTGGTCCAGCGCCGGGAGCGAGGCGGCGGGCACCGACAGCAGCCGCGCCATCTTGTAGTCGTTGAACGCGATGCGCCGGATCAGCGCAGCGCCCGGCGGGGTCGCGGCCGCGCGCAGCGCGAGGTCGAGGGCGGGGCCTTTGAGTCGGGGAGAGGGCATGGCGAACCGAGTGTGTGTCAGAGCGAGGTCGCGATCCCCCGCGAGAGGCGGAGCGCGAGCGCGAGGATCGTGAGCTGCGGGTTTACGCCGAGGCTCGTCGGGACGACGGAGCCGTCGGCGAGGTAGAGGTTCGGCAGCTCCCAGACGCGGCCAAACTCGTCGGTCACCGATGACGCTGCGTCGGGCCCCATTCGGCACGTCCCGAGCGGGTGCTGCGAGCTGCACTCGAAGCGGGCGGGCGAGACGCGGTCGAAGTCGAGCTTCGCGAAGGTGTCGGCGTCGACCGGCGCGTGGCCCAGGATGGGGAGGTAGAGCTCGCGCGCGCCGGCGGCGAAGAACGCGTCGCCGAGGCGTCGCATGACGCTGGGGATCGCGGCGCGGTCGGCCTTGCTGAACCGATAGGTCATCAGCGGCTCGCGCCCGGGCACGCGCCAGACGCGTCCGCCGCCTTCGTCATGGATCAGGCCGCCGAAGATCGCGACGCGGTCGACGCCGCCGGCGCGCTCCATGAAGTCGGGGCCGATCCCGGGGATGCCCGCCGCGATCGTCGACGGCGGAATGTACAGCCCCATCGCGGTGACCCGCTCGTGCGCGTAGGTGTCGGTGTAGGCGCCCTGGAGCGCGCCGTCCCAGCCGCGGACGGGTTCGTCGAACCGCGCCATCATGCGGAAGGACGGGTGTAGCGTCATGTTCTTGCCGAGCTGCCCGCTGCGGCGCCCGATCCCGCTGCGCATGAGCAGCAGCGGTGTGTGAACGGCGCCGGCGGCCACGACGACGGCGCGGGCGCGGGCGGTGAACGCCGCCCCGTTTGCGAAGCGCCCTCTGACGCCGACGGCGCGTCCGTCCTGGGTGACCACGCGCTCGACCAGCGCGTCGCAGATCACGTTCGCGCCGGCGGCCACGGCGCGGGGGAGGTAGCTCAGGTCGACGCTGAGCTTTGCGCCGTGCGGACACCCGAAGTTGCAGCGACCGCAGCCGTTGCAGTCGCGCGTGTTTCGGCGCATCGAGCGGACGTCGGCGCCGAGTCGCCGCGCGCCCTGCGCAAACAGCGCGGTGCTCCGCGACCATCGGTGCTCGGGAACGACCTCGACGTGGATGTCGCGCTCGACCTCCGAGAAGTACCGGTCCATCGACTCCGGCGAGTACGCCGGCAGCCCCCGCTCCGTGGCCCAGGCGTGCAGGACCTCGTCGGGCGTGCGAAAGCAGACGCCGCCGGTGACGACCGACGAGCCGCCGACGCACCGCCCCATCGTGACGTTGATCACTGGCGAGCCGCCGACGCCGAGCGCCGCGGTCATCCCGCCTTCGCGCCAGACGCGGCGCAGCGAGAGGCTAGGTCGGAGCTGGCCGAGCTCTGCGTTGGCGACGTGCGGGCCCTCTTCGAGGACGAGCACCTCGAGCCCGGCGTTCGCCAGCTCGCACGCCGTCACTGCGCCGCCCGACCCGGAGCCGACGACGATGACGTCGGCGCTGAGATCGCGCTCACCCTCGAGCGCGGCGCCGCTGACGATCGCGCCGGCGGAGCGGCGAAGGCGCGCGGTCACTGCGCCACCTCTGCCGCGCCGAGCGCGGGTGCGGCGCCGCCCGGCGCCGGCGGTCCGGCGTCGGGGCCGCGGCACTGGCCGTCGAAGCCCAGCGAGGCGGCGGCCTCGGGGTGCTCGAAGTAGACGATGCAGAGCATCGCCTTCACCGCAAACAGCGTCAGCCCAAGGGGGCTACGCTCCCAGCGCTCCAGCGCGGTAGCGCGGCGCGCGAAGTCGAGCCGAGCGAGAGTCGGCGGCCGAAAGACGAGCAGCGGTCCGAGCCACGCCATCAGCAGGAGCGACGCCCGCACCACCCACGCGCTGCGGCCGCGCACTGTGTCGAGGTGCGCCCTCAGCTCGCTGCACATCCATCGCAGTCGCCCTGGCGGCGGAGGTCCGGCGGCGGTGGAGAACAGCACCTCGGCGACCGCGTACGCCTGACGAACCCAGCCAATCGTCGGCTCGGGGGCGTCTTGGGCGCCGTGGTCTACCCACCAAGTGGGGATCGAGTCAGACACGCAGAGCTCTGGGCGCGAGGCCCCCTCTGCATACCCGCAGCGGCGGCGGGCGAGAAGCGCGACGCGGCCTCGTCTGGGCCCCGGTGCTGCGTCGACCGTCTCGTGGTCCCACCCACACCGCCGCGGCGCTTGACGTCGCCGCCGCGGCGGGCCGAACTGGCGTCATGGAAGACACCGCCGCGTCGCGCATCCGCGCTCTGCTCTCCGACCTCGAGGTCGAACTCGACCCGCCAGCCGCCGCCGTCGCAGAGGCGGCGGCGCTCGTGGACGCGGCCGCGCGTCCGGGCGCGGCGATGTTCGACGACGGCACCGAGGACCTGACCGCGCTGCCGTTCGTCACGATCGACAACGATGACTCGCGGGACCTCGATCAGGCCGTGTTCATCGAGCCAAACGGCGCTGGGCTGATGGTCTGGTACGCGCTGGCAGACGCGGCCTACTTCGTGCGGCCAGGCACACAACTGTTCGAGGCGGCGCTCGCGCGGGGCTCGAGCATCTACGCTCCGATCGGCGCCGCCCCGATGCTGCCACGCTCTCTCTCCGAGGGCCTCGTCTCCCTTAACCCGGGTGTAGAGCGACGCGCGCTCGTGTTCGTCGTCACGCTCGACGCGGACTGCGAGGTCGCCGGCGTTCGGCTTACGCGGGGAAAGATCCTCAGCCGCGCGAAGCTCACCTATTCCGGCGTTCAGGCCCTGCACGACTGCAGAGCGCGTGGCATCGAGCACGCGCTCGAGGGTCGCGAGTTCACCGAGTCACTGCTCCTCCTCTCGCGCTTCGGCGCGGCCCGGATCGAGCTGGGGCGCCAGCGCGGCGCGCTGGACTTCGAGCGGCGCGAGCTCGAGCTGTCGGTAGACCCCGCCGACCCACGCCGGCTCGTCGCTGTGTCGCGAGACCGGCTCGACGCGGAGCGGTGGAACGAGCAGCTCTCGCTGTTGGTCAACGTCGAGGGCGCGCGCCTGCTGGAGCGCTACGAGCGTCTGACCCCCGAGCTGCAGGCCGTGTTTCGCGTTCACCTGCCGCCGCTCGTCGAGCGCGTCGACGAGGTCGCTGACACGATCGGCGCGATCGTCGCCGCGCAGGCGCTGCCAGAGGAGTGGCTCTGGGACCCCACCCGCGAGGCCCTCGCCGCGTACGTCGATCGGCTGCCTCGCGGCGCCGCGACGGAGCGCGTCCGGCGCGCGATCGAGGGCCAGGTGCGCGCCGCCAGCCGCGCCAGCGAGTTCTCGGCCAGACCTGGACCGCACCACGCCCTCGGCGTCGACGCCTACGCCCGGTTCTCTGCGCCGATGCGCGAGGTCGTCGGCATCTTCTCGCACAAGGAGCTGCTCGAAGTCCTCGAGCTCGCGACGCCGCTACCGATCGAGCAGGACGAGGCGCTGCGCGTCGCCGTCATCGAGGCCGCGAACCGCTCCCGACGGACGCAGCGGCGACTCGACGCCGAGCTCGAGCTGTGGGTCATCGAGCAGACGCTGGCCGACGACCTCGGCGTTCCCACCGGGCGGCGACCTCGCCGGCGCGGGACACTGGTTGGCCTGCGATCGGACCGCCTCTACGTCGCCCTCGACGCGCTCGTCGTCGACCTGAAGGTCTATCTCAACGACCTGGCGAAGCTGACGGGTGGCACCTTCGAAGTGGGAGCGGCGACGGTCACCGAACGCGACGCTGGCGGCGACGTCGTCGGCACGCTGCGCGTCGGCGACGCGGTCGACGTCTGCGTACAGGCCTACGACTCGGACCGCCGCCGATACGTGCTCTCGGCGGCGCCCGCGGCGGGCGGCGATCAGACAGGAGCGGTGTCATGACGGCAGGACGACGACTAGGCCCCAGCGAGGAGGTGCTGCTGCGCCTCGACCAGGTGATGTCGCTGAACTTCACCACCGTCGCGCGGGTCCGCGGGTCGCTGGCGCCGGCGCAGCTCTCGGATGGGCTCGCGGCGCTCCAGAGGCGCCACCCCCTGCTGCGGGTGGCGCTCGACGTCGCGGCCACGGCGTTTGTCCCGACGGACCGCCCCATTCCGCTGCGAGTCGTCGCGGGGGGCGATTGGCGTGCAGAGGTCGAGCGCGAGGTACTGGAACGGTTCGACGTCGCGAACGGGCCGCTCGGGCGCCTTGTTTGGATCCCGGGCGACGACGAAGTCGGGCACATCTTGTTCACGCTTCACCACACCATCGGTGATGGCAAGAGCGGCGCGTTCGCGGTTCGAGATCTGCTCCGAGCCGTGGCGGGAGATGAGCTCGAGCTGCTCGAGGACCCAGGCCCGGTCGACGCCCGCGTCCGCCCGGTGGCGCGCGGCGCGCGAGGGCTGTTTGGTGCGCTCCGGTTCTTCGCGGCGCAGCAGGTCGGTGACCTCGTCGTCGGAAAGCCGGCCGGGGCGCGGCGCGCGGTAGACGCCGCGCCGCCGGACCGTACGGTCGTGTTTTGCCCGGTCGAGCTGCAAGCAGACGAGGTCGCCGAGCTGGTCGGCCGGTGTCGGGCGCACGAGACGACGCTCCACGGGCTTCTCTTGACGGCGTTCGCGCAGGCGATCATCGCCGAGTCTGGCGCCAGCGTCGCGCCCGTGCTCCTTGGCTCGCCGGTCGACCTGCGCAAGACGCTGGTCCCACCGATCGCCGACGAGGTGGGTTTGTTCGTCTCGATGCTTCCCTACCGCACCAAGCTCGACGTCGAGGCGCCGCCGTGGGACGTCGCGCGGGCGCTGCGTCGCGACATCGACGTGCAGCGCGCGCGCGGCGCAGAGGACGTCACGCTGCGCGCGCTGCCCGTGGCTGCCCGGCTCGCGGGCGCAGGGCGGGTCTCGGTCGCCGAGTTTGGTCGACGGTGGGAGGGGGCGCTGCAGTCGACCGCCGGTCTCACAAATCTTGGCCGGCTCCCGATCGAGCCGCAGATCGGCGGCGTCTTGGTCGAGACACTGCACTTCGCGGTGTGCCCGTCGATCCTGGGCGTGACGGTGAGCTCGGCGACGTCGCTGGCGGGGAACCTGACGTGGAACCATCACTTCATCGCGCCCTTCGTGTCGCGCGAGCGCGCCGAGCGCATCAGCGCAGACGCGGTCGCCCGGGTCCGCGCGGCGCGCTGAGTCAGGCGAGCGGCTTCTGACGCGTCTCGGGCAGCCACGCCAAAATGAGCCCTAGCGCCAGGATCGGGCCGAGGACGGTGGGCCGGATCGCCGCGCCCCAGCCCCAGCGCTCGGCGGCCCAACCAACGACGATCGGCGCGATGACGTAGCCGACCCGGCCGATGAGGTTGTTGGTCCACGCGAACGCGTCGGCGCGGACGTCGGTGGGGAAGAGCTCGGTGGTGAGCGCGTTCATCACCGCGAGGACCGCCGAGACGCCGAAGATCGCCGCCGTGAGCGCTACCGTCAGCGCGGTCGCGCCGTGGAGGGAGTAGGCGGCCCAAACACCGGCGATCGTGACGCCGTAGATCACGACGGCGCCGGCGCGCCGCCCAACCGCGTCGAGCAGGCGACCTGCCGCAAACACGAGCGGCATCGAGACGAGCGACGCGAGCACGAGCGCGCGCCCGACCGCTGCGTCGTCGAGCCCGCGCTCAGAGACCGCGAACTCCTTCCAGAGCGAGACGGCCGTCTGTGTGCACAGGTACGTCAGGAACCAGACCGCGCCGACCTGCAGAACTCGGCGAAGGTGGTGGGTTCGAGTCAAGGCGAACAGGCTCGAGGGCGGCGGGACCTCTCGCGCCTCGAACCGAGCCGTCTCGCGCAGGTCGCGTCGCGCGTATGCGAGCAGCACGAGGGGGATCACGCCCGCGAGATAGACCGCCCGCCACCCCAGTGACGTGCCGAGCAGGATCGGCGTGATCCCGGCGCAGAAGACGGCGCCGAGCGACGAGAACGCCTGGATCGCGCCGATCACGAAGCCGCGGCGCTCGTCTGGAAACTCCTCGGCCGCGTAGACCATGCTCGTCGCCCACTCGCCGATCAGGAACACTCGGGCGACGAGCTGGGCGAGGGCGAAGATCCAGACGTTTGGGGCGAGGCCACTCACGAGTGTCGCGAGCGTGTAGCCTGCGATCGTCAGGGTGAGCACTGGCTTTCGCCCCCACACATCGGCCTTGCGGACGAGGAGCCACGCGACGACGGTGCCGAAGTTGACGACGGCGAGCAGCGCCCCGGCCTGCTGCGGTGTGAGACCGAAGTCGGCCCGCAGGTTCGGCAGAATGTTGGCCAGCGCCAAGAAGTCGTAGCCCTCGAAGAACGTCGCGACGCCGAGGAAGGCGAAGAGTCGGCGCTGGTACGGAGAGAACGGCGTGGCCACGGCTGCCTCGGTCGGGGGTGGGCCGAGCGTACTCGAAGCGGCACTCGGAGCAGAAGCGCGATGGGCTTGGCGCGGGGCGCGACCTCTTTGGACGCTTGACGCCGATCGTCGTCGGCGTCACGCTGCGGGGGCTGTCCGAGGAGTTGACGTTGCACCGAGAGCCGCAGCGCGTTCGATCGCGAGCCTGCCGCGCGTCAGCGCGTGCGGACGGGCTCGTGGGTGTCGCGGTCGCGGCCGTGTGCGTGACGCTCAGCGGAGCGAGTTGCGGCATCGAGTCGATGAGCTCCGAGCCGTCCGCGTCCGCGCTCGATGGCTGCGACCGTGCCAGCGCGACCACGAGCTGCTTCGCGGGCGCTCGGCTCCCGCCGTCTGCGATGGCGGACGGCGCGGTCGGCCAGGCCGACGCCGGCGATCCGTCAGAGGTGGACGTTGCGCCGGGTCGGACGCTCGACATCGATCTCGGCTACGAGGTCCCGCCGGTGACCGGCGCTTTCGCGCAGGACCTCGAGCTGGCCGCGCGCTTTCCTCCGGCCGACTTCATGGTACCGGCGCCCGACGACCTTGCGGCGGCGATGTCGGAGCTCGAGGAATCTCGTGCGATGGCGCTCGACCTCGACTGGGACGGTGATCTCGACCTCCTCATCCGAGCTCGGTTTCCAGACGCCGAGTTCGGTGCCGGAACGGCCGTGATCCTCGCCGAAGGCGACGGGCACTGGACACCGCCGGAGCGCTTCCGCCTGAACGCTCCGCCGGTTGCCTGGTTCGGGCTCGACAAGTGCTACTCCGCAGTCGACGTAGTCGGCGACGCCGCTGTCGACCTGGTTTGTCTCGAGCCGGGAGTCACGGTCGTCGAAGGCGAGCTCCGAGACGGACGCTCCGGGATCGTGTGGGAGCGGCGCCACGTCCTGCTGCCGGGACTGTGGAACGAGGTCCCCGTCGAGTTTCGCAACCGATCCGGCGAAATCGACGTCGGAGCCGCAAGCTATCCAAACGCGGTTCAAGTGATCGCGATGGATATCGACCGCGATGGCGACACAGACGTTGTCGTGTCGACGCTCAGCCAGGGCAGCCCGGCCCTGCTGCTACAGCACGAGGCTGACGGCGCCTGGACGCTCCGGCAGGATCTGCACACGGGGTTTCACTTCGGCGCGCTGCCTTGGCTCTACGCCGAACTCGGTGAGTGGGGGCTCAGCTTCTTCACCGAGGGCGCACAGTTTGCCGCGGGTTGGAACGAGAACTCCGTCCGTCTCTATGACCCCGAGTCCGACGGCTTCGTGTCGTTGTATCCCGATCCCCGACCCGGCGATGACGCCGCTGCGAACCTCGGACCACCTGCCGCCCCGGACGCCGTGATCGCGACCCCGATGGGTGAGAGCTGGCTGCAGCTGGTCCCGGGCGAGCCCCCGCTGCTCGTCACCTCGGAGCAGCCGTGGGCCTGGACGCTATTCGTGCGGCGAGACAGAGACTGGGTGCGACTCACCGACGCCATCGTCGGCCTAGGGCGGCCGCACTCGTCCGACGATGTCAGGCGCGAGGTCTGGGCGCAGCAAGCGACGTCGTTGCGGGGTGCTGCGTGGGTCCACGATCTGGTCGCCGCCGTGTCTACCGGGCCCGTGCAGGGAAGGCAGGACCTCGGACGCCAGGGCGCGTGGCTCTCCCCGCCGCCCGGGGAGACATCGCTGGAGGTCCTGATAAGGACACGCGACGGGTTCGACAACCGCGGCCCCGAGAACTTCGTCGAGCACGGGTACAAGGCGATGCAAGTAGCAGACGTCGATGGAGACGGTCGCCCAGACGTGGTTGTCGGGGGTACCAGCATCTTCCCCGAGGTCTGGTACAACCGGCTCGACCCCGTCGGCGGCATCCTGCACCTCGTGCCCCGAGGCTGCGCGCACGACTGTATCGTCGAGGTCGAGGACGTAGACACTGGATACGTTCACCGGCAGCAGGTCACCAACTCCGCCAATCCGTGGATCATGGGGCCTCCGGAGGTGTTCGTCGGTGTCGGCGATGCGCAGCAGGTCACGGTCCGGCTCTACCGACGCGTCGACGAGGAACCCCAGACCGCGACGTTGCCGGCGGCCGGCACGTGGTACATGGACCCGGGCGAGGAGCCCTACCAGCTCTGACCTCGGCCGCTATCGCCAGAAGAGCGCGATCGGGCCGGTCGCTCGCAGGCGCCCGCAGCCGCTGCGGTCTGCACGCTCCCACAGCCCGTGCGCGATCGAGTACCCGACGGCTGCGACGGCGCCGCAGGGTTGGCCCGGCTCCGGACCGGTGCCGATCCACACGCCGCCGAATCTCCACCAGAGACGCAGCGCGCCAGACTGCAGCGGATAGCCCGAGGTAGACTCGATGCTGGCACCGGTCGCCACCACGTCACACCCCGCCGCGCAGCTCGCGTCGAGCGGGATCGCGGTCGTCGCCGAGAGGTGCTCTAGCGGGCCGCCTGCGCCGGGCGTCAGGCCCGAGAGGACGACGAACTCGCGTGAAGCGACGTCGAGTAGCATGAGCTGTCGCTCGCCGGACGCGGCCGCCCGCGGCATGTGACCGCGGCAGCCGCCGCTTGGGCTCGGTGACGCGCACCAGCCGGGGTCGACGATCGGCGCCGCAGGATCGTCCGCGCGGACGACGGAGATCAGCGTCCAGCCGCCGGTTGCCAAGCCTTGCTCGCAGTAGGCGTCCGTTGCGACACCGTCGACGTCGAGCTCGTAGAGACCCGACACCCGTCCGCCGCCTGCCAGCACCTCGGCACACGACGTCGGCAGCGCGCACTGGCCATCGGCGCAGAGCCACGAGGCGCAGTCGGCCGACCGCCGACACGTCGCGCCGGTCGAGCAGGGCGCGCAGGTGCCGCCGCAGTCCGCGTCGGCCTCTTCTGCGTTCCGCACGCCGTCGTCGCAGCGTGGTGTCGCGCAAGTCCCGCCGGCGCAGCGCGCCGACACGCAATCCGTCGCGCTCGTGCAGCGCGCGCCGTCTCGGCACGGGCCACACACACCACCACAGTCGGTGTCGACCTCGTCGCCGTTTGCGACGCCGTCGAGGCAGCTCGGGGCTCCACACCGCCCGGCGACGCAGCGCCCGGAGTCGCAGTCGCCACCGACTCGACAGGCGGCGTCGATGGCGCACGGCCCACACGGGCCTCCGCAGTCGACGTCGACCTCGAGGCCGTTGCGGTGCCGGTCGTCGCACGACGGGCGCGCGCACTCACCCTCGCTGCACACGCCGCTGTCGCAGTCCTCGCTGTTTGCGCACCGGATCCCCGCTGGGCACGGCGCGCAGCTTCCACCGCAGTCGGTGCCCGTCTCGTCGCCGTTGGCGACGCGGTCCGCGCAGGTCGCCGCGCGACACCCCCCACCGTCGCACACGCCGGTGACGCAGTCCGCCGCGGCGCGGCAGACCGCGTCGACCGCGCACCGCGGGCACTCGCCGCCGCAGTCGATGTCGGCTTCGTCGCCGTTTCGGACGCCGTCGGTGCAGCTCGGGACGCTGCAGCGCCCGTCTACGCAGCGCCGCGATCGGCAGTCCGTGTCGGCGACGCATTCGGCGCTCGGCGCGCACGGCTCGCAGATCGGCCCGCCGCAGTCCGTGTCGGTCTCGCTCCCGTTTCGGACGCGATCACGGCACGTGGCAGGGGCACACTCTCCGTCGTCACAGACACCCTGTCGACAGTCGACGGCGCGCTCGCAGCCTCGCCCGGGCTCGCAGCCCGCGCATGGACCTCCGCAGTCTGTGTCGGTCTCGCGCTGGTTGCGGACGCCGTCTGCGCATGTCGGCGCGCGGCAGACGCGGTCCGTGCAGACGCCCGAGACGCAGTCGCCGCCGAGCAAACATGTGGCGTCGACGTCACACCGACCACACGAGCCGCCGCAGTCGACGTCGGTCTCGTCGCCGTTTCGCACGTTGTCGTCGCAGGTCGGTGCGGCGCACGAGCCGCGCGAGCACACGGACGAGATGCAGTCGGCAGCGACGGCGCACCGGGCGCCGGGGGCGGCGCACGCGGGGCATCGTCCGCCGCAGTCGACGTCCGTCTCGTCGGCGTTGCGGACCCGGTCCATACAGCTCGGCGCGGCGCACTCCCCGCCTGCGCACACACCGTCTGCGCAGTCCGAGGCCGAGCGGCAGCCGTGACCGCTTGCGCACGGGCTGCAGGCGCCGCCGCAGTCCATATCGGACTCGTCGCCGTTGTGGACGGCGTCGTCGCACGCCGCGGTCGCGCACCGGCCCTCTACGCAGCGGCGCGACGTGCACTCGGTGTCGCCGGTGCACGTCGCACGGGCGGTGCACGGTGCGCAGGGGCCACCGCAGTCGACATCGGTCTCGTCGCCGTTCCAGGTCCCGTCATCGCAGCGTGGCGCACGACACTCGCCGCCGTCGCAGACGCGACTCGCGCAGTCGCGCGCTCCGTCGCAGCCGCCGCCAGTCGCGCACGCCGCGCACGATCCGCCGCAGTCGGTGCCTGTCTCTGCTCCGTTCCGAACGCCGTCTTCGCACGTGCCCTCGAGGCACCGCGCGAGCTCGCACACGCCGTCTCGGCAGTCGGCTGCAGCCCGGCACGCACGGCCGGGGGAGCAGGCGTCGCAGGCGCCGCCGCAGTCGACGTCGGACTCATCGCCGTTGCGAACGCCGTCTTCGCAGCTGGCGCTCTCGCAGGCGCCGCGGCGACACACTGCGCTGGAGCAGTCGGTCGCGGCGCGACAACCAACGCCGGCGGCGCAGGTAGGGCAGCGGCCGCCGCAGTCGGGTCCTGTCTCGTCGCCATTGGCGACGTCATCGTGGCACGACGGCGGCTGGCAGCGGCCGTGGCTGCATACCTGGGTCTCGCACTCGTCGCCGGTCTCGCACAGGCTCGCGACGCCGCAGCGGCCGCAGGACCCGCCGCAGTCTGCGTCGGTCTCGTCGCCGTTGCGAATGCCGTCATCGCAAGCGGCCGTTCTGCACATTCCGTCGCGACAGACCTCGGTCGCGCAGTCCTGCCGCGTGGCGCACGCCGCGCCGACCGCACACGGTCCGCACGGGCCTCCGCAGTCGACGTCCGTCTCGCGTCCGTTTGGGACCCCGTCGTCGCACGCGGGCGCCGCGCACCTCTCGCGCACGCAAGCGCCTGACTCGCAGTCGCCGCCTGTACGGCACGAGGCCGCCCCGCTGCAGGGCAGGCACGGTCCACCGCAGTCGACGTCGGACTCGTCGCCGTTTCGGCGGCCGTCGTCGCAGGCCGGCGGGGCGCAGGACCCCCCGGCGCAGCGACCGTCGATGCAGTCCGGGTCGGCGCGGCAGGCGCGGGCGGCGGCGCACGGCGCGCAGGGGCCTCCGCAATCGACGTCGGTCTCGCGGCCGTTCTGTGTGCCGTCGCCGCACGACGGGGCCGCGCACAGCCCTTCGACACACTCGGTGCCGCGGCAGTCCGCCGCCGACTCGCACGGGGAGCCGTCGGCGCACGGTCGGCAGGCGCCGCCGCAGTCGAGCGCGGTCTCGCCGCCGTTTGCGACCCCGTCGTCGCAGCTCGGCTCGGCGCACGCGCCGCCCACGCAGACACCTTCTGTGCAATCGCCCGCGTTCGTGCAGGTGGAGCCTGGCGCGCAGGGCGCGCACCCACCGCCGCAGTCGGTGTCCGTCTCGCGACCGTTCTCGACCCCGTCGTCGCAGCTCGGTGCGGCGCACACGTGTTGGGTGCAGACGCCGGAGCCGCAGTCGCGGGGGCCCCGGCACGGGACGCCGGGGGGGCAGGGGAGGCACGGCCCGCCGCAGTCGACGCCGGTCTCTTCTGCGTTCATCGTGCGGTCGATGCACGTCGGGGCGATGCAGCGCCCGGCGACGCAGAGGGTCGTGTCGCAGTCGCGCGCGTCTCTACAGCTCGACCCTGCGGGCGCCGGACCGCACCCGCCGGCGCCGTCGCGACTAGCGCCGTTTGGACACGGGCGATCGCGGGCAGTGGGCTCGACCGCGGCAGCGGCCGCTGCAGCCGTCGGCTCCGCCGGCGCGGAGTCGGACGCAGGGTTGCCGGCCGGTCCGCAGCTCCACGCGAACGCCAGGGCCACGGCGATGGTGGCGGCCGCCGATGGTGCGAACCCTCCGGGTCGGGGCAGGCCCGCGCGGGCCTGCTCCGCGCGCCGCGGAGCGCGCGCCGGCCAGCGCGACCTGGAGCCTCGCATTGTGGATCAGCCGGGGATCGTCAGCACGACCTTGCCGACGGTCGCGTTCGTCGCGAGTCGCGCGTGCGCGGCGTTCGCGTCTTCGATCGATACCACGCTGTCGATGACCGGGCGCACGGCCCCGCTCGAGATCAGGGGCCACACCTCGCGGAGGATCGCGCCCGTGAGGGCCACCTTGTCGGCGCGACTGCGGCTGCGAAGGACAGAGCCGATGATGCGCAGACGGCGGGTCAGGACCAGGCCAAGCGGGATTGGGGCAGCGGCTCCGCCGAGGAGCCCGATGTTGATGAGGCGGCCCCCCACGGCGAGGGCGCGCAGGTTCGTCTCGAGGAGCGACGCGCCGACCGGGTCCAGGATAACGTCGACGCCGTGTCCGTCGGTCGCCCCGACGATGGCGGCGAGCAGTCCTTCATCGCGGCGGTCGAGCGCGACGTCGGCGCCGAGGGCGCGCACGGCGTCGAGCTTGTCGGCGCTGGCGGTCGCGATGCAGCGGTGCCCGAGGGCGCAACAGAGCTGTACGGCGCAGGTGCCGACGCCCGACGCCGCGGCGTGGACGAGGACCGTCTCGCCCGGACGCAGCGCCGGCTCGACGACGATGTTGAGGTATGCCGTGTAGACGACCTCGGGGAGGGCCGCGGCCTCGACGAGGCCTAGCCCCTCGGGGATGGGCAGCAGCATCGAGGCGTCGATCGCGACGTATTCTGCGTAGCCTCCGCCCTCCAGGAGTGCGCACGCGAGATCTCCGACGCGCCAACCCGTGACGTCGTCGCCGCACGCGACCACGGTGCCCGCGACTTCGAGGCCGAGGATCTCGCTCGCGCCCGGGGGGACCGGGTAGAGACCGCGCCGCTGCAGCAGATCGGCGCGGTTGATGGCGGTCGCAGCCACGCGGAGGAGCACCTGGCCGGGGCCTGGCGTCGGCGTCTCCGCCTCGGACCAACGCAGCGTCCGGGCGTCGTCCTGGTCGATTGTCGTCGCTCTCACGCTGGCTCCGCGCCTCGGGAGCACCGAGCGTAGCGCGGCGACTCGACCACGCCAACCTGCGCGTGCGCGACACCGGCGGCACGGCCCCGGGACCGCGCGCGCCTCTCGACGCGCGCCGCCAGGGCTGGCAAGACTGGCGCGTGCCTCTGCCCCTCGCTCCGTTCCCGCAGATGCTCCCCTCCGCACCGTTCGACCACCGCACCGACGTCGCCCTTGCACCGCTGACCACGCTCGACGTGGGCGGCGCCGCGTCGATGCTCGCCGAGCCTTTCGACGAAGACGAGCTCGCCCACGTCGTGCGCTGGGCCGATGACAGCGGTGTCCCGCGGGTCGTGATCGGCGGCGGGTCGAACGTCGTCGTCTCGGACGACGGCTTCGACGGGCTGGTGATTCGGCCGACCGACTATCGCTTCGAGGTCGAGCGCGCCGGGGCCGACGTGCTGGTGACCGCGGGCGCGGGTGTCGAGTGGGACGAGCTGGTCGCGTTCACCGTCGCGGAGGGGTTCGGCGGGGTGGAGTGTCTCAGCGGCATCCCCGGTTGCGTCGGAGCCGCGCCGATTCAGAACATCGGCGCCTACGGTCGCGAGGTCGGAGAGGTCGTCGACGCCGTCCGCGTCGTGCTGCCCCGCGGCGGGCGGCAGCAGGTCCGTGGAGACGAGTGCGGGTTCAGCTACCGCCAGTCGCGCTTCAAGCAGGACTGGGCAGATGGACGCGTGGTGTCGAGCGTAACGCTCCGCCTGCGCCCGGGAGCGCCCGCGACCATCCGATACCCGGAGCTGGCGGCTGCGCTCGGGGTTCGCGAGGGCGGTCCAGCGCCGACGCTGGCTGCGACGCGCGACGCGGTCATCGCCATCCGGGCGCGAAAGTCGATGGTCCTCGCGCCAGAGGATCCGAACCGGCGCTCGTGTGGCTCGTTCTTCGTTAACCCGGTCGTCGCGCCGGAGCTGGCGGGCGACCTCGTAGGCCGCTTCGGGACCGACATCCCGCGCTGGGACGCGGCGGGAGGCGTCAAGCTCTCGGCAGCGTGGCTGATCGAGCGCGCGGGGTTCGAACGCGGCTTCGCGTTTGGACGCGTCGGGCTCTCGTCCCGCCACACGCTCGCGCTGATCAATCGCGGCGGGGCGCGCGCCGCAGATGTGCTGGGCCTCGCGCGCATCGTTCGTTCGCGCGTGTTCGCGGAGCTGGGGGTCACGCTTCGGCCAGAGCCTGTCTTCATCGGCTTCGGCCGAACCGGCGAGGAGCTCTTCCAATGACAGCGAGCGACAAGTCCGCGCGTATCATGGCGCAGCTCGACGAGCTCTACCCGGCGCCTCCGATCCCGCTCGATCACACGGATCCGTTCACGCTTCTCGTCGCCGTCGCGCTGTCTGCGCAGACGACGGATCGGAAGGTGAACCAGGTCACTCCGGCGCTGTTCGCCGAGGCTCCGACGCCGGCTGCCATGGCGCTGCTTCCAGAGGAGAGGATTCGAGAGCTGATCCGGGAGGTCGGCCTCGCGCCGCAGAAGGCTCGCCACCTGAGCGCGATGGCGAAGCTGCTGGTGGAGCGGCATGGCGGCGAGGTCCCGGCGTCGTTCGACGCGCTCGAAGCGTTGCCCGGCGTCGGTCACAAGACCGCGAGCGTCGTGATGGCTCAGGCGTTCGGGGTCCCCGCGTTCCCTGTCGACACACACATTCATCGGCTCGCGGCGCGCTGGGGGCTCTCTGACGGCACCAACGTCGTGCGCACCGAGCGAGACCTCAAGCGGGCGTTTCCCGAGTCGGCGTGGAACCGGCTTCACCTGCAGATCATCTACTTCGGACGGGAGCACTGTCCGGCGCGCGGCCACAATCCGGCAGCCTGCCCGATCTGCGTGTGGGCGAGCGAGCCCGCCGACGATTGACAACCCTCGTTGCCATCACGAACGAGAAACCATGAGCCACTCAGACGCGCGGCGCGCGCGACACAACGCTGCTGCGACATCGTACGTGGAGCGGCTCGCGCAGGTGACGTTGGCGTTGCTCAGTGTGGGCGTTGCTTGGCTCGCCCTGCGCTGGGTCGGGCCCGTGCTGAACCCGGTGCTGGTGAGCCTCGTCATCGCGTACTTCCTCGACCCGGTCGTCGACCGGTTCGAGGAGCGCGGGGTGAGCCGAACGCTCGCGATCGCGCTGCTCGCGGCCGTCGCGCTGGCCGGACTCGCGGTCGTTGCGGCCGTCGTGGTGCCGGTCGTCCTCGACCAGATCTCGCTCGCGCTCCGTGAGCTGCCGGCGTGGAGCCAGGGGAAATACCTCTGGGTCGTCGACGAGGCGCAGCGCCGCTTCGGTGTCGACGTGGCGGAGCAGCTTCGAGGTGTCGCGAGCCTGGACGGGCTGGCCGAGCGGGCGCAAGGGACCCTGTCGACGCTCGTCACGTCGTTTGTCGACTCTGTCGCGTCGCTGCTCAACTTGGTGTTGATTCCCGTATTCTCGTTCTACTTCTTGCGCGACTTCGACACGCTCAAGCGCCGGCCGCTCGCGCTGGTGCCGCCACGCTACCGTGACGCGCTCGTCGCAGACGCAACGCAGATGGACGCCGTGGTCGGCGACTGGCTGCGAGGGCAGGTCAACGTCGCGCTCGTGCTCGCGGCCCTGTATGCCGCAGGGCTCGGCGCGATCGGCCTTCGCCTGGGTCTGTTCATCGGCATCATCGCCGGGCTCCTGAACATCGTCCCGTACCTCGGCGCGGCGATCGGCGTCGGCCTCTCCGTGATGATGGCGTTGATGTATGGCTCGGTCACTCAGCTCGTCGGCGTCGCGGTCGTCTTCGTCGTCGTGCAGTCCCTCGAGGGCTACTTCATTACCCCGCGACTCGTCGGCGAGAAGGTCGGGATGAGCCCGCTCACCGTCATGTTGGTGCTGCTGCTTGGCGGGTCGTTGTTTGGGTTCTTCGGGATGCTGCTCGCGATCCCCGCCGCGGCGGCTGGGTGGGTGCTCGCGAGGCAGTGGCTCGACCGGTACGAGCGTTCGGAGTTCTTCGTGGGAGTCGACCGCTGCGAGGGTGCGGCAGTCGCCGCGTCGACCGCCGACATCCACGCGGCCGGCGCCGCTGCCGAACTTGGGGCAGAGAGCGACGACGCCGCTGCCACGGAGGCGCAGTGACGGAGTCGCTCACGCACCGCATCGACGCGGCCATCGACGAGCTCGCGCCGTCGCTCCTCGCCCTACGGCGCCACCTTCACGCAAACCCAGAGGTGGGTTGGGCCGAGGTCGAGACGCAGGCACACCTGGCCGCGTGGCTCTCGCAGCACGGCGTGGCGACTCGGGCCTGCGCGGGCACGGGGCTCATCGCTGATGTGGGAGCCGGCGCGTCACGCACCCTCTACAGGGGCGACATCGATGCCCTTCCGATCGCAGAGCGTAAACCCGCCGGCTGTGAGTACGTGTCGACGCGCCGTGGAGCCAGCCACGCCTGCGGGCACGACGTGCACTCCACGATCGCGTGCGCCGTCGCTGCCGTCGCGAAGGGGCTGGGCGCGGCCCTCCCTCACCCGGTGAGGGTCGTCCTGCAGCCGGCCGAGGAGGTGGTTCCATCTGGGGCGGAGCGGATGGTGGCGGAAGGGGCGCTCGATGCTGTGGAGCGGGCGTTCGCGCTGCACGTCGACCCGGCACGCGACGTCGGACGCGTCGGGGTTCGAGTCGGGCCGCTCACGTCGGCTGTCGACTCCTTCGTGATCGACGTGACGGGAGTCGCGGGACACTCGGCGCGTCCCCACCTGGCGCGCGACGCCATCCTGGCGGCAGCCGACATCGTGCGCGCGGTGTACGCACTCACGTCGCAGCGTGTCCCGTCGCACTCGCCGTCCGTGGTAAACGTCGGGCTCATCTCGGCGGGTGAGGCGAGGAACGTGATCGCCGGTCGGGCACGACTCGAGGGCGTCGCGCGTTCGCTGGAACCGGAGACGCGCGCGCTGCTTCAGGCCGAGCTGCCGATCGTCGTTGCGGCAGCGGCGGCGGTCTATGGCTGCCAGGCGACGACGAGTTTCGCGTTCGGTGCCCCGCCAGTGATCAACGACGGAGACTTGCACTCACACGTCGTTCAGTCCGCGCGAGACGTCATCGGCGTCGATGCCGTCGAGTGGATCGACCACCCGAGCGCAGGAGCAGAGGACTTCGGCGTGTTTGGCCAACACGTGCCCCAATACATGTTCCGACTCGGCGTCCGAACCCCCGGCGGCCCCACGACACATCTCCACACGCCCGAGTTCGACGTCGACGAAGCCAGCCTGGTAATCGGCGCCAAGATCGCGTGCCGTGCGACACTCACAGCACCCCGCCAAACCTGATCGCGGGCGGGCCCGGCTGCGCCCGTCAGTCGTCGACGGAAGGCGCGGCCGCGCGTGGCTCGTCGCGATACTTCGCGCGGATTCGGTCGATCTCTGGCCTCGCCGCCACCAGCGCAAGGACGACGTCGGGATCGTACGCTGCGCCAGCGAGCCCCTGGATCTCTGCCAGCGCGTCCTCCGTCGACCTCGCCGGGCGATCGGGCCGTGCGGTCGTCAGTCCGTCGTAGGCGTCGGCCACCGCGACGATCCGGGCCTCGATCGGAATGCGCTTGCCGGCGAGCCCGTCCGGGTAGCCGGTCCCATCCCACCGCTCGTGGTGTGAGCGCGCGATCGAGCTCGCGAGCTTCAGGTGCGCGGACTCGAGCCCGGCGAACGCGCGCGCGCCGATCCGGGTGTGTTCCCGCATCGCCGCTGCCTGCTCCGGCGTCAGTGGTCCGGCCTCGGCATGCGCGGCGCTCGGGACGGCGTGCATGCCGACGTCGTGGAGGGCAGCGGCGTACCGGAGCTGCTCGAGGTCGTCGCCGGTGATGCCGAGGCCGTGCCCGAGCACGGTGGCGTATCGGCTGACCCGGTAGGGGTGGCCGCTGTGCACGACGTCTCGGGAGTCGCAGATCGCGGCGAGCGCGAAGAGCGTCTCCTCGAACGCCTGCTGACGCTCCCGCTGCTGCGCCCGCATGGTGTCGATCGTGCCCATGAGGCCGGACGTCCGTCGATGGACGAGCTCAGTGGTCTCGTCGACGAGTCTCTGGTTCTGTAGCTCGAGCTCGCGTCGACGGAGCGCGCTGTTGACGTTGATCAGCAGCGCGTTCGGATCGACTGGCTTCACCAGATACCCGTAGGCCCCGAGACGGAGCGCCTCGTCGGCGACGCGCGGCTCGTCGACCCCAGTGACGACGACGACGGCCGTCTGAGGGGCGGCTGCGCTGAGGTGCTCGACGAGCTTCAGCCCGGACGCGTCGGGCATGAGGAGATCGCAGAGGACCAGATCGAACGGACGAGACTCCCACGCGGTGATCGCGTCGCGGACGGAGCCAGCGGTGCTGCAGTCGTGTCCGTTGCGCGACAGGTGTCTGCGTGCGAGCTCGAGCAGGTCGGGCTTGTCGTCGACGAGGAGGATCGTTGCCACGTGCGCTCGCGGGAGGTTCGGCTGGAATGGGTCGGAGCGTCGCGCCCTATCGCACGGAAGCTATCGCACTGCGGCTTCCGGCGCGAGTTCGCGCCGCGGGAGCTCGGCGACCGGACGAAGTTGACAACCGTAATCCGGCCGTCATTCTGGCGTGGCGGCGATTGACGTCGCGACCCGACCGGCACACATCCTCTCCCATGAGCCCCGCTCAACACGAGTCACTTCGTGCGGAGATGGCCGCGCTTGGCGTCGCCCCTGCGACGTGTCGGCGCGTGCTACTCGTCGACGACCAGCCAGACAACCTGGCGGTGCTCGTCGCTGTGCTCGACGACGACTGGGATGTGAGCGTGGCCGACGACGGGCAGGCGGCGCTGGCGCAGATCGAGCGAGACGGACCGCCGGACCTGATCATCTCGGACCAGCGCATGCCCGGTCTGACCGGCGTCGAGTTCCTCGAGCGCGTCTCGCGGAGGTATCCCGAGGTCGCGCGGATGGTGCTGACCGGCTACACGGACGTCGAGCCGATGGTCGACGCTGTCAATCGCGGCGCGGTCAGCCGGTTCATGTTCAAGCCGTGGGACGGCGACGAGATGCGGTCCGCGGTCGCCGAGATCCTCTCGGTTCGCGAAGCGCGCCTCAACCTGGAGCGACTCGTCGCCGCCCTCGGCCAGCGACGGGCCGAGCTTCACGCGACTCTCGAGGAGCAGGTCCGAGCGCAGGAGCAGCTCGCCGCGTCCGAGAGGCTTGCGACGCTGGGCCGCCTGACCGCCGGCATCACACACGATGTGCGGAACCAGCTCGGCGTGCTCGTCTTCCTTGTCGAGGAGCTTCGGGTCGGAGTCGACGATCCCAAGGTCCAGGCCGGCGCGCGGACCGCGCTCGCGTCGCTGCGCGCGCTCTTCACGCTGGTGCGCGACGTCAACGCGTTTGCGCGGAGCCGGCCGTTGGCGGTCGAGGCCGAGACCTTCGACGTTGCCGAGATCGTCGCGGCGACCGTTCGGCTCGTCGAGCACGACCCGGCGGCGCGTGCGGTTCGCTTCGAGATCCAGGTCGACGAGGGGGTCGCGGCGCTCGAAGGCGACCCGCTCCGCATCCGCCAGGCGCTGACCGCGCTTCTGCGCAACGCCGCGCTCGCGCAGCCGCGGTCGCCCGTCCGCGTGCGGGTGCAAGCCGCCGAGCGCGCGGTCGTCTTCGATGTCGTCGACGACGGTGTCGGCATGACACCCGAGCAGATCGCGCGGGCGAAGGAGCCGTTCTACTCGATGTTCCCCGGACAGAACCTCGGCTTGGGGCTCACGATCGCCGAGATGGTGGCGCGATCGCACAACGGGAAGCTCGACCTGGAGAGCCGACCCGGCGCGGCGACCCACGCGCGGCTGACCATCCCGTCGCCGGCGGCGGCGTCGTGAGCGGCGGGTTCCGGCTCCCATGCCGCGTCTGGCCGTCACCCAGCGTCCCGAACAGCATCGTCGAAGCGCTCCAACGTGCGATGGTCACCGACGCGCTGGTGGAGCGGGCGGGGGCGGCACACGGCCCCGCGATCGTCGTCCTCGTCGCCGGCGACGTTCGGCGTCCCGGGCCGGACCTCACCGCGCTCCTGCGGCGTGCGACGCCGGGGAGACCCGTTCTGATCGGGGGTACAGACGATCGGGCCGTCCTGACAGAGGCCATCAACCGACTGAGGGTCGTGCGTGTCGTTCCGGACTCGGTCCCGGTCGCGGCCCTCCGCACGGCGATCCTGGCGGCCCACGAGGCCGTCGAGCTCGAGGTCGCGGTCGATCTGATGGCCACCAATCTCCGGGCGGAGTCCGCCAGACTCGCAGACGCGCTCGCACAGCTCCGGTACGCGCAGGCGCAGCTCCTGCACACAGAGCGCCTGGGGACCCTCGGGCGCCTGACGTCGAGCGTCGTGTCGGCGGTCGCCGTGCACCAGACCGACATGCGCCGGCTCCTCGAAGGTCTCCACCGCGTCGGCGTGGACCCCGAGGTCGCGCGGATCGCGGCGCTTGCGGAGCAAGGCACCGAGGCGATCGGTCAGTTGCTCGCGGAGATCGACGCGTTTGCGTCCGACAAGGAGACGGTGCACCGACCCGCCACGGTGTCGCTGCAGAGCGTGGTCGACGTGGCAGTAGCCTTCTCGCGTTACGACGAGCTGGCGTCTGGCCGTTCGGTCACCGTCGAGCACGGAGCGACCGACACGACGGCAGCCCTCGACCGGGTCGCGGTGTACCACATCGTCTTGAACCTCGTCCGCAACGCGCTGCAAGCGACGCGTCCCGGCGGCCGTGTCGAGGTTCGGACTTCCGGACGTCGCGACCATGTGCTGTTGGAGGTCGAGGACAACGGGAGCGGCATGTCGAAGGAGGTCCGCGACCGCCTCTTCCAGCCGTTCTTCTCGACCCGAGGGGCGAGCGGGCTCGGGCTCGGGCTCAGGACGTGCCGGGCGGCCGTCGAGCGGCATGGCGGGACGGTAGAAGTCGGAACGGAATCCGGCCGCGGGACGCGGGTCACATGTCGGTTTCCGCGAGTGTAGGTGAATGTAGGCAAGTTCTCGCTTGCCCCGGAGTTCGGGGCAGGTTAGGGAGGGAGTGAAGGACGTGCCCCAGGCGGGAGACGATGAGCAAGGACCAGAAGCAGTACTCTGAACTACAAGGGGGCGTCGGCCGCGCGGTCCACTTCCGCACCGAGCGCTTTCGTTCGCGGGCACTGCTGGGAGAGCTGTCCCCGGAGCTGTGGGTTGGAGATGCGCGTGCGCGCCTCTACGACGTCAGCATGAACGGGCTGTCGTTCTACGTCCCGCCGTCGGAAGCTCCGGGAGATGGTCTCGAGGTCCCGATTCGGCTTCTGCTCGACGGGGAGGAGGGCTTTCGTGGGTCTGCGCGTGTGGTGCGGACGGACGTCGAGGGCGGACTGGTCAAGATCGGAGCGACGATCGTCTCAGGCTTCATAGACATCCCGCGGCTCGTGTCATTGCACGACAACGCGGCGTTCGAGCGGTCCGTGTCGGCGGGGAGCCGTCGGTACTCGAGCGTTCCGGCGGACTATTCGGCGAGCGTTCACGCGGCGAGCGTGTTCTTGGCGCACTGGTCGCGGCTGTTGGACGAGCGGGAGCGTCGGTTGGTCGACGACGGCGCGTCACCGGAGGCAGTGCTGCGGCTCGAGCTTCGGCTCGAAGAGCAGATGCGTCGCGAGTGGCGCGAGGTGCGGGCACGCGCCAACGAGACGAGCCGTGTGTGCTACGAGGACGCGGCGACGCTGCTGGCGGCGAAGCGGCTGACGGAGCTTCTGGTGACGCCGCAGCTTCGCGTGGCGCCGTTGTGGTGGGATGCGTACACCAAGCCGCTGGGGTATCCGGGCGACTTCCGCATGATGACGTACATGTACGAGTCCGACCGGCGCGGCGACACGATGTTTGGTCGGATCATGCACCAGCTCGGCCGCGAGGAGCGGCTGGCGTGGACGGTCACGTCGCGCAAGGAGCTGATGCTGGAGCAGCTTGCCCGTGCGATCCGCGCGACGCAGGGAGAGGGTCCGGTGCGCATCGCCAGCTTGGCGTCGGGGCCGGCGCGCGAGATCCAGGAGTTCCTCGAGCGCTACGACGGGTCGCGCCGCCTCGAGTTCACGTTGATCGATCAGGACGACCGTGCGCTCTCGTATGCGTACGAGCGTCTGATCCGGGCGTCGGCACGGCTCGGCGATCGCGTACGCGTGACGTGTTTGTTCACGTCTTTTCGGCAGCTGATCGGCAATCCGGAGCTGCTCGAGCAGCTTGGCAACCACGACTTCATCTACAGCGCTGGCTTCTTCGACTACCTCGACGCAGCGACTGCGTCGCGGGTGGCCGAGAACTGCATGAAGCTGGTGCGCCCGGGCGGGCGGGGGCTGTTCGGGAACGCGGCGGTGAGCGACGACGTGCACTGGGTGCCGGAGTTCGTGCTGGACTGGCGTCTCACGCTCCGAACGCGCGACGAGCTGGTCGCCGCGATGCCGACCAAAGGGATCTCTTCGGTCGAGCCGCTGGCAGATGCCAGCGATGCTTGGCATTTCGTCGAACTCACGAGGAGCGCATGACTGACGAGAGGGACGACGACACGATGACCCTGGGCGACGGTACGTCCGGGCAACCAGGGTCCGAGGGCGAGCCTCCGAAGCACGGAATCCCTCGAGGGGCGTCTCCGGACGCGGTGCGCGCGCACTACGACACCGGGAACCCATTCTTCGCGGCGTGGCTGGACGAGGGACTGAACTATTCCTGCGCGCTGTGGAGCGACGATCCCGAGCAGCCAATAGAGGAAGCGCAGCGCGATAAGCTCGATCACCACGTCGCGGCGAGTGGCGCCGCGGGCGCGGAGCGTGTCCTCGATATCGGCTGCGGGTGGGGCGCGATGCTCCATCGGCTCGTGGAGCACCACGACGTGAAGCACGCCGTGGGGCTGACGCTGAGCCACGAGCAGGCGGCGTGGGACCGCGCGCACGCGACGCCCGAGATGGAGTTCCGGGTGGAGCACTGGCTCGACCACGAGCCGACCTCGCCGTACGACGCGATCATCTCGATGGGCGCGATCGAGCACTTCGTTCGTCCGACCGACCCGGCCGACGTCCGCATCCAAGTCTACCGGGAGTTCTTCGAGAAGTGCGCATCGATGCTGAAGCCCGGTGGGCGCCTATCGCTTCAGACGAGCGTCTACGCGAGTGGGAGCTTCGTGGAGGGTGCAGTGTCGGCGATCTTCCCCGAGTCCGACCTTCCGAGGGTCTCTCAGCTGGCTGTCGCGGCAGACGGGATCATGGAGATCGTCGGTTATCGGAACGACACCGAGCACTACGCGCGCACCTGCACGGCATGGCGGCGACGGATGAGGGCGAACAAGGACGCCGTTCTGGCGGCGTCGGACGAGGCGACGTACAACCGCTACCAGAACTACCTCGCGGCGGCCTCTCGGGGCTTCGACATGCGCGTCTTCAACTTGGTACGGATTGCTTTCAGGCCGCTTCCCATCCGCTGAGACCGGCGCTCCGCCGTCCGCGGACGATCTCGAGCGGCTGAGGCGAACGGCGCGCGCGCGCAACTGGCTCGGGCTGAGGCTCGCTGGGCCGATCGTCTGGGCCCTCGAGCCGATCTACTGGCTCTACGACAAGGTCTACCTCCCGCCGGAGCACTTGCCCGTCACGGCGGTTCTCCGGGCCGTGCTGTTCTCGTTCGGCGTCGTGATGCATGCCATCGCGCTGAAGACACCGCGGCGGCTGCGAGAGTACGACGTGCAGCTCAGCGTTGCGCTGGCGCTGGCCGTGACCGCGACGATGCACACGCTCATCGTGTGGAGCGGCGGTCTCGAGTCGGACTACTTTGTCGGGGTGATCTTCGTCATGATCGCCGTGGGCTTCTTGTTCACGTGGCCGCTGCGGTGGATCCTGACGTTCTACACCCTCGCGCTGCTCCCGTTCGGCGCGCTTGGCGTAGGGGCTGGCGGCGCGACGAGCCCCGAGGGGTGGTCCCACCTGCTCTACGTGACGACGACCGCCGGCATCACCGGGTTCACGCAGCGCTTTCGGCAGAAGCTCGAGCTGCGCGAGCAGCTCGCGCAGCTCGAGCTCGGCCGCCTGACGGTCAGCCTCGAGTCGGCACTGGCCAAGCTCACCGAGCTCGACCGCGCCAAGACCGAGTTCTTCAGCAACATCACGCATGAGCTGCGGACTCCGCTCACGATGATCCTCTCGCCCGTCGAGGCGCTCCTCGCAGATCGAGACGAGCTGACCCCGCGGCAGGAGCAGTCGCTGCAGCTCGCACGCAAGCACGCGCTCAAGCAGCTCAAGCTTGTCAACGACATCCTCGACCTGTCCAAGATCGAGGAGCGTCACCTGCGGCTCGACCTCCAGGAGGTCGATCTCCAGGCGTTTCTGGACGACATCGTCGCGAACGTCGCGGATCTCGCGCAGCGGAAGGAGATCGAGATCGTCGGCGTCGTCGCGTCGGACGTGCCGCCGATTTGGCTCGACGCCGAGAAGCTCGAGCGGGCCGTGATCAACCTGATCGCCAACGCGCTGAAGTTCTCCGACGTCGGCGGGCAGGTGCGCGTGTCGGCTCGGCGGGAAGGGGACGTAGTCCGAATCGACGTCGCCGACGACGGGATCGGTATCCCCGAAGACAAGCTCGAGACGATCTTCGAGCGCTTCGTGCAGGCGGACGCGTCCACGACCCGCGAGTACGGTGGCACCGGGATCGGGCTGGCGTTCGCCAGGAGCATCGCGCGCATGCACGGGGGCGACATCATCGCTCGCTCCGCGCTGGGGATGGGCGCGACGTTCACGCTGTCGCTCCGCGTCGGGCGAGAGCACTTCGGCGCCGACGTCATCGAGCGCCGCCGCCGCGACGAAGGCGCGCCGGTCGAGAAGCGGGCCGACGACCGGGGAGCGCGGGAGTGGGCCCAGGCAATCGTTGAGAACGCCGAGTACCGCTACCTGGACGTCGCCGAGGTGACGGACCGGCGCTTGGTCGTGCGGACCGACGACGGCGACAAGAACACGCGCGTGCTGGTGGTCGAAGACAGCCTCGACGTGCTGCAGTTCATCCACTCTCAGCTCGCAGACAAGCACAGCGTCTACCTCGCTCGTGACGGCCTGCAGGGCCTCGAGCTCGCGCGCCGGGAGCGGCCGGATCTCGTCATCACCGACTACATGATGCCCGGCCTCGATGGGGTCGGGCTGATCGCCGCGATCCGCGCCGAGGCCGAGCTCGCCGAGATCCCGGTGGTCTTGCTGACCGCGAAGGCAGCGCCCGAAGACCGGCGGCTCGGCCGCGAGGTCGGCGCAGACGTCTACCTGGCGAAGCCGTTCGACCCCGCGGAGCTCAACGCGGTGGTGAAACGCCTCATCGAGACGCGCGGTCGCGTGGCCTCGAACCTCGTGCGCGCTCACGCCAAGAGCCTGGAGCTGATCAGCGCCGGCCTCGCGCATGAGATCCACAACCCGCTTTCGTGGGTGAAGAACGCGCAGTTCGTCATCGCCGAGAGCGCGCGAAAGATCGCTGGCGCCGCAAGGGCATCAAACGACACCGAGCTCGCAGCGGCCGTCGAGAAGCCCCTGAGCCGCGTCGAGACCATGCTGCCGGTGGCCGAGCGAGGCATCTCGCGGATCGAGCGGATCGTAGAGCTCGTGCGGCGGTACGCCCGGGAGGGGTATCCGGTCACGGCCATCGACATCGAGTTCGACGCGCTCGCCCGCGAGACGCTGGCGTCCGGCGTCGTCGTTCCGCCCGACGCGACGTTGACGATCGAGCTCGGCTGTCCGGGCGTCTTCGTCGCCGGGATCCCGGACGAGATGCTGCAGGTTGTGCGGACGTTGACCCAGAACGCGCTCGACGCCGTGAAGAGCACCGCGGGGGCGCGCGTGGTCGTCTCGACACGGTGTGACGGCGACCGCCTGCTGTTCTGCGTGGTGGACGACGGTCCCGGGATTCCGCCCGATCTGCTGCCTCGCATCTTTACGCCGTTCTTCTCGACGAAGCCATCGAGCGAGGGGATGGGGCTTGGACTGGCGATCACGTATCAGGTGGTCACGGCGGCGCAGGGGACGATCCGGGCGGACAGTCACGTGGGAGAGGGGACGACATTCACCGTGCGACTCCCGATCTCGCACGTTTCCAGCGGCACGCTGTCTCCGGGGTGACACCCTCGCGCGATGACGCGGCGCGTAACGCGACATTGCGCCGATCCCCCCGACCCGCTACACTCGCGGGCCCGCTCTCGGCCGCCTGCTCATGCTCCACGTACACAAGTTTGGTGGTACCAGCGTCGGTGACGCGTCGCGGATCGGCGACGCGTGCGCGCTCGTTGCAGCGTGCGCCCGCGCCGACATTGCGATGGTGGTCGTCGTCTCGGCGATGACAGGGGTGACGAACGCGCTCCTTGCGGCGATCGCCGCTGTTGACCGACGCGATCTTCCAGGCGCCGTCGCCGGTGTCGCGGCGATCGACCATCGGCATCGTGAGGCGATCGACGGACTCGGCGTCCCCGACGCCGCCAGCCTGCACGAGGAGCGCGCCGCGCTGATCGGCGAGGTGGAGTTGTTACTGCGCGCGGCGCGGACGACCGGCGTGGTCGGGCCGCGTGCGCGCGACCGGATCCAGGCGGTTGGCGAGAAGCTGTCGGCCCGAATGTTCGCCGCGCGGCTACGGGCCGACGGCTTTGCGGCGACGGCGCTCGATGCAGACGACTTCCTCGAGACCGACGCTGTGTTCGGCGAGGCAACTCCGCTCGAGGGGCTCTTCGAGCGCACGACGCGCGGGGCGATCGCGCCGGTGGTCGACGCTGGCGCCATCGCAGTCGTGACGGGGTTCTGCGGCTGCGCCCCCGATGGCTCGACAACGACGCTCGGGCGCGGCGGCTCTGACTACTCGGCCACGCTGGTGGCGTCGGCACTCGACGCGGACGAGGTCGTGATCTGGACCGACGTGGCGGGCGTCTACACGGCGTCGCCGAAGATTGTGCCAGAGGCCCGCGTCATCCCGCAGCTCAACTACCGCGAAGCCGGTGAGCTCGCGTACTACGGGGCGAAGGTGCTGCACCCGCGCACGCTCAAGCCGGTCGCAGGACGGGGCATTCCCGTCGTCATCCGCAACACGTTCGCGCCGGCGGAGCCCGGTACGCGGATCGACCGGACGTTCACTCCGGGGTCGCACCCCGTGAAGGGCATCACGGCGATCGAGTCCCACGCGCTGATCTCGCTCGAAGGGACGGGCATGGCCGGAGTGCCCGGCGTAGCGGCGCGGCTCTTCGGCGCGCTCGCACGCGAAGGGATCAGCGTGACGATGATCTCGCAGTCGTCGGCGGAGTCGTCGATCTGCGCCGCCGTTCCGATGGCCGACGCCGACGCGGCCGAGGTCGCGATTCGGCGGGAGTTTCGGCTCGATATCTCGCACGGCGATGTCGAGGATCTCCGGCGCCAGCCCGACGTGGCGCTGCTGGCGGCCGTTGGGCTCGGTATGGCGCAGACGCCCGGTATCGCGGGGCGGTTGGCGCGGACGCTCGGGGCCTCGGGCACCAGCATCCGCGCAATCGCCCAGGGGTCGTCGGAGCTGAACATCACGTTCGCCGTCGACCAGAGCCGGGTCCAGGCTGCGATCGGTGCGCTCCACTCTGAGCTTGGCCTGCACCGCGTCGACACCGGGGACGCAGAGGCCCGCGCCTTCGACCTCATCGTGCTCGGGTGGGGGAACATCGCGCGCGCAGTCGCGCATCAGGTTGAGACTCGGAACGAATCGATCTTCGAGCGCTTCGGCCTGCGCGGGCGCGTGGTCTGTGTCGCGGACCGGTCTGGCTACCTGCTCGATCCGACGGGGCTCGAGCCGTCTGCACTCGAGGCCGCGACGGCCGCGAAGCGCGCGGGGCGAGGGGTCGCGACTGCCTCGGGTGGCGTGCCTGGAACGCTCGCGGATGCGACGCGCGCCGCGCTCGCGTTCCGCCTCACTCGACCCGTCGTTGTCGATCTGACCGACGCCGACGGCACCGACGCGGTGCTGCAAGCGGCGCTTGGCGCCGGCTGCGACGTCGTGACGGCGAACAAGAAGCCGCTCGCGGGCACGCGGGAGGGTTACGAGGCGCTGCGCACCACCGCCCGAGCGGCCGGCCGCGTCCTTCGCGCAGAAGCAACCGTAGGCGCCGGACTCCCGGTCGTAGACACGCTCGAGATGCTGCTCGTGACGGGCGACCGGCTCACCCGTGCCGACGGCTGCCTGTCCGGCACGCTCGCGTTCGTCCTTGGAGCGGTCGAGAGGGGGCAGGGGCTCGCCGACGCAGTGCGCGAAGCGGCGGCGCGCGGCTACACCGAGCCGGATCCCTACGTCGACCTGAGTGGCGCCGACGTCGCGCGCAAGGCGCTGATCATCAGCCGCATTGCCGGCTTCGCAGTGCCGCCGGAGGCCATCACCGTCGAGGGGCTGGTCCCGCCGACGTTGGCCGGCCTGCCCCGCACGGAGTTCTTCGACTCACTCCGCGCGCACGAGACCGCGCTGGCCGCGCGCGTCGCGGCGGCGGCGGCTCGGGGCTGTGTCGTCCGGTACGTCGCGCGGGTCGAGCCGGACCGGATTTCGGTCGGCCCAGTCGATGTGCCGCAGTCCAGCCCGCTGGGATCGCTGCGCGGCACCGACAACATGGTCGTCTTTCACAGCGAGCGATACGCCGACACCCCGTTGGTGGTGCAGGGGCCGGGCGCCGGCGTCGAGGTGACCGCGATGGGCGTCTTCGGCGACATCGTTCGAATCGTCGCGGAGAGGAGCGGATGAGTTCCGGGCAGTCCATCACAGCGTTCGCTCCCGCGACCGTCGCGAATCTCGGACCCGGGTTCGACGTGCTCGGGCTTGCCCTCGCCGGGCTCGGCGACACGGTCGTCGCGCGGCTCACTCCGACACCCGGCGTCACCATTGACGCGGTGGAGGGGGACGACGCCAAGCTCTCTCTCGACCCGACGCGGAACACCGCCGGGATCGCCGCCGCTGCGACCCTCGCACGCGCTGGGCTCCCCGGTGTCGGCGTCGCCCTGTCGCTCCGCAAGGGGATGCCGATCGGGTCCGGTCTCGGTAGCTCGGCCGCCTCTGCTGCTGCCGCGGCCGTCGCGGTGAACGCGCTCGTCGGCTCACCGCTTCGGCGGTCGGACCTCGTCGGCCCGTGCATCGAGGCCGAGGCCGCGGTGGCGGGACGTCACGCCGACAACGTCGCCCCGGCGTTGCTGGGCGGCCTGGTCCTGGTCCGGAGCGTCGACCCGGTGCAGCTCGTGAGGCTCCCGCTGCCAGACGGGCTCGTGGTCGTGGTCGTGACGCCGGATTTCGAGTTGCCGACACGCGCCGCGCGCGACGCGCTGCCCGCGACGATCACGCTCGCGGACCGCGTCCGCAACGTCGCCGACATCGCCGCATTCGTGAGCGCCTGCTACTCGAACGACCTACCGCTGCTCGCCGCGTCTGTGCGCGACGACATCGTCACGCCGGCGCGCGCCGCGCTGATCCCGGGCGGCGCGGACGCGATGAGCGCGGCGCTGGATGCGGGCGCGCTCGCCGCGTCGGTCAGCGGCGCCGGGCCATCGATCTTCGCCTTCTGCCACTCCGAGCCCATCGCGACCCGCGTGGCGAGCGCGATGAAGACAGCGTTCTCTGGAGCCGGATTGGCGGCTTCGGCGATCATCTCCGCGGCGGAGTGCCCGGGAGCCAGGGTGATCGGATGAGCGTGAGCTGGCACCTCGCCTGTATCGACTGCGCGACGACATACGGCGGCGACACGCTTCGCGTTCGCTGCGACTGCGGCGGGGTCCTGGACGTCGTGCACGCGCCTGTGTCGGTGGCCGGCGGCCAGCTTCGCGAGCTCTTCGACGGTCGGCTCGCGTCGAAGGCCCCGATCGATCGATCCGGGGTCTGGCGCTTTCGGGAGCTCGTTCTCCCTGTGGCGCAGGCCCACATCGTCACGAAGCCCGAGGGGAACACGAACCTGTACGATGCGCCAAGCGTCGCCGCCTGGGTGGGCGTCGGGGCGCTGAGGCTCAAGCACGAGGGCGAGAACCCAAGCGGATCGTTCAAGGACCGCGGCATGACGGCCGGGGTAACGATGGCCCGGTTGCACGGGATGCGCGTCGTCGCGTGCGCCTCGACGGGCAACACCTCGGCGTCGATGGCGGCGTATGCGGCGCAGGCGTCCATGGGCGCCGTCGTGTTCATCCCCGATGGAAAGATCGCGTTCGGGAAGCTTAGCCAGGCGCTGGCGTACGGGGCCAAGACCATCCAGATCCGAGGCGACTTCGACGCGGCGATGCGGCTCGTGGAGGAGGTCTGCGACGCCGAGGGCATCTACCTCGTCAACTCGATCAACCCCTTCCGAGTCGAAGGCCAGAAGGCGATCGGGCTGGAGCTGATGCAGGACCTCGACTGGAACGTACCGGATTGGATCGTCCTTCCAGGTGGAAACCTGGGGAACAGCGCGGCGCTGTGGAAGGGGCTGAGCGAGGCTCACGCGGCCGGGCTGATCGATCGGGTCCCGCGCATCGCCGTAGTCCAGGCCGCCGGCGCGAACCCGCTGGTGCGCGCTTGGACGACTGGCGCGCCGCTCGAGCCCGTGGCGGCCGAGACGCTCGCGACGGCGATCCGCATCGGGAACCCGGTCTCGTGGAAGAAGAGCCTGCGCGGAGTGGTCGCGTCGGGTGGGGTCGTCACCGATGTCACGGACCAGGAGATCGTCGACGCCAAGGCGATCGTGGACCGGGCGGGGATCGCCGCCGAGCCGGCGTCGTGCGCAACCGTCGCCGGGCTGAAGAAGCTCGTCTCCGCCGGAGTGATCGCACCCGACGCGACCGTCTGCGGTGTGCTCACGGGCCACGTTCTCAAGGACCCGGGCACCGTCGTCGACTACCATCGCGGTGAGCTGCCCGGGATCCTGTCGACGTACGCGAACCCGCCGGTGGTGTGCGACGCTGACCTGCCGAGCGTGCTCGCCGCGCTGCGCGGGTAGCCGACGAGTCGCCGCGACCGCGGACCGAGTCGCCGCGGCCGTGGACAGGGATCGGCGCGCCAGCTGGGACGGCCCGCGGCTATCGGCGGCCTTCGGGGCGGCCGTACTTCAGGTTGAGAACGAGCACGAGGGCCAGGAGCGGGGCGATCAGGACGCCCCAGACGATCATGACCGTCAGAGCCGGAAAGAACTGGCCGTCGAGCGCTCGGGTCTGAAGGCGGACGACGTCGTTCACGAGCGCGGGACGCTCGATCAGTCCGAAGTAGATCGCTGGCGCGCCCGCCAACAGCGAGAGAGCGGCGATGACACGGCGCGCGATGCGCTCGAACGACGACATCTTGGACTTCACTCTCCCTCCGGTTCGATCTCGGCGGCGCGTGCGGCCCGCCACTGTGCGGCAGAGTAGAGGGCGTGATCGCGCAGCGCCAGGAGGTCGAGCTCGGGGAACAGGCGATCGAGCGCTGCGGCGAGATCCCCCGTCGGGGCTGCGACGAGCTCGATCGCGTCGCACGTGCGCGGAGGCGTCAGCCGGAGCGCCCACGCATGGAGCAGCATCCGCGTGGTGCCGGTCCACGGGGCGATCTCGCGGTTGAAGCGCGAGTTGCCATGCGTCGCGTCGTTCACGACGGGGTGGTCCACGCCGTTGAGATGACGCCTGATCTGGTGGTGGCGCCCGGTCGCGATGACGACGGCGAGGAGCGAGCATCGCGCGACGGGCGACACCGCGAGCCGGATGAAGTGGGTCTGCGCAGCGAGCGTGCGGTGCTCGTCGCGTAGTGGCGTCGCGATCGTCGCGTCGTCGTCGGCGACGCGACCTCGGACGACCGTGAGGTAGAGCTTCGCGCTGTGCGGCGAGGCGAGAGTGGACTGCCACGCGGCGACGTGCTCCGTCTCTGTGGCGAAGAGGAGGACGCCGCTGGTACCGCGGTCGACGCGGTGCACGGGAAACACGCGCCGACCGGTCTGTGCGCCGAGCTGCTGTCTCAGCGAGATCTCACGAGGTCCGGCGAACGCGGAGTTGTGAACGAGCACCCCCGATGGCTTGTCGACGGCGATCGCGGTCTCATCGCGCCACAGGACCGAGATGGGGTCGCCTTGGGGCGCGGTCACCTCGCGAGCGCGGCGAGCGCGTCGACGCGCGCCCCGGGCTCGATACGCATCAGCGTCTCGGTTTCGCCGGCGAGGACGGTAGTGCCGAACTTGCGCCAGCCGAGTCCGTCGTAGAGGCGCTCCTGATCGGGCGTGAAGAGGTAGAGCGTGCCAACACCGACGGTCGCGGCGTGGACGACGACTCGGTCGACGAGCGCCGAGGCGATGCCGCGGCGTCGGTTTGGGGGGTCGACGTAGACCGACGCGAGCCACGGGGTGAGGTGTGGATGCGTGGGGAGGTCTTGCGCGACGATCGAGGCGGAACCGAGGAGGGTGTCGTCGTCGAGGGCGACGAAGGTCAGGGGGACTCCGTCGCGGACCTCGCCGGCGAGCTCTCGGACTCGCATCGGGACGTCGTGCCGCGGGTCGAGGTAGCCCCACTGTGCGAAGTGCCAGCGCGCGAGCGCATCGATGTGGTGAGGCACGTCAGTGAGCGGGGCGATGTGGATCAACGGAGTCCGATCGTGTGAGTTCGCAGGGAGCGGAGGTTGGGGTAGGGTAGTGCGGCTACGCGTCCCGAGGGAAGCGGCGCGGAAGGCCACGCCACCGAGGAGGCAACGGATGAGCGGTTGGAACGAGACACAGAGGTGCGCGCTGCTGGTGGTGTCCTCGCTGCTGGTGGTGTCCGGTTGCCGTGGCGAGGTAGAGAGTCCACAGACGATCGTGGTTCAGTTCGAGCGATCGGTGGAGATCCTGGCGGGGCGAGCGCGGGTGGCGCTTCGGCAGGAGGGTGAGGATCGGGTGTTGCTGAACGTTCGCTGCGGCGATGAGGAGCGGACGCTCTCGTTGCCGCTCGCTTCTCCGAGCCCGGAGGTGTGCGGGCTGGTTTTCTCGTTGGAGGCGATGGTGCCCGAGGGAGACGAGGCTCGGACGGGTGCCCGTCTCGAGGTGAGCTGGTGAAGTAGGATGTGCTCGGTGGTGTTCCGGCGCCCCACCGGTCTCGATCTTCTTTTGAGATTTTCGCGCTTTGGGTAGGAATGGAGGGTGAACGGCAGGGCCCGGCGGCCACTTGTATTCAGATGTAGTCTTGTCGACGTGCGCCGCGGCTGCTATTGGCGGTGAGATCGAGTCGAAAGCGACCTGTGCGGTCGGAACCCGAAGGTTACGAGATGACGCGAGCGATTCCTGGAGCGGTGCTGAGCGGTGCGCTGTCGGCGCTGGTCATGTGGAGCGCGCCTGCGAGCGCGACGGGACCGTGCTACGCGGACTTCAGCGGCGACGAGTGTTGCTACAGCTTCGAGTGCGGCGACGCGGCGTGGTGCAACGACGGCACGTGCGCGACGGTCTGTCGTGACGAGCTCTGCGACACGCACGCGGACTGCCCTTCGGGTTGGTACTGCAGCGCGATCGGGTGCTGCGAGAACCCGGGTTTCGAGTGCGAGTCGGGTCACCCGTGCGAGGTCGACACGGACTGCCCGGGGGCGAAGACGTGTGACGACGGCTGTTGCCGCGAGCCGGAGTGTCCGGACGGCGAGCCGCGTTGCTCGACGGCCGACGACTGCGCGGATGGCGAGATCTGCGGTGCGTCGCACTGCTGCGAGCCGCCGCCGCCGGTAGTGTGCGAGGGGCAGCCGAACTGCCTTGGCGGGACGACGTGCCCGGACCACTACGCCTGCGGCGCCGACGGCTGCTGTGACGTGTGCGGGCCGACGACGCCGGAGTGCACGTCGGACGCGTCGTGCGGGGCCGGCGAGATCTGCTCGAGCGGCTGCTGTGTCGGTTGCCCGAGCGGCGACGCTTGCGCGGCGGATGCGGAGTGCGGCGCGGGGTCTTCGTGCAGCGATACGGGTTGCTGCGCCTGCGACGCCCCCTGTGACGGTGCCGCGGACTGCGGCGACGGCTCGGTGTGCGACTCCGGGTGCTGCGTGCCGCAGTGCAGCGGCACCGTGGCTTGCTCGAGCGACTCCGAGTGCCCGAGCGGCAAGATCTGCGGCGACGAGGGCTGCTGCGTACCGCCGCCGTGCGGCTCGCTGACGAGCCCTGTCTGCGCGATCGGCTACTGCCCGCCGAGCACTGAGTGCGTCGTGCTCGAGGACGGGGACTGCGGGTGCGTGACGATCACTGCGTGCAATCTGCTCGACGCTCCGATGTGCGGTGCCGGTACCTGCCCGACCGACGAGACCTGTCTGCCGACGCCGGCCGGCGAGTGCGCGTGCCAGCCGCCGCCGACGTGCGGCGACCTCGACGCGCCGATGTGCTCGCTCGCGGACTGCGCGGACGGCCTCGTGTGCGCGCCGACCGATTCGGGTGACTGCACCTGCCAGCCTCCGTGCACGGAGCTGGACAGCCCGATGTGCGACCCCGGGCTCTGCTCGACTGGACAGGTCTGCGTTCCCGGTCGTGACGGAGGGCCGTGCATCTGCCAGCCGGCTTGCGAGGACCAGGAGGCAACGGCGTGCTACGACGGCGTCTGCGCCGGCGACCAGGTCTGCTCGACGACCCCGGACGGCTGCGGCTGCGTCACGCCGTGTGCGGACGCCGTTGGCGGCGCGTGTGACGAAGCCGGATGCTCCGACGGCCGCGCCTGCGTGGACGACGGCATCGGCGGCTGCGTGTGCACGTCGGATTGCGGCTCGATGAGCGCCGGGATGTGCGGGAACGGGACGTGCTCCGGCGACGAGCTCTGCACCACAACCCCGGACGGCAGCTGCGGCTGTGCGCCGCCATGCGGCGAGGTCGACGCGCCGATGTGCGCCTCGGCCGCCTGCGAGGGCGACCTGATCTGCGCCCCGACGTCGACCGGCGACTGCGCCTGCACCCCGCCCACCTGCGGCGACCTCGACGCACCGATGTGCGGTGAGGGCGTCTGTCCCGACCTCGGTGTGTGCCAGCCCACGTCGACCGGGGACTGCGGCTGCGCGCCGCCGCCGTGCGGCGACGTCGACGCACCCTACTGCGGCTACGGTGCCTGCGGCCCCGACATGCTCTGCACGCCGACCGTCGGCGGTGACTGCACGTGCCAGCCGACCTGCGAAACGCAGACCGGCGACCAGTGCGTCTTCGGCGCGTGCGTCGGTGACTTCCGGTGCGATGTCGACGAAGCGTCCGGCGAGTGCGGCTGCGTGCCGGCCACGCCGTGCGGCGACCTCGAGGGACCGGTCTGCGCCGAGGGAGCCTGCGGCCCCGATTCCATCTGCCTCCCGGCCGACGTCGGCGGCTGCCAGTGCACGCCGACCTGTGAGTCCCTCGACGGTGGCTCGTGCGTCGTCGGGTACTGCCCCGGCGACGAGCACTGCGTCTCGACCGCCGACGGGTGCGGGTGCCGTGGCGACCAGTGCCTCGACGGCTTCTCGTGCGGCTCCGACCTCGACTGCCCGGTCGACTTCGCCTGCGACACCAGCGTCAGCGCGTGCTGCCCGGTTCCGCCCGAGTGCGACGCGCCGAGCTACTTCGACGGTGATCTCGACCGCTGCTGCAACCCGTACACCGAGTGCTGCCCCGAGCACTACCGCGCCGCCGGCAAGTGCTGCTCCGATGACGACTGCAGCCCTGGCCTCGTCTGCATCGACTTCTACTGCAGCGACGCCAAGCTCAGCGGCGGTGGTGTGACGAGCTGCGCGTCTGCAGACGGACGGAGCAGCGGCGCTGCCCTGGCGCTCGGCCTGATCGGGCTCGTGGCGCTGCGTCGCCGGCGGCGCGCCGCCTGATCGGGCGGCCGGCCACACCGCCGGCCGAACCCTAGACTCCGGGCCGCGCCCGCCGCGGCATCGAACTCGAGAGGCCTCGCCGGGCAACCAGCGAGGCCTCTTCGTTGTAGCTGGTGCCGCCGCGCCCTACCGGCGAGGCCGGACCCACGAATGAGCAATTGGGCTGGCAGGTTCGCTCCAGGTGGTATAGTGTGCGATAAGGCCTCACGCCAGAACACACGCCGCGCCGTAGGGGTACGTTGGTCGGCGTGTCGCCGTAAGGGGCCCGAAACCGCCGACATCGACCGCAGATTTTGATCGAGCCGCACGCCACAGTAGCGTGACCGCGAAGGCCCACGCTGGTGGGCGGCACACTGGGTGACCATGAAGTCGATCTCCAAGCGCTTCGCCGCTGTCGCCGCAGCAACCGTCACGGTCGCTGGCGCGGGCGTCTCTGTCGCTCAGACCAGCGACCGGCTGCAGGTTCAGCAGTTTCGGCCGATGCCGGGTCAGCAGAGCGAGTACCTTCACGTGCCGCGCGCTGCGACGCCCGACGCGGGCCGGTGGGAGCTCGGGCTGACCTTCAACTACGCGCGGAACCCGCTCGTCATCCAGACAATCCGGCAGAACGACCGCAGCCGTCGAACGGGTGTCATCATCCGGTCTCAAGACACGTTCGACTTTCTCGGCATGTTCGCGATCACGAACTGGCTGAGCCTCGGCGTCGACGTGCCGCTGTACGTGTACGACGCGCCGGGCGACTCCGGTCAGGGGTTCGAGCGGTTCGAGATCGGGGACTCGGCACACCGTGGTATCGGCGACGTCCGGCTCGTTCCGAAGCTGCAGCTGGTGCAGTGGGGAGGCGAAGACGACGAGTTGATGACGTTGGGCCTCTCGGTCGACTTTCTGCTGCCGACGGCGGCTCACCCGGAGCAGTACCAGGGCGAGTCGTTCCGGGTCGAGCCTCGCCTCGCCTGGGACTACGTCCCGCGCGACTGGGTGACGTGGACGCTCTTCGGGGGCGTCCTCGCGCGGCCAGAACAGAGTGTGGTCGACAACATCAGCGCCGGCAGCTCGGTGACCTTCGGAACCGGCGCGATGTTCCGCCTCGACCGGTTGGAGCGCGTCTTCGTCGTGCCCGAAGTCGTGGGCCTGGTGTCGATCGCGAAGGGCGACAACGTCGACCTCGAAGAGGTGCCGCTCGAGTTCCGCGCGGCGCTTCGGTACTTCCCGATTCCCGGCCTCATGGTCGAGGGCGGCGGCGGCGGCGGCATCATCGAGGGCTACGGGACTCCGGACTGGCGCCTGCTCGCCGGCGTCTCCTACTCCAATGGTCCCGCTGCCGATCTGACCTGCCAGAGCACGAACCGCTTCCCCGACGACGACGCCGACGGCGTCTGCGAGACGCCGGAGGCGTTCGCGGGCGAGTGCGACATCTGCCGTCCCCGGCTCGACGGCGACTTCCCAGAGCTGGTCGAGATCCCCGACTACGCGCGACGTGACGACGCAGCGCACTACTGGCGGACCTCGTACTACGTCGGCGCCGATACGAATGATGGGATCGACGCCGACGGCGACGGGTGGCCGGACGCGTGCGACATCTGTCGGCCCCAAGACGCCTGCGATCCGCTGTACCGGACGAACGACAACGAGGACTCCGACGGCGACGGCATCCCGGACGGTTGTGACCGCTGCCCCGACGGTGGTGACCTCGCCGACATCGACGGCGACTGCATCGTGGACTGTCTCGACGAGTGTCCGGAGCAGCCGGAGACTTGGAACAACGTCGACGACGCTGACGGCTGCCCGGAGACGGACTGGCAGTGCAGCGAAGCCGATGTGTGCCCCGAGAACCTCGACGTGTTCCCGTTCGTCGACGAGGCGTACGGTGGCGTGCCCTTCTTCTTCGATTACGACGTGTTCGCGGAGTTCTCCGAGCGGACGATGAACGGCTACGACCGCGAGACGAACGAGGCGCTGCTCGACCAGATCGCGATCATCGTTCAGGCGCTCGAGCCCTGCCTTCGGTACGAGCTCCGCGCCGAGGGCCACACCGACACCGACGGAAACCCGGAATACAATGTCTGGCTCGGGCTCCAGCGCGCCAACCGCGTCATGCAGGGGCTCGTCGACCGCGGGGTGAATCCCGACCTCCTCTCGGCGTCGACGTTCGGCGAGTCAGACCCGCTCAACCCGGACTCGCAGACCGATGACTACGCGCCCGGCAACCGCGAGAATCGCCGCGTCATCCTGCGCATCGTCGGGTGCACGGAGCAGGGCGAGCGGCCGCCGGAGACGTTCGAGCCCGTGTGCAGCGAGCCGCACGGGTTCCGCTGCGGCGAGTAGCGAGCCGCCGCACGCACGTCCGCCCGGCGCTGGGCAGGCCGGGCTGCGTGGCGGGCCCGTCCCGCATCGCGCTCGGCGCGTCTGCTCCGCGCGAACCTCAGCGCAGCTCGGTGATGAGCTTCGGATTCGAGATGTACCGCATCGCCTCCTCGCGCGTGATGTAGCCAGCTCTGGTGAGCTCGGCGAGGGAGCGGTCCATTGTGAGCATGCCGTCGCCGAGGCGTGTCTCCATCATCGAGACGGCCTGGTGCATCTTGTCGTCGCGGATGAGGGTCCGAATGGCGGGGCTCGCGACCATGACCTCGAACGCGGCGATGCGGCCGTAGCCGTCTGCGCGTGGCAACAACCGCTGCGAGACGACGCCGAGGAGGCACGCGGCGAGCTGCGAGCGGACCTGCGACTGCTGGTGAGCGGGGAACGCATCGACGACGCGGTCGACGGCCTGAATTGCGTCGTTCGTGTGCAGCGTCGCCAACACGAGGTGGCCGGTCTCGGCCGCGGTCATGGCGGCGCCGATCGTCTCGAGGTCGCGCATCTCGCCGATGAGGATCACGTCCGGGTCCTGCCGCAGCACGTACTTGAGAGCGGCGGCGAACGACGTGGTGTCGGCATGGACCTCGCGCTGATCCACGGTCGCGAGCTTTCCCTCGTGCGTGAACTCGATCGGGTCCTCGACGGTGATGATTCGGCAGGCACGCTCGGAGTTGATGCGGTCGACGAGGCACGCGAGGGTCGTCGACTTTCCACTGCCCGTTGGGCCGACGACCAGGAGCAGGCCCTGTGAGCGAGACGCGAGGTCGACGACCACGTCGGGGATGCCGAGCTCTGCGGGGTCGGGGATGGTCGAGGCGATGGCGCGCAGCGCGCAGGCCATCTTGCCCTTCTGGTAGTAGGCGTTGACGCGGAAGCGGGTCTCGCGGTCGATCGAGAGCGCGAAGTCGATCTCGCGCTCCAACTCGTACTGGCTGCGCTGAGTCGTGGTGAGGATCGAGAAGAGGAGCGTGCGGAGGTCCGCGTCGGAGAGGGGTCGTACGCGCAGGGGGTGAAGCTCGCCGGCGATGCGGAAGATCGGTGGACGGCCGACGGTGAGGTGCAGGTCGGACGCTCCCTTCTCGAGCGCGAGCGTGAGGAGCGCCTTCATGTCGAGCCCGGAGACGGACTCGACGCCGTCGCGCGAGAAGGTCCCGATGCCGGTGGTCATGCCCTGGGTGGCGAGCGTGAACTCCTCGGCGTTGGTCGCGTAGGCCTTGCCGACGTCGAGGGAGATCACGCCTGCCTTGAAGAGGTCGAGGACAGAGGCGTTGAACGAACGGAGCCCGGGGTCGCTCGATGCGCGGAGCATGTCGTGGACTTCGTCGACGCGCTGCTCGCGGATCAGGCGGCGGACGCCGGGAGTGACGGTCAGGAGTTCCGTGGCGACGGCGCGGCCGGTGCCGTCGGATCTCGGGATGAGGCGCTGCGAGACGACCGCCTGCAGGCAGAGCGACAGGTCCAGAGCCGCTTGGTGACGCATGTGGTCGGGGAAGTAGGCCAGGATGCGCTGAAGCGTCTGCGCGGCGTCGATCGTGTGAAGCGTGGCGAAGACTAGGTGTCCGGTCAGCGCGGCGGCGATAGCAGTCTGCATCGTGTCGACGTCTCGCATCTCGCCGATGAGGATGACGTCGGGGCTCTGCCGAACGACCTGGCGGAGCGCGTGAGCGAAGTCGCGCGTGTCGGCTCCGACTTCGCGTTGGGTGACGCGGGACTGGATGTCTGTGTGGACAAACTCGACCGGGTCCTCGATCGTGACGATGTGTGCTTGTCGAGTTTCGTTGATGCGGTTGACGATCGCGGCGAGGGTGGTCGACTTTCCGCTCCCGGTCGCGCCGGTGACGAGCACGAGGCCGCGGGGCAAGTCGGCGAGGGCGCCGAGCACGGGCGGAAGGCCGAGCTGGGCGAGGTCGAGACGGCCGGACGGCAGGGCGCGGGCGACGAACGAGAGGACGCCCTTCTGCCGTGCGAAGTTGAAGCGAAAGCGCTTGGTGCCGTCGATGGAGTAGCCGACGTCGGCGTCGCCGTTTGCCTCTAGTTGAGCCCTCGCAGTCGGCGACATCACCTCGTCGACCAGCGCGCTCATGTCTTCGGCGGTGGTCGCGGGGAGCTCGACCGGCACGACGCGACCGTGGACGCGGGCGGCGGGCGGCTTTCCTTCACAGACGAAGACGTCCGAGGCGCCCCAGCGCTCCATGGACGCGAGGAGACGGCGCACCGTCGAGGGCGGCTGGGTCATGGCTCTCCGTCAGTGAAGGTCGCAAGGCGCGCGGCGTCGAGCTCGACGAAGAGGCCGGTGGCCTCCGCGTAGATCGTGTCTCCGTCGGAGTCGTGAATTGCGCCCGTAGCCCAGACCTTTCGTCCCTCGCTGCGGACGATCCGTCCGTCGACCACGACGGTGGAGCCGAGGCGGACGGGGCGGCGCAGGTCGACCTCGAAGCGCGCGAGGACGACCATGCGGCCGGCGAGCCAGACGCTGCCGCCGAGCACTTCGTCGAGCACCGCCATGAGGCTTCCGCCGTGTGCGTGTCTCGGCGGGCCTTCGGCGCCGGGCCCGAACCACACCTTCGCCTTCAGCGCTCCGGGTTCGGAGGCGTCGCGGTAGTATGCGATCCGGATGCGCTCGCCGCCGGGGTCGTCGGCGACATAGTTGCGCAGGCTGGGAAGCTCCGCGAGCGGGTCACACAGGGTCCAGCCCGGCTCGGGGCCGAGGTTCGGTGGGGGAGGGCCCGGTGCGCCGGCGGCGCTGGCATGTTGGGTCATGATTGTTGGCGGCGGCGAGACGCATGTCTAGCCTAGCACGTCTCGCCGCCAGGGAGCACTGCCGCCGTCGGTCACCAGTACGCGGTGAGCTCGACTGCGCCCGTCAGCACGGGGTCTGCGCCCTTCGGGAGGTCGGTACGGAGCTCGGCGAGTGCGCCGAAGTTATCCGAGACCGACACCAGCCCAGCCAGTGTAACCGACGCCTGATCCGTCGCTTCGGCGGCGTCGATGTGGAGGTAGTCCGCGCGCAGGGTCGCGGAGAACGCGTCGGTGAACGCGTAGTTTGCGGTCAGCAGGCCGCCGGTGAGTGTGTAGTCGTCGGCCGAGCCGACGTTCACCTCGCCGAGGAGCGTGAGCGAGCCGAGCTCGAAGCCGGCGTCGAGGTCGACCATCGCGTACGGGTCGTCGCTTGCGGCGGGGCCGTAGGTCGAGGAGAGGCCGATGTGTCCCTTGTCGAGGCCGAGCTCGAGGCGCAGGCCCGGTGTGGCAGCGCGTGGCGTGGTCGGCATGTCCCAACCATTGCTGACCCACGCCATCGCCATGAAGTCTCCTGAGGAGACGCCGAGGAACAGGCCGGTCAGGTTCGACGGTGTCGCCGACGTGAAGAGCTGGCCGTAGCTGTACTGGTACATGTCGACGGGGTCGATGCACTCGGCGCCGACCGGCGCGTTGCGCTTGCCGGCCTGCAGGAAGAACCCGCTGTCGGTGCGGTACTCGAGGTATCCCTGCTCGACGAGGTCGTCAGCGGTGGGGACGCCAGCGGCGGGGAAGACGTTGAAGTCGGCGCGCAGCGTGGTGTCGTCGGTCGGCGTGACTTCGACGTCGACCTCGACCTGGTCGAGGCCGAAGGTGACCTGGTCGTCGGCTGCGGCATAGCCGGCGATCGGGACGAACATCGAGGTATCGACGAAGCCGGACGTGGAGACGGGGTTGGCGTCTTGCGCCGCGGCGTTGGCGGCCAGGGCGGGCATCGAGACCGAGAGGCCGAGGAGGATCGTGCGGGTGTTCATCATTTGGAAATTCTGAAGAGTGTCGTGATGAGAGGCTACCGAGGGCCGTTCTGCTGGGGCCGCGCGTCAGCGACGCTGGCAGGGGAGCCCTCCCGTCGAGGGCGTCGCGGCTGGCTCCGGCTCGCGGAGGCAGCCGCGACGAATGGCGCGGGGTCGCTAGCCGATCGCCTCGGGACCGTCCTCTCCGGTTCGGATCCGGATGCAGCGCTCGAGGGGGAGGACGAAGATCTTCCCGTCGCCGATCTTCCCGGAGCGAGCGCCCTTGATGATGGCCTCGATGGTGCGGTCGACGAAGTCGTCGTTCACAGCACACTCGACGCGGATCTTCTTGAGGAGGTTCACCTCGAGCTCGGCGCCACGGTAGGTCTCCTGGTAGCCGCCCTGCGCACCACACCCGACCGAGGTGGTGACGGACATGCGCCAGACTTCGGCTTCGGCGAGAGAGCGCTTCACTGCGGGCAGCCGTTCGGGCTGGATGTATGCAACGATGAGCTTCATGTGTTTGTACTCGGTGTGACGTGTGGAGTTCAGAAGATCTGGAAGCCGGCGTACGCTTCCTGACCGTGCTCACCGAGGTCGAGGCCGCGGAGCTCCTCGTCGGCCGGCACGCGGAGTCCGATGGTCTTCTTCAAGACGAAGAAGAGCGCGAACGCCACGGTGAAGCAGACGACGCCGGGAACGACGACACCGATGGCCTGCGTCGCGAGGCTGTAGTCCTCGCCCCAGATGCCGACGGCGAGCGTGCCCCAGACACCGCACACGAGGTGAACCGAGATGGCGCCGACCGGGTCGTCGATCTTCGCGCGGTCGATCGCGATCACGGCGCCGACGACGATGATGCCAGCGACGGCACCGATGATGATCGACTGCATCGGGGTGACGCAGTCGGCACCGGCCGTGATGCCGACGAGGCCCGCGAGCGTGCCGTTGAGGATCATCGTGTGGTCGGGCTTCTTCTGGACGATCCAGGACACTGCCATCGAGCTGATCAGGCCGGCGGCGGCGGCGAGCGTCGTCGTGACGAGCACGAGCGAGACGGTCGCGGCGTCGGCCGAGAGCACCGAGCCGCCGTTGAATCCGAACCAGCCGAGCCAGAGGAAGAACATGCCAGCGGTCGCGAGCGGCAGGTTGTGGCCCATGATCGGGTAGATCGTGCCGTTGCTGTACTTGCCGAGGCGCGGCCCGAGGACGAGCACGCCCGCGAGCGCCGCCCAGCCACCGACCGAGTGGACGAACGTCGAGCCGGCGAAGTCGTGGAAGCCTCGCGCCGCGAGCCAGCCGCCGCCCCAGCCCCACATGCCGACGATCGGGTACACGACCGCGACGTAGATGGCCGAGAACAGAAGGAACGTGCCGAGCTTCACGCGCTCGGCGACCGCGCCCGACACGATTGTGGCGGCCGTCGCCGCGAACATTCCCTGGAACAGGAAGTCCGTCCAGTAGGTGAAGTGGCCGTTGTAGGCGAGCGTGTCCCCGCCCTCCGGAAGGCTGATGCCGAAGCCGGCGAAGCCGAACCACGCGCCCGCGTAGTCGCCACCCGGATACATCAGGTTGAAGCCCACCGCCGCGTAAGTGAGCAACCCGATCGCGACGATGACCGTGTTCTTGAACAGGATGTTGACGGTGTTCTTCGCCCGCGTGAGGCCCGTCTCCACGCTCGCGAAGCCCAGGTGCATGATGAACACGAGGAACGTCGAGACCATCATCCAGATGTTGTCCGCTGTGAACATCGCGTCGGCGGCCGAGACCGCGGGCGCGTCGTCCTGCGCCCACGCAGGCGCTGTCAGCAGCAACAGGGGAACCATCAACATCAGAGCTCGTACCATTCGCGTGACCTCGTAGTAGGCGAGTTGGGACGGGCCCTCTCTTGTGCAGGCGGCGTGCCATCTATGACGCACTGCGCCAAGTCGCGGAAATCGCGCGTCAACTCCGACCGGACCCCGCCCGCGCGCCCGCTGTGAGATCCTACGAGAATGTCGGATTTGGCTGGGATTCCTACGAGAATGTAGGAGTTGGGTCGGGCAGGGTGCCGCCTAACCGCGCCGAAAACGGGCGACGTCGATTTCGTGCTTCTGCACCCGTAGCCCCATGATGCGCTCCGTGAGCCCGAGCATGCGCGCCGCCCCCGCCATGTTTCCGCGCGTCGACTTCAGCGCGTCGATCACCAGCGTGCGCTCCAGATCGTCGACTCGCTCTTGCAGGGTCCCTGCGAACCGGGTCCCGCTGGCGACATCGGTCTGGAGGGTCGGCGGCAGCAGGTGGCCATGAAGGACGTCGTCGGAGCTGAGCAGCACGGCGCGCTCGATGCAGTTCTCGAGCTCGCGCACGTTGCCGGGCCAGTGGTAGGCCGTCAGCATGTCGATCGCAGAGGTCGCGACGCGTCGGACGTCTTTGCCGTGCTTCCGGTTGTACGTCGCGACGAAGTGGTCGGCCAGCAGGAGCACGTCCGAGCCTCGCTCTCGCAGGGGAGGCACGTGGATCGGGAAGACGTTGAGCCGGTAGAACAGGTCCAGTCGAAAGCGGTCGTCCTCGACCAGCGCGCGGAGGTCGCGGCTGGTCGCTGCGATGACGCGGACGTCGACCTTGACGGTCTTCGTCCCGCCGACTCGCTCGAGCTCGCGTTCCTGCAGCACGCGCAGCAGCTTGACCTGCGTGGCCGGCGTCAGCTCGCCGACCTCATCGAGAAAGAGCGTGCCACCGTCCGCGAGCTCGAAGCGGCCCTTTCGCTGCTGCGTTGCGCCGGTGAACGCGCCGCGTTCGTGCCCGAAGAGCTCCGACTCGATGACCGACTCGGGGAGGGCCCCGCAGTTTACGCGCACGAACGCGCCGCGCGCCCGATCGCTGCCCGCGTGGATGGCGCCGGCGACGAGCTCCTTCCCCGTGCCACTCTCGCCGGTGATGAGCACCGACGTGTTGGCGCGCGCGACCTGCGCGATCAGGTCGTAGACCTCGCGGATCGCCTTCGACCTGCCGACGATGTTGTCGGGTGTGAGCCGCGACTGGAGCGATCGAGCGAGCCGCTCGTTCTCTTCCTCGAGCCGACGGGTCGCCTCTGCCGCCTCGAGCCGCATCGCGACCCCCTGACTGACGAGTGCCCCGAGGATCTCGAGCAACCGCGCGTCCGCGTCGAGATCGTTGTCGGGCGCGTAGACTCGGTCGACGCTGAACGCGCCGATCACCCTGCGCCCCATCTCGAGCGGGACGCAGACGAACGAGGTCTCCGGCTCGCCTCCACGTCGCCGCGCGCCAGTTCGGTTCAGGAACTCCGGAGACTCCGACACGCGCGGAACGATCACGCTCTTTCCGCTCGCGACGACCTGGCCCGTCACGCCTTCGCCGATCTTGTAGCGGCCTCGGCTCTGCTCGGTCGACGACAGCCCGTACGACTCGTCGATGAAGAGCTCTCCGCGCCCCTCGTCGAGCAGCGTGATCGTCGCGCGGCGGAGCTCCGTCCGCTCCACGACGACGCGCAGGACCGTCGCGACGGCTTCACGGAGCGAGCGAGACTCGCTCAGGATGCGGGAGACCTCGTGGAGCAGATCGAGCTCGAGCTGCTCGCGGCTCTTGGCGCCAGCGGCGGACATGGACCTCGGCAGACAGCGGAGGGACGGCTTCGGTCATCCTACATTTTCGTAGGCTCGCTGTCGCGTTCCCCGATCGACGCGTCCGGGCGCTCCCGGCCGCCCCCGCCGGGGTGACTTGCGGCGCCCCCGCGGCGCGGAGCGCGCTCAGGCGTAGAGTGCCCGGATCTCGTCGGCGTATTTCTTCGCGATCTCGGTCCGCCGCAGCTTCATCGTGGGTGTCAGCTCGCCGCCGTCGACCGAGAACTCGACCGGGAGGACGCGGTAGCGCTTGATCGTCTGGTAGCGCGCGACACGCGCGTTACAGCGGGTCTCCACCCCGGGGTCCAGCAGCGCGTGCAGTCCTGGAGCGGAGGCGACCGCTTCGAGGGTGGGCGCGACGCCGAGCTGGGTCGCGAGCGCTGGGAGCTGCTCCACGTCGATGGTGATCAGCGCGGCGAGGTATGGCTCGCGATCGCCTACCACGACTGCCTGGGCGACGCCGGGGATCTCCTGCAGGTAGGCCTCGAGCTCGGCGGGAGCGACGTTCTTGCCGCCGGCGGTGATGAGAAGCTCCTTCTTTCGCCCTGTGATGGCGAGGTACCCGTCGGCGTCGAGATCCCCGAGGTCGCCGGTGTGGAGCCAGCCGTCGTCTGTGTACAGCTCGCGCGTCTCGTCTGGCATGCGGAAGTAGCCGCGAGTCATGATGCGGCCATGAAGCTGCACCTCGCCGTCTTCGGCGATGCGGATCCCGACCCCGTCGATCGCCTTGCCGACACGCCCGAACCTCGCCGCGCCGGGGGGCGTGATCGTGCACACCCCCGACGTCTCGCTCATCCCGTACGCTTCGTGGATCGCGATCCCGAGCGAGGCGAAGAACTCGAGCGTCGCCACGCTGATCGGCGCGGACCCGGTGATCGCGTAGCGGAGCTCGTCCAGACCGAGCGCTTCGGCGAGCTTGCGGATCACGAGCCGGTTCGCGAGCGCGCGCCGCAGCGTGTGGACGCGCCTCCCGCTCGCGGCCTCCTCTCGTGCTGCCGCCAGCTCGGTCGATCGGGCCCAGCGCGCCAGCGCTCCCTTCGCGCCGGTTACGCTGTCGAGGCGGGCCGTCAGCGCGGCCTGGAACTTCTCCCAGATACGCGGCACGCCGAGGAACAGCGTCGGGCGGACCTCGACGAGGTAGTCCTTGAGCTGCTTCATGTCGGGGCAGAACGACACCGTGCCGCCGGTCCGCAGGTGCCCCATCGTGGTGATCAGCTGCTCGGCCCCGTGGCACAGGGGCAGATACGACAGCGTGCGGTACGGCGCCCGCGCTTCGGCCGGCGTCTGCGCGTCGAACATCGGGAGCATCGCGAGGACGGCCGACGACATGGCGAGCAGCCCGCCGTGGTCGAGCATCACTCCCTTCGGGACGCCCGTGGTCCCGGACGTGTAAATCAGCAGGGCGGTGTTGTCGCCCGTGAGCGTTGTGACGCGCGCGTCGACCTCGGCCTCGAGCGCCGGGGTCGCACGCGCGACGAGGCCCGCGAAGTCGACGGTGCCGTCCGGCGCGCCTGCCACCGCGTCCATGCTGACGAACGTCTCGACGCCGAGAGACGCCTCCTCTACTCCGGCGCGGAGCTTGGCGAGCTGCGCGGCGCCATCGACGACGACCAGCTTGGCTTCGGAGTTTTGGACGATGTACGCGGCCTGGGCTGCGGTGTTCGTCGTGTAGATCGGCGCGGGGATGCCGCGCGCCATCATGATTCCGAGCTCGATGATGACCCACTCGGCGCGGTTGTCGCCGACGATGGCGACGCACTCGTCGGGCTGGTGACCGAGCGACACGAGCCCCGCGGCGACCTTCTTGGCCTGCTCGGCGTACTGCGCCCACGTCCACTGTTCCCAGTGCCCACGCTGCTTGTGCCGGAGGGCGACCGCGTTGGGAGTGCGGGCGGCCCAGTCGAGGAGCTGATGGACGAGGGTGTGCGGTGACATCGGTCTCGCAGTGTTTGGGCGGGACCGACGACGAGCGCGCGGCCGGAGCGCCCGGGCGAACGTCCGCGCGGTGCCTACTGCGCCGCCGCCGGATCTGGGAGGAGGGGCCGGCGCACGCTCGACTCGCCGGCGCCGGGCGTCCAGTCCACGTTCACGTGCTCATCGAGGTAGCCGTCGAGTCGCAGGACGAGGTCGACGCCCTGCCGATAGTCCACGCGGATGGGACCGAGCTCCATCGGGGTGGTTCCGACGACGGCGCCGTCGTAGAGGACGGCCGCGCCAGGCGGGTCGGAGTCCACGCGCACGCGGTGCGCCGCGGGTTCGAGCGCGAACGTCAGCTCGCGGACCGCGCTGGCCGTGCTCCACGCCTGTGCGTCGGGGGTCTCGAAGCCGAGGAGCTCGACGGTGAGCTGGGCGCCCGCGGCTGGGAGATCGCGGAGCATGTTCGGAGTGGTCAGACCGGAGTCGACCCCGTCGATCAGGATCCGCGCGCCCTGCGGTCGCGAGGTGACGAAGAGGGAGGCGCTGGTCGCCGCGGCCTCGGTTGGTGCCGACTGCCTGTCGAGGAACAGCTTCACGCCGAGGCCGCCCGCGCCGAGCAGCGCGGCGCCGAAGAGGAGCCCGAGCAGCAGACTCCGGCGCCCGCGCGGGTCGACCTCCCGGTCGACGATCGCCTCGGTGTCGACGGTGTCGTCGTAGACTTGGCGCGGGTCGATGGAGGTCTCGTCGCGTGCTGGCGCCGAGGCGCCCCGCGGCACCTTCTCGGTGGGAACGTCCGCGTACGGGCGGGACGCGTAGACTGCGTCGTCGCGTCCGGCTTGGGGTGCGTCGCCGACCTCCGTCGGGGCGTCGGGCGGGTCTGGCTCGGTTGCTCGCTCCGCGACGGGCGGGGCCGACCGGGCGCTGGCGAGCGCGGCGTCGGTCAGTCGGCGGTGCGAGCCCGTCTCGCGCGCCCGTGCCGCGCTGATGGCGGCCTCGCGGACGGTGACGTGCGCGCCGGTCGTCATCTTCGTGATGTCGATGGGGCCGAGCTTCGGCAGCACCGGCGAGTCGAGGAGCGGACGCAGGTCGTCCTTGGCGGTCGGGACCTGCGGGTCCGATTCGATGGACTCCGCGAGCAGCGAGTCGGCGTCGTAGTTTCGGAAGTGTTTACGATGCAGCGCCTCCCACTCCTGGTCGGGGAGGAGTCCGTAGGTGGCCTCGGGGAGGAGCCGCTGCAGGTAGTTCTTGAGGCGGTGCCGCCCAAAGCCGGGGGAGTTTCGGCGGAGCCACGCAGCGAAGCCGCTCCGCAGCTCGGTCGGGTCGGACGCGCGCTGGTCGGGGTCGGCGATCAGCGCCCCGGAGACGAGCTCGGCCAGCGCCTCTGGAACCGACTCGTCGATGTCGCGGATGTGCGGCACGTAGCCGCGCGCCGCGCGGGCTCGAAGGTCGGCGCCTGCGACGCCCTCGTAGATGGGGCGGCCCGTGAGGAGCAGGTAGGCGAGCGCCCCGACCGAGAAGATGTCTGCGCGGACGTCGTAGGGTTCGCCGCGCACGACCTCGGGGGCCATGAAGCGGAGGTCCGCGTCGTCGAGGCGATCGCGTCGAAGGTCGGTGAGCGCACGTCCGAGGCCGAAGTCGACGAGCTTTACGAGCCCGGCTTTGGAGAGGAGGACCGTGCGCGGGTTGATGCGGCTGTGGACGATGTCGAGGACGCGGCCGCGCTCGTCCCGCCGGCCGTGGGCGTAGGCGAGGCCGGCGCAGACTTCGGCGCAGATGAAGACGGCGACTTCGGCGGTTACCGCCTTCTGGCCGGTCGCGACGGCCGAGAGCACCGAGGCGAGTGCGATCCCGTCGACGAACTCGAGCGCGATGTAGTCGAGGTCGAACGCGCGGCCGAGGTCGAAAACCTGCGCGACGTTCACGTGGTTGAGTCGGGCGGCGAGGCCGATCTCCGTGCGCAGGCGCTCCGAGAAGGCGGGGTCTTCGGAGGCCGCCCGCCGCAAGACCTTCAGAGCGAGGATCTGGTCCGAGTCCTGTCGGCCGTTGTAGCGCGCCGCGAAGCTGACCGCGTCGTCGCCGGCGGCGATGGCTCGGAGGATGCTGTACGGGCCGAAAGCGGCGAGCGATTCCATCGTCGAGCTCGAATTGGGGTTCTGTGCGGTGGTAACACAGGTGCCCTGCAGAGGCCACAACCGCCCGGCGGAGGCGATGTGGCGGCGTCCTCACGCGATGTCACCCCCGGGGGCGGATGTTGACACCCGCCGGGGTGGCTGGTAGCGGCCGCGCGTCGCGCGCGCCCCAGGAGAGTGGCCGATGTTCGTGAAGATGCGGCTGATGACGCCCGGGC
>JACKDJ010000011.1 GCA_020633625.1 Myxococcales bacterium
CCCCCCGGCCGCAGGCCGGGCCCCACCGCCCAACAAACGCCCCACCGTCCAAACGTGCGCGACGCGCCGCCCTGGCGATCGCCTTCGCGACGTTGGCCGCATGTGACGCGACAGACGCCGATCCGGCCGATGTCCTGACGCTGCCCGACGTCGCGGCCCGCGTCGCCGCGCAGGCGCTGACCGACGGCGCGGCGACCTGCGGCCCCGATGCGGCGTCGGTGCTGGCGCACTGGACCTTCGACGGTGCCACCAGCCCTGTGCTGGACGACGGACCCGACGCGCACGACGGCGCGCTGACGGGCGGGACGCTCGGCGTCACCGGCATGCGGGGCGGCGCGATCGACTGCGGGGGTACCGCAGCGATCGACTTCGGCGCCGGCCCCGACTGGGACCGGGGCAGCGCGCGGACGCTGGCAGCGTGGGTCAACCTCCCGACCGGGACGAGCGGCATGCAGCCGGTGTTCATGAAGGTGGGTGCAGGCGCTGCCGGCGACGAGGGCGTCTGGTTCGGCGTCTCGCCCGACCAGCATCCGCTCGTGCTCGAGTACTCGGCGACCGGCTTCGAGATCTGGCAGGCGCCGACGGTGCTGACGACGGACACGTGGCACCACATCGCGTTCAGCCTCGACGACGGCTTCGCGCTCGCGTGGGTCGATGGTGAGGTTGCGCTCGCGGTAGACGCGAGCGCGATGATGGACGGTGAGAGCCCGCCGGGAGTGCTCACGACCGCGATGGTCGGGTGCGCGGACCCCTTCGAAGATGCGTCGATGCTGAAGATCGACGATGTCTGGATGCTGTCTGGCCTCGACTTCTCGACGGTCCCGCGGCTGATGGATGGCGAGACGCAGGCGAGCGCGCTCGACTGCGGCTCGTGCGGACACGCGTGCGAGGCGCGCTACACGTGCGAGCTGGGGTCATGCGTCCCTGCTACGTGCGGCGCGGAGCTCAGCGCGTACTGGGCGCTCGACGAGGGCGCCGGTACCGTCGGCGCCGACGCGGTCGGCGCCACGCACGCGGTCGGCATCGGCGCCGGCAGCAGCACCGGAAGCTGGGCGGAGGGCCGCGCGGCCGACACGTACGCGGCCGTGTTTGGTGGTGGGCGTGGTGCTGTTGCCGAAGGAGTTCAGCTCCCGCCGCTCGGAGACCCGCTCGCGCTCGCGTTCTGGGTGCGTCCGGATTCGGTCGCGAGCGCGGCTGTCGTCCTCGCACAGCGCGAGCCGAGCGACTTCGGAGGCACGGGCTGGACAATCCGCCTCGAGCCGGGCGGCGCGGTCACGTTCGAGGTGCAGCGCGTGGGAACGAGCGGGCCGGAGGTGCTGACGCTGACGACGGCCACCACGCTGGCGGCCGAGGTCTGGGGGCACGTCGCCGTGGTCTTCGACGACGGGCCGCCGGCCATCTACGTCAACGGGACGTCCGCGTCGCTCACGATGGCTGGCACGCCGCCGGACGGCCCCGTGGAACCCGAAGTGCCGCTCACAATCGGCGGACCGTTGTTCGTCGAGGCAGGCGTGACCGGCCTGAGCGGCCGCCTGTCGGACGTCGCGATCTTCAGCGTCGCACTCGACGCCACCGCTGTCGCCACCCTGGCCTCTGCGGCGCCGAACGCGCTGTGCGCCGAGACGGGGTTGCTCGCGTGCGGGGCGGGTACGGCCTCGTGCGACGATCGCGTGTGGACCGGCTGCGAGACGACGCTCGCGTCGAGCGTGCACAACTGTGGCGGCTGCGGTCGCGACTGCGGCGCGGGAGGGTTCTGCTCGGGCGGACTGTGCATGAGCGCCGACCACGAGGTGTGCGGCGACGCGCTCGACAACGACGGCGACGGCGACACGGACTGCGACGACTCCGAGTGTGTCGGGGAGGTCACCTGCCAGGTCGGCGCGGAGTCGACGTGTCTGGGCGGCGTCGACGACGACGCCGACGGCGACATCGACTGCGCCGACTTCGATTGCCGGGCGTTTGCGCTCTGTACGGCGCCCTATGAGACGCAGACCACGTGCAACGACGGGCTCGACAACGACGCCGACGGGTATCCGGACTGCGCGGACTCGGACTGTAGCGATGTGGCAGGCTGCCCGACGACGCGCGAGTGGAGCTGCGACGACCCGGAGGGAGTCGACGAAGATCTCGACGGGGACGTGAACTGCGACGACTCGGACTGCGCACAGTTCCCGGCCTGCTTGGCCGGTTCGGGCGCTGGAGCCGGTGATGGGAGTGGCGACGGCAGCGGTATGCCCCCCACGCCGGGTGAGGGCAGTGGCGACCCGTCACCGACGCCCGGCGGAGGCACCGCTGGGGCACCGGCGCCAGGCGGCGGGGCAGGCCCCGGAGCACTCGGAGGCCTCGGCGACCGCTGCACGAACGATGAGGACTGTTTCCCGTACGCGGACGGACCCTTCTGCGCTCCGGAGGCTGTGTCGTCGGTGCCGGGTGGGTTCTGCACGGCCAAGTGTACGCTCGGCCCGGACGAACCGTGTCCGAGCGGCTCTCGCTGCACCGCGGTTGGGAATCCAGACGAGGGCGAGGGTTTCTGCCTGCCGACCTGCCTGACGACGGCGGACTGCGTCGGGCCTGACCCGGCGAGCCCCGTCTTCGAGGGTTCGTGCCGGCAGCTGTTCTACGGCGAAGACTCAGCGCCGCTGACGTGCCGGCGCATGTGCGACGACAATCGGCTCGACGCCCGCTGCACCGAACCGCTCGTCTGCGACCCGCGGTATCTCAGCTGCATGCCCTCCGACGACGCCGATGGCTGCGTCGACGCCGACAGCGACGGCTGGCCCGACTGCGAGACCGCGGCCTGCTGGCAACTCTGTCCGTCGTCGTCGGAGATCCACTGCGAAGACGGGTTCGACAACGACGGCGACGGCGACATCGACTGCGACGACTCCGACTGCGGGTTCCACGGGATCTGCACGGGCCAGGAGATGGACTGCGACAACAACATCGATGACGACGGCGACGGCGACATCGACTGCGATGACTTGGACTGTTTCAACTGCACCGGCCCGGAGTGCTTCGGTCACGGCAGCTGCGGTGGTGAGTCCGACTGTGGTAACGGCCTCGACGACAACTTCAACGGCTACGTCGACTGTCACGACTTCGACTGCCTCCACGCCCCGGAATGTGCGAACGAGGCATGGTGTGGGCTCGACGAGGGCTGCTGCACCGTGACCCATCAGCGAAGCCTGGGGTGACTTCGTGGTCTTTGGCGCGATCCTCGCTTGGGCACCCATCTCAGCGAGGAGACGATGGCAGGACGGAAGATCGAGGACGAGGCGACGGCGCGACGCTGTCTGGCACAGGCGGCGGCGAGTGGGCTTCCGAAGGCCGCGTGGGCAGCACAGGGTGGCTGGGACGCGCGGTCGCTGCACCTGTGGTCGGTCAATCTGTCGCGGAAGCGTGACACGGGCGCCTCTTCGCCGCCTCGTCGGTTCGTCGAGGTGGTCTCGGATTCGCGGTCCGCGGCGACGGATCCAGCGTATCGAGTTCATGTTGGGCGGTGGGTGCTCGAGGTCGGGGACGACTTCCGGCCGGAGACTTTGAAAGCGCTGGTGGCCGCGCTCTCGCAGTGCTGAGTCCGCCTCCGAGCGTGCGGGTGTTCCTCGCGGTGCAACCGGTCGACATGCGGGGCTCGTTCGACGCGCTCGCCGGATCGGCGCGCGGTCTGGGCCTGGACCCCGTGGACGGTCACCTGTACGTCTTCACAAACAAACGCCGGCGGATCGTCCGGGCGCTGTGGTTCGACGGTTCGGGCTGGTGCATCCTGAGCAAGCGACTCGAGCGGGGCTCGTTCCAGTGGCCGGAGCTCGTCGAGGGGGTGGCGCGCGTCTCGGTCAGCCCGGCTGTGCTCGCGTCGCTGCTGGCTGGCTTCGACTTCACGACGCCGCGGAAGCGATGGTACCGGCGGGCGGGCGGGACGCGGTCGACGATCGAGACGATCGACATCGCCGAAGGAGCGTGATCTACAGTGCTCGATGGACACGTCGAGCGCCAGCCGGATTGCCACCCTCGAAGCGGAAAACGCTCGTCTGCTCCATACGATGGAGGCAACGACAGCGGAGTTCGCCGCGGAGCTGAGGAGGCTGCACGCGGAGATCGCGCGCCTGACGGACCGCGTGGCTGAGCTGCTGCCGGCGGCGCGCCGCGGACAGGGCCGTCGAAGGGACCCGCCCGTGGTCTCGTCGCCACCAGCGGACCCGGCCGAGGCTCCACGCCCGTCGGTCGACGACGCGTCGCAGTCGGACGCGGTCCGCGCGGCCTTCCTGGCGCGCCCGCGGCCACCCGAGATTCCGCCGAAGCCTGCCAAGACTCCGAAGAAGCGCGGCTCGACGGGCCGACAGCGGCTCCCCGCCTCCCTGACGGCCGAGACGCACAAACTGGGCGTATCGGTCTGCGCGAGCTGCGGCAGCACACGGCTCGACCAGCGCGGATTTGAGGTAGAGGAGAAGCTCCACGCCGTCATGCAGCAGATTGTTCGACGCGTGGTCCGTCGCCAAGTCTGCGTGTGCCGCGACTGCAACGTGCGGACGACGGCGCGCTCGCTGCCTGCGCCGTATGAGCGGTCCAAGGTGACCGGCGAGTTCCTGGCCTGGGTGCTTCACCAGAAGTTCGACCAGCTCGTACCGCTCGACCGCCTTCGTCGCGACCTGGCGCGCCGCGGCGTCACCCTTGCGATGAGCACGCTCGTGAGCCTCGTCGAGCGAGGCGCGGACCTGCTCGACCGCATCGACGGCGAGCACTGGAAGCAGCTCAAGGCCGGCGGCGCGATGCACACCGACCTCACCGGAATCAAGGTGCTCGTCCCTGGCTTGGAGCGGGCCTACGACGGGTACATCGAGGGCTTTCTCTACAACGGCGTCGCGGTCTTCCAGTACGAGGCCGCCAAGGACGGCGACCGACTCCAGTCCAAGCTCCTCAACTACGAAGGCCGCCTCGTCGCCGACGCCGAGAGCCGGTCCAACGCGGTCTTCACGAGCGGCAACGTCATCGAGGGCGGCTGCAATGCGCACGGGTTTCGGAAGTTTGAAGGCGCCGAGGGGGCGCAACCGCTGCTCGCCTCGGAAGGGGGGCAGTTCCTGACCGCGATGTACGTCGCCGAGGCCGCCGCGAAGGAGCGGAAACTTGCCGGCGACGAGCTCCGCGTGTGGCGCCAAACACACATGGGGCCCCTCAAGAAGGACTTCCTCGGCTGGATGGACGCAGTCGAGCCGACGCTCCTCCCCACCGACCCGCTCGCGAAGGCCGTGCGATACTACCGGAACCACCGGGATGCCCTCTTCCGCTTCATCGACGACCCCGCGCTTCCGATCGACAACTCCGCCATGGAGCGCGAGTTCCAGAACTGGGCGAAGCTCCGCCTAAACGTCCTCTTCGCCGGCAGCACCGAGGGCGCGCACCGGGCCGCGACGATCTTCGGCATCGCCGCGACCTGCCGACTCCAGAACGTCCACACCGCCGCGTACCTCGCATGGGCGTTCGAGCGGCTCGGCACGCACAAAGACGTCTATCGACTCCCCGCCTCCGAACTCACCCCAGCCGCCTACAAGCGAGCCGTCCAAGAGGCTGCGCCGGGACGAGCGCCCCCCGCACCAGAGTAGCGGCATCGGCGCGAGCTGACGACCCAGGCGTCGCTGATCGGTCACGCTGCACCAACCTCGACGCAAACGGAGACCCCGTCGACGACGACGGCGACGGCTTCGCGAACTGCATGGACCCGGACTGCGCGATGCTGCCGCTCGCGTGCCCGGGCTACATCTGGGGAGACGAGGGCGTCGAGACCGACTGCGGCAACTTCGACGACGACGACTGGGACGGCTGGATCGACTGCCTCGACCCCGACTGCGCCAACACAGCGGGCTGTGAGCCAGGCACGATGCCGCTCGGCGGTCCGTGTACCGCCCACAGCGACTGCGAGGATGGCGCGTTCGCCGGGCAGCCGATGTGCCTGATGACACAACCGGGCTCCGTTCTGGCAGGCACCTGCACACAGACCTGCAAGCTCGACGACCCAGTGGCGACCTGCAGCCAGGACATCGATGGCGACGGCGTCGACGACGGCTACCGGTGCATCGACACCGGGTTTGGGGGCGGGATGGGGCTGTGTCTGCCTGCATGTGTCTACGACTCCGACTGCCTAGTCGGCCCGTTCGCGGGTGGCGCCGAGCAAAACCACTGCGAGGACACCGGGCTCGGCCTGAGCATCGGCGTCTGCCGCACCCCCGAGTGCGCTGGGACCGACGACTGCGATCCCGCCTACTACTGCGCCGAGTCCGTCGGGCGGTGCCGGCCGCTGACCGACACGATCGACGAGTGGATGCCGGTACAGATCGACGAGGTGCCGATCGTCGCGGGGTATCGGGTGACCTGGGACCCGAACGCGGGAACGGCGACCGCGCGCCCGCTGCAGACCTGGGAGTACGACGGCCAAGACCCGCGGTTTGTCCGCGACGACCTGATTCGGCTCGGCGCCGACCTCGGCCAGCTCAAGCTGACCGCGACCGCGGTTGCTGCCGCCGACTGTCAGCTCGCGGCGGGCGAACTTCCCGACGGCGGCGTCGTCTGCCTCGACGTGCTCGCGGAGGACGCCACCGGACTTGGCATCGTCGCCGCGGCGGTAGAGGCGCATGCGGCGCCCGCGAACCCGCGACTTCCCCGGCTGACTTGGCCGATCGGCGATCAGGTCGACCTGAGCGAGGTCGTCGTCGGTGGCGACGACCCGAGGCTCGACCCCGTCTGGGAGACGGGCCCCGACAGCTCCGGCGGACGGCGCGCGCGCGTCATCCTGCCGACCCCGCCGGGCGAGATCGAGCTCGACATCTGGGTGCGCGCCCAGGTGGAGGTCTGCGGCGACGCTGAAGACAACGACGAAGACTCCCTCGTCGACGAGGGCTGCCGCACCGGCGACCTCGGCGACACGTGCGGATCCGACTTTGACTGCGGCAGCGGCATCTGCGACGCTGGCACCTGCGCGCCGCCCCACCTCGGGGACTGGCGCACCGTGGGTGTCTACGACGTGACGCTGGCGACCCCCAACTCCGAGACCCTGATCCCGTCGAAAGACGTGATCGACTGGCCCTCTGGCGCGGACCCGTACCTGCCGCAGGGCGAGCCCCTCCCTCTGCTGATCCGCCACCCCCTCGGCCTCACCCCCGAGGACTGCGACGTCGACGACGTCTACCCCTACGACCGCAACGGCGTCACCTGCCTGCCGCTCGAGCTCGAGTGGCAGGGCACCCAGCAAGACAACCTGCCGGTCTGGGTCGAGCTGACGACCGAGGGCGCAGGAGAGCTGCTGTACACGGGTCTCCTGTCGGGGGGACCGTGGCCCGAGCTGGGCGACCTGGACAAGCTGCCCAACGCGCCGACCGGCGGCCGGAGCCTGCGCGGGCGGATCGCCCCGCCGGGCGTCCAGTCGCGTCCCGCGACGTTCTACTTCCCCGACCTCGACAGCCTCACGGGGTCTGCCCAGATCGTGGTCCGCACGTTCGTACCGGCGCCAGGACCCGCAGGTGTCATCCCCACATCTGAATGGACGGAGCAGGGGGAGGCGGCATCGCCGGCGATTCGGGCAGCGACCGAAGCTGCGTTGCTCTGTGGAAGCGCACTTCCGAAGGGCTCGAGCGTCTATCGCGTCTCGGACGTCGACGACTTCTCGCGGCTTCTGGCTGAGCTTGACTGGACGCCGGAGTTTCTGGCTCGGACGTTCACGAATCTCCCCCCCGACGACCACAACCGCCACTTGGTTCCGCCGGAGTCACCCGACTTTAGCTACCTGAAGACCGTGTTCGGCGCGCGACTCGATGCGGCGTTCCCCGTCCCGGAGGGCGGGTCGTTGCGGGCGCTGATCGAGTCGGACCCCTGGGCGGCGTTCTCGGTGCTCCGATCGAGCGCGCGTGGGTGGGCTGAGTTGCTGCGGCCGACGCCAGACGGAAAGAGCGATTCCTATTGGGGGTTCCGGGCCATCGCGGATCACTCCTCACTGGGTACACACGCCCAGGAGATTCGCGTCGTGGCGCCGGGCTACAGGTACTTTCAGGGCGCGCGGCTTCGCGGAACGCAGTCGGATGAACGGTTCTATGTCCTGGAGCCCAGCGCGCAGTACCGGATCCGCCAGTTCACGACAGCGATGGCGGTGCCATACTACGGCCCACCACCGCTCTACTCCGACCGGATCGTAGGGAACCGCACCATCGAGGACCGAATCTCCGACGGTAGCGCAACGCCCGCGTACGAGGCGTGGCCGGCCTATCGCCACTCCCCCGACAACCAGCCCGAGAGGCGGAGGGTCTGGGGGCCGTTGCAGTTCGTCGGCGCGAGTCACGTCGCCGTGTACGGCTGCGACGCGACCGTGACTTCCGACGCGTCGACGGACTATCAGCGGGAGGCGTGGATCGACGTGGCCGAGAGCTTCGACCTGCCGATGTGTGTTCGACAATTCGAGTTCCGTTACTTCGTCGACGACCAGCCCGACTGCAGCGGCGCGGGGACCGCAACATACTGCTCGGACGCCGTGACGGTGGCCCAGTACAACTGCGCGACCGGCGCGGTAACGTCCACCGAACATTGCGACTTCGGTCAAGAGTGCGGCCGCGTCCGGGTCGCAGAGGCCGAGGATCCCGACGACGAAGACCAGTACATCACGACGTGTGTTGAACGCAGCCGGAGTGAGTGCAACGCCGAGGAAGAGGAGGAGACTTTTTGTCTCAACTCCACGACCGTCGCGACGCGCGCCTGCGAGCGGGATGCATCGCTCGTCCCCGCCCAGAGCTGCAGTCTGGACGGGAAAGTCTGTAGAGACGGACGCTGCGTCGAACCGACGGCGCGGGCCCGCGTCCGCCCGATCCTCGAACCTCAGACGATCCAGCTCATCGCCGTCGAAGATGCCGTCCTTCGCGACCTGGAACTGCGTGTACCGCTCGCGACACTTCGAGGGCGCTACTCGCCCGTCAATCCGTACGCAGTTGGCCTCTCCGAGGGTGCTTCGGGCGAACTGACCGCCGGATCCGTCTGGAACGACCTCCCGTCGTTCACCGACGGCAGCACCTGTATGTCGGCGGGCCAGGTCCGGGCGGTCGCTCCGGCGCTCGCCGGCAGGCCCCTCGGTGTCGCGTACGAGTCTGGCGCTGCGCACGGAATCGCGATCTCCAACTCGCGCGGGGTCAGCCTTCACTCCGTTCGAGTCCTCGGCGGTTACGACGGCCTCCTCGTCGGCGGCGACGCGGTCCCCTACAGTATGGTGCGAGACAACAAAGCGGATCCGCTGACCGACTGGTTCGCCTGGTCGACGTGGGTGGCGGAACAAGTAGCTGCGCCGGGTGAGGCACCGTGGCGCTTCGGATCGACGCCGTTTCTGGAGCCGGTCTGTGCAAAGGCCTGCGCGACGTTCGATGTCGACGTGGAGGACTCCTGGTTTGTGCAGGCGTCGCGGAACACGGCGAGCATCAGCTACGCCCGGCGCACAGCGTTCTCGCGGAGCGTCCTCTCCATGGCGTCGGTCGAGGCGGACGTCAGTGCGTCGCCCCCGTGGCGCTGGGAGCAGGACGGGTGGTGGCGCCTTATCCCCGAGACGGACGGCTCCGAGTCCTACCTGACGTCGACGTCGATCGGCCTCGACGCCGAACCCAACGGGTCGCGCCGACTGCCCAGGGTCCACACGACGACCTCGGCGCAGCGCTGGTGGTACGGCAACGGAACGTGCGAGCGCTACCGGGCCGGCGACCTTACGGTGTTCGACAGCATGCTCGTCGGCAACCTCGGCAAGGCGGCCTCGTTCCAGGCACACTGGGGGAACTTCGAGGACGTGAGGATCGTTCACTCGACGCTGATCGGTCCTGCGTCCGACCCGACGTCGCCGCAGGGCGAGACCCTCTTCGCCAGCGGGTCGGGGCGGACCGACATCGTCGACTCGTTCCTCTGGTCCGATGACCGCGGGCTAAGCCTGTGGACCGACGGGGCAGATGGCCTCTTTGTGGGCAATACGATTCGGCTGACTCGGGATGCGATTCTGGGACGTCCCGCGGTGCGCGAGAGGCCGCTCGATTCGCATTGGCCTTGCGTTGCCGAAGGGACGCCAGGCTTGGCCGGCTATCACGCGGCGCCCTACGGGGGGCCTTCCCCGTACGCCGGCTGTGTGGATGCGCACCAAGCCTCGTCCGGCAGCTTCAACTCCGTCAGGCGGGTATCGGGGGTGCTGACAGCGTTCAACAGCACCGAGGAGGTCCCGGGGGTGTTCTATCGGCGTGGGTACGACCGTGGTTGGCCGCTGCTGCCGGGTGAGGAACCGGTCCGGGTCGTGTCGGACAACGCCTTCGTCGTCGACCTGACCAACTACAACAACGCATCAGGCAGGCTGACGTGCGGCGGGGATCGGATCACGATCGCGGCCGACATCGTCGAAGGGAACCGCTTCTACGTGTCGGGCGCCTGCGTCGAAACGAACGGCGACCTCGCTGGGCTCGACATCGAGGTCCGAGCGCCTGCGATCGCCGCGTACGTCCGCGACAACGTCGTCTCGGCGGCGCGCGCTTGGCCTGGTACTGGAGGGCCTCGGTGTGGCGACGGGACCGTGGACGCCGGAGAGGATTGTGACGGCAGCAGCAACTGCACCGACAGCTGCGGCTGGGACATGAGCAACGTTGGGCCTGCTGGTTGCGGCGACGGGGTTCTCGATCCGGAGACCGAGGAGTGCGATGTAGGCGCCGCCGCGGTGTCGGCGTGGGGGGAACCGGCAAGCAGTGTGTATCAGAATCCGGGCTGCAACACGTGGTGCTCGCTCACCTCGACGGGCGCTGCGAACGTGCGGCTCACCCGGGTGACCCGCGGTGAGATCTCGTCAGCCGGTTACGCGGACATCACCGCACTGGAGATCTTCAACGGGAACACGTTCCCCATCAGCGCCGCTGCGCTGCGGGTAGACGGGGCCAGTCTCAACATACAGGCGGCCAACAGCATCGCCTTCTCACCACCCCCTCCGATTCCCCCGTTCTCGGCGTTCCTCGGACTCGAGTGGGACTACTCGGGGACCTCATCGGTGATTCGGGGGCGCGGCTACGCGGCCATGGACCCCGGGCTCGCGGCGCCGGTGGTGAGCGTCAGCCTGGAGGTCGTCAACTTGAGCGGAACGGTCATCGGCTCCCACACAGTGTCGACCTCCGAGCTCGCGGATCTGCCCTCGACTTCGGAGCCCCGGACGTCCTGGACGTATGTGCCGACCGACGACGGAACCGGCGGGTGGCGGCTCACCTGGGACACCACTCGTGGCCCACAACTCCCCGCGACGCTCCCCGAGTACCGCGAGCTCGTCGACGGTCAGCTCTGGGTGGAGCCAAACATGGTGGAATGGCGACTGCTGCCGGAGGCGGATCTCGACGCGCTCGAGGGGGATCCGGGCGTCGCGCTGCGGACGGTCAATCTCCGAGCGGACGACCAACGCGCCACGTACGAGGCGCTCGCCGCGGGCGCCTACTCCGCCTGGGACGACGGCGTTACGTTCCCACCGAGCCGCTTCGACGGCACGACGGCGGGTCGAGCTGGAGGGATCCCGGCGCTCTGTCCCGAGGGAGAGGAATGAAGCTGATCGGTGCTCTGCCGCGTCGTCGGTCGCATGAGGCGTCCGGCATCGTCATCACGCGTGCGCTCCGCCTCATGCTGGCGGCCGGCGTTTTTTTTGGCTGCGGTCAGCCGTCGCAGTCTGGCGATGTCGACGCGTCGGTGGCGGATGTCGCGGGAGATGGCGACGCCTCAGACCTCCTGGACGCGGCGGCGGACCCGTCGACGGACGCTGCCGCTGAGCTCGACTCTGACGACGGCGACGGGGACCGCGACGAAGCGGAGCTCGAGGACGTGGTTCAGCCCGACGGCGACGACGATCTCGCGACCGACCCCACGGGTGAAGACGTCCGTATGGAGCTCGACACTCCAGACGACCCAGCCGACCCCGACATCGCCGACGATTCGCCGCCCGGCGACATCGTCGACGACGACACGATCGATGATTCGGACAGGGATGCTTCCGATGTCCCTGAACTGGAGGACGCGGACGACCCCGACGCCGTCGACGGGGACGCGTTGACCGATCTCACCGACGAAGAGGCAGATGCAACCTGGGACTACGAGTGCGAGCCGTTGCCGCCGACCATCGAGGACGCCGAAGGCTGGTGGGTCGGGACGACGCTCGCCACGGGCGAGCACGAGGTGTGCGGCACGGGTTTTCGGCTGAGCCTGCCTCTGGGGGCTCGACGAGACCCCGAGTCGTGGCTGCAAGTGGATCAGGTGCCGGCGCCACCCGTCGGCTACGTGACCGTGAGCGCTGTCTTCCACCTCGGGAGGTTTCCCGGCGGACTCTTCCACCCGTGGGAGATGGAGCCGGGACTGCGATGGCGGGCTCGCGTCCTGCCTCTCGAGGCACCGTCCGACGCCGTACGCGGGGTGGTTGTGGTGGAGGACTTCGGTAGCCTGGAGTCCCCTGTCTACGAAGCGCCGGTGCGCTGGGTCGATGGCGGCGCGGAGTTCGAGATCGACAGCGACTGGGTGGCGGACCTATCGGGCGGCTACGTCCACTTCTTCCTCGGCTACCCCCAGACCTCGATCTGCGGCGACGGGATCGTCGACGAGAACGAACAGTGCGAGGACGAGAGCGACCGGTGTGGCGGTTGCCACTACCTGGATCCCCGCTGCCGTCCCGACGACGACGTCTGCCACCGGTGGTGTTCGCCGCCCGTCGTGGGCTGGCCCGCGGTCGACTGCTCGTCTGAGCCGGTGGGTCCGTGCGAAGTGGCGGCGTGTGACACCTACTCGACGGAGTGCGTGCACTGGCCCGCCTACGAGGGCGAGCCGTGCGACCAAGACGGCGTAGCGGGTCGCTGCCGCGCGGGCGTCTGCTCGCCGGAGCAGGAAGAGTGTGGTCTGTGCAGCCGCGGGATGCGGTTTGTCGGGGGGGAGTGTTGGCCAGAGGAAGCCGGCATGAGCTTCGTGGCGGGGCGCCTGCTAGGTCCGACCATGGTGCCGGAAGGCGAGGCACGCTATTCGGACGGATGGGAGGGCTACACGGTCGGGGCGTCACGATGGGGCCTATGGCTGAACGGAGAGCCTGCGTACAAGGCCTTCACGGGCACAGTCGGCGGCGCAAGGTCGCGGGAGGCGATCCTCGAGCCGCTGGTCTCGACCGGTACGCCCGACGTCGACGACCCCGGAGCGCCCGGGTACTTGCAGGTCGAGTACATGTCGCAGCCGTGGAGCCGCGCGGTCACGGTGTTCTACGACTACTACGGCAGTGAAGACACCGAGCTGGAGTTGGTCCTGCCGTGGTCGCCTGTCGTCCGCACCGAGACGTTCTGGCTCCCCGATCCGGAGGGGTATCCGACGCTGTACTCACTCGCTCAGTTGCTGAACTTGCGGAACGACACCAGCTCTTCGGCGTCCGGAGGGTACTTCTACGTGACCCGCGTTCGCCGCTCTCACAACCCGACCGGCGTGTGCGACGTGGCCGTCAACGTCGACGGCGAGTGGCAGACATGCCCCGAGCGGCCCGGGGCTACCGTCTGCGACGGCCAATGCATCGACACTCGCACGAACGCACTGAACTGCGGCGAGTGCGGCCACGCGTGCGGCGACGCCCAGATCTGCGCGGGCGGCGAGTGCGTCTGCGACCCGCGCCTCGCCCGTCTCGACCTGCCCACGTGCGCGTGGGACGCGTGCCCCGAAGGCTGGTACGGCCCGGGCTGCCGGAGTGTCTGCGCCGGGGTTCTGGAGGGGGAGCCCCAGTGCAACGGGAACGGCGAGTGCAGCGACGGCCCGTTCGGCACGGGCGTGTGCGTCTGCGACCCGTTCACGCACGGCCCGAACTGCGAGTTCCGTTGCGACGACGGAATCCGGAACGGCGGCGAGGTCAACGTCGACTGCGGCGGGACGCGGTGCTGGCCGTGTGAGTGATGGTCGAGGCGGCGGGGTTCTGGCGCGGCCGGTCCCGTCGACTCGACCTCGCTCGGCGTGCGCTCCGTGAGGCGCTGCGGGCCCAGGACCACCAAAGGCCACCGCCGGCCGAGCGACACCGAGGCGGCGGGGCGCCGGGGGCCAGAAACCGCGAATGCGGGCTCACGCCCCGTTCTGTCAGATCGCGTCGCGGATCCGCTGTGGCGCTCACGCGGCAACCCTGCTAGTCCGGCGGGCCCCGCAGCCGCATGCGCCCATGTCGAAGATCCTGCTCACGTCCGCCCTTCCCTACGCCAACGGGTCGATTCACCTCGGCCACATGGTCGAGCACGTCCAGTCCGACATCTTCGCGCGCTTCAAGCGGTCGATGGGCGCCGACATCCTGTTCGTCTGCGCCGACGACACCCACGGTACGGCGATCGAGCTCCGCGCCGAGACGCTCGGCATCACCCCCGAGGAGCTCATCGCGGCGGCGCTGGAGGAGCACACCGCGGACTTCCGCGGCTTCCGTATCGACTTCGACGAGTACTACACGACGCACTCGCCCGAGAATCAGGCGCTGTCGGCGATGGTCTACGAGCGCCTGCGCGACGGCGGCCACATCGTGCGCCGGACCACACAGCAGCTCTACTCGGCCGCGCTCGGCCGCTTCTTGAGCGACCGGATGGTCAAGGGCACGTGCCCGAAGTGCGGCACGGCAGATCAGTACGGCGACGTGTGCGAGTCGTGCGGCTCGACCTATGATCCAACCGAGCTGATCGCGCCGTACGACATACACACGAAGACCGCGCCCGAGCTGCGCGAGACCGAGAACCTGTATGTTCGGCTCACGGACTTCGCGCCGCTGCTTCGCGAGTGGATGGAGACCGGTGTTGGCCAAGAGCCGATCCGCAACTTCGTCCGCGGCTGGCTCGACGGCGGGCTCGACGACTGGTGCATCACCCGCGCCGCGCCGTACTTCGGCTTCCCGGTCCCCGGCGAGCCGGACAAGTACTTCTACGTCTGGCTCGACGCGCCGATCGGCTACATCGCCGCGACTCAGCACGCCTGCGAGCGCCGCGGCGGCGACTGGCGCGACTTCTGGAGCGCCGACGCCGACGCCGAGATCCACCACAACATCGGCAAAGACATCGTGTACTTCCACACGCTGTTCTGGCCCGCCATGCTCCACGCCGCCGGCCTCCGCAAGCCCTCGCAGATCCACGTGCACGGCATGCTGACCGTCAACGGTCGCAAGATGTCGAAGTCACGCGGTACCTTCGTCAACGCCCGCACCTACCTCGAGCACCTCGACCCCGACTACCTCCGCTACTACTACGCAGCCAAGCTCGGTGGGACGGCAGAAGACATCGACCTCAACACCGAGGACTTCGTCCTCCGCGTCAACGCGGAGCTGGTCAACAACGTCGTCAACCTCTGCAGCCGCGTCACCAAGTTCTGTGTGTCGCGGTTCGGCGGCCACCCCGGCGACTTCGACCCGGCCGACTACCCCTTGTGCGCGACCATCGCCGCAGCGATGGAGCAGGCGAAGGCCGCCTACGAGGCCTGGGACACACGCAGCGCCATCCGAGCGATCGTCGAGGCCGGCAACGAGGCAAACGTGTTCTTCCAAGACGCCGCGCCCTGGGTGCTCGTCAAGGAAGACGAGGCCGCCGCGCGCCGCGTGTGCGCCGTCGCGCTGCACGCGGCGACGTCGCTCGTCGTCGCGCTCGCCCCCGTCACGCCGGGGCTCGCCGACCGGCTCGCCGCCGCCCTCGGAGTCGAGAAGCTGGGGTGGGACGCCACCGCTCCCGGTTGGCGCCCGCCCGCGCTGACCGCTCCCGACAGACTCCTCGACCGTATCGACCCCGCCGCAACCGAGGCCATGATGGCTGCCAGCGTCGAGACACCGACCCGCACCGACGTCCTCGACGTCGAGTCGTTCTCCGACCTCATCCCGTTCGACACGTTCGCGGCCGTCGACCTCCGCGTCGGCGTCGTCGACGAAGCGCACACGGTCGAGGGAGCCGACAAGCTCCTTCGGCTCATCGTTCACTGCGGGAAGCAGATCCAGGTCTTCGCCGGGGTCCGCAAGGCCTACCCCGACCCGTCCGTCCTCGTCGGCCGCCGCGTCGTCGTCGTCGCCAACCTGCAGCCACGCAAGATGCGATTCGGGACATCCGAGGGCATGCTCCTCGCGACCTCCGGACCCGACGACGTCGGCCTGCAGCTCGTTCACCCCGACCCGTCCACCCTCGGCGGCTGGACCGTCCGCTAGGCAGCCACATGACGCGCAACGCGATCGAAGAGCTCGAGGCCCGCGGCCTCCTCGAGCAGGTCACCCACCGAGACGAGCTCGCGACGAAGACCGCCGACGGGCAGATCACGGCCTACTGCGGCTTCGACCCCACCGCGACCAGCCTCCACATCGGGAACCTTCTCCCGGTGATGATGCTCGCGCACATGCAACGCGCCGGCCACCGCGTCATCGCCGTCGTCGGCGGCGCGACCGGGCGCATCGGCGACCCGTCGGGCCGCGACGACGAGCGGCAGCTCCTGTCGAACGAGCAGATCGAAGCAAACTGCGCCGCCATCCGCGCGCAGCTCGCGACGTACCTGCAGTTCGACGGACCGAACCCGGCCACCCTCGTCAACAACCTCGACTGGATCGGCCCCTTCTCGTTCATCGACTGGCTGCGCGACGTCGGCAAGCACTTCACCGTCAACCAGATGATCGCCAAGGAGTCAGTCAAGCGACGGCTCGAAGCGCGCGAGCAGGGGATCACATACACCGAGTTCAGCTACCAGATGCTGCAGGCGTACGACTTCGTACACCTGAAGCGGACGATGGGCTGCGATCTCCAGGTCGGCGGCAACGACCAGTGGGGCAACATCACCGCCGGCTGCGACCTCGCGCACAAGACCCTCGGCGCCCGCGTCTACGCGCTGACCTGCCCGCTGATGACGACCGCCACCGGCGAGAAGCTCGGAAAGAGCTCCGGAAACTCCGTCTGGCTCGACGCGTCGCTCACGAGCCCGTACGAGTTCTACCAGTACTGGTTCCAAACCGACGACCGCGACGTCGACCGCTGGCTCCGCGTCTTCACGTTCCTGTCGATCGAGGAGATCGAGGCGATGGTCGCCGAGCACGCGGAGGCACCCGCGCGACGCACCGCCCAGCGAGCGCTCGCCGCCGAGATCACGCGCATCGTCCACGGCGAGGCCGGGCTTCAGTCGGCCCTCCGCGCCTCGCGCGTCCTGTTTGGGGAGGCCATCGAGGGGCTCTCCGACGCTGAGCTCGCCTCCATCTTCAAGGACGTCCCGTCATCGGACCGCAGCCGCGCCGAGCTCGCCGCCGAGATCCGCGTGGTCGACCTGCTGGCCACCACCGTGTGCAGCTCGGCGAGCGAGGCCCGACGCCTGATTGCGCAGGGTGGCGCCTACGTGAACAACCGCCGCGTCGACGACGACACGGCCACGGTTGGCATCGCCGACCTCGGCGAGACCTCCTGCCTCGTCTTGCGGTCCGGCAAGAAGAAGTACCACGTGTGCTGGTTCCGCGGCTGAGAGCGCCGGCGCCCTCTGGCGCGAGACGGAGCCAACGCTGACACCCGGCGCGCGCCGCCGCTACCGGAGCGCGGTCACCAAGTCGACCACGCTCTTCTTCGCGTCGCCGAAGTACATCCGCGTGTTCTCCTTGAAGAACAGCGGGTTCTCGACGCCGGCGTAGCCCGACGCCATGCCGCGCTTCGAGACGACCACCGTCTTCGCCGTCCACACGCGCAGCACCGGCATCCCGTAGATGGGGCTCGTCGTGTCGTCCTCGGCGCCAGGGTTCACGATGTCGTTAGCGCCCAGCACCAGGACCAGGTCCGTGTCGGAGAGGTCGTCGTTGATCTCGTCCATCTCGAGGACGATGTCGTATGGGACGCCAGCCTCGGCGAGCAGCACGTTCATGTGCCCGGGGAGCCGCCCCGCGACCGGGTGAATCGCGTAGCGGACCTCCTTGCCCGCGGCCCGTAGCAAGTCCGTCAGCTCGCGAACGGGATGTTGCGCCTGAGCGACGGCCATACCGTAGCCGGGCACGATTACGATCGAGTCAGCGTCGCGGCAGAGCTCCGCCACTCCCGCCGTGTCGACCGGCGTGACCTCCCCTTGGGCCGCCGCGCCGGCGCCGGACGGCGCCGGCGGGGCCGCGCCGAAGCCGCCAAACACGACGTTCCAGATCGATCGGTTCATCGCATCGCACATGATCTTGCTCAGGATCGCGCCTGAGCTCCCAACGAGCGCGCCCGTCACGATCAGCAGGTCGTTCGACAGCATGAAGCCTGCGGCAGCCGCGGCCCAGCCCGAGTACGAGTTCAGCAGCGAGACGACGACGGGCATGTCCGCGCCGCCGATCGCCATGACAAGATGAACGCCCAGGACCGCCGCCAGCCCGGTCATGATCAGCAGCGGCACGACGCCCGTCGCGTCTGGCGCCGCCATGAACGGGATCGCGAGACCCACACAGGCCGCAACCACCAGCGCGTTCAGCGCGTGGCGGCCTGGCAACAGCAGGGGCTTGCCAGACACCGTGCCGCGCAGCTTCGCCCACGCGACGATCGAGCCCGTCAGCGTGATCGCGCCGATCCCCACGCCAGCGAAGATCTCGATCAGGTGGATCGTGCGCTCCGCTCCGGTCGCCGCGTGCGCAGGGGCCAGGTAGCTCGAGATGCCGACCAGCACGGCAGCCAGGCCGACGAAGCTGTGCAGCATCGCGACGAGCTCCGGCATCGCCGTCATCGCGACGCGGGCGGCAAGCCACGCCCCAATCGCCGCTCCGGCGAGCAGCGGCCCGACGATGCGACCGGGCGACGCCATCTCTGGCGCGACGAACGTGACCGACATCGCGAGCAGCATCCCTACGACGCCGTAGAGGTTGCCGCGGCGCGCGGTCTGCTGCGCGCTCAAGCCCCCGAGCGAGAGAATGAAGAGCATTCCCGCGGCCAGGTACGCGGTCGTGACGAGTGTCTCGGGTACCATGCTACTTCCTGAACATCTGCAGCATGCGCTGCGTCACGAGGAACCCGCCGGCGACGTTGATCGTCGCAAACAACACGGCCACCGCGCCGAGCCCGGCGGCGAGCGACGTCGCGCTCGCCGACCCTGCCTGCAGCATGCCGCCCAGCAGGATGATGCCGCTGATCGCGTTCGTCACGCTCATCAGCGGCGTGTGGAGCGCGGGCGTGACCGCCCACACGACCTGCCAGCCGACGAAGATCGCGAGTAGAAACACCGTGAAGTGGGCGATGAACGCCGGCGGGGTCACGAGGCCGAGCAGCGCGATGGCCGCCGCGCCGGTCGCCACCGCCACACCGACGCCTCGCCCCCCGGAGCGCGCCCCAGCGCCGCCATGGCCGCCGTGGCCGCCGTGCGACGCCGCACGAGCGACGGGCGCAGCGGCCGCCGGCGCAGGCGTAGGCGCCGGCATCGGCGGCGGCGGCCACGTGACCTCCCCGTCCAGCGTCACGACCGCGCCGCGGATCGCGTCATTCTCCATGTCGATCTTGAACGCAGCAGCGCCGCCGAGCTCATCGAGCAGGTGGTAGACGTTCGTGCCGAAGTACTGGCTCGCGTGCGTCGGGAGCCGGCTCGTCAGGTCCGTGTAGCCGACAATCGTGACGCCGCCGCGCTCCACAACCTCGCCGGGCACCGTCTGTGTGCAATTCCCGCCCGCCGCCGCTGCGAGGTCGACGACCACGGACCCGCGACGCATAACGGCGAGCATGTCGTCGAGGATGAGCTTCGGCGCCGGGCGTCCCGGGATGAGCGCCGTCGTGATGACGATGTCGACCTCGGCGCACTGCGCGCGAAAGAGCGCCATCTCTGCCTCGATGAAGGCCGGGCTCATCTCTTTCGCATACCCGCCCTGCCCGTCGCCCGACTCGTCAATCGACACTTCGAGGAACTTCGCGCCAAGCGACTTCACCTGCTCCCGCGCGGCGGCGCGGACGTCGAACGCGCGGACCTCCGCGCCGAGCCCGCGCGCGGCTGCGATCGCGGCGAGCCCGGCGACGCCCGCCCCAATCACGAGCACGCGCGCCGGCGGCGTCTTGCCTGCCGCCGTGATCTGGCCGCCGAAGAACCGTCCATACACCGTGGCCGCTTCGATCACGGCGCGGTACCCCGCGATGTTTGCCATCGACGAGAGCACGTCCATCTTCTGGGCCCGCGAGATCCGCGGCACACAGTCGAGCGCCAGCGTCGCGACGCCGCGCGCGGCGAGCTCCGATACGAGCCCGCCATTCTCGCCAGGTCGGATCAGCGAGATGAGCGTCGCCCCCGGGCGCATCGCCGCCACCTCGGACGACGTCGGGGGACACACCTTCGCGACCACATCCGCCGTAGCCCACGCGTCCGGCCCGACCAGCTCCGCGCCAGCGGCGGCGAACGCAGCATCGTCGAAGCCGGCTTCGGAGCCGGCGCCAGCCTCGATCGCGACCTCGAAGCCGAGCTTCTGAAGGCGCGCGACCGTCTCTGGCGTCGCCGCGACACGTCGCTCCCCGGCGGCGCGCTCTGTTGGTATCAGCACTCGCACGGCACTGCTCCTCGTATGGGGCGGGCAAGACGCGCTCCTGTCTACGCCAGCCGAGGCGCGCCGTCGACTCCGCAGCGGCCGCCAGCCGCACCGCTTGTGCGAGCGCGCCGCGTGGGGCATGCAGCCCTCGGCGCACGCCGCGCCCCACTCACGGAGCCACCTCGATGAGACTCTCAGACGCCAAGGCCATCGTCACCGGCGCCGCCTCCGGCATGGGGCGGCACTTCGTTCGCCGACTCGCCGAAGCGGGCGCGCACGTCCACGCCGTCGACGTCGACGCCGCCGGGCTCGGCACGCTCCATCACGAGCTTAGCGCCGCCGGCTTCGGCGCCCACGTGTCGACGGCCACCTGCGACGTCTCCAAAGAAGACGAGGTCGTCGCGACCGTCGCCGGCGCCCGCGACACGATGCGCGGCCTCAACGTGCTCATCAACAGCGCCGGCATCTTCCGCGACGGCCTGCTCGTGAAGCGCGACAAGAACACCGGGGCCGTCCAGAAGATGAGCCTCGGCACCTGGCAGAAGGTCATCGACGTCGACCTCACGGGCCCGTTCCTGATGACGCGCGAGTTCGCGGCAGCGATCGTCGAGTCTGGCGACGCCGAGTCCGTCGTCGTGAACCTCTCGTCGGTCTCGCGCCACGGGAACATCGGCCAGTCCAACTACAGCGCCGCCAAGGCGGGCCTCGTCGCCGACACGAAGCTGTGGGGCCTCGAGCTCGCGCGCTACGGCATCCGCGTCGGCGCGATCGCCCCCGGCTTTATCCGCACGCCGATCCTCGAGGGCATGCCCCCCGCCGCACTGGAGCGCATGGTCAGCGGCGTCCCCCTTCAGCGCGTCGGCGAGCCCGAAGAGATCTGGCTCGGCGTGAAGTTCATCGTCGAGTGCGGCTACTTCACGGGCCGCTGCCTCGACATCGACGGCGGCGTCACGATCTGACGTGCCGGCTCGCCGCGCGTAGCCGGCGCACCTCAGTCGTACCGCAGTCGAACCTCGCGCCACTGGCGCTCCAGCCCCTCGCGGTCGTCGGGGTGCGCCACGCGGATCAGTGCGTGGGCGCGCTCGTTCAGGGTGCGCCCATACAGGTCTGCCACCCCGTGCTCCGTGACGACGTAGTGGACGTGGGCGCGCGTCGTCACGACGCCGGCTCCCGTCTTCAGCGTAGTCACGATGCGAGACTCGCCGCTCTTGGTCCGCGACGGCAGCGCGATGATCGGCTTCCCGCCCGGCGACAGAGACGCCCCACGAATGAAGTCCATCTGGCCGCCGACGCCCGAGATCACGTGGTGCCCGATCGAGTCGGCGCAGACCTGGCCCGTCAGGTCGACCTCGACCGCCGAGTTGATCGCCGCGACGCGCGGATTCCGTGCGATGACGGCGGCGGAGTTCACGTAGGCGACGTCGAGCTGCAGCACCGACGGGTTGTCGTTCACGAAGTCGTACACGGCGCGGCTGCCGACGACGAAGCCCGACACGGTCTTGCCGCGATGTACGGCCTTCGCGGAGTTGTCGACCGCCCCCGATCGCAGCAGCGGGAGCAGGCCATCGGACCACATCTCCGTGTGGACGCCGAGGTGCTGGTGTCCGGCGAGCGCCTCGAGCACGGCGTCCGGGATCGCTCCGATCCCCATCTGCAGCGTGGAGCCGTCTTCGATCAGCGACGCGGCGTGCGCGCCGATCGCGCGCTCCTCGTCGCCGAGCGCAGGTCGCGGCGCCTCGGGCAACGGCTCGTCGACCTGTACCCAGTGGTGGATCTGGTCGATGTGGATCACGCCGTCGCCAAGCACACGCGGCATCCGAGGGTTCACCTGCGCCACGACGGTCGTGGCGCTGTCGACGGCCGCGCGTGCGACGTCGACGCTGGTGCCCAGCGAGCAGTAGCCGTGCGCGTCTGGCGTCGACACGTGCACCAGCGCGACGTCTAGCTTGCGGCGCCGCGACCGGAACAGCGCGGGGATCTCTGACAAGAAGCACGGCAGGTAGTCGACCCGATCGCCGTCGAGCCGCTTTCGCATCCCCGGCCCGACGAACAGGTTCGCGAACCGGAAGCTCTCGGCGTAGCGCGAGTCCGCGATCTCGCAGTCTCCCGCTAGGTGCAGGTGAATGAGCTCCACGTCGCGCAGCCGAGGGGCATGCTCCAGCAGCCCACGCAGCAGAACGAGCGGGGTCGCAGACGCCCCGTGAACGAACAGCCGGTCGCCGGAGCGCACACAGCTCAGCGCCGACGCGGCGGACTCGTGCCTCACGCTGCCCATGTCTCCCCTCCCTCCTTACTTCGACGCGCGCCGAAACGTGACGAGATGATTATTCGCCGGCATCGCCTCGACGGCATCGAGACGCAGGCCGACGGCGGCCGCCGCGACCTCGACCTCGCCGAGATCGCGCACGCCCCAGAGGGGATCGCGCGACCGAAGCGACGCATCAAACGCACGGTTCGACTCCGGCTCGAGCCGTCCGCCAAACGCGAACGGCCCGTAGAGCACCAGGACGCCGTCTACCGAGAGCACGCGGGCCGCTCCCGCGAGCAGGCCAAGCGCAGCCTCCCACGGCGCGATGTGGATCATGTTTGCGCAGAACACGGCGTCGAACGGGCCCTGCGGCCACGGACCAACGCAGACGTCGAGGGCCACCGCGGGCAACACGTTGTCGAGGCTGGCCTCCGCAACGTACGCGTCCACACTCGCCCGCTCGTCCGGGTCTCGCGACGTGGGAAGCCAGCGCACGCCGGGCAGCCCCGACGCGAACCGAACCGCGTGCTGCCCGGAGCCGCAAGCGACCTCGAGCACGTCGCCGGCGACGCCGAGACGCTGCAGCGCGGCGAGGATCGCCTCGCCGTTCCGAACCGACGCTGGGTAGTCGAGCTTCGCCACCGCCCTCGCGCTACCCCTCGGGGTAGGTCACCTTGATCGACAGCGTGTAGTTGCCACCGAACGTGCACGTCGGCTCTCCGCTACCCTCTGCCTGACAGTCCGAGGGGGAGTAGAGAGCGTTCGCGATGACCCGGTAGGTGCCGCGCGTCGGCGCCGTGAGCTCGACGCGCGAGTTGGTGTCGTCCGACGAGATGTCGTCGTTCTGCTCGTGCGGGTCGTTCCCGGGGCCGACGATGTGCAGGTACGTGTCGAACTCGTCTGACCGCATCTCGGCGACGATCGTCCCGCCGGCGCCGACCTCGATCGGGTACTCGTCCATGTACGACTGATCGGCCGGAAAGAGCGCATCGCCATCCGCGAGCGTGCCCGTCTCGTTGCGGTCAATCGGCTCGGGCTTCGAGCAGGCGCCGAGCGCGAGTGACGCGGCGAGGGCGGTGAGGAGATGCTGCTTCATCGTGGGCTCTTCGACTCTGGTGCAGACGCCGCGTCGCAGCTGCGGGGCCGCCGATGCGATTGGGCACCACGACCGTAGCCCGGCGGGTGTGGGTCGGCAAGGGTGGTGGCCCCACGGAACGTGCGACGGGAGTAGCCCTTCGCCAGAGGGCCCATCCCCGCTGAGCGACACTCAGCTCCGTGGCGCTCCCGGACGCTCCCAAAGTCACCCACCCGCGGTCGGCCGCGGCAGCACCAGGACCACGTCCCGAAACATCGGCACCGACGCTCCGCTCGACTCGATGTACTGCGCCCGCCCAAGGTCCTCCGGGGTCGGATGTCCGCCACCGAGCATGTATGCAGTCACGTCCGAGCTCGCTGTCGGTGCGAGCAGCGGCCGGTCGCCCGGACGCAGCAGGTAGCGTGCCGTGTCCATTGTCGCGACCAACACCTCGAACGGGATGTCCGGGTCCGCGAGCACGCTGATCACACTGCCGCCCTCCTCACCGAATCCAACGAACCACTCAGACTGCAGCCGGATCTCGGCCAAACGATTGTACAGCCCGCCGAAGTCGAGCGCAGCGAGGAGGTCTGCGCCCGCGCCCGCGTCGTCGCGCAAGCATACCGTCGGCGGCAGCTCGCGGGTGTCGCCCGGCGCGGATGCCGAGCCACTGCGCTGATTCGCACAGCGGGCGACGGGCTGGGCGAACGGCGCGAAGCTCCCGAGGTTGCGCTGGTCCGAGATCCGGAACCCGTCTCGCCCGATGCTCACAACGACACGGGGTACGGCAGGCTCCTCTGGACGCTCTTCCGACTCGGCGCGGGAGGCGTCGGCACGGCGCGGCGAGCTCACGTTCACGACGCCGGCCTTGATGAACACGCTCGAGAGCAGCAGCAGCGGGACCAGGATCATGACCATGTTCATGATCGGCGCGAGGTTCAGCTCGACTGCCTCTTCTGTGGACGCAGGTCTCCGTCTACCCATCGAGCACCTCCGGGTTACGCAGCAGGGCCGCGATTGAACACCGGTGTTTGGTCGACGCCGAGGTCAGGGGCGCCCGAGGGCGGCACCGCGGTCGGCTTCACCGGTCCAGTAGACTGACGCGCATCGGCCGAAGTTCTGACGGGACTGCGCAACGCGCTCAGTTGCCCCCGCCCGCGTGCGACTCCGATGCCAGCGCTACCGGCGTCCCCGCTCCGCCATGTACTCCCGGTATCCCCGCGAGTACTCGCCGAACACACCGTCGAGGTAGTTCAGGAACCCAGCGTAGTTCCCGTTGAACTTCGAGTGGTGAAAGTCGTGGTACTCGACGCCCCAGTACCCCGGGAACAGCTTCGACGGGCTCCAGGGGAACGAGTAGCCGCTGTGCCCCTCGGCCGCCTCCCACTGCCGGAACGCGATCCACGCCCACACGGTCCAGACGTGAGATCCAAACAGAACGGGCCAGACCAGCGCGAGGGTGCCCGTCGCCACGAACTCGATCGGGTGCATGTTGTGGCCGGTCACCGCCCACGGCGTCACGACCCTGTGGTGCACTCGGTGCACGCGCTGGTACAGCCACTTCGTGTGGAAAGCACGGTGCATCCAGTAGTAGGCGAAGTCGTCGATGAACACGAAGGCGACGAGCTGCAGCGCCATCGTCCACACGGCTGGCGCCGGACCCGCGTGGACACCGACACCGCGCAGCCACGGCCATACAGCGACGACCAGCACCGTCATCACCGCGTTGTTCGCGAGCCAGCGCCGAATCGACGGTCCAATCGTCCGCTCCGGGTCGGCGCGACGCTCCTGGATGCGGTACGGGCGTGCCCAGGCGGGGTCGCGCAGAGCGATCCACGTCAGCGGCGCGGCGAAGAGCGCGAACGCGCCGATCGAGACCGCCGTGGTCGCGACCGGGAAGCTCCAGAAGAGCGGATCCGCGTACGGCTCTGGCAGCACGCCGCGCCCTAGAACAGCGGCCCCGTGGCCCCGAGCGTGCCAGCGTTGCCGCAGCCGCCCGCGCCGCCCGAACCCCCAGCGCCGGCGCTCCGACTACCTCCCGTGATGGTCGGATTCGAGCCGCCCGCGCGATAGACAGCGAACGAAGCGCCGCCGCCGCCGCCGCCGCCACACCCACCGGCACCACCGCTGCCGCCGTTGCCGCCGCGGCCACCGGCGCCGGCGTCGTCGGCACGCGCACCACCGCTGCCGCCGCTGGACCCTTCGCCGCCGCTGCCGCCGCTGCGGCCGGCGCCGCCGTTGCCGCCTCGTCCAGAGACGATCGCGGTGTTCAGGATCGTGATGTTCGAGCCGGTCAGGAAGATGCCGAACGAGCCACCACCGCCCGTGCCGGCGCCACCGCCCGAGCCCCCGCAGCCGCCGCCGCCACCGCCGCCGCCGCCGCCGCCGCGGTCGTCGTCGCAGCAGTCCGTCCCGCCGCCGCCGCCGCCGCCGCCGCCGCCGCTACCGTTCACGCCTGCGTTCCCGGCGTTGCCCGCCGATCCGGTCCACAGCCCTCCGGAGATCACGCCGCCGCTGCCGCCGCCGCTCCCGTTGCTGCCGTTCGATCCGTTCGCTCCAGGCGAGCCGTTGACGCCGGTGCCGCCGCTGCCGCAGTTGCCGAACGTCGTCACGCAGTTGTCGCCATTGCCGGCCCCACCCGCCCCACCCGCTCCGCCGGCCGGACCGGATCCCGTAGCGCCGCCGCCGCCACGGTTGTTTCCGTACGCGCCACCACCGCCGGCGCCGCCCCGAGAGCACGCCGAGGCGCCGCCAGCGCCAGCGGCACCTCCGCCGCTGCAGCCGTCGCAGCCGCCGCCACCGTTTCCGCCGTCTGCGCCGGAACCCCCGGTCACCCCCGGGTCGCCCTGGGTGCCGGCGGCCCCGTTGCCAGAGCGGAGCTCGCACGACTCGATCCGAAGCGCGCTCGTCGAGTTGTTGATGCGCGCCGCGTACGACGACTCGCCTGCGTTGAGGGCGTCGGCGCTGACGATCTTGAAGTTCTGTACGGTCGTCGCGCTCGTGATGTTCGTCGCGTACAGCCCCGTCGTCGTGACGCCAAACTGTGTGACGCCGTCGGCGAGAGACCGCCGGGACCAGCGCCCCGACCCTCTCACATAGCCTCCATACAGGCTAATGCCGTTCACCAGCGTCACAGACTCGGCGTAGTTGCCCTGAGCGACGAGGACGTTCGGACGCCCGCGGCTGATGGCGAGCAGAATGCCTGCGCTGATCGAGTTCACCGGGTCCGACATCGTCCCGGCTCCGCCCGCGCTCCCGTCGAGCGCGACGAAGATGGAGCGGTCGACGTCGCCGTCGGTCCCGTCGCAGTCCGTGTCGCTGAAAGACATGTCCGGGCTGTCGGTGCCGGCCGTGGCGAGGCAGGCGTACTCGCAGCCGTTCGAGGCGATCAGGTCGAGATCGACGAAGCCGGTCAGACACGTGGACCACGAACAAACGCCGCGGTTACAGATCGGCGCGGCGCCCGGAGTTACACACGGCGTCGAGCACGAGCCGCACGTCGACACCTGGAACCAGATGTCTCGCTCGCAGCCGTCGGCGTAGCCGTTCGAGCAGTCCGCGAAGCCGTCGGTGCAGTCGTCGATGATGCAGGTCCCGGCGCTGCACGAGAAGTCGGTGGCGTTCGTCGCAGCGCAGACGCGCCCACAGCCGCCGCAGTTGAGCGGGTCGCCGCCGATGTCCTGCTCGCACCCGTCGGCGAACGTCTCGTTGCAGTCGTCGAAGCCGACAGGGCACCGGTCGATCACGCACTCCGTGCCGGAGCAGCTCGAGGCGACCCCGGGATAGAAGCACTGGTTGTTGCAGGCGCCGCAGTGGAACGAGTTGTTGAGCGTGCGGGTCTCGCAGCCCGAGAACGCGTTCAGGTCGCAGTCGGCGTAGTCGACGTCGCACGCTCCGATCGCGCAGAACCCGTCGACGCAGACCTCGGTGGCGTTCGGCAGCGAGCACCTCGTCACGCACGAGCCGCAGTGGAGAGGGTCGGTCGCGAGCTCGACCTCGCACCCGTTCGCCGCCAGGCCGTCGCAGTCCGCGTAGCCGTCGTCGCAGCGCGCGACCGCGCACGCGCCCGCGGTGCACGCCCAAGACGCGTTCATCCCCGCGCACGCCACATCGCACGCGCCGCAGTGATCGAGGTTGCTCAGGCGGTCGACCTCGCAGCCGTTGCTCGGCTCTTCGTCGCAGTCGAGGAACTCGCCGGTGCAGTCCTCGAGCTTGCAGTTTCCTTCGTCACACGTCGCGGTGGCGTGGTCGTACCGACACGCCCGACGGCACTCACCGCAGTTGAGGACGTCGTTCGCGAGGTCGAAGCCTTCGTCGATTCGGCCGTCGCAGTTCTCGTCGGTCCCGTCGCACGTCTCCGTCGAGGTCGCCGACAGCTCGCACGCGTACTCACAGCCGTCACCGACCACCCGGTTGAGGTCCCAGCGGTTCGCGTCACACGAGATCAGCACGCACGCGCCGTCGGCGCAGTCGGCCGTCGCCGAGTCGAAGTCGCACGCGTTGCCGCAGGCGCCGCAGTTGTCGACGTCGGTGCGAACATCGAAGCCGTCGTCGACGGCGCCGTCGCAGTCGTTGTCGACCTCGTCGCACGCCTCGACCCCGCCGTTGGTCAGGTCGCACGCGTACTCGCACCCGTCGTCGTACTCGCCGTTGACGTCCCAGTGCCCGCTGTCGCAGGCGCCGACGACACAGACACCGGTGTCGCAAGCGCCCACGCCGTCGGCCACGACGCAGTCGTCGAACAGCTCGTCGATCGTGCCGTTGCAGTCGTTGTCGACGCCGTCGCAGCGCTCGGTCGGGTCCTCGGTCGGTGTGCACCGGTACTCGCAGCCGTTGGTGTACTCGCCGTCGACGTCGTAGTAGCCCGCGGCGCACGCCTCGATCGCGCACTCTCCGGCGACGCACCAAGCGGTGGCGCGCACCGTTCCGCACGCGTTGCCGCAGCTCCCGCAGTTCGCTGCGTCGGTCATCAGATCGTAGTCTTCGTCGATGTCGACGTCGCAGTCGTTGTCGCCACCGTCGCAGCGCTCGGCCGCGCCCGGGAACGTTCCGGGGTCGAGGTCGTCACAGTCGACGTCGATGCACCCGGGCCCGTCGCCATACAGGTCGCCGTCGACGTCGAGGCAGTCGCCGCAGATGCCGGCGACCGGGAGGCACTGCTGGTGCGTCTCTGCGCCCCGCGTGACGGTGGAGCACTCGAAGCCCTCGCGGCACGGCGTCTCGGTGCAGTCGCTCGCGCAGAACTGACCGTCCGGCAGATTCACACACAGATCCGCGAGCCCGCCACAGTCCAGGTCCCGCGTGCACGGGTCGCACAAGATGTCGTTGGGCGGGATGCAGATCTGCACCTGATCACCCCCGCTCGCGCCGATACGCTGACACTCCCAGTCCTCTGCTGGGCAGTCGTCGGCACAGAGCACCGTGCAAACCAAGCCGCTCTCCGACTCGACGCAGTACCCGGAGTCGCAGTCGCGGTCCTCCTCGCACGGCGCTCCGAAGGAGCCGGGCGCCGGCACGTCCGCCGCGTCGGTATCTGGGTCTGCGCCCGCGTCAGCGTCGCTCAGCGGCGGGACGTCCGACTCGGCGTCATCGCCGCTGTCGAACGGGCGCACGTCGGCGTCGATCAGCGTGACGTCGCCGTCGCCATCGCATCGACCGTCGACGCAGACGCCAGACGCGCAGTTCTCATCGGACTCACAGGTCGTCCCGACCGAGGTCCCGTTGGCGCAGGCGGCGAGCAGGACGCACGCGACGGCGATCCCGAAGGTTCGTTGGCTCATCTGGTCAAGCACAGGCGTTGGCCGCGTCGGAGCGGCGCTGGGGCATCCCCGACGCTAGCGGACCCCGCGTGCGCGCGCAACGCGGGCCCACTGCCGGAGTCGACAGCCACTCGGCAGCTACGCCCCCGCGAGGTGTCGCGCCAGCCGCTCCAGCCCCTCGTCGGTCGTAACCTTGGGCTCGTAGCCGAGCTCCGCGCGCGCCGCGTCGATTCGGTACCAGTGAGACGTCGAGAGCTGCTCGGCGACGAACCGCGTCATCGGCGGCTCTGCCGCGACGCCGAACGTGCCGTAGATCAGCTCGAGCAGCCCTCCAATCGCGTACGCGACCCCGAACGGCACTCGACGCGTCACCGGCGGAAGACCCGCGGCGCGGACGATGCCGTTGACGAGCACCTCGAGCGCGATCGGTTCGCCGTTCGTGATGAAGTACGCCTTGCCCGCGCACGCGGCTCCCGGCACCAGCCGGTCGAGCGCGCAGATGTGCGCCTCGGCGGCGTTGTCGATGTAGGTCGCGTCGACTCGGTTCTTCCCGTCGCCCACGAATGCGAGCCTTCCGCGGCGGGCGCGGTCGACGATGCGCGGCACGAGGTGGTTGTCTCCGGGACCCCAGATCAGGTGTGGACGGAGCGCCACGGTCGCGAGCGACGCCGATGACGACGCGAGCACCGCCCTCTCCGCCTCCGCCTTCGTCGACGGATAGTGCGTCGAGTAGCTCGACGGGTACGGGGCGCTCTCGTCGACGCCCTCGACGCTCTCGCCGCCGTGCACGACGCTCGGCGTGCTCGTGTAGACGAGCCGCGGGATCCCGTGCCGCCGGCACGCCTCGAGGACATTCTGAGTCGCGACGACGTTCGAACGAACGTACTCCTCGCGCGGACCCCATACGCCCGCCTTCGCCGCGACGTGCAGCACCGCGTCGCATCCCTCCGCCGCGCGCAGCACCGCGTCGCCGTCGGCGAGGTCCCCCACCCGCGCGTCGACGCCGAGCGCACGCAGCGCCGGGTAGTCGCCTCGGTTGATCCCCACGACCTCGTCGCCGCGCGCGACCAGGCGCGCGCTGATCGCCATCCCGAGAAAGCCTCCCGCTCCGGTGACGAGGACGCGGCTCGTCATCGGCCACGCTCCAGCTCGGCCGTCGCCCAGGCCCGCAGCGCCTCGCGGCCGATCTTGGCGTTGTGCCGAATGTCCACCGGAAAGCCCGGGTGAAAGAGCACGTGTTGAATCGCCGCGGTCTCCGGTCTCGCAGCGGCCGCGGCGAGCAGCGCAGTCCGCAGCGCCGCGCGGTCCACGGAGGGCGGCTCCGGGTCGACCTCGACGCACAGCACGGGCGTCACGTCACGTCCGCGCGGCGTCGCGCCCACAAGGGCGGAGCGGAACACGCCCGGATATGCGTCAAAGATGCCCTCGAGCGATGAGAACATGCGCTGTCCGGTCGTGAGCTCGACGCGATGCGACTTGCGCCCGCAGAACCACAGCCGCCCGGTGTCGTCGAAGTAGCCGACGTCTCCCATCCGGTGGCGGACGCCATTTGGCGCGCTGGGATCGAGCATCTTGGCCAGCGCGGTCGACGCGTCGCGGTTGAAGTACGCTCGCGTCACCATCGGGCCGGCAACCGTGATCTCACCGACTTCACCGGGCGCGACGCGCTGAGCGTCCGCAAACGCCGCGATCGGCTCGTCGGAGATCGCGATGATGGCCACGTCGGCGCCGTCGACCGGCCGGCCGACACAGACACCGCGTCCGTCGGCGGTCCCGGCCGCCGTCTCGCCGAGGATCTCCCTGCTCCCGATGCTGGCGACAGGGAGCGACTCCGTGGCGCCATACGGCGTGAAGATCTCGCCCGCGTCGGGCAGCAGCGCATGGAACCTGCGCAGGGTCTCGGGCGGGACCGGCGCACCCGCCGAGATCACTCGACGCAGCGTCGGCGCCCTCAGACCTGCGGCCCCGGCGTCTCGCGCGACGCGGTTGAGCAGCGCCGGGGAACCAAACATATTGGTGACGCCGAAGTCGTCGATGGCCTGCATGATCTTGCGGGCGTCGACCTTCGCCGGCGCGCGCGGATCCATGTCCGGCACCACCGTCGTCATGCCGAGCGCGGGGTCGAACAGCGCAAACAGCGGGAAGGTCGGGAGGTCGATCTCCCCCGGCTCGATCCGATACGTGTCGCGGATCATCTCGACCTGCGCCACGAAGTTCCCATGCGTGTACTTGACGCCCTTCGGGACGCCCGTACTCCCGCTCGTGAACAAGATGGCGGCGAGCTCGTCGGCGCGCGTGTCGGCCATCGTCCAATCGCGCATCGCCGCCCCGCGCGCGCGCACCTCGTCGATCGTCGCCCCGCCCCAGAACCAACGGCGACCGACCGTAACCAGGTGGCGCACCGACGCGCGGCCCCAGCCCAGCACGATGCGCGCGGCGTGCGCCTCGGACACCCCGATGAACGCCTCGGGTGCGGCCTCGCCAAGACACTGCGCCAGCGCGGAACGGCCGATGCCGGGGTCGACGACGACCGGAACCGCGCCGGCCTTGAACAGCGCGAACGTCAGCGCGAAGAACTCCAGGCTCGGGCGCACCATCAACACAGTGCGGGTCCCGCGCGTAACGCCGACCTCGCCGAGCCCCGCCGCCAGCGCGTCGCTCGCCGCGTCGAGCTGTGCGTACGTGTAGTGTGTGTATGCGACCCGTCCAGAGGCGGTCTTCGCGTGCGGGAAGTAGATCGCCGGCGCGTTTGGCCGCTCTCGCGCGACGCGCGGCAACGTCGCGGCGATGTTGACGGTCGCCGTCACGATGGCGACGCCCGCACGAACCCGGCGATCCGCGGGATGATCTCCTCGCCGGCGTCCTCGAGCACGTAGTGGCCGCAGTCCGAGTAGCGGAACACTTCGGCCGCGGGGAAGTGCCGCTCCCACGCGTGCAAGAACGCCTCGTCGAACACGAAATCCCGCAGCCCCCAGTGCAGCTGGACCGGCTTCGAAGCGAGTCGGCTCAGGCCCGCCTCCGTCTCGGCGACCACCGCCCACGCGGGGTCGGACGTGCTCAGGGGGATGTCTTGGACAAACCGCAGCGTCGCGATGCGGTTGTCCCACGAATCGTATGGCGCGACGTAGGCTCGAGCGACGTCGGGCGGCAGCGGCCGCCGCGTCGTGCAGGTTCGGACGGCCCCCTCGGCGAACGCGTTGAGCCCGCGCACGAGCCCGGCGCCAAGCACCGTGTTGCGCGCCAGCCACAGACTCGGCGGCACCTTGGTGCCCTTCGGGTTGGTGAACGCCGCGGTGTTCATCGCGACCACGCGCTCAACACGGTCAGGGTGGCGCGTCGCCCAGGCGGTCCCGATCATCCCGCCCCAGTCGTGCACGACGAGCGAGACCTTCTCGAGGCCGAGGGCGTCGACGAGCGCCGTGAGGTCGTCGACGCGGCTCGCGAGCGTGTAGCGGTACCGGTCGTCGCCCGGCTTGTCGGAGAGGCCACACCCGATGTGGTCGGGGACCACGCAGCGATGTGTGCTTCGCAGCGCGAGTACGAGCTCGCGGTAGTAGAACGACCACGTCGGGTTTCCGTGCACCATCAGCACGGGCGCCGCGTCGCGCGGCCCCTCGTCGAGGTAGTGGTACGCGATTCCGCCGCGGTCGAGCAGGTGACCGTCGAACGGGTACAGCCTCGCGTCGACCGCCGCGGGGCGCCGGTTCGTCGAGGCGTTCACCAGACGACCTCGGACATCGCGCAGTTGAGTCCGGAGCCGATGCCCATCAGCGCGACGCGCGCGCCCGACGTGACCCGGCCTGCCTCGACGGCCTTGGAGAGGACGTACGGGACGCCCGCCGGCCCGATGTTTCCGAACTCGGGGTAGACGCGCAGGATCTTCGCGTCGTCGAGTCCCAGCGTCGCCGCGAGCGTGTCTGTATGGACGCGGCTGACCTGGTGGAGCACGAGCTCGTCGAGGGCCTCGGCGCTCCAGCCGAGCTCCTCGTGGGCGCGCTGCCACGTCCTGCCGGCGAGCTCCACGCCGGCAAACAAGAGCGTTCGCGTGTCGGTGTCCATGCGATCGGTGTGGCCGACGCAGAGGCGGTTGTGCTCCGACGCCGCGAGCGTGACGCCGCCGAGGTACCTGTGACCGTTCGCGTGGTCACTGCTCCGCCCGAGCACCATCGCGGCGGCGCCGGAGCCGAGCGTGAGAGCCGCGAACTGGCTTCGGAACGACGCCGCGTCGCACGCCGGGTCGAGCATCCGCTCGAGCGTCTGCTCCGTGACGAACCGGCTGCCCTCGCCGTCGACGACGAGCGCGTAGTCGATCTGACCGGACTCGAGCATCAGTCCGGCGATCTCGATCCCGTTCAAGAACGCGAGGCATGCGTTGCCGACGTCGAAGTTGAGGCAGCTCGCCGGCAGCCCGAGGTTCCCGTGCACGAGGCAGGCCGTCGAAGGCTCGATGTAGTCGCGGCAGACAGAGGTGTTCATCACGACGCCGATGCGCTCGCGGTCGATCCCAGCCCGGCTGATCGCCAGCTCGGCCGCCTGCGTCGCGACGGTGCTGGGCATGACGCCCTCGTCCCAGAAGCGCCGCGCGACGATACCGGCGGTCGCTTCGAGCAGCCCCGGCCGAACACCGAGCCGTTCGAGCGCTGGCGCAAGGCGAACGTCCAGCTCGGCCGACGTGACGCGGTGTGGCGCGTCCAGGTGCGCGAGACCGAGGATGGAGACATTGGTGAAGCGCATCGGAGCACCGTTGAAGGTCAATCCGCGCCGCTGTATCCCCTGCGCGAACGCCCGGCAAGCGCAACGTCGGGGCGCGGGGCCCGGGAAGTGAAGACGTCCGCGGGGTCGGCACCGGCGGCGTGACACGCGGCGATGATCGCGAACGCGATCGCTAGGCCAAGATCACGGGCGAGGCCCCGCCTCGCCCTCCGGCCAAAGGCCGGAACCGCAGCCACGGTTTGGGTTGGGGGGCGATTCGGGCGTCCCAGAACACGGTCGCCGTACGCGTCGATCGGGCGGGGCGACGCGGTGTGCTGCGGGGGTGGCCCGCCCGGCGGCCGGGGGCGATGCATGGCATCGCCCCTACATCGGGCGGCGGGCGACGCGGTGTGATGCGGGCGAGTGGTAGCGCCCCTTCGGCCCCCCGCGAAAGCCCGACGCGGGGTCGGGGGTTGCCGCCGACAGGCCGAGGCGGTAGGCACGGCGCATGGTGACGACACGCGACGCCGACAGTTCTCGACGAGGGTGGTCGCGCCGCGTGGCGCTGCCGCTGGCGGGCGTCGTCGCGCTGAGCCTCGTCCTCGGCGGCTTCGAGCGCGCGGCCGCGCAGGAAGCAGGCAGCGGCGCGCCAGCGCCCGCGCCCGTCGAAGCCGCTGCCGTCGCGCCCGTCTCAGAGCCGGCGCGGGCGCGCGCCGACGAGCCGCGGGCCACGCGAGCGGCGATCGCCGCCGCCGCGCTCACGGCCGCCGGGGTGATCGACACCGCCGCCGGTCTGGTTCCGGCGCCTCTGCCCGGTACCCCGTCGACGCCGGGCGCGCTCGCTGCGGCCGCCGGGATCTCGGAGGACTCACTCGACTCCGCATCGGCACTGACGACCGCACGTCAGACGATCTCGGCTCACGTCGACGCGCTCGCCGCGACCGTGGACGCCGCGACGGCGTCTCGCGACTTCTTCGTCGCGCGGGGCAATGAGACGCGCGCGCGTCTCGCGTCCAGCGAGGGGCTGCGGCTGCCGCTGCTGATCCAGCTTGGCGCCGCACGTGTCGTGGCAGCGGAACAGGTGGTGGCGCTGCGGCGGGGAGCCCGTGAGCTCGCCGGGGCGCGGTCGACGCTCACGGCGCTCGATGCCCGCCTGGCAGCGCTCCAGAACGCGCCCGCCGAGCCCGAGGGCGCGGCAGCCGCAGAGCGGGACCGTCTGGCCGCCGAACAGGCTCGGACGTCCGAGGTCGCCGAGCGTGCGAGCGAGGCGCAGGACCGAGCGCGGGCGGAGCGGACCCAGGCCGTCGGCGCGACCGCCGAGGCGATCGCTTCCCGCTGGGAAGCGCTCGCGCCGCGACTGCAAGCCGTCGTCGACGGGCGCGTCGCGAGCGAGCAGGTGCTCGAGGCGCTGAACGCACGGCGGTCCGAGTTCGCGGAGCAGCAGGTGCGCTACACCACGGCGCTGCGCGACGTGAAGACCACCGAAGGACGCAGGCAGCGCGAGGCGCTGGCCGACCCGCTCCTCGACGACCTGATCGCGCAGCGACGCGAGGTCCGCGCCGCCGCGAGCAATCGTCGAGCCGAGCTGCGGACGCTGGAGCGGGCGCTCGAGGAGGCCGCTTCGGCGGCCGAGGCGCAGCGCGCGGCCTCTGCTGAGATCCCCGACGGGCTCGACGCCGACACCAGCGACAGCCTTCGGGAGCTGGCGGCCGAGGAGCTCCGCGTCGTCGTCGAGGAGCAGCAGCTCGCCGCGCTTCGGCTGGCGAACGCAGACACGCGATGGCGGCTGAGCGAGGCGCAGATCAACTTCTACGCTCGGACCATCGACGAGCTCCTGCCCTACCTCTCCGAGGCTCGCGCCGACTCACTGTTCCGGATCAACGGTGAGAACATCCGAGAGGCAAGGACCAACCTCGCCGAACGCGTGCGGGGGCTGACGGTCCGCGTCAAGGCCGTCGTCTCTGGAGAGCCGCTCCTCGCCGACGGTCGGGCGGGGTGGTCGGTCTCTTCGATCCTGACCCCACTGATCACCGTCCTATTGCTCCTCGTTCTCGTGCGAACGGGCCCGGCGTACCGCGACCCCGTGGTGGTGTGGATCGTCTCGCTGCGGCAGCGCGGACCCTTTCGACGAACGGGGCCCGCCTTCCTGAAGCTCGGCGAGGTGCTACACGAGACAGCGCAGCAGACGCTCGTGGTCGTCGCGCTGGTCGTCGCGCGCAGAGTGCTTCCCGACCTGCCGGAGCTCGCGCTGCTGCTGAGCTGGCTGTTCTGGATCGCGGCGTACGCGTGGGTGACCCGCGCGCTCGGTGTCCTGCTGATCCCGATGACGGAGCGGCCGGCGGTCTTGGTTGGGACGCCGCCCGACGAGCTCCGCCTGGGCGTGGACCTGTGGGAGCTCACGCTGCCGACGGCGCGGCTGCTCGTCCGCACGTCTCGGCTCGTCCTGCTGTATATGGTTGTCGGGCGAGTCGGGCTCGCGGCGGCGCGCTTCTTGTTTGGTCCTGGGTTCGTGTTCCACTGGGCGCAGTGGACGTTCAACGCAGCGCTCGCAGCCATCCTCTACTTCGTCGCGTGGCTGTGGCGCGCCGAGATCGTCTCGCGCTTCGCGGCGCAGGCGCCTGCGGCGGCCGCCGGCCTCGTCGACTGGGCCGGGAAGCACCGCGACCGGCCGTACAGCGTCCTGCTCGTCGCGCTGATCGGCGTGTGGCTGCTTACGCGCGGCCTGGCGCGCGTGGTCGCGACGTGGCTGAGCGGCAAGACCGTCGGCCAGATGGTCACCAACTTCACGCTGCGCAGGCGGCTCGAGCGCGCCGCGGGAGACACGGTGAACCTCGCGGCGATCCGCGCGTCGGTCCTGCCCGCGCCCTACCTCGACGTGTTCACCGACCGACCGCTCGACGACGAGCCATTCGTGGTCGGGCGCGACACGGAGCGGGACGCCGTGCTCTCTGCGTACGCCCACTGGCAGCAGAGCCGATCGCTCGGCAGCGTCGCCGTGATTGGTGACTCCGGCGGCGGCAAGACGACGTTCGCAAACGCGCTTCGACGTGCCCTCGACGCCGCCGAGCTCGCGCCGGCTTTGTCGACCGCAGACGCCGACGCGGAGGCAGGCGGCGCCAAGACGGTCGACGCCCCCGATGCCGCCGACCCGGACGAAGAAGCCGACACGCCCACGCGCGCCACCGCGCCAGGGTCTGGCGCGCGCCTCTTCACGTTCCGACGCAAGCGGACGCAGTCGCACGACGTGTTCGCGTGGGTCGCCTCTGCGTTCGGCAGCCCGCCGATCGCTGATCGCGACGCGGCCGTGGCGGTGATCGAGGGCGCCCGGCCGCGGGCGATCATCGTCGATCAGTGCGAGAACCTGTTCCTGCGGACCGTCGGAGGGTTCGAGGGCATCGACACGTTCCTCGACATCGTCGCGCTGACGAGCCACACGGTCTTCTGGGTGCTCGTCTTCGACCGCCTGCCGTGGGCATACCTGAACCGCGTCCGCGACCGCCGGGCACACTTTCGCGAGGTGGTACAGCTTCGACCGCTGCGCGACGAGGGCCTGCAGCTCCTCTGCGAGCGGCGGAGCGAGTTCGCGGGCACGGTCCCGCTCTACGACCGCCTGGCGGGCGAGTCGAGCAGCGCCGACGGCTACTTCGAGGTCATCAAGACGGCCGGAGGCTACTTTCGGCTGCTCGCCGACGCCTCGCGCGGCAACCTCCGCGTCGCGATGCACCTGTGGCTGAACAGCCTGATCCGAGAAGACGGCGACGACCAGCTCCACGTCACGCTGTTTGCGCGCCCAGACGAGCGCGCGGTCCGCGCGCTCGGCGACGACCAGCTCTTCGCTCTCACCGCGTTCCTGCAGCACCGCACTCTCACGATGCCCGAGCTGGCGCGGGCGCTCGACGTCGAGCCATCGGCAGCCGAGGTCGTCGCGACGCTTCTGCGAGAGCAGGGGCTGCTGATGCGCCTCGGGCCTGACGGCCTCGGGATCGCGACCGCGACGTTCGTGCCCGTGGTGAACCGCCTGCGCGAAGGCAACCTCCTCCACCTCGACTGACGATGGACGTCGACTACTCCGCCCTCGCGTCACTGCTGCGTCCCGAGCGCTTCCTCGCGGCGCTCGCGATCATTGGCGTCGCGGTCTTCGCGTCGAAGACGGTCACTCGCCTGCTCGACGGGCTCGGCGAGCGGCAGGCCCGGCGGCGCCTGCTCTACAAGCGAGCCTCGAGCATCCTCCGCTTCGTGATCTTCCTTGCGGCGGCGGCCCTCGTCGTCACCAACGTCTTGACGCTGTCGAGCGAGGCGATGATCGCGCTCGGCGGCACGATGGCCGTGACGATCGGCTTCGCGCTCAAAGACACCGCCGCTTCGCTGATCTCCGGCATCCTGATCCTGATGGACCAACCGTTCCAGGTCGGCGACCGCATCGCGTTCGGCGGGTACTACGGCGAGGTCCAGGAGATCGGGCTTCGCTCCGTCCGCATCGTCACGCTCGACGACAACCTCGTCTCGATCCCCACCAACAAGTTTCTGACCGACGTCGTCGCGTCGGCAAACGCGGGCGCGCTCGACATGATGGTCGTCGTCGATTTTCACATCGACCCGCACGCCGACTTCGACCGCGCAATGGCCCTCGCACGCGAGGCGACGCTGACGTCGAAGTATGTGTTCCTGAACAAACCGGTCGTCGTGCTGGTCGGCGAAGCCGAGATTGGCGAGCAGCTCGCGACGCGCATCCGGGTCAAGGCATATGTGGTCGACGCGCGCTTCGAGAGCAAGTTCGCGTCCGACGTGACCGCCAAGGTCAAGCGCGCCTTCAGGGCCGCTGGCATCGCGCTCCCGGCGAGCGCGCCGGGGCACTGATGAGCGACATCGAAGTCACCCGAAGCTGCACGGTCCCGCTCGCCGAGCTCGTCTTCTCGACGAGCCGATCCGGAGGACCCGGGGGGCAGCACGTCAACACGACCGAGTCGCGCGTGACCCTCCGCTGGCGGCCCGCGGAGTCGGTGGCACTCACCGACGCTCAGCGCGAGCGGGTCCTCGGGCGGCTCGCGAGCCGGCTGACGTCCGACGGCGACCTCCTTCTGCACTGTGACACGCACCGAAGCCAACAGCGAAACCGCGAGGATGTGGTCGCGAGGTTCGTCGAGATCGTCCGCGCGGCGCTCCACGTCGAGCGCGCGCGCCGGGCGACCAAGCCCTCGAGGGGCGCGATCGAGCGGCGGCTCGAGGCCAAGCGCCGGAACTCCGACAAGAAGCGGCAGCGTGGCGGCGGCGAGTACTGACTCCGCCGACGGGGGTCGGCGTGCAGTCGCGGCGCGTGACGCGCGCTCGGCGCAGGCGTAGGATCTTCGACCCATGTGCGGCCGCCTCTCCAGCTCGCTCCTCGTCGCCGTCGCCTCGCTCACGATAGCGCTCCTCGGCGCCGCGTGTGGCGGCGACGACGAGCCTCCTGCGAGGGCCGCCCGTGTCGATGCGGGGGCTGGCGCCGACGTCGCGCCGCAGCCCGACGCCGACGAGGTCTCCGACGCTCGACCCGACGACGAGGAGGCAAGCGACGCCGCGCCGGACGCGTCGCTCGGCGGCGCCGCGCTGTTCGAGGAGCACTGCGCGACCTGCCACGGCGCCAGCGCCCGCGGCGGCATCGCACCTGCGCTGGTCCCGTGGACCGACGGCCGCGACGCGCTTGTGGCCCGGATCGCGACGTCGATGCCGCCGTCCGAGCCGGACGCGTGCGCCGAGGACTGCGCGGCCTCGATCGCGGACTTCCTGCTCGCGGGCGGCGCGGAGCCGGTGGACTGCAGCGTGCCCGCCGGTGGCCGGCGACAGATACGCCTCCTGAACCCACGCGAGTACCGAAACACCGTCGAAGACCTCCTCGGCGAGACGCGGCTGTGCGCCGAGGACGGCGAGTGCGGCGACGGCGAGACGTGCAGCGGGGGGCGGTGCGAGCGAGCGCCGTGTGGCGCCACCCACTTCGAGTACGACGCCGGTGACGCGCGGCTGACGTCGGTTCATGTGGCCGGGTCCTTCAACGCGTGGGCCGGCACGATCGCAGCCGGTGGCTGGGCGATGCGCGAGACGTCCGCGGGCCGGTGGGAGCTGGAGACGACGCTCCCGCCAGGCCGGCACGGCTACAAGTTCGTCGTCGACGAGCGAGATTGGATCACGGACCCGGCAGCGCCGGAGCTCGAGGACGATGCGTTTGGTGGCTTCAACTCGGTCGTGACGGTCGCTTGCGAGACGCCGGACGCGCCAGACCTGGCGACGATCGCCGATACGTTTCCCGCCGCCGTTCGCCCGGAGTCCTTTCTGTTCGACACCCACGCCGACGCTAGCCGCGTCACGTCTGTGCACGTCGTCGAGCAGCTTCGCGCGGGCGCCGAGCTCGCCGCTCGTGTGGTCGAGCGGCTCGACGACCTCGTCGTATGCGACCGGCGCGATCGCTCCGCGTGTGAGGCGGCGTTCCTCGACGGGTTTGCCGCGCGAGCGTTCCGACGGCCGCTCACCCCGTCGGAGCGCGAGCGCTACGACGAGCTGCTCGCCGCCGGCGAGACGTTCGAGGACGGGATCGAGCTGGCGACTCGCGCGCTCCTCTCGTCGCCCAGCTTTCTCTACAGGACGGAGCTCGGCGAGCTGCAGGCAGACGGGCGCTATCGACTGACGCAGTGGGAGCTCGCGTCGAGCCTCTCGTACACGCTCTGGGGCACGATGCCCGACGCCGAGCTGTCTCGGCTCGCTGCCGCGGGCGAGCTGGGCTCGCGCGACGCGCTCCTCACCCAAGCGCGGCGTATGGTCCGAGACCCGCGCGCACGCGCCGTGCTCGGTGTGTTTGCCGTGCAGTGGCTGGGCGTCGAGGCCGTGAGCACCGCGGCCAAGAACCCGGAGGCGTTCCCGGAGGTCGACGAGGCGCTGCGCGACGCGATGCTCGAAGAGACGCGCCGCTTCGTCACTTACGTCGCGTTCGACGGGAGCGGCGGATTCGATGACCTGCTTCGGGCTGACTTCACGTTCGCGAACGCGCGGCTCGCGGCGCTGTATGGTGCGGACGTACCGCCGGCCGGCTTTGGACGCGTCGCGCTTACAGATGGGCGCGCGGGCGTTCTGGGACAGGCGAGCGTGCTCGCGACGTACGCCCACTCCGACCAAACGTCGCCGATCCGCCGAGGGCTGTTCGTTCGGCGCCACCTGCTGTGCCAGTCGTTCCCGGCGCCGCCGCCCAACGCCGGGGGCGTCCCCGAGGTGGACCCGAGCGCGACGACGCGCGAGCGGTTTGCGCAGCACACGGCCGACCCGTTCTGCGCGTCGTGCCACCAGTACATCGACGACGTCGGCTTCGGGTTCGAGGCGTTCGACCCGATCGGCCGCGCTCGCGTCGAGGACGACGGCCACCCGATCGACTCGACCGGAGACATGAACGATATCGAGGGCCTCGGCACAGGCACTCACGCCCCCTACTCGTCGCTGCGGGAGCTCGCCGAGATGCTCGCGGACTCCGAGGCGGCGCACGCGTGCTTTGTTGACCGGGTCTACGAGTTTGCCCGCGGGCACGAGCCCGACGCGGTCGACGCTTGCTCGCTGGCGCCGCTGTCGGACACGTTCGCCGCGTCGGGGTTCGCCATCGTCGAGCTCCTGGTTCAGACGGCAGTGAGCAGCGACGTCATCTACCGGAGGGCCGAGTGACTGGAGCGCGGCGGTCGTCGCAAGCAGCTGCGCCACGCCTGAGCCGGCGGCGGCTGCTGCAGTCGTTCGCGGGCGCGGCGCTCGCGCTCCCCTTCGTCGAGTTCGCCGCAGGACGCCCGGCCGCGGCGATGGACGGCGTCGCCAGGCGGCTCGTCGTCTTCTACTTTCCCGACGGCGTCGCGGGACGATCCGCCAACGGCGAGCCGTCGCTTTGGCACTGCACGGGTTCGGGGAGCCGCTTCGAGCTCGGCGAGTCGCTGCGAGGCCTCTCTCGGCATGCCGGTTCGTGCGTGTTCTTCAACGGCGTGTCGATGGGGCCCACCGACTCCGGCAGCCACCCGGGCGGCGCGAAGAAGTTGCTGACGGGTGCCGACGGCGGCGCCGGCGAGTCCATCGATCAGCACCTCGCCCGCAGCGTCGGCGCCGACCGCCCGTTCCGCCACCTGTACCTCGGCGCGATGGCCAACTACGCCGGCGCATCGGGCGACAAGCACATCTCGTACCCCAGCGCCGGCGTCACGATCGCCCCCGAAGACAACCCCGCCCTCGCCTTCGAGCGCCTGTTCGATGGACGTGGCGCCGCCGAGGACCCGGGAGACGACGCGGCGGCGCGGCGAACGCGGAGCGTGCTCGACACCGCGATGGCCGACCTCGCCGACCTTCGGGGCTCCCTCGACGCGAGAGACCGAGCGCGCCTCGACGACCACCTCGACGCCCTCCGCGAGGTCGAGGCGCGGATCGCCACTGACGTCGGCGGCCCCGTCGGGAGCTGTGACGACCCGGCGCTCGACACACACGGCTACGATCCTGCCGCCCTGTACGACCCGGCGCAGTTTCCGGCCCTGCTGGCCGCCCAGACGGACCTGGCCGTGCAGGCGATGGCGTGCGGCCTCACGTCGGTCGCCGTCATCCAGGCGTCACAGCACACGAGCGAGCTGGTGATGAGCCGGTTCGCCGGGACCGAGATGTACGACCCCGGCTACGACATGCGGAGCCACCAGGCGTCGCACTACGGCGCCAGCCACGACCGCTCGCACCGCGAGTTCGCGGACTACCTCGCTCAGCGCGCCTGGTGGGTCGACCGGTTCGCCGCGCTGCTCGATGCGCTCGCGGCCCGCCCCGAGGGCGACGGGACGATGCTCGACCACACGGTCGCGCTGCTGTGCAGCGAGGTCAGTGACGGCAACACACACTCGCACGACGACATGCCGTTCGTCGTCGCAGGCGCCGGTGGCGGGGCCATCCGCACCGGCCAGCTGATCGACCACGGCGGCGGCCGCCACTCCGATCTGCTCTTGTCGATCGCCCGAGCGATGGGCTCCCCGATCGACTCGTTCGGCTGGGACTGCAGCGGTCCCATCCCGGGTTTGCTCTCCTGACCACAGCGCGTCTCCCCAACACCGTACAACGCGGAACCTGAATGAGTTCGTCGTCGCGCCCGCCGGCCCCGCCCAAACCCGAGACCCGTCCGCCCGCCCACCCCGCCCCTCCGCCCCCAGAGGGGCTCGAGGTTCGGGAGATGGAGATCGAAGACATCCCCGCTGTGTTTGCGCTGGGCGAGCGAGTCTTCACGGTCGACGACAGCCCGACGCTCTACCGCACCTGGGACGAGTACCAGGTCGTCGACCTGTTCTCGTCTGACGGCGAGACGTGCCTCGTCGCCGAGCTCGACGGAAAGCTCGTCGGCTTCGCGCTCGGCACGATGATCAACAAGCGAAAGTCGTCGTGGGTCTATGGCTACCTGATCTGGCTGGCCGTCTCGCCCGATGTCGCGGGGCGCGGCGTCGGCCGCGAGCTCGTCGAGAGCCTCAACGAGGCGTTCATCGAGCTGGGCGCCCGCATGGTCCTCGTCGACACCGATGCCGACAAAGAAGACGCGCTGCGCTTCTTCGAGAAGATGGGCTTCGGGCATCCGTCGGAGCACGTCTACCTGTCCCTGAACCTGACGGGCCGACCGGAGTACCGCCGGATCCGCGCCCGCCGCGACCGTCGCTAGCCGGAGTTCTGATGCACATCGACTCGGTGCTTCGCCACATCGACCGACGGCGTCTCCTGACGCTGCTCGAAGACACCGTCTCGGTGTACTCGCCGTCGCACGCCGAGGGCCCCGTCGTCGACGTCTTCGCAGACGCCGCCGCGGCCGGTGGGCTGCGCTTCGAGCGGATCTCGGTCCTCGACAGCGAGGGCGACGAGCCAGACCCGCCGCGCCACAACCTCGTGATCCGCATCGGCGAGGGGCCACCGCTGCTGACCTGGATCGGCCACACCGACACCGTCGTGCTCATCGAGGAGCACCAGCTGTTCGCCGAGGTGCGCGACGGCTGCCTGTGGGGCCTCGGCTCGGCCGACATGAAGAGCGGGTGCGCGGCGGCCGTCGAGGCCGCGCTCGCGCTTCAGGCGTCGGGCATCCCTCTGCGCGGACAGATCGTCGTAGCGCTCGTGGTCGGCGAGGAGGAGTACGGCGACGGCTGCGCCGCGCTCCCGGACGATCTGCTCGCTCCGCTCGTCGTCGTCGGCGAGCCCACCGACCTTCGGCCGTGCCTTCGTCACTTCACGTACGAGGAGATCCACCTCGCCACCCGTGGGGCGCGCGCGCACGCAGCGCTCCCGGAGCATGGTAGCAACGCGATCCATGCGATGCTGAGCTGGGCGCTCGGCGTGCTCGAGGGGACCGGACGCGTGGACTGGCCGGAGCCCGTCGCGATCAACCCGCGCACGATCCGTGGCGGCGACACGATGTTTGCGATCGCCGAGGCGTGCGCCGCCGAGCTCGACGCCCACCTGCCGCCGGGCACCGACGTCGCGCGGGTCCGCGAGATCGTGCAGCAGGCGGCCGACGAGACCGCCGGCTCGCACCGAGGCTGCGAGTACTCGTGGGAGCCCGTGTTCTCGGCTGCGGGGTACTCGCTCGACGAACCGACGGTTGTCGCGCCCGTCCGAGCCGCCTTTGAGCGGCTGGGCGAGACATGGGACCCGGCCGACTTCAGGTCCCACTCCGACGCCGCCGCCCTCTTCGCGCGCGGCTGCTCGCCGGTCGTGTGTGGTCCGGGCAGCCTCTCGGTGGCGCACACGGTGCGCGAGCACGTCCCGCTCGAACAGCTCTACCGAGCGGCGGAGCTGTACGCCGCGATGTTTGTCGCGGCCGCGGGCGCTTCTGGCGGATGAGCCGGAGTGAAGCGCGGCGCGAGGAACCGGAACACCCGCGCGGCTACTCCACCACGCCGAGCTCCGTCTCGATGAAGGTGTAACGGCGCACGTAGTCTCGGACGAGGTCGTCGAGGGCGGTCCCGGCGCCGTGACCCTGCGCGTGCTCCATGTAGAACAGGACAGGGTTGGGGCCGATGTTGGCCGCTTGCAGGCGAGCGCCGAACTTCGTCGAGTGCTGCCACGAGACACGGGTGTCGGAGTCGGCCGTCGTGATCAGCACCGACGGGGCGCGGAAGCTCGCCGGGACGTTGTGGTATGGCGAGTACGCGTAGAGCCACTCGAACGCGTCCGGCTCGGCGGGGTCTCCGTACTCCGAGATCCAGATCTCCGCTGGCGGAAACTGCGTGTACCGGACCATATCGTAGAGGCCGACCGCGGTCAGGGCCGCGCGGAACGTGTCGGGGACCTGCGTGATCATCGCCCCCATCAGGAGGCCCCCGTTGGAGCCACCAGAGATCGCGATTCGGTCTGGGTTCGAGAGGCCGGACTCGGTGAGATGGGCGATCGCGGCCGCGAAGTCGTCGAACACGTTCTGCTTGGAACCCAGCATGCCCGCGCGGTGCCACTCCTCACCAAACTCTCCGCCACCGCGGATGTTTGCCACGGCGTAGACGCCGCCGCGCTCGAGCCAGTAGAGCGCATTGCGAGAGAAGGTCGGCGTCAACGAGACGTTGAACCCGCCGTAGCCCTCGAGGAGGACCGGCGCCGTGCCGTCGCGCGGCAGCTCGCCGCGGTGGACGAGGAACAGGTTCACCGGCGTGCCGTCGCGGGACGTCGCGTGCTCGCGAGTGACGTGGAGGTCGCTCGTGTCGATGTCGGCGCTGACGGTCGCGATCGCGGTCGCCGTGCCGTCGGGCAGTGTGAGCTCGTAGGCAGCCGGCGGCGAGAAGAACGACGAGAACGTGAAGGCGATGCGGCTCGACTCGTGGGAGGTCGCGACCGCGCCGATCGAGCCAACGTCGACGGGCAGCGCGACGTCAGGCACCGGACGTCCCGCGAGCGAGAACACCCGGAGCCGTGACGCGATGTCCTCGACGTAGGTCACGACCAGGTAGTCGCCGGCGATCGAGAACGAGTCGATGGTCCCTTCCGCCTCGGGGACGATCTGCTCCCAGCGCCGGTCGCGCGCCTCGTCGGTCCGCACCCGGACGATCTTGCCGTGAGGCGCCTCGTCGTTGGTGTACGCGTAGATGTAGTCCCGATGCAGCTCCCCGTTCCAGACGGCGTCGGAGTCCGGCGTGAGTGGGTGGGGAGTCTGGACGTCGGAGGCCATGTCCACGAGGAACAGCTCGCTCTGCGACCAGCCGCGGAAGTTGCCGATCAGCGCCCAGCGGTCGCCTTCGTCGAGCGCGGCGCCGAGGAAGTCGGTCGGTTCCGGTGCGCGCATGATGAGCGCGTCGGACTCGTACGGCTGCCCGAGTGTGTGCTCGAAGAGGTGTCGGTTGTAGGTGTCCTGTGCGTCGGGGTCCCAGTCCGCCTCTCCCTCGAGGGGATACCGCGTGTAGAGGAACCCTGACTCGTCGTGGCGCCACGACAGGCTGGCCCACTTGGCGTGGGGGATCGCGTCGCGCCGAGCGCCCGTCGCGACCTCGATGACGTGCAGCGTCGAGCGCTCGTCGCCGTTCTGCGACACGCCGACCGCGAGGAGGCGGCCCGACGGCGACGGGACGAAGTAGTCGATCGACGAGCGCTCACCGAAGTCTTCGGGGTTCACAACCGGTCGTGCCGCCGCGCCGGGCGTGTCGATGACGAACAAGATCGGACGCTCGGCGTCGCCTTCTCGACGCTCGAAGAACGTCGCCTGTCCGGCGCGCGCGATCGACCCGATAGACCCGATCGAGAGCAGCTCGCGGAGTCGCGCGGCGCGCGTCGGCGAGTCGTGCGCCTCCTGGTATGCCACCGTGCGCGCCGTCTGCTCCTCGATCCACGCGTCGGTCCGGGGGCGGCGCTCTTCGAGCCAGCGGAAGGGGTCTGCGACTCGGTGACCAAACAGGACTTCGACCACGCCGCCCTCTGGAACCTCGGTCTCGTTCATCGGCTCCCCCGGTGTCGCATCGGCCACTCCGCTCGTCGTCTCGGAGACGATCGCGGCAGAGATCACGGCCGGTGAGTCGCCTGCGCTTCCGGTCGATCCGCCGCAGCCGATCGTGCCGCCCGAGAGGGAGAGCAACACGAGGCCACACAGCGCGCGGCGTCGAGGAGGCGCGGCGCGGTGGCCGCCGGTGCACCAGGCGGACCGGAGACTGGACCGCATCACTCGCATGGCTGATCGACTCCGGCCGGGGCGACGATGGTCGCGACGCCCGTCCGAGCGTGCGCGTCAAGGAAGCAGCCGTACTGGTGCTTCACTTCGTCGTAGTACTGAAAAATCTCGTGGGGGTCGTGCACGCCGTCTCCGTCGTACTGAACGACGGCGCCCGTGTATGCCTCGCCGTCTCGGCTCGTCAGGTTCTCGGTCAGCGGGTAGGCCGCGAGTCCGTCGAGGCCGCCGAGGGCGAGCCGCTCCTGCATCTCGGCCCAAACAGACTCGCCGGCCTGGACGTTCCTGTAGGCCAGCGCGATGGCGTCGTACGTCGACGTCGGGAAGTAGCTGTCGCCTCGCCCGACCGGCTCGTAGATCGAGCGCGCCGGATGCCCCGGCAGCGGCGCCGACGCGAGCCGCGGCACATAGGCAAACGGCTCGGCGTCGCTCCAGGCCGTCTGCAGCATGTGGAGCACCGGGTGCATGAACGAGAGCTGGTCGGTCCCGATGATGGCCGCGAGCAGGTCTCCCGCGCCCGGAATGAGGGCGGTCTCGAGGATGAAGTAGCTCCAGTAGCCACCCGCCCCGGTGGGCACGACGGCGGTGAACCGTGGCTCGACGGCGGTGATCATGTTTGCATACATGCCGCCCATGCTCTGCCCCATCGACGCGAGCCGGTCGGCAGAGACACGGTAGGCGCTCTCGCTGGCCGGGAGCGAGAGACCCGCGCACGCCGCGACGACCTCCGGCGGCACGCGCAGCTCGAGGAGCGCGTCCAGGTAGAGCCGCTGCTCGATTGCGCCCTGGCGAAACGTGTCTGGGAACGCGCCGAGGTTTGCGAGGTTCAGGTACGCGTACGACGAAGCGCCCGGAACGCGCTCGGGGTTGATCGGGTGGGCGCTCCCGGCCGTCGCGAGCCCGTATGCGGCCAACACGTGGGCGGGACCTTCGCCCGCTCGGTCCGGGTCGGGTCCGCGATCCACGACCTGCGACGAGAGACCGCCGGAGCCGTGGAAGTACACGACGAGAGGAAACCCGCCCGCGGGCATCTCGGTGAGCGGAAAGTTGAGCACCATCGGGACGTCGACGGTCCCCTGCAGCGTCGGGGCGCCGTCGGGCTCGAACGTGAAGGTCCCCTGTGTGTCGTAGGGCGGCGTCCCTTGCTGGAACTGCGGCAGCGTCAGCGTGCCCTGCAGCTCGCAGAACCGCGGATGAGTGGCGCCGTCGTCGGGGTCGACGTGCAGGTCGCTGATCGTCGCGTCGTAGCGGTCTCGCACCAGCTCGCTCAGCGCGAACAGGCTCGCTGCAGGGTCGTCGGTCGTGAACACCGTCGCTGCGGCGACCTCATGCGGCGAGATGCCGGCCTCCTCGAGCGCGGGCCACAACGGCGCGAACAGGGCCGCGTCGGGCGCCCCGTCGTCGATGCCCGTCGCCAGGTCCCACAGACGCTCCGGCACACCGAGCGCCGCGCCGGTCGCGTCGCCGTAGTCGCGGCGGACGATCGCCGCATACGCCGTCCCCGGCTCCAGGACCCAGCCGGGCGCGGGCGCCACCGCGAGCACGTTGGGGGGGAGGTACTCGTCGGTCCCGAGCGCAGCGGCGACGGTGGGGATGACCGCCCCGTAGTCAGCGGCTTCGGGCGACAGCGACAGGATCCGGACGTCGGAGTCGGCGTCGCCGATCGCCCCTGCCGGCCAAGCGGCGATGGGGGCGTCGAAGTGGAACCAGGCCACCGGGAGCTGCGGGAACGCGGTGCGGCGAGAAGCGGCCGTGACCAGCGACGCGTACAACGTCTGATGCCTCGGGTTCGGCAGCCCCGCCACGTCGAGGGTGCCGTCGGCAGTCTTCCGGAGGTCGGATGGGTAGGGGTAGGCGAAGAAGTCGGCGTCGGCGCCGGCGAGATCGAACGCGACCACGGTCCCGGTCGGGCGCTCGGGGGTCGCGTCCGGACTGGTGTCGTCTGCCGTGTCGCTCGACGTGTCATCGACGCCGCCGCTGTCGCCGATGTCGGCGCCGTCGATCTCGCCGGCGTCGGTTGACGGCTCGGAGGGATCGTCTGAGCAGGCTCCCACGAGGAGCACGAGCGGGAGGAGGACGGAGGCGGAGCGTTGCATCGGATTCCGTGGGCGCGCGGACGATCGCCGCGCGACAGCGGTCCAGAAGTGGGCGCGGGAGCGACGGCGCGGCGAGCATACAGATTCGGCCCTGCCACGCACACGAACTCGTCGCGGTCATACCGACCGTCCTCCACGGAGGTCTCACCGGCCGTCCTCGGCGGCGGTCTCGGAGAGGGCGTCCCTCGAAGCGCGGGTGTGCACGGCGACGCTGGGGTTCCGGTCGACAACCCTGTAGTACTGGAGACCGCACGGAACCGAGATGCCGACAATCTCAGCCGAAAACTACCTGAAGGCCATCTATCACCTCGTCGGCACGCGAGACGCTCGCGTGAAGACGAAGGAGCTGGCCGGCCACCTCGGCGTGAGCCTTCCGAGCGTGACTAGCATGCTGCGCACGCTCGCTGACCGCGGCCTCGTCGACTACGAGGCGTATCGCGGCGCGGCGTTGACCTCGCATGGGGAGCTCGCGGCGCTCGCGGTGATCCGCAAGCATCGTCTGGTGGAGTCGTTCCTGGTCGCGACGCTTGGGTATCGCTGGGACGAGGTCCACGACGAGGCCGAGCTGCTCGAGCACGCGGTCAGCGACGATCTGGCCGCGCGGATCGAGCGCTTCCTGGGCTTCCCGACGGTAGATCCGCACGGGGACCCGATCCCCTCGGCGGCGGGCGTCGTGCGCCATCCGGCCACGGTCCCGCTCTCGCAGGCCGTGCCGGACCGCCCGGCTCGCTTGGTGCGGGTACTGGAGCAGTCGCCGGAGGCCTTGAAGTACCTCGACGGGCTCGGGCTGGTCCCAGACGCGGTGGCGACCGTGCTCGAGGTGCTCCCGTCGGAGGGGCCGCTCATCGTCGCCACGCCGAGCGGGCGGACGACGATCGCGCGCGAGCTCGCCCGTCACGTCCTGGTCGAGCAGGACTGAGGCGCACGCGGTCGAGCTACGCGGGCCTACTCGCCGCCTGGCTCGAGCACGGGCGCGGCGGCGGCCTCCTTGGACCACGCGTCGATCGTGGCGTCCACGACGGACGAGAGGCTCGACGCGTAGACCTTCGCAGCGCCCACGGCGCCCTCGAGTCGGACAACGCGGTAGCTCGAGTCTTCGGCGCCGATCCGCAGCGTGCCGCCGAACGGCGTCCCGGTCGCGTCGGTTCCGGTCCACGAGACGGTCGCGGCCGGTGACGTGAGGTCGACGGACGCCGCGGCCACGGGCTCGCTCATGCGGAGCGTCGCGAGCGCACCCGCGACGCGGTCGACGGCGTCGCTGTCGGTGGCGCGGCCCTCGGCCAGGCCAGCAACCTCCCAGCCGCCGCCGCTGCGCTGCGCCATGACGGTGCCGGTCGGCGTCGTCACGCTGAGCGAGTCGAGCTGACCAGCGTCGAACGAGATCAGGTCGCGCTCGACGTAGTCGCCCGCGGAGGTCTTCAGGTCGAAGATCGTCGCGCCGCGTGCCGAGAAGACCTCGTCGCCGCCCCGGCGGAGGTTGATCCCGCCGGCGTCGGACTGACCGAGGACGAAGACGAGCGGCTCCGTGGCGCCCGACGAGGTGATCGTCACGCGGCGGCCGAAGTCGGCGTCGGCGACGTTTAGCCCCTCGTGCGACACGGCCTGCGTCGCGATCGGCGCGGTGTCCACGACCACGTCTCCGAGGTGGCCGATGAGGGAGTCGACGGCGTCCGACTTCGCGGGGTAGCCGTCGGCGCTTGCGACCACCCAGCCCTCACCCTCGCGGCGCAAGGTCACGGACTGGGCGCTGGAGCCGCTGGACTCGACCTGGAGCTCGGTGACCGACGCGCTGTCGACCGAGAGCAGCGGCTCCGTGGAGGCGGCGGGCGGGGCCGCGCGCCGCCACGTGAGCGGGACGATGGCGAGCTGAACGAGGAACGCTGCGATGAGCGCCTTCTGCGTGGTGGTCATGCCTGCACCTTGGTGCTGGGGGCGGCCGCGAACGGCTTCGTCGCGCGGCGGCGGTACCAGGGGATCACGGACAGAATCACGACGAGGAGCAGCCCCCCGACCTGCTGGCCGTACTCCCACTTCTGCGCGACGCCGTCGTCGAGCGGGACGAGCGTCCGCGCGAACGCGCCCGAGCTGCGGATCTCGAGGAGCTCTGTGTCCTCGGTCGACCAGTCGAGCAGGTTCTCGACGAGCTGGACGTTGCCGCGGTGCACCTCACCGCCGGGCTGCTGGGCGATCGACATCATCAGGTCCGAGACGGCCTCGGCGGAGCCGACGACCGCGAGCCGCGCAGTCGGCAGCGAGCGGGTGAGCGTGCGCCCAGTCCCGTCACCCGAGCCCTCGCCGGCGAAGCCCGGCGCCGGACGATCGGCGAAGTAGCTCGGGAACGTCCCCGTGAGCGTCGCCGCGACAACCGAGCGAGACGTCGCGACGGACTCCGTCGGGAAGCCAGTCTCGGGGAACTGTTGCGGGTCCGGGTTGATCTCCGGGTTCGCCTGCGCCCAGGACCGCTCGGACGTCTGGAGCAGCGGAGTCGCGACGACGCCCTCCGGTGGGTCGAGCGTTAGCGGAGACGCCCACGGCGTCGTCACACCGGCGAGCCCCGACGCGGCCGGGTGCGACCGGTCGAACCCGTCGGAGCGGACGTCCGGGAACATCGGGTAGTCCATGAACTCGATCCGCTGCAGCACGACGCCGCCGCGGCGCTCCTGGACCGGGATCGGGAACGCGGCGTTCTGCGGATCGAAGACGAGTCCGTCGGCCACGGTGACGCCGTAGCTTGCGAGGAGGTCCTGCAACCCGCCGCTCGAGCGGCTCGACTCCAGGCCGGTCTGCGAGGGCTTCACCTCGTAGCGTCCCGCGAGGGCGATCACGGAGCCGCCACGCATCAGGAACTGGTCGACCGCGAACTTCTGCTCGTCGGTCAGGTCGCCCGGCTTGGCGACGACGAGCACGTCGACGTCTCCGGGCACCTCGCCCTCGGACAGCGTGGTGCGCCGCACCTGGAACCGCTCGGACAGTAGCTGCTCCAGGTAGCGGTAGTCCGGCGGCTCCGGCTGAGGCTGGTACTGCGGGGGGATGTTCGGGTTGTACTCGGGTTGCTCCGGCTCTCGCGTGAACAGCGCCACGGTCGTGAGCTGCCCCGGGGTCAGGCGCCGGATCGACGCTTCGAGCGCGGCGCGGGCCTCGGCTTCCGACAGGTCTCCGCGCGGAACGACGCGCTCGACGTGGTCACCGAGCTCGACGATGACGTCGAGGAAGAACGTGTCGGTCGCGAGGATGTCCGTCGCGAGCGGGCGGATGTTGTAGCGGTCTTGAAGCTGCTGCTGCAGCCCGGCGTCGCCAGTCGGGTCTACCTCGGCGAACTCCAGGCGGTCGGACTTCGACGCCAGGTCGGTCGCCACGGTGCGGACGGACTCGACCGCGGCCGCCAGGTCGGCAGGAATGTTCGCCGACGCGACGAGCGTGATCTTCGCGCCCTGCGGGAGGGCGGCGAGCAGCGAGTCCGTCGTCTGGAAGTTCTGACTGACGCGGCGAATCGCGCGCGTGAGGTCGTACTCGAGGTTGCGCAGCCGAACGTCGACGTCGGCGTCGTCCATCCGAACCTCGATGAGGTCGTCGAACGACAGCACCTGGTACTGGTCGCCGTAGCGGACGACGACGTGGAAGAACGCGTTGACCACGGCTTGCTGCGTGCGGTCGGCGACCCGGAACGGCATCGACCGGACGCCGTAGTCTTCCTGGATGCGCGCCTCGAGGTCCTCGTCCGTGTTTGGGTCGGCGAACGACACCCGGACCCGTCCGCGGCCGGCGATCTCGTACTCGGAAAGGACGTCACGGATCTGCGGCACGAGCGGTGCCAGTAGCGGGTGCGTCCGCTCCGAGAAGTAGCCCTCGATGATCAGCGGCTCGCCGAGCCGCGCGAGAGTGTCCTTGGTGACGGGGCTGAGGCTGTACTCCTTGTCGGCCGTCAGATCCGCGCGGACGGCGGAGACCGGCGCGAGCCAGGCGTTGAGCGCGACGACGTTCGCCGCGATCAGCAGAGTGGTCGCACGAAGGCGGACGAGACTCTTGCGCCCGGCGGCAGACCCGGCGTCCACGCGATCGGACTCCAGCGAGAGCACGTTGATCGATAGCGCGACCACGACGATGCCGAGGTAGTAGACGAGGTCGCGCAGATCGATGACGCCCCGCCCGATGCTCTCGAACCGAGAGCCGGTGCCGAGCGCGCGCAAGATGTCGCCGGTCTGGCCTCCGACGAGGTCGACGACCGTCGGCGAGCCGACCACGTAGAGGGCGGCGCAGACGAGCATCGTCAGCATCAGCGCGACGACCTGGTTGTCGGTCCGTGCGCTGATCGCGAGCCCGACGGCCGAGTAGGCCGCGCCGAGCAAGACGGCCCCGAAGTAGCCGCCGATAACGGGCCCCCAGTCGAGATCGCCCATCGATCCGACCATCAGCGGCAGCGGGAGCGTGAGGAGGAGCGCGATCTTCACGAGCCCGACCGACGCTGCGAACTTCCCAAACACGAGCTGGTGCGTCTCGAGGGGGAGCGTCTGCAGCAGCTCCAGCGTCCCCATCTTCCGCTCCTCGGCCCACATCCGCATCGTCACCGCGGAGACGAGGAACACCAGCAGCATGGGGAGCCACTGGAACAGCGGCCGGACGTCGGCCAGGTCGCGAGCGAAGAACCGCTCGGCTGTGAAGAAGGCGAAGTGCGTGGCGAGGAGGAACGCGCCGAGGAAGATCATCGCGACGGGCGACTGGAACAGCCCGCGCAGCTCCTTGCGCATCACCGTGAGGATGGCGTTCATTCGGCGGCCTCCGCTGCGACATGGGCGTGCTCGAGCTCCTTGAACACGGCCTCGAGCGTCTTGGCCTCGGGGGCGATGCCGCCCAGCTTCCAGCCACGGTCGAGCGCGACGCGAGCCAGCTCTCCTACCGGAGCCGGGGTCGCGCACTCGACGCGGTAGACCGTGTGGTCGGCGCTGCGCGGGTCTGGCCCGACCAGCGTCACGCTACGGACCCCGGCGATGCCGCCGAAGACGCCCTCGACCCCCGCGGCGCCGGCCACGGAGACGCGGACCCAGCCGCCGTCCGTGAGCTCGGCGAGCGTCGCGTCCGCGGCGAGCTTCCCACCGATGAGGACCACGACACGGGCGCAGACCGCCTCGATCTCCTGCAGAATGTGCGTCGAGAGAAAGATGGTCGTCTTCTGCCCGAGCCGGAGGATGAGCTCGCGGATCGAGCGGATCTGCGTCGGGTCGAGGCCGTTGGTGGGCTCATCGAGGATCAGGACCTTCGGGCGGTGGACGATCGCCTGCGCGAGTCCGACGCGCTGGCGGTAGCCCTTCGAGAGCGTGCCGATCGGCTGAACGAGGCGGTCGAGCAGGCCCGTGTCGGTGGCAGCGTCTACGACGGCGCGCTGGACATCTCCGGGCGCGACGCCTCGCAGCTCGGCCATCGTCGCGAGGTACTCCTGGACGAGCATCTCCGGGTAGAGCGGCGCGTTCTCGGGGAGGTAGCCGATGAGGCGCTGCGCGGCCCGGCGGTCCGAGGTCACGTCGACGCCATCGACGGTGACGGTCCCGGCAGTGGGCTCCAGGAACCCCGTCATCATCTTCATCATCGTCGTCTTGCCGGCGCCATTGTGACCGAGCAGGCCGACGATCTGGCCGTCCCCGATCGACAGCGAGACGCTGTCGACCGCGACGGTCGCCCCATACTTCCTGGAGAGACTGCGGATCTCGATCATGACGACTCCTTCTTGGGTCGAACGGGCTGGATCTCTCGGGCCCGGGTGGGATGGGAGCCCACCGCGGCCCCTCCCAACGCTAGCCATGACAGCCTTATTTCCCAGAACGCGCGCGTCTGCCAGCGCAGCCGGCCTGAGCTGGTCTGGTGGCGGTCGCACTACCCTCGGGACGGGGGGCGCAGGGGCGGTCTCATTACCTTCGGGAAGGCGGCGCGGCGCCGGTTTCACTACCTTCGGGAAGGCGGTGCGGCGCCGGTTTCACTACCTTCGGGAAGGCGGCGCGGCGCCGGTTTCGTTACCTTCGGGAAGGGGACAGACCGCGCAGTTTGGCGAGCTCCTCGGGGGTGTTCGCCGACGCGAGCGCGGGCGCTAGCGCCGCTGGTGGCGCCTCCCAGTGCGCGCCGGCATCGTCGGCGGCGCGTGTCAGGCTGTGGCCGTGGTTGCGCCGGACGCGTGACGCTTCGGCGGTCGCGAAGAAGGCGCGGCGGTAGAGCGCGAACGTTGGGAGCGGTCGATCCAGCATGGCCCCGACCACGGCCGAGTCGGGCCGAGCGGCCGCGACTCGGAGTAGCCACTCCACGGCGTCGGACGTGAGGGCCGGGTGGTCGCAGGCGACGACGAACAGGTCGGCCGCGGGCTCGGCGCGCGCCGCGGAGAGAATCCCGGCCAGCGGTCCCGTCTTCGCGAGGTCTGGGAGATCCGAGAGCCAGGCTCCGCTGCCGCAGCCTGGGATCGCATCGGCCGGCGCGCGCCCCGCGAACAGGATCGACATGCGGGCGCCGCGGAGCGCGTCGGCGACGAGTCCCGCCCAAGGCCGCCCGCGGAGAGTCATCGCCGCCTTGTCGGTGCCCATGCGAGAGCTCGCGCCCCCGACCAGCACGACGCCCACAGCGGGGCGGGGCGCGGCAGCGCCGGGGTCGGCTCTCGGGGCGTGCGTCACGCGAGACCTCCGTTCTGGTCGGGCGCGCTCGCGTCTGCCGGAGCGGCCGTTCGGTCGCGGACGCGTTCGTGCCGCGCGTCCGGTGTCTAGCGCGGGCTCCCGGCCGTTACCACTGGCGACGCATCGGGCTCCCGTGTAGCGTGCGGCGACTCTCGCTCCGGTTGGGCAATGTCTGCGCGCAAATGGATCTTCAGCCTGTCCCTTGTCGGCGCCGTTGCGGCCGGATGTGGCGCAGATGAGGAACACCGTGCGGACGCGGGCCCGACGACCGACACCGGCGACGGCGACGTCGACGGCGGCGCCGACGCGACCGATACGGCCGATGCAGCCGACGGGACTGACGTCGGGGACGACGGGGACACCACGGCGGACGGGACCGGGGACGCCGCGGCAGACATCGACGCCACAGAGACAACTGATGCCGGCCCTGGAGCCTGCCGGCCGTCGGACCCGTCGACGCCCGAGGCGCACGCGGTGGGAGCGTGGACGGTTTGGGTGGACCCGTCGGACGGGGCGTGGTCGGTCGGCCACGATGCGCCGACTCTCTCGGCGCCGCCGGCGTGCGTCGATGGCGTGGCGAGCGTGCGGATCTCGACCGGGTATCCGGAGACGCAGAACGAGTTCGGTGCTTTCCGGTTCCGAACCGGCACACGCCTGTCGACGCTGGCGTGGAACGACGTGGCGGGAGCCCCGGAGATCAGCGTCTCTTCGGACGGGGTGGCGCTCGCGTACAGCACGCTCGGCGGCAACGGGGTCGAGCTCCGGTTCAGCGCGGACGGAGAGAACCTGCGTGTGGAGTTGGCGAGCGCCGACGCGGTGGTCACCGGTGGCAGCGTCGCGCTGCGAGCGGGCGGAAGCGAGGCGTTCTTCGGGCTCGGCAGCCAGGCGACCGGGATGAACCTGCGGGGTCGCAGCTTTCCGCTCTGGACCCAGGAGCAAGGGAACGGCAAGCCGGAGGACCCGATCGCCTGGCCCCTGCAGAACTCGCCCGAGGCGGCGTACGCGCCGGCCGGCGTGTGGTACTCCTCAGCGGGGTATGCGGCGATCGTCACGCACGACGCGTACAGCGAGCTCGACCTGCGGACCGACACGCCCAGCCTGACGTCGATCGGCGCGCTCCCGGGGTTCGTCCTGGTCGAGGGCGAGACCCCGAAGGAGCGGCTCGCGGCGATCACGGAGTACACCGGGCGCCCCACCCTGCCCCCAGCGTGGGTGCTCGCGCCGTGGAACGACGCGGTTGGGGGACCGACGCGGCTCCACGCCGTCGCGGAGCTGCTCCGGAGCGAGGGGATCCCGTCGTCGGCGATCTGGAGCGAGGACTGGATCGGCGGCGAGCAGTCGGGCACCGGGTATCGGCTCAGCTACGCGTGGGAGTGGTCCCCCGAGCAGTACCCGGACCTCGCTGGTGACATCGAGTGGCTCCACGCGCGCGGGTTCGCGTTCCTGGCGTACTTCAACCCGTTCGTCCCCTCGACCACGCGCATGTGGACAGAGGGCAACGACCAAGGGTTCTTGGCGGCGCGAGCCGATGGCACCGTCCGTACGATCGTAGACCCGGCGTTCCGCACAGCCGGGCTCGTCGAACTGACGAACCCCGACGCCGTCGAGTGGGTTCGCGACTACATGCAGGGCGCCGCCGAGGAGCTCGGGATCGACGGGTGGATGTGTGACTTCTCGGAGTGGTACCCGGTCGACGCGGCGCCAGTGGACGGCTCCTCTGCGTGGACGGTTCACAACCGCTACCCGCTGCTTTGGCAAGCCGCGAATCGGGACGCGCTCGCGCGGGCCCACGCGGACTCGGAGGGGGACTGGACGTTCTTCTCGCGTGCAGGCTGGGCGTCGGTGAACGGCGGCGCCGGGGCGATCTCGCCGGTCCACTGGGCCGGCGACCAGAACACAGACTGGGGCAACGACGACGGCATCCCGACGGTCCCGCGGATCGGCGCGAATCTCGGCCTCACCGGGGTGACGCTGTTTGGTTCGGACGTGGCGGGCTACAACTCCGTCGGTCGACCAAACACGACGAAGGAGTTGTTCTACCGCTGGACCGCGCTGGGCGCGTTCTCGCCAGTGATGCGGACGCACCACGGGTCCGACGAGTGTGGAAACTGGTCGTTCGACCGCGACGCCGAGTCGCTGGACCACTACCGGCGCTACGCGCGCATCCACACGCTGCTGTTCCCGTACCTCTGGAGCGCGGTCGAAGAGGCTAGCGCGCTCGGGCTTCCGGTGCTGCGCCACGTGTACTTGGTCGAGCCCGACGCGGCGCCCCTGTGGGCGGAGGGCGTAGACGAGTTCTTCCTTGGCGACGACTTGCTCGTCGCGGCCGTGCTGGCGGAGGGCGCGACGTCGCGGGCCGCGGTCCTCCCCTCGGCCGGATGGTGGCCGCTGTTTGGCGACGCTCCGCTCGAAGCGACAGCCGACACGGACGGCACCGTGAGACTCGACGCAGACGCGCCAGCGACCGAGATCCCCGTCTTCGTGCGGCCCGGTACCATCCTCGAGCTGCTCGAGTCCGCGCCGGACACGTTCTTCGGGGAGCCAACCGACGAGTCGTCGACATCACTCCTCGACGTCACCGGTCGGCGCCTGGCGCTCTACCCTGCCGCCGACGGGAGCGCGGCGAGCGCCGCGGGCGACGTAGAGTTCACAGCCACCGGCTGGACCACAACCGGATGGACTCGCCCGAGCATCGAGGGGATCGAGATCCCCGACTGCGACCCTCTCGGCGCCCCCTGCCTCGATCGCACGTCCGGGTCCGTCTTGGTCCAGGGCGACGCGACGATCGACGACAGCGGCGACCGCTCGGTGTCGATCGTTGGTGGGTCGAGCGAGACTCTCTGGCGAGTCGGCTTCGCGGGCGCAGCGTGGGGAGCGGTTCGCGACGTCCCCGCGACCCCCGACCTGGCCGCCGTCGTTCCGCCTCCTTGTAGCTCCCGCTAGCGCAGTCGCGCAGCCGGCGGGGAAACCGAGCGTCACCCATGCGAACCCACCTCTGGGCCCTCTGTCTCGCTTCGACTCTTCTGGCGGCGTGCGCGCGGACGGGCCTCGACGGCCCGTCCGACATCCGTGGTTCCGACGCGGGCAGCGGAACTGACGGCACCGGAGACACCAGCGGCGACACCAGTCGCGACGTGGACCGCGACGCGGACCGCGATAGCGGCGATGGCGACGGGGGCCCGACCGACACCTCGGGGCGCGACACTGACACCGACTCCTCGGGCCGCGACGTGGACACTGACGGCACGTCGCGCGACGTCGACGCTGATCTGCGGGATGCCGACGGCGGCGGCGACCCCGACACAGGCGACGCGGACACGAACGTCCGGGACATCGATGGCGACTCGAGTACCGATACCGGCGACGACACCGGGATCGTCGCGAACGCGTGCGGTGGCTACTCGCCGCTCCTCCTCGACGGCGCTCCCGCAACGGTCGGCCGGCCGTGTGGCGCCTGTGGCGAAGGGCGCGTCGTCTGCACGGGACCCGAGTCGATCGCCTGCGTGGGCGATAGCGCCAACGCCTGCGGGGGCTGCCGCGAGCTCGTCGGCGATGCTCCCGGCACGGTCTGCGGCGCCTGCGGTGTGGTGGGCTGTGGGCGCGATCTCAACAGCGTCGAGTGTGTGGAGCCGGAAGCCTGCGCAGAGCCGCTGTCGACGGTCTGGAAGCTGCTCCCGTCGGACGCGTTCGGCGGGGACGCCGCCGCAAGCGACTCGTTCTCGCGGTCGCTCGCGTTTCTCGACGGGTATGTCTTGGTGGGCACCGACAAAGACGAAGAGCGCGGCGACAACACGGGCGCGGTCTTCGTGTTCGAGAAGCGCTCCGCGAGCAGCTTCGTCCACGTCGAGACGGTTCGGGCTCCCGGCGCGGTTACGCTACGGGAGCGATTTGGGGCGTCGCTCGCGGCGGCCTCCGACGTTCTCGTCGTCGGCGCTCCCGACTCGTCGCGGTTCGCGGGGGAGGCGGGAGCGGCGTTCGTGTTCGTTCGGTCCGACGATGGGACGGCCTGGACTCCGTCGAGGATCCTCGCGCCGCCCTCGCCGTCTGCCGGCGCTCACTTCGCGACATCGATCGCGCTGACGGACGCGTGGCTCGCGATCGGATCGCTCGACGACGACGAGACGCTGGGCTCGGTCGCCGTCTATCCGCGGACTGGCACACGCTTTGGCGACCCGCTGGTCCTGACCCCGCCGTCCGGCCTCCGCGGCTTCGGGGCAGCCGTGGCCATCGGTGACGGGACGCTGTTCGTCGGTGCGCCGCGCACGGCGCGTTCGACCGACGCCGAGTCGTTCGGGTTCGGCAGCGTCGCCGCGTACCGGTTGGGCGCGGGTTCGACGAGCGCGGTGGCGATGGACCTCCCGCCGATCACGACGGCCTCCAGCTTTGGTGCCGCCCTCGCGTTTGGCGATGGCAAGCTCGTCGTGGGGGCCGAGGGCGATGACGAGGGCGGCGCGGATACCGGGTCGGCGTACGTCTTCGAGGTCGCCGGGGGCCGCTGGTCGGTCACGCAGCGGCTGCGCCCGTCGACGGTGGCGGTCGGCGCGCGCTTCGGGGTTGCGGTGGCGATCGATAGCACGCGCGTCGTTGTCGGCGCGTACCGCGAAAACCGGTCGGTCGGGCGGTCGGGGGCCGTGTATGTCTTCGAGCCCGGGAGCGCCGGTTGGACAGAGACGGCGGCGCTCGACCCTGGCGCCTCGGTCCCAGCCGCGCGGCTGGGCTACTCGCTGGCGCTGGCGGACGGGCTCATCTTCGGTGGCGCGATCGACGACCCGACGGCGGGGATCGGGGCCGGCGCCGTCTACGTGTTTGGGCTGGCCGGACGCCGCTGGGAGACACGCGCGGTGCTGACGTCGCCTCGGTCCGTCGCGGGCGACGCGTTCGGGACCGCCGCGGAGATGACGTCGACGTCGATCGTAATCGGCGCACCGCTGGCGGACGGTTCCGTGGCAAATGACGGAGCGGTCCACGTGTTTCGGCGGTCACCCACCGGGTGGGAGTTCCGACAGCTCATCCTCGCCGAGACGCCAGAGGCCGAGGCTCAGCTCGGCGCGGCGCTCGCGGTCAGCGAAGAGTGGCTGGTCGTCGGCGCGCCCGGGGCAGATGGTGGACGCGGCGCCGCCCTGGTGTTCCGCTTGAACCGCGCCGGAGACTGGGAACAGGACAGTGTCATCTCCGCGCCCGACGGAGTCGCGGCGGTCGGATTTGGAGCCGTCGTCGCGCAGTCTACGGAGTGGCTGTTGATCGGGGCGCGCCAGAACCCGGGCGCGGGCTCGTCGCCGGGCGTTTGGACGTATCGTCGCGTCGGCAGCCGCTGGAGTCCAACCGGCTGGCTCGCCGCGCCCGACACGACCCCGGGCGCCCCCTTCGCGGCGGCGGTAGACGGGTCGAACGCGGCGCTGGGGGCGGCGGGCGGCGGGGCCAACCACGGACGCGTCGACCTGTTCTCGCGATCCGCCCTGGGGTCGTGGGGCCTCCTGGTTGCCGACGTGGGCGGGAACATCGGCGACCAGTATGGCGCGTCGGTAGCGCTCGGGTCGGCGGGGTCGTCCGTGCGAGTCGCCGCCGGTGCGCCCGCGGCTCGCGGCAACGGCACGGTCGACACGTGGATCCAAGCGCCAGCGACCTGCTGCTTGCAGACGCTGCGGGGGACCGTCTCCGGCGGGCGCTTCGGTGCCGCGGTCGACGCGGAGCAGTCGATGGTTGTGGTCGGAGAGCCGGGCGGTTCGGAGGGCTGGGGCGACCTGCACGTGTTCGCCCTCGTGGAGGGCGCCCCGGCAAGCGCGCCGCTCGGCCTCCTCGAGACTCTGGCCGACGCCCGGGGCTCGGTCGGCGCAGAGCTCGGCGCGGTCGTTGGGATCGGATCCGGCGGCGCGCGAGTCTCGGGAGGTGCTCCGGGCGACGACGAGGCCGCGCCGGGGGCCGGCGCGGTCCTCGTCTACGAGTAGCGCAGCGGCGCTAGGGTCGGTCGGCCTCGCTCAGCACACCGTCGCCGTTGCGGTCGAGCTCGTCGAAGTGAGCGCCCACACCGCTCAGGAACTCGTCGCGGGTGACCGTGCCGTCGCCATCGGCGTCGAGGCGTTCGAGGCGCTCCGGGGGTGGGCCTCCGTGGCCGTGGCCGCGTGCGGGGCGCTCGTCGGACGAGAGGAACCCGTCGCCGTCGGCGTCGAGCTCGGCGAACCTCGCGGCGACCATCGCGTCTCGCTCGTCGTCGGAGAGCGTGCCGTCGCCATCGGCATCGAAGCGCGCGAGGCCGCACTCCCCGCCGGGCGATGGACCGTGGCCGGCCCCACGCCCGCGGCCCGCGCCCGCGCTATCGGGCCCCTCGCGGCCGTCGGGGCCGTGGGCCCCACCGGGACCGCCGCGCCGGTGCGCGCCTTCGACGAACTCGTCGAGCGAGATCAGCCCGTCGCCGTCGGTGTCGACGCGGTCGAAGCCACCATCCGGCGGGGGCCCGGCTGCCCGGTCCTGGGCGGCGAGCGGGAGCGCCGCAACGGCGGCGAAGGTGAGAAACAGTCCGGTAGCGAGCTTCTTCATTGTGCCCTCTTGGGGTCTTCGGTGGGCTCCATCGCCCACGTACTCAACTGTAGCGACGCGCTGGCGCACGTCTGTTGAGGGCGGGTAAACGGCACGTAACAGTTCGTGAACGCGGGGCCGCGCCGTTGACTCCGCCCGGGCGGCTGAGGAGAGTGCCGGCATGACGATGCCATCACAGGCCGAGCTCGACCCCGCGAGTGTGCGAGTGCTCGTGGTCGAGGACGACCTCGAGCTCGCGGAGCTCGTGGTCGCGCGCTTGCGGCGCGAAGGGTTCGACGTGAGCCACGCCGCGGACGGGGCCTCGGCGCGCGACCGGATCCTGGTAGAGCACCCCGACGTCGTCGTGCTCGACGCGATGTTGCCGGGCCTCGACGGCTTCGGCGTCTGCCGGGCCGTGCGCCCGACCTTCGCCGGCGGGATCCTGATGCTGACGGCGCTCGACGACGACGTGGATCAGGTACTTGGCCTGGAGCTCGGTGCGGACGACTACGCCGTCAAGCCCGTGTCGCCTCGGGTACTGGTCGCGCGGGTCCGCGCGCTGGCTCGCCGTGCACGTCCACCGGCGACCGCGCGCGCGACGCTCCGGATCGGTCCGCTCGAGGTGGATCCCCGTCGACGCGAGGTTGCTGTCGACGGCCAGCCCGTCGACGTGACGACAGCCGAGTTCGACCTCCTCTGGTATCTGGCGGAGCGTGCCGGGACAGTGGTCTCTCGGGAGGACCTGTACCGAGACCTTCACGGCGTGCGGTACGACGGCATCGACCGGGGCGTCGACGTGCACGTGTCGCGGCTGCGGCAGAAGCTGGGCGACGACCCGCGGGCGCCGCGGTTCCTAAAGACCGTCCGCGGCGCCGGCTACCTGCTCACACCAGGGTCGCCGTGAGGCGCCTCTTCCTTCGCGCGTACCTGGGCGTCAGCCTGCTCGTGCTCGTGATCAGCGCGGTGCACGTGGTGTCTCTGCGCCGCGAGCTGCTGGAGGTCGGGGACCGGTACCTCGCCGGCGCGCTGGAGCCGGCCGTGCGGATGGCGCGGAGGCGAACCCAACACCCTCCGCCGCGCCCTCCCCCTGGACGGTTTGGCGGTCCGGACGAGCTCGTCGGTGACCTTCAGCAGCATCTCGGACTCGACGCGCGGGTCGCGCCGATCGCCGCCGAAGAGTGGGGCGAAGCGCTGCGCGCGCGGCTGCGCTCGGGCGAGCTCGTGGTGCTGCGAGACCACGGGACGCGACGGCTGCTGGCGACTCTGGACGACCGGTCGGTCTTGGTGCTCGGCCCGTTCGACGCGCCGGATCTCCGGCGCCGGCTCGCGGGGCAGATCCTGCGGCTCGCGGCCGCACTCGCGGTGGTGGGCGCGGCGCTCGTCGTGCTGCTGCGGCCGATCGAGCGGCGCCTCACGCGGCTCGCGCTGGTGGCCGAGCGCATCGGCGCCGGCGAGCTGACGGCGCGCGTCGACGACGCGGAGACCGACGCCGTCGCCGCCGTCGGGCGCGCGTTCGATGAGATGGCCACGAAGGTCGAGGGGGTTGTGGCAGGTCAGCGGGAGCTGCTTCGCGCGGTCTCTCACGAACTGCGGACCCCAATCGCGCGGCTGGTGTTCATCGCCGATGCTCTCGCAGAGGCGGACGCCGAGGGCGAGCGGGCGCGGCTGCTCTCGAAGCTCGAAGGCGCGCTGGGCGACATGCGCGAGCTCGTCGACGAGCTGCTCGAGCTCGGACGGGCCGATGCGGTCGAGGCCCCCACGGAGAACGTCTCGCTCGTAGAAGAGCTCGATCGCGCAGCAGAGCTGTGCCGGGCGCAGCGACCGAACGTCGAGGTCCGCGTGGTTGTCGAGGCGGGGACCGCCCGAGACATGACGACGCAACGCAGGGCGCTTCGACGGGTCGTCGAGAACCTCGCGACCAACGCGGCACGGCACGCGAGCGCGCTCGTTGAGCTGCGCCTGGAGCGGTCTCAGGACGGCGGCACGGTGGTGAGCGTCGAGGACGACGGCCCCGGGATCCCGGTCGCCGACCGGCTGCGCGTGTTCGAGCCGTTCGTGCAGCTCGACGCGAGCCGCTCGAGTGCCGGCGGCGCGGGACTCGGGCTGGCCATTGCGTCCCGAGCCGCCGCGGCGCTTGGTGGGACATTGGAGGCGAGCGATTCGGCGCTCGGCGGCGCGAGGTTTCACCTCTCGATCCCAACGCTGGGAACGGTCGCGCGGACCCGCTAGACTCCGGCACCACCGACGCCATCCACCGCGCTCCGCGCCGAAGAACCATGACTCCGCAACAGCACCGACAACTCTCGCGCGCGCCCCTCGCGCTTCTGCTCGCAGTGCCGCTGGTCGCAGCCGCCGGCGGCTGCAACGATGAAGGCTTCTCGTGGGATGGCATCGACGCCCTCACCGATACGTCGGTGGATGGCGAGACCGGTCTGACCGACACGACCGACGACGAACCTGACGCTGCGACGGACGGCGGCGACGACGCGGCGGAAGATACCGACGTCGCACCCGACGCCCCACCGGATCGGTGCGGCGACGGCGCCATCGATGACGGCGAGGAGTGCGACGATGGGGCCGACAACTCCGATCTGCTCCCAGACGCGTGTCGGACCACGTGCGTCGAGGCGCACTGCGGTGACGGCGTCGTGGACGCCAGCGAGCAGTGCGACGGCGGCGAGGGATGCTCGAGCCGCTGTACCGTCGACGTGCCGGGTATCTGCGGTGACGGTGTGCTGAACGCCGGCGAAGAGTGCGACGACGGAAACGACGTCGACGAGGACGAGTGCTCGAACGACTGCATCGCAGCCCAGTGCGGCGACGGAGTCGTCAACGGCGACGAAGAGTGTGACGACGGCAACGACGTCGACGAAGACCTCTGCAGCTCGGAGTGCGTCACCGTTCGTCCTGACGGCTGCGGCGACGGGGTGGTCGCGGGCGACGAGGAGTGCGACGACGGCAACGCCATCCACGATGACGAGTGCTCGAACCTCTGCCGGCTCGCCTACTGCGGCGACGGGATCCGACAGGCCGTCTACGGGGAGGAGTGCGACGACGGGAACACCAACCCGGTGGACGGCTGCTCGAACCGCTGCACCCGTCCGGTGTGCGGCGACGGGGTTCTTCAGGCCGGAGAGGAGTGCGACCAGGGCTCCGACAACTCCGACACGGGTCCAAACCGCTGTCGGACGACGTGCGTCCTCCCGTTCTGCGGCGACGGGGTCGCCGACAACGCGACCGAGGAGTGCGACGACGGGGCCGATAACTCCGACACGGAGTCGGGTGCGTGCCGAACGGAGTGTGTCGCCCCGACCTGCGGTGACGGCGTCGTCGATCCAGGCGAGGGCTGCGACGAGGGCGACGCGAACTCGACGGCGCCCGAGGCGGCGTGCCGGCCGACCTGCTTCCCGGCGGGCTGCGGCGACGGCGTCGTGAACGGGGATGAAGAGTGCGACGACGGCAACGCGATCGACAACGACGCGTGCACGCGCGCCTGTCGCCTCCCGATCTGCGGCGACGGCATCGTCCAGGGCGACGAGGAGTGCGACACCGGCGCGGCGCGGTCCGACAGCACACCGGATGCTTGCCGCACAACCTGTGCGCGCCCGGGCTGTGGCGACGGTGTCGTCGACACCGGCGAGGAGTGCGACGACGGGAACACCGCCGACGGCGACGCGTGCCCGGGGTCTTGCGCGTTCGGCAACAGACCGCCGACGGCCGTCATCACGTGCGTGACGCCCAGCGGCGGCCGCGCAACCGACGCGTTCAGCGAGATTGTCTGCAACGGCTCCGCGAGCACCGACGTCGACGGCACGGTGACGGGCTACTCGTGGATGCTCGCGTCAAAGCCCGCGACGTCGGCTCAGCGGCTGCGTGCGACGTCGGGCACGACCACGAGCTTCATCGCCGACGCCGTCGGCGACTACACGGTCTACTTGTACGCGCGCGACGACGCCGGGGAGTGGTCGACGACGATCGGGAGCGTTCCTCCGCCTGCCGCGATCGCGACGATCGAGGCGAAGCCGTTCGGCCGGCTCTACATGGAGGTGACCTGGCTCACCCCAGGTGACCCTACCCCCGGGACGACGACCGGAGCCGACCTCGACGCGCACCTGCTCTACCGAACCACGGCGGCGACCTCGACGACCTGCTGGGGCAGCCGAACGGATGACTGCCACTTCGCAAACACCACGCCGGCCTGGGGCGCCGAGCTCGTAGCAGACGACCTGAACGGCGACGGGCCCGAGAGCATCTCGATGGCCACGCTGCCAGCCTCGGGCGAGCTGTGGGCCGGGGTTGAGCACTACTCGTCGCACAGCCGCGGGAGCTCGACCGCGACCGTCATCTTGTGGGTCGACGAGACCGAGGTCTTTCGTCAGTCCCACCTCTTCACGACGGACTCACAGTTCTGGAGCGCCGCGCGCGTCAGCATGCCTGCGATGCTGGTGACGCCGGTCGACCTCTCCTACACGACCCGCCCCACGACGTGCGAATGACCCGACTCAGGCTTCGACGACTGCTCGCGTTGACGGTCCTATCCTCCACCGCGGGGTGCGCGAAGTGCTCCCCCGCGCCGGTCAGCGGTGACGGCGAGCCCGCGGTGACCACCCCTGCGCCAAGCCCGGGCACGGACGACATCCCCGCCCCCGAGAGTCGAACGCGCCTCCCCGAGTACACCGTCGCGAAGGTCGCGGAGGGAGCGATCATCGTCGATGGCGCGCTCGACGACGCGGCGTGGGCCGCCATCCCGTGGTCCGAGGCACTCGTAGCGCCCGGCAACGGCGCCGCCGTGCCCGAGTCGCCGGTGAACGGCGCGTTCAAGATCGCGTTCGACGAGCGTGCGCTCTACCTCGCAATCGTCGTCGCGGACGCCGACGCGGGTTCGCCGAACGCTCGCGACGCGGTGGACCCGCACATCTGGGAGAACGCGTCGGGGATCGAGCTCATGCTCCAGCCCGGCAACCACGGTGACAACCGCGGCTACTACGAGATCCAAGTCGACGCGGCGGAAGCGGTCTGGGACACGCGCTTCGACGACTACAACTCGCCGATCGAAGGCGACGGGGCCGCACGGACGTTCGGACACCAAGAGTGGGACGCGCAGCTCGAGCGCCGGGTGACTCGCGGAGACGCGGCAGAGCTCTACCGCGTCGAGATGGCGCTCCCGTGGACGGCCCTGGCGGGCTCGCGTGCCCCCGCGCCACCTGCCGACGGCGCGGTCTGGCGCGCAAACATCTATACGTTCCGCGACGGGCAGCGAGCCGCGCTCGCCTGGTCGCCCATCCTCGGCGAGGGGAACTTCCACCGCTCATCTCGGTTCGGCCTCCTGCGCTTCTCCGTCCCCGGCGCCGACGCGGCGGAAGCGCCCACGGCGGTGACACCGTGAGGCGCGCTGCGGGGGCGCTCGCGCTCGTCCTAGCGGCGTGCGGCGGCGAGCCATCTCAGTCGAGCGCCGACGTCGACGCGGGAGCCGACGTCGACCTGGACACGGCCGACGCGCTCCCCGACGAATCCGACGGTGACGTGGAGCCAGACGCCAGCGCTGACGCGCACGACGACGCGCTCGACGCCGACCCAGCAGACGCTCCCGACGCCCCGCCCGAGGGCCTCCCGACCGAGCTGCCGTTCGAGTTCGTGCGCCCCGAAGCGGGAACGCCGCCGACGGCGGAGCAGACGCGCGACTTCACTCGCGCGGTCACCGCAATGTGGCGAGACACCGACTACTGGCGCTGGGTTCGGATGACCTCGCACGGCGTCGACGCGTCGAACCCGGACGGCCTCTTCCACTATGCGCTCTGGTGGCAAGACACCGAGGCCGTGAAGGAAGGCGACACGGTCACCTTCCGCCACACCGGGCGTGCCGACAACCTGACGCTGCGCACGTGCAAGGTCCTGAACAACGCGATCGCCGGCTACCTGATGACCGGCGACGACGACATGCGCTGGGTGGTCGAAGAATACAGCCGCGGGATCGCCGCGCTGAGCCTCGTCACGCGCTTCGGCGAAGACGACGACGCGCCGTGGATCCAGGCGCGGGCGCCGTTCACGGTCAACGGAGACTACGAGACGGTCGGAGGCCGTCACGTGCGCGTCGACTATGACCCCGTGCGCCGCTTCGAGGATGCGTGGAACGCGCGCATCGTGCACAACCCGACGAACCCCACCTGGGGCGATGTTTGGTTCGTCAACCAGCGCAGCAAGGACGACGTGCCGCACATGTTCCGCTCGGTGCCGATGCTCGAGCGCGCGGTCGCCGAGGCTCCCGACGAGTCCGTGCGCGAGGCCGCGCAGCTCGCCCTCGACGCGCTGCATGGGTTCGCGGCCGACATCGTCGCGTCCGGGTATCAGATCCGAACGAAGTTCGAAGACGGCATCCCGGTGATCCCGCTGTTGGAGAACGGCACCGTTAAGGACCTCGCCTCGCTCGTCCTCTACGAAGAGTTCATTCCAAACGCCGAGTGCAACGCGAAGCTCGGCGCTGCGCTGATCGGGACGGGGACGACGGGCGAGAACTCGTGCGGCCACGGCAGCGGCGGGGCGTACGAAGAGGTCGCGTCGACGAGCCACTACTTCAACTACGCGATCATCCGGTACTTCCACATCGCCGCGGTCTACAACGCGCTGATGGACCGCCAGAACGACGTGGCCCAGGAGCTCCTGCTCGGCCTCGCAGAGCGAGCTGACCGCATGATGCACGACCCCGCGATGCCCCACCGCGACGACCCGGTGTGGGAGGCCGACACCGCCGCGTTCCTCCTCGCCGCGGCCGCCGCGGGGCTGCCGCTCACCGGCGAGGAGGCTCAGCTCGTACAAGCGCAGTACACGGCGAGCGCCGAGCACTATCGCGAGTTCCCGCTGTGGGACCTCTGGGACGCGTCGGTCGCCGACGGGACGTATGCATACGTTCCGAACCGCGGCGAGAGCGCGGTCCGCGAGACCGAGGTCACGTACCTGCTCGAGTACTGCTACTCGCCGTTCCGGAATCCCGCCGGAGCTCCCGTCGCGGACTGCGACGTGGTGCGTAGCCGAGACCGCTGGGGCGAGTAGGTCCGCGTCGAGCGATCGGGACCGGCGCGCGAGCGGCGACGTCCGCCGCCGCGCGCGTCCGCTAGCGGACCCCGGGCGCCTCGTACCCGACCGACTCCACGTAGCTCCGGTAGCCGCCCTCGAAAACGCGCGGGCCGTCGGGCCCGAGCTCGAGCACGCGGTTGGCGACCGCCTGCAGGAACGCGCGGTCGTGTGACACGAACAGCATCGTCCCCTCGTACGCGGCGAGCGCGCGCACGAGCATCTCTTTCGTCGCGATGTCGAGGTGGTTCGTCGGCTCGTCGAGGACGAGGAAGTTGGGTGGATCGAAGAGCAGGCGGGCCATGACGAGGCGCGCGCGCTCCCCGCCCGACAGCAGCCGGCAGCGCTTCTGGATGTCGTCGCCAGGGAACCCGAACGCCGCCGCCAGCGTCCGCAGCGTCCCGGTGTTGGCGTGCGGGAACGACGACTCGAGGGTCTCCATGACTGTCGCGTCAGGGTCCAGAACCTCCATCGTGTGTTGCGCGAAGTACCCCAGCTTGAGGGACGCTCCGAGCGTGACCGTGCCGGCGTCGGGCGTCGTCTCGCCGACGATCAGCTTGAGGAGCGTCGACTTGCCGGCGCCGTTCACGCCCATGACGCACCAGCGCTCCGTGCGTCGGATCAGCAGGTCGAGGTTGTCGTAGATCGAGCGAGGCCCGTAACCCTTGGAGACCTTCGCCAGCCGCGCCACCTCGTCGCCGGAGCGCGGGGGGCTGCGAAACTCGAAGTCGGGGACGTGGCGGCGCGTCGGTGGCTCGATCACGTCGATCTTCTCGAGCTTCTTCACGCGGCTCTGCACTTGTGCGGCGTGGCTCGCGCGGGCCTTGAATCGCTCGATGAACGCCCTCTCCTTTGCGAGCATCGCCTGCTGACGCGCGGCCTGCGCTTCGGCCTGGGTTGCGAGGAGCTCGCGCTGGCGCTCGTAGAAGGAGTAGTCGCCGGTGAAGCTCGTCAGCTCCCCGCTGTCGATCTCGACGATCCGCGTCACCAGCCTGTTCAGGAACTCCCGGTCGTGAGAGGTGATCAGGAGGGCGCCGGTGAAGGCGCGCAGAAAGCCCTCGAGCCAGAGGATGGACTCGATGTCGAGGTGGTTGGTGGGCTCGTCGAGCAGCAGCGCTTCGGGCTTCATCAGGAGAATGCGCGCGAGCGCGACGCGCATCTTCCACCCGCCGGAGAGCTGGCCGACGTCGCTGTGGAAGCGGTCGGCGGTGAACCCCAGCCCGGCGAGGATCTCCAGCGCTCGCGCCTCGAGCGAGTAGCCGTCGAGCGTCTCGAAGCGGCCCTGGAGCTCGCCGTATCGCTCGACGAGCGCGTCGAGCTCGTCCATGCGCGCCGGGTCCGACATCGCCGCCTCGAGCTGCGCGAGCTCCGCGGCGATCGCGGAGACCTCACCAGCCCCCGCGAGGGTCTCGGCGAGCACCGAGCGGCCAGACATCTCGCCGACGCTCTGGTCGAAGTACCCGATCGCTACGCCGCGCTCGACGACGACCGAGCCGCCGTCGGGGGCCTCTGCGCCGACCAGCATTCGGAACACGGTCGACTTTCCGGCGCCGTTCGGGCCGACGAGCCCGACCTTCTCGCCCGCGAACACGCTCAGGCTGGCCTCGAGAAAGAGGATCTGGCGGCCGTGCGCCTTGGAGACGGAGTCGAGTCGGATCATCGCGCTGCCTCAGTCGCCCAATCGCGGATCCTGCGGTCCGTCGACCGACTCGACGACGACGCCGTGTTGGCGCAGGTAACCGAGTCCGTTCTCGCCCGCGTAGCCGCCGCCGACGACGACGACACGCGTGATGCCGGCGTGATGCAGCAGCTTCGCGCACATCATGCAGGGCTCGCCTGTCACGAAGAGCCACGCGCCTTTCGTGACGACGCCCGACGCCGCGCAGTTGCAGATCACGTTCATCTCGGCGTGGTGGCAGCCGAGCTCCATGCGGGTCCCAGACACGACGCCGAGCTGGTCGCGGATGCACGCGTCGCCGCCGCAGAGCTCGCCGCCACCGCGCGGTCCGCCGTTGTAGCCGTCCATCAAGACGACGTTGCGGTCCGGGTCGAGCAGCAGGGCACCGAACTTTCGCCGCGGGCAGTTGGATGCCTTCGCCAGCGCGAGGCACTGCTCGATGCGGATCCGGACGTGCTTTGGCTTCATAGCGGTGACTCGTTCGAACGGAGGGCGCCGGCCCGGCGGCGTGGCTAGTCGCGCGGTTCGTGCTGAATCGCGACGGAGTTGATGCAGTACCGGACGCCGGTGTCGGTCGGCCCGTCGGGGAAGACGTGGCCGAGGTGCGCATCGCAGTTTCGGCAACGAACCTCGGTGCGCACCATGCCGAGCGAGCGGTCCTCGATGAACGTCACGGCGCCGTCGTTCGCAGGGTCGTCGAACGATGGCCAGCCGCAATGCGAGCCGAACTTTGCCGACGCGTCGAACAGCACGGCGCCGCAGCAGACGCACCGGTAGGAGCCGTCCTCGAAGGTGTTCCAGTACTCACCGGTGAACGGGCGCTCCGTGCCGGCCCGGCGGGTGACCCAGAACTGCTGCGGAGTCAGCAGTGCCTGCCACTCCTCGTCGGTGCGGCGCTTCGGATCGTCGGTCATCGGTGGTGCGTCGAGTGGGCGGACTCGGCCTCGCGCGCGGCGCGCGCGCGGAGCCCGTAGCGGAGCAGCATTCCGAGCGCGAACAGGACCGTGATCGCCGTTCGAGCTCGCCGAAGCCGCGCCTGGTTCTTGTAGTTCATGGTTCCGACTGCGAGCGGCGCCTGCGGCGCCACACGCGCCGCGCATGGAGCTTAGTTCTGCCCGCGGGCGAACGCACGCGCAGTGAGGCTGACGCGCGCGAGCGCCGCCCCGCAACCGACACCGTGCGAAACTCCCCTTACGGCGCGGCACGGGGTGTGCTAGCAGCCCCGCGCGCTCCGGCCGAACCATGAGGAACTACCTTGACCGCCCGCAACATCGCCATCATCGCCCACGTCGACCACGGAAAGACGACGCTCGTGGACCAGCTCTTCCGCCAGTCCGGCCTCTTCCGTGACAACCAGGTCGTCGCCGAGCGACTGATGGACTCGATGGACCTCGAGCGCGAGCGCGGGATCACGATCGCCGCGAAGAACGGCGGCTTCGAGTACCGCGGAGTCCGCGTGAACATCATCGACACCCCCGGCCACGCCGACTTCGGCGGCCAGGTCGAGCGGGTGCTCAAGATGGCCGACGGCGCGCTGCTGCTCGTCGACGCGCAGGAAGGGCCGATGCCGCAGACGTACTTCGTGCTCGAGAAGGCGCTGGCGCTGCACCTCCCCGTCATCGTCGTCGTCAACAAGATCGACAAGCCCGCCGCGCGTCCGGACCACGTGATCAACGAGGTCTTCGACCTCTTCGTGCGGCTCAACGCGCCCGACGACCTGCTCGACTTCCCGATCTGCTACGCGTCGGCGAAGCAGGGCTTCGCGCTGCGAGAGCTCGGCGACACGAGCGACAACATGGCGCCGCTGCTCGACATCATCCTCGAGCGGATCCCCCCGAACCCGGGCGACCCCGAGGGCCCCGTTCAGCTCCTCGTCTCGACGATCGACTACTCGCCCTACCTCGGTCGCCTCGGCGTCGGCAAGGTGACCTCGGGCAAGCTCCGCGTGAACCAGGACGTCGTGATCTCTCAGGCCGACGGGACGCTGAAGCGGAGCCGCGTCTCGAAGCTGCTGCGGTTCGAGGCGAACGAGAAGGTGTCCACGGATTCGGCCGTCGTCGGAGACATCGTCGCGGTCGCGGCAGGCGACGACATCACGGTCGGTGTCACGATCACCGACCCCGAGCGCCCGATCCCGCTGCCCCCGATCAAGATCGACCCGCCGACCCTGTCGATGCGGTTCATCCCCAACGACTCGCCGTTCGCGGGCAAGGAGGGCAAGTTCGTTACGTCGCGGCAGATCGAGGAGCGCCTGCGGCGCGAGACGCTGTCGGACGTCGCGCTCGAGTACAAGGAGCTCACCGACGAGACCGGCTTCCAGGTGAGCGGTCGCGGCGAGCTGCACCTCTCCATCCTGATCGAGCGCATGCGCCGCGAGGGCTACGAGTTCCAGGTCAGCCGACCGCAGGTCCTGTTCCGCGAGGAGAACGGCGTCCGCATGGAGCCCTACGAGGACATGGTCGTGGACTGCGGCGAGGAGCACGCCGGTACCGTCATCGAGAAGCTCGGCCGACGGCGCGGACGGATGACCGACATGCGCCAGCAAGACGGCATGGCGCGCCTGCAGTTCCGCATCCCGATGCGCGGCCTCCTCGGCTACCGCGGTGAGTTCCTCACCGACACGAAGGGCATGGGCAAGTACAGCCACGTCTTCGCGGAGTGGGGCCCCGACGTCGGCGAGATGCGGCAGCGCCAGAACGGCGTCCTCGTGGCGATGGAGACCTGCACGACCGCGGGCTACTCGCTCGCCAAGCTGCAAGACCGCGGCGAGCTCTTCCTCGGGCCCGGCATCGACATCTACGCCGGCCAGATCATCGGTGAGCACTGCCGCGGCAACGACCTGGTCGTCAACCCCGGCAAGGGCAAGAAGCTCACGAACATGCGCGCGTCGGGCTCGGACGACAACATCCAGCTCACGACCCCGCGGACGCTGAGCCTCGAGGACTGCATCGCGTACCTCAATGACGACGAGCTTCTCGAGATCACGCCGAAGAACATCCGGATGCGCAAGCGGCCGTAGCCCGGCCCGCTCGCCCGCGGCGCCCGCCGCCCGCGCCTGCTTCAGTTCCCGGGACGAACTCCGTTGAAGACCAGGTCGATCAGGCTCAGCGCCGCGCTCGACGGGTCGAGCGGCGTGTCGGCGACGAGGGCCTCGAACATCAGCCGCTCCGAGGCGCCCACCACGGCGAGCGCGCTGACACGGCAGTCGCGGGCACGCACGATCCCTCGCTCCATCGCCAGCTCCGAGAGTTCGATCGCGGCCGACGCTACGGCGTCGGCGAGCGCGCGGATCGGCACTCGGGCGCCCGTCGACGGCCCGCGGCACTCCTGCAGGTAGAGCCTCAGCTGCTGCGGATGGGACACCAGCGCCACGCCAAGACGAGCGGCCATTCGCTGATAGGCGATCGACGCGTCTGTGGTGAGCTCGGACGACCTCAGGGCGGCCGCGCACTCCGAGGTCGCATCGAGGAGGGCGCTCGACAGCGGCTCCATCGCGGTCTCGACGAGCTGAACCTTGTCGCCGAAGTAGCGATAGAAGCTGCCCTTCGCCATCCCTGCTGCGGTCACCACGTCGTCGATACTCACGTTCTCGACCCCGCGCTCCAGCATCTGGGGCAACGCCGCGTCGATGAGCTGCGCGGTGCGTGCGCGGCGGTTCGCGTCGCGCTTTCCTCCAACGGGGCCGGGTCTCTCGGCCGGCTGTCGTGGTGGCTCGAACACCGTGTCTGGAGTTGACTTGCGCGCGGATTTCGTGGATTTTGCTGACTGTACGGTCACTCTAACACCGGAGCTGCAATGATCGGGATTCCGCTTGGGCTCGCCTTCGCCAACGCGACCGAGTGGCTCGTGCACAAGCACATCCTGCACGGGCTCGGGCGTAAGCGCGAGTCGTTCTGGGCGTTCCACTGGCACGACCATCATTCGGCGTCGCGTCGTCAGGGGCATTTCGACGGCGACTACCTTGGCACCGTGTTCCAATGGAACGGCCAGGGCAAGGAAGTTCTAACGCTGTCCGCGCTCGCGCTATCGATCACGCCGCTGTTCCCCGTGGCGCCGTTCTTCGTGGCTACGACGACCTATTCGGCGGTGAACTACTACTACAAGCACCGCCGCGCGCACCTGGACCCCGACTGGGCGCGCGAGCACTTGCCGTGGCACTACGACCACCACATGGGGGCGGACCAGGACGCGAACTGGTGCGTGACGCGGCCCTGGTTCGACCAGATCATGGGGACGCGCAAGCCCTACGTCGGGACGGAGCGCGAGCTCCGCGACCGTGAGGCCCACCGCGCGCGGGCGCGCGCTGCGATGGATCGCGTGGCGGCCCCGTCCACAGGCGACTCGGCGGCGGCGGCCTGACGGGGAGCCGGCGGCATCCGAATCGCGGCCGCGGCGCTACTCGAGGGGGTGGATCTGCATGATGCCCGGGCTCCCTCGGACATCCATCGTCGTGACGGTGCCGAACCGAACGAAAGTCGAGGCGAGGCCGTCGAAGTCTAGATCAGCGAACGCAGAGGCGGTGAACTGCGAGTTGTTCGCGGTGCCGCTCGAGTCGTACTGGTACGAGTAGCGGTGGGGGTCCGAGATGTTGAAGTGCAGCGCGGCCCACGTGGGCACGTCGAGCCAGTCGTCGGTCAGGACTGTGGTGTGCGGGACCGTCGCCGGCTTCAGCGGCGTCGTGACCGGGAACCGAGACGTGATCAGGTCGCCGGCGGAGTCTGCGTAGTCGGTCCCAAAGTAGATCACCGAGCTGTCGAACAGCTTGCGGATGTTCATCAGCGCTTCGGACGTCCGCGCCTTGCGGACGAACTTCACGTACGACGGCATGGCGGTCGCCGCGAGCAGCCCGATGATCGCGACCACGATCATCAGCTCGATCAGGGTGAACCCGCGGCGCGCTGTTCTCGACTTCATGGCACGTTCTGCACGTTTGGCGCGTGCACCAGTCGCGACACGCTCGGCTTAACCTAGCGTGCCGACACGAGATGTCCAAACGCGAGCGCGTGTGTGTGCAGGTCCGACGCCTACGTTCCTCGCCTCTTCGGTCAACCGATGGGAGCAGCAGCGGCAGCAGCGAGCGCGGCGGCGCTGAGCGTCGCTAGGCGGATCACCATCGGCGGGAGCCACGACCGCGTTCGGTACATCGCGTAGCCGGCCGGCGCCGCGACCAGCAGCGCGTAGAGCGGCGTCCCGAAGGTCGCGGGCGACTCGGACGTCGGGTCCCACATGAAGCGGTACGTGTTCGCGTAGATGCCGTAGTACGCCAGTCCCATGACGACCGCGCCGCGCGAGTCGGGCAGCGCGACGAGGAGCCTGCGCACCACGACTCCCTCGAAGAAGAGCGACTCGGAGACCGCACGGGCAGCGACGAACGCGAGCACGACGCCGATCCGAGGGGTCCCGATCACTTCGAGCGGCAACGCGAAGTAGGAGACCGCCGTCGCAACCGCGCCGAGCGCCAGCGGCGCCACGAGATCGCTGCCGCGGCGTACGCGCCAGCCGAGGCGCCCCAGCGACTCGCCGAAGAGAAGCCGGACCGACAGCACCGACACGACGCTCAGGAACGCGACCCGAAGCCACCACAGCGTCGCGCGCGAGTCGAACCCGGTCTCGAACGTGTCGAGGCGCGTCGACATCGTCATGAGGAGCGGAAAGGACAGGACCAGCGCGAACGCCGTCGACACCGCAAGCAGCGTCGGTCGCGGATCGCCGACGCCGTACACGAGGTCACCGGTGCGCTCCGTCCCGTTCAGACCCGCATCGCTGGCCACCAGGAGATGCGACGCCGACTCCCCGAGTCGACCGCGCACTCCCGGCGCTGATGGGAGCGTGGTCACGCGCGAACGCTCCTCCTCGATCCGGGCGACAACGGCGGTCGCCTCGGCGAGCGCATCGGCGGCGGCCGACGACATGGGGTTCGGGGCGCCGGCACCCGCGGGCGGCGCGGTCCCCCGCGCGCCGGCGCCACGCGGCTGCGCGACGTGCGGACGCGCCGCGGCGGCTCGGGTCCGGTCGCCGAGCCCCGGGTCGTGCAGGCCGCGCTCGAACTCGACGTGCGAAGCGAGCGGGATCGCGGTTCCGCGCTCGCGACAGGCCACGTGATACTCTCTTACGCTTCGCGGGTCGCGCGCGAGCTCGAGCGCCGCCGCGAGCAGACGCAGCGCGTCGGCGATACCGACACGCTGTGCGGGCGAGCTGGAGGTTGCGTCGCGGTGCCCCTCGAGCTGGGCGCGCCGAGTCTGGTACGCGCGCACGATCGTCGCCCGCGGTGCCGTGAGCGCCGTACCGAGGACTCCCTCGGGCGGAAGGGCCAGCAGCGCAGAGCGGATCTCCATTCCACTACGCGCCATCAGGTCGTCGGCGAACGGCAACGCTTCTGCGGGGCGAGGTTCCGCGTCGGCCACACCGATCGGACCCGACGACGGTGCCACGGCGTTCGGGGCGGCAGACGCAGACGCCGGCGGGGCCGAAGTCGCTGTCCGATGGGCTGGCTCGCCGCGTGGCGGCAGATCGGCCGGTGGAGCCGCCGCCTGCCTCGAGCTCGGATCGCGCGACGCCGACCCGCGTTCCGAAGCCGTATCGGGCGGTGCGGCAGGGGCCCGGGGCGCCGGTCGCCCAGCCAGATCGGAGAACGCGGGGTGCGCTGTCCACGCACGTGCGCTCCCACCGGCGACGGACACTCGGTCGGTCTCGCCGACCACGCCGGCCTCGATCAAGCTGCGGAGCTCGTCCTTGTCGACGGCGATGGCCTCTCGGCCGTCGGCGAACTCCACTCTGAAGACCGACTTGCGAATGACTTGCTCCGTGCTCGGTGAGGCACGAACCTTACCAGTGTAAACGTGCGACCTGCAACTCACCGGCACGCCGCACCACGCTAGGCCTCGCCCGCCGCAACCCGAGCCGCCGTGCGCCCCATCCCAGACCTGTGCGCGCGACTCGTCGCCGCTGCCCGTCCGTCGACCGCGCTCGTTCTGCTGACCCTCGTTGCATGCGGAGGGCCGCAAGACCCGTTCGCCGAAGACGTGTCCGCGAGCGGCGCCGATGCCGCGACAGACGCGACGACATCGGACATCGACGTCCGCGAGGTTTCGGAGTCCGATGCTGCGCCCCCCGACGCCGTCGACGACACCGATGACAGCCTCGGGTTCGAGCCCAGCGGGCCCGCCTGCGACGTCGATTCCGACTGCTCCACCGGGGTCTGCGCGCCGACGGCGTCCGGGGGGGTCTGCGTCGCTCCCTGCACCGAGGACGCGGACTGCGTTGACGGGTGGACCTGCGACCCGGTCCCCTCGCTCGGCACTCTGTGCCTCTGCGCCGGCGACCCGCTGTCGGCCGAGTCACCGAATGGAGTCGATGACGACTGCGACGGCCTCGTCGACGAGGGCCTCGCGACGCTGGCGTTTTGGAACGTCCGTGATCTCTCGACGCGGAGCCGCGACGACGCCGAACGGGACCAGATCGCCGACGTCATCGCGCCGTATACGCTGGTCGCGCTCGCCGAAGTCGGCGACGACGCCATCGTGGGCGACCTCGCCGACCGGCTGTCCCGCCGCGGCGTGGCCTGGGCGGCGGTGACTTCGTCGGCCGTCGGCAACAGCCCGGCGGCAACCGAGCGATACGCCCTGCTCTACCGGACAGATGACGTCGAGCTTCTGGACGCCGTCGTGCTCGACGAGGTGACGCTCGACACCGGCAACCGGTTCGATCGCGAGCCGTTCGCCGTCACGATCGCGGCCGGAACCTTCGACGCGGAGCTCATCATCGCGCACGTCGTCTGGGGAGACGACGAAGACGCGCGCGTCGCCGAGGTCCGCGCGCTGGGCGACTACTACCGAGACCGCGCGGAGTCGGAGCCCGACACGCTGATCCTCGGAGACCTGAACCGGAACGTCGGAGACGCCGACTCTCTCGGCTGGCTGCAGTCCACCTATGGCCTGCTCGACACCACCTCAGCGAGCCCGGCGACGAAGGTCGACTCAGCGTCGACCTACGACCACATCCTGCTCGATCCCTCGGCGACCCGCGAATACTCGGGCGACCATGGGGTCGACCTGTTCGACGAGCGCATGTACCCGGGAGATCCGGACGGAGCGTCGCTCGCCCTCAGCGACCACCGGCCGGTCTGGATCGTGCTCCGCACGGACCTTCCCGACGACGACTGACGCGCTGAGTTGGCCTCAGGTCGCGGGGTCCGGGTACGACGCGACCTCCTCGGGGAGCGGAAACCACCGGAGCGCTTCGAAGTCGGGGCTGACGCTCGGCAGCTCGCGAGCGCCGACTGGCCCCACCCCATCGGTGAGGATCTGGCGTGCCTCAGCTAGCGTCCGCCGCAGCGCCGACTCCGGCTCGGTCGCGTGTCGGGACGGGAACTCGAGGTGGCCCGCGTCGTAGGTAACGTCGTGCAGCGACGCGACGTGGCCGCGCCGACGGCCCCGGTGGCGCCACATCCCGGAGTCTGCCTGGAACTCGTACGCGGGAAGGAGCCGCCAGCCGTGCTCCGCGATCAGCTCGATCGCGTCGAGGATGAACGCGAAGACGGTCTCGGAGACGAAGTAGTTGAAGTTCACGCGGACCCAGCCGGGCTTCACGCCCTCGCAGCCCCGGAGGATCTCCCGCTCGAACGCCCGTGACCGCGAGAGGTCGATGCCGAGAAGACGATGGCCGTAAGGGCCGGCGCAAGAACACCCGCCGCGCGCTTGAATGCCAAACAAGTCGTTGAGCAGCGCCACCACGAAGTTGTGGTGCAGGAAGCGCCCCTCGCCGTGTCGGATCATGAAGCTGACGATCGAGAGCCGCCACGCGTCGAGATTCCCGAGGATGTGCATCTTCGGGTTGCCCGACCAGCGCTCGATCGCGCGGCGAATGAAGGCGTGCTCGAGACTCCCGATCAGGTCTTCACCGACTGCGGACTTGAGCTGGAACACGAGGCCGGCGCGGATGGACTCCACGATGGCGGGAGTCCCGCCCTCCTCGCGGTGAACGATGTCGTCGAGGTATCGGTGATCCCGATGGTTGACGTATGCGACCGTGCCGCCGCCGGGGCTCGTCGGCACGCGGTTCGTCACGAGCGAGCGCTTTACGACCAGGACGCCGGGTGTGCCGGGCCCGCCGATGAACTTGTGTGGCGACAGAAAGATTGCGTCCTTGTATGCGAGATGACCGTCGGGGCCGTCGTCCCGCATGTTCATCTCGATCTGCACGTAAGGGCCCGCCGCGGCGAAATCCCAGAACGCGAGCGCGCCGTGCGCGTGCAGCAGCGCCGAGGTTCGACCGGTGCGGGAGCCGATCCCTGTGACGTTCGACGCCGCCGAGAACGAGCCGATCTTGAGCGGCCGGTCGGCGTAGCGAATCAGCGCGGCCTCGAGCATCGCCAGGTCGGGCTGGCCGTTCTGGTCCTCGTCGATCGTCACGACGTCGGCGATGGACTCGCGCCAGGGCAGCTCGTTCGAGTGGTGCTCGTATGGACCGATGAACACGACAGGCCGCTGCTCGGGCGGGATGGTGTCACGGAGCTTGTACTCGTCGTCGAGCTGAGAGGGGATACGGAGCCCCAGGATCCCGACCAGCTTGTTGACGGCCGCGGTCGCACCGGAGCCGCAGAAGATGACGGCGTCTTCGCTCGTCGCGCCGACCGCCGCACCGATGATGGCCCGCGCGTCCTCCCGAAACCGCGTCGTTTGCATGCCGGTGCCCGACATCTCGGTGTGCGTGTTCGCGTAGAGCGGGAGGACCTCGTCGCGGATAAAGTCCTCGATGAACGTCAGGGAGCGGCCCGACGCAGTGTAGTCGGCGTAGATGACGCGGCGGCGCCCGAACGGGCCGTCGAGCGACTGGTCATCGCCGATGATCGAGTCGCGGATGTACTGCACAAGCCGTGTTCTCGATGTGTCTGCGCTCATCGGCACTCACCGAATCCGTCGCGGCGCCGCGGCGCCGATCGCTGCCATGAAGTCGCGCACGTCGGTCGAGGTGACCTCGCCCGTACGAACGCAGCGGACGTGCCCCTCGCCGTCGACGAGCACGTGCATCGGGAGCGCGCCGTCGCCGGCGAGCCCGACCGCGTGGGCCAGAGTAGCGACATCGCCGACGGAGGCCAGGACCGGCATCGGCTCGGCTACGCCGCGCTCTACGCGGAACGATTCCACCGAGGCGACGTCGGAGTCAGCAGAGACCATCACGAGGTCTGCCGCCGAACCCACGAGCTCCGCGCGCAGGGCGCTGAACTCACGCACGCACGGAGCACACCAGGTCGCCCAGACGTTGAACCACATCCAGCGGCCAGCGATCGGGGCCGGGGGCGCCGGCGCCGCGGTTGGCGAGGCGAAGACCGGGCCACCGCCAGACGGGTACTGCACATCGCACAGCCGATCGAACAGCGGCCCGAGCGACGCGGTCTCCTGCGCCGGCGCCACCATCACGGCGCGCTCCACCGTCGCCTCGTGCGCAGGCGCTTCACCGCGAGGCTCGCACGCGGTCGTCAGCGCCACGACGGCGCCAGCTACAACGAACAGTCGACCCATGTCAGGAACGCGCTCCGGTTCAGCTCGGCGGGATCGCAAGTGGCTGCGTCACCCGAACGCTGCCAGCTACAGAACTCTGTGTCGAGCTGTGCGAATTCCTCCCCGAGCCAGAGCAGGCCGACCTCGCGGTCGAGGTCCGGGTCGTCGTAGCGCTCGCGCAGGTACGTGAGCACCGCGGCGGCGCGCGCCTCCGACAGCTCCGCGTTCATCTCTGCGCGCCCGTCGGGCGAGGCCCGAGCGACGACGAAGAAGTAGCTGGCGCCCTGCTGATCGCTGAAGATCCGATCGATCAGCGCCCGATCGGACGCGTCCAGCTCGGCGCTGGACGCGTCGAACTGGACGACGCCGGCGCGCTCCGCCATCGGCAGGAACAGCGCGTTGAAGTCGCCACCCGACAGCGCAGCGACCTGCGCGGCCGTCGCCGGCTGGCAGCCGCGCTCGCCGCCGCCGCCCTGGGCGAGCCCGCAGCTCTGAAGGACGCGCCGAAGGATCACCTTGAGCTGCGGGGTGCAGTACTCCTCGTTCGACACCGCCGCGACCGCGCTCGTCGGCGGTGCCTCGCCGGCGGCTTCGGCAGCCTCCCGCTCTGCAAGCCGTGTCCCGGCCTGCTCGACCCACCCGGTGACGAGCGCCGACGGCGCCCAAAGCGCCAGCACGGCGGCGATCGCGATGATGGCCGACTTCATGGTGCCGCCTCGCTTCTAGCCGAGGCGATCAGTCGCCGCAGCATGTACTCGAGCCCCAGATCCGTGTCCTCGTTGCAGAGCTTACGACCCGCGACGAAGAGCTGCGGTGTCATCACCGGCAGCTCCCGACGAACGGCCCACCGCAGTCCGCGGTGCAGCTCCGACCGGACCTCGACCCCACCGATGCAACCCCGAAGGTAGGGGAAGCGCGTCGTCGCGAGCTCCGCGGCCGCACCCGCCCTCGCGCGCTCGGCCTCCATGATCGACTCCTGGTTCTCGAACGCCCAACGCAGCACCTCACCCGCGCGCGCCGGCTCGCAGAGCATCGCCTCCGACACCGCGCAGGCACCCGGGTGCACAGACGACCGCACCATCCAGTTGCACTCGGAGTCTAGCGGGAACAGCAGACCGCGCCGCCCCAACTCACCGCCGAGCCCCGAGGCGTCGAGTCGCTCCTCGAAGGCGCGGCAGGCCGCGCAGAGCGGGTCCATCACCTCGATCGCGTCGACAGGCCCTTCGGAGAGGGGGATCAGGACGTCGTACTCGTCGTCGATCGACGCGAGCGTCCCGCACCCGCCCTCGTACTCGCTCATGTCGGGCAGCGAGCCGACGTACGCCGCCACCGGCGCGGCGACGGTGAGCGCGGCGACCGGGAAGCTCCACCAAACGCTCGGGGGCGCCACGATCTGCGCCGCGGTCGCCTCGGGCTCGTCACCAGCCGCCTCGTCGTCGCCGGCCGCGAGGTGCGCCCGGACCGCGGCCGCCGCGCCTGGGCTGCGCCGGGTCGCGAAGGCCATCACGAGCGCCGACACGAGGCCCACGGCGCTCGAAGCGTAGATGCCCACACAGAGCCGGCAGAACGCATGAAGCTCGGTGTACGCCAGCCGGCCCATGTAAATGGACGCGCCTACGGGAAGCAGCCACCACAGCACGCCGAGCACGCCGTGGCGGAGCCGGAACCCGCCCGCGCGGACCGCTGCGAACACTGCCCACACCGCCAAGAAGGCGAAGGTGCCGAGCCCCGGAAGGGCCACCGGTACGCCGCCCCAGTAGCGGTCGCGCTGAACCGACGAGTACGGGCTCATCAGCGCAACGCGGCAGCCGGTATGCTCTGCGTCCGCCGGCGGGGCCGCGGCACCCGGTACGAGCGAGCAGTGCAGATCGTGCACGTCGCGATCGAGGTGGCGCGCGAAGTCCGCCGTCGACGTGCCAGCAAACGTGGCGCCGGCGAGCGCCGCGAGCAGCATCACCGCAGCGCATCCGCGCGCGATCCAGATTCGGGTTCGCATTCGGTCCTCGACTCACACGGGCGCCGGTGAGGCGTGCCCTCCTTCGCGCGGGCGATCCCGCATGTCAACCCGGCGGCGGGCGAGTAGCAAGCGTGCGAGCCGACGCAATTCCGCGCCTCACCGCTCGAGCGCGGCGACGGCGACCCGCGCGTCCGACCATCCCCAGTAGTAGAGCCGAGGGATGGCTGCCCCGACTCGGCGGTCGACCCGCACCGGCGTCGGCCCGGGGAGGCGAACGGCGGAGGCGGCCTCGCCTTCGATGTGCGTGCGAGCCTCGAGGTCGAGCACCCACGCCTCGACATCGAACGGCGCAAGCTCCACCCCGCCGATCCCCACGCCCAGCGCGGCGCCGAAGCACTTTGTAACCGCCTCCTTCGCCGTCCAGAGCGCGAAGAACGCCTCCCGGCGATCCACCGCGGTGAGCGTCGACAGCCACGCCGCCTCAGCCGGCGCGAAGAACCGCGCCGCGAGCGCGTCGACGCGAGCACGTCGGGTCACGCGCTCGACGTCGACGCCGATCATCCCCGTCGGCGCGGCCGCGACGGCCACGAGGCCCCCCGTGTGCGCGACGCTGACCGCAGGGCGCACCTCTCCGGGGCCGCGCCACTCGGGCTTCCCGAGCGACCCGGTCTCGACGAGCCAGTCCGCCGGCGCGACGTGAGGGAAGAGCTCCGACGCGGCCTCCCGCGCCAGCTCTCGGGCGGCGCGCGACGCTGCGCGCGCATCGGCCCGCGGCATGGCCTCGACGCGCGCGGCCTCGTCGGGCCCGAGCGTGCCCCGCGCGGGAAGGTCAGCCTCGATACCCCGCAGCCAGAGCCGCGGAGCGCTCACTGTGCGCGGATCTTCGCGAGCTCCACGCGGATCGTCTCTGCCGTGTGCTCGAGTTGGTCCTCGGAGTGGAGCGACGACAGGAAGAAGCGCAGGCGCGCGGCGTCGTTCGCAACCGCCGGATAGATGATCGGCTTCGCGTTGATGCCCTTCTCCAGCAGCGCGGCGGAGAGGTATAGAGCCTGCATCGAGTCGCCGGTCACGACTGGGACGACCGGCGACTCGCCGCGGGCGACCCCCACGTCGAGGCCGCGCGAGGTCAGCGCGTTCGCGAAGAAGCGGGCGTTGGACTGCAGCTTCGCGACGCGCTCCGGCTCGACGAGCATGAGTCGCAGCGACGACAGGGCGGCCTGGCCGAGGGCCGGCGTGATCCCCGCCGCGAAGACGAAGCCGGGCGCCGTGTAACGAAGGTACGTGATGAGCGGCTTCGCGCCGCCGATCCAGCCGCCGGTCGACGCGAGCGACTTCGACATCGTCCCCATCCAGAGATCGACGTCTGCGCCGCGCAGGCCGTGATGCTCGCGGATCCCGAGCCCGCGCGCGCCGATCGTCCCGAACGAGTGGGCCTCGTCGACCATCAGCAGGCATCCGTAGCGGCGCTTGAGCTCGACGAAGGCCGCCGTCTGCGAGACGTCGCCGTCCATCGAGTACACGCCCTCGGTGACGATGAGGACCCGCTCGTAGTGGGCACGGAGCTCGCGGAGCTGCGCCTCGCAGTGCGCCACGTCCTCGTGCCGATACGAGCGCCGCGCCGCACCCGAGAGCTTGATCCCCTGCAGACACGAATCGTGGATGAGCTCGTCGTGCAGGATCAGGTCCTTTGGACCAAACAGGTGCCCGATCACGGTCACGTTGGTCGCGTGGCCCGACGAGAAGACGATGCAGTCTTCGACATCGAGCGCGCTCGCGAGCTCGGCCTCGAGCTCCCGGTGGAACGGTCGCTCGCCGGACGCGATCCGCGACGCAGACACGCTCGTGCCGTACCGCTCCACGGCCGCCGCGACGTCGGCGATCACCCGCGGGTCGCCGGAGTAGCCGAGATAGTTGTACGACGAGAAGTTGATGACATCTCGGTCGCCGATCCGCGAGGTGTCGCGCGCGGTGCCCTGGTGGAGGTCGAAGTACGGGTTCTGGAGCCCGAGCGCGGCGACCATCTGGAAGCGCAGGTCGAGGTCCTTGATCTCGGGCCAAGCAGCAAACGAGACCCACTCGGGCTTCACCTCGACGGCCGCAGCGTCGGCCGCGCGCTCGACGGTGCGAAGCTGCGCGACGACCTGCTCCACCGCTGCGAGCAGGGTCCCCGCTTCGTCGCGGAAGTACACGTCTGCGGCGAACCGGTCTCCGTCGGCAGGCTCCGCGAACACACACTCGGCCGTCACAGTGGCGCCAGGCTCCGGCATCGGCTGGAGCTGGACATACCGGCGCATCGACACCGGCGTCCCCGCGCGGCCGAAGCGCGTGTATGCGACATATGCCGCGAGCTGGAAGGCGCTGTCGAGGGCGAGCGGGTCGATCGCCCAACGGGACTCCGGCGACGCCGGTATCCAGTCCGTCGGACGACCGACCGTGACACGCCCCCGCACGAAGTCTTCACCGACGCCATCGATCGCGGCGATCCCGCGGAGCAGCGGCCCGTGGAACGTCGCGTCTCGGTAGAACTCGTCGACCGACATCGTCGGTGGGTCTCCACCGAGCCGCGGACCCGGGTCGACGACGTCGGCAGCTACGGCACCGCCGCTCGCGCTGTAGTGCAGGTGCTTCGCCCCGCGGAGCTCGAACCGCCCGCCGCTGTATGTCGTCGCGACCTTGCGCGGCTCGTCGACGACGACGCCTTGAAACAGCGTCGTGTCGCGCAGCTCGAACGGCGGCTCCAGCCGTGCCGTGTTTGCAAACATCGCGGCCGCGCCCGCTAGCGGAAGCACAGGACGACCGTCGACCGCGTGGTCGGCGAGATACGGGTGCGTCGCGACCGCGAGCACCTCGGTCCGGCGCACGACGCGTGTGGTCGGCGCGACGCGGCGCCCCTGCACCACCACCCCACGCCCGCCGCCCAGCTCCGTGAGCAACGCGGCGACGCCCGCGCGGTCCGTGACGAAGTCTACGCCATCGGCGCGCATCGACGCGCGCACGCTCTCCGGGATCGTCGCCGCCATCTCGGACTCGACCCACGGACCGAACTCGGCGCAGACGCCGCGGATGCGGGCCGGCAGGCGCGTGACGAGCTCCGACAGCAGGGCGTTCGCCGCGCCGTAGTGCGCCTGATGCCGGCTCCCGAACCGCCCTGCCCACGACCCGATCGCCAGCGCCACGCGCAGCGACCCGTTGACGGCGACCAGCGCGTTGAGGAAGCCGCCCGCCTTCACGGCGCGCGCTAGCGCCCCCGCACCCCCTTCTACCGTCTCGACCGCGCCGTCTGCGAGGACGCCCGCCGAGTGGACGAGGACCGTGACCGGAGCAAACGGGGCGAGCGCGCGCCGCACGGCGGCGCGATCGGTCACGTCGACCGCCGCGTGCACGACGCGGCCTTCGCTCGCAGCGACGAACGCGGCGGCGTCCTCCGTCAGCGGACCGCGACCGGCGATGACAACACGCGCGCCCGCAGCGGCGAGCTGACGGGCGACCGCGAGACCGATGCCGCGTGTGCCGCCAGTCACGACGATTGTGTCGTCTGGCCCTACCGCGAGCTGCGCCGGGACCTCACGGATCTCCTTCGTCCCCATCACGCGGCGCGTCGCGCCTTGGTAGCGGACGTCGACCGTGGCGTCTTCGCCGCCCAGCTCGTCAGCGAGCGCCGCGACGAGCGCGGCCGGCGAAGCAGCGGTCGCGTCGACGCCGATGGACTTGCAGCGGGCGCCGGTCCACTCCCGCGCCAACGACCGCACCGCGCCGGCGAGCGCCTCGCTCCACGGCTCGTCGATCTCCCGGACAAGCGCGACGGGACGCGCTCCGGCGGTCGCCGCCTCGGCGAGGAACGGCGCCGCGAGGTCGGGCATCTCGGCCTCGTCGGCGAGGATAGCGCTCACCGGTGGCAGCTCGACTCCGACGGTCGTGTAGATCCACGAGGCGGCCGCGCCGACCGAGTCCGCGACGGCGACGCCGCACGCTCGGAGCGCGTCCCGCAACGGCGCCACCGCGCCGGGACCGCTGACAAACACCGGCTGAGGGATCTCGCCCGCTCGGCGGAGGGGCGCAGACGTCCACGCGACCGCATACCTGAGCACGGGCGCGTCGTCGTCTGCGGGGTCGCTCGCGCCCGCCGCTGGGTCCTCGCAGAACGCGACGAGGTCCTCGATCTTCGGGCTCGCGATCAGCAGTTCGCGCGGGATCCCGGTCAACCCAGGGACTGTGCGGACGAGGTCCTCGGCGAGGTCGGCGATCATCATGGAATCGAAGCCGAGCTCGTCCGACAGTCGCATCTCTCCGCGGAGCGCCTCGATCGGGTATGCCGACGCGCGCGCGACGGCGGCGAAGACGAGCTCGGCGACCGCGCTTCGACCGCCGCGCACCGCGACGGGCTCTGCTGCCGGCGTCGGCGCTTCGACAGCCGGAACGTTCGCCGACGGGACACGGTGGGCGCCGGTGGCCGTGAGATCGAGCGCCGCGCCCGTCTCGCGCACCGCCCAGTAGTGCTCTCGCGGCAGGACCGCAGCAGGCAGGGTCACGGCGGGCGCGATGTCGCAGAGCGCGTCGACCGCGACCGGGACGCCGAGGCACCACAGATGCGCCAGCGTCTCGAGCAGCGACGCGCCCGCGTCAGCGTCGTCGGTCGAAGCCGCAGTCAGCGCCGCGAGCGGTGCGCGACCGGCGAGCGACGCCTTCACGAACGACAGCAGCGGACCGCCGGCACCGACCTGCAGGTAGATGTCCGCACCGAGCGCCGCGCACTGCTCGACCGTCTTCACGAACTGCACCGGCGACGTCGCGTGACGCTTGAACACGTCGCGCACCTCGCCGACGTCGGCGTACGGGTGGTCGTTGATGCACGACGCGACCGGGATCGCAGGCGCTTGGAGCGCGAGCCCGTCGACGACGGCGTCGAGGTCGAGGCCCGCGAGCACTGGCGAGTGGAACGCGTGGGAGACCTTGAGCGGCGCTGCGACGATGCCCGCGGCCTCGGCGCGACGCCGAACCTGTGCTACCGCGTCGGTCGTGCCCGACACCACCGTCTGCCGCGGGTGGTTGACGTTCGCGACGACGGCGCCGTGGACGAGGAGCCCCGCGGCCGTCGCTGCGTCGGCTCGCACGGCGAGCATCGCGCCTGGGTCTCCCTCGATCGCTGCCATGGCTGCGCCACGGACGGCCGCCCACCGGGCGCCCTCGGCGAGACTCATCGCGCCGGAGACCACCGCCGCGGTGAACTCGCCGACCGAGTGTCCCGCCGTCACGACGGGGCGGACGTTCGCCCGCGCGAGGAGGCGGGCCAGCGCGACACCGCATGCGACGAGCGCGGGCTGACAGTTCTCGGTGGCGGTCAGCTCGGCGTCCGCCAGCTCTGAGTCGACGGGCTGCGCGCGGCGCTCGGGGTAGAGGTAGTGCGACAGCGGAAGCTTGGTCACGCCGGCGGTAGCGGCGTCGCACTCGGCGAGCACCTCGCTGACCTCTGCGTATCGGTCACGGATCGACGCGAGCATTCCGACGCGCTGCGACCCCTGACCCGGGAACAGCATCGCGACCGACGGCGCCTTGGCCGGCGCCTCGCCGATGAACGCGCCCTTCGGGCAGCCGCCCTCGCCGACCTCGCGAAGCGTCTCGCCGAGCTCGGGTACGGTCGCCGCCACCACAGCCAAGCGCCACGGCTGCGCGAGACGCGTCGCCGTCGCGCGGGCGACGCCTGCGACGGTGCACGCCGGGGCCTCCGCGAGCGCCCGCGCGGTGTTCGCTGCCAAGCGACGCAGCGCCGCCTCGGTCGGCGCGGACAGCGTGACGAGCTGCGGCCGCGCCGCCGCGACCGACGTTGCCTCGGGGCGCGGCGCCGCGGCAAGGACCGCGTGCGCGTTGGTGCCACCGAAGCCAAACGCGCTGACGCAAGCGAGGCGCTCCGGGTCGTCCCACGCCTCGGCGACGGTCGGCACGTAGAACGGCGACGCGTCGAGGTTCAGGTCCGCCTTCGGGTGCCCGAAGTTCGCCATCGGCGGGCGAACTCCGGCGTAGACGGCCATGGCGGCTCGGATCAAGCCGGCGATGCCGGCGGCCGACATTGTGTGGCCGATGTTTGCTTTCGCCGAGCCCAGCGCCGCGCGCTGGACGTTCGCACCGAGGCGCTCGACGAGCCCCTCGAACTCGATGACGTCGCCGACGGCCGTCCCGGTTCCGTGCGTCTCGACGTAGCCGAGGTGCGCGGGGTCTGCGCCGGCGTCACGCCACGCGAGATCGATGACCTCGACCTGTCCCGACTTCACGGGCGCCATGGGTCCGTCGCCGCCGCCGTCGTTGTTCAGCGCGACGCCGCGGATGACCGCGTAGACGCGGTCTCCGTCGCGCTCGGCGTCCGCGAGCCGCTTGAGGACGACGACGCCCGCGCCGTCACCCTGGAGGAAGCCGTCGGCCCGCTCGTCGAACGGGAGACACTGGCCGGCGCGCGACATCGCGCCGATCCGCGAGAACGCGATGTAGTGCTCCGGCGTCACGCACAGGTAGGCGCCACCGGCGAGCGCGACCTCGACTTCACCAGCCCGCAGCGCCCGCACGGCGTCTGCGACCGCGACCAGCGCCGACGAGCACGCGGCGTCGACGGTGAACGCCGGGCCGGTGAGGCGCAGCTCCTGGGCGATGGTCGCCGCGGTCATGTTTGCGAGCGTGCCAGCGGCAGTGAACGGCCGCGGCTGCACGATCCGCTCGACGCCGCGCGCGATGCCGCTCGGCGACTCGGGCGGGGTTCCGAACTCGCCGTCGGCGACGAGCTGGGCCATGACCCGAGTGCTGAGCAGGGTCCGGTACTCCATCGCCGTGACGCCGATGTACACACCGGTCCGTCGCGGGAGCTCGCGCGGGGCGACGCCGGCGTCCTGCACCGCCTGCAGCGCGCACTCGAGCGCGAGCCGCTGCTGCGGATCCATGACCTCGACGCGGCGGGGCGGGATCTGCAGAGCGACGGCGGGGAACGACTTGATGTCGTCGATGAAGGCCCCGCGGTCGGTGTAGGTCTTGTCGGCGACGCGGGGGTTGGGGTCGTAGACCGCGGCGTGGTTCCACCGATCGGCGGGCACCTTCGAGAAGGCGTCGCGGCCCTCGAGGGTCAGCCCCCAGTAGTCGACGAGGTCCGCGGCGCCGGCGAACCGGCAGCCGATCCCGACGATGGCGACGTCGTGTCGTCCGTGCACGTCATTCATGGCCGGCCCGCGGTGGCAGGGGCCCCCGAAGGGGCGCTCAGTGCGCGACGCTCGTGATGAGGTCGACGATGTCGCTGAAGCGGTTGAGCTGGGCGAGGTCCTCGTCCGGGAACGTCACCTCGAGGCGCTCCTCGATCACGCCGACCATCTCCATCGCCGCGACGGAGTCGATGCCGGCGTCGCGGATGCGCGTGTCGAGGCCGAGCGTCTCGAGCTCGGCGGCCTTGGCGGGGGAGATCTCGTGGAGCGCGGCCTTGACCAGCGCGACGGCTTGTTCGTTCGTCATCTTCTTTCTCGGTGGTGTGGAGAGAGCTGTGGGTTGTGGTTCAGTCGATGCGACGCAGGACGTACTGCGCGAGCGACTGGTAGTGCATGTGGAAGCCCCGAACGCACGTACGGAGGTAGCGGTCGTAGTCGTCGAACACGACGTCGCCCCACTGCGCGCGGATCGTCCCCTCGTGCTTGCGCAGCCGCGCGAGCCACTCGGCGCAGGTCTTCTCGTAGTCTTCGCGGCGGGTGTAGACCTCGGTGATCTCCCAGTACGGGTTCACCGCCTTGATGATGTCCTCGAGTCGGAGCGAGAGGCCGCCGGGGAAGATCTTGTACGTGACGAAGCCGATGTCCTCGAGGTCCTCCTTGATGCGCGGGACGCGGTTGCGGAGGATGGTCTGGAGGCCGAACGAGGCGCCCGGGTTGGTCCACCCGTGGATGCGTCGGAAGAAGTCGCGGTACAGGCCGATGTGCTTCCCCTCGCGCACCTCTTCGGGCGTCGCGATGTGCTCCATCATGCAGATCGAGATGACGGAGTCGAACTTGAAGTCGGGGCGGAAGTCCCGGTAGTCGCACACCTTCGCGGCCACGCCGGGGAGGTTGCGGCGGTTGACCTCCTCGCACTGCGAGCGCGACAGCGTGATGCCGACGGCGTCGGTGCACCCCTTCACACGCGTCTGGTACTCGAGGTTGGCGCCCCAGCCGCAGCCGATGTCGAGCAGTCGCTTGCCCGGCCCGACGTTGGCAGCACGCGCGTGCCACTCGAGCTTGGCGACCTGTGCGGCCTCGAGCGTGTCGACACCGTCCCAGTTGCCACACGTGTAGTTCATCTTCTCGTCGAGCCAGAGACGAAAGAACTCGTTCCCGACGTCGTACGAAACCTCGACTTCCTGCTGGTTCGACACGGCTTCTCTTGGGTGCGGAGGGGGCTGTTGGGGTCTAGCGGATCGTGTTCTTCGCGCGCGCCCACATCGAGCGTGCGACGTGCTTGGCGAGGGTCAGAGAGCTGGCGGAGCTTCCCTGTGTGCGCGGCCCGTGTGCGCCGAGCTCACCCGCCAGGTAGAGCTGGCGCGCCTTGCGGCGCTGCAGCTTGCCCGATGACGTCTTCGGGAGCAGGCCCGGGGCGAGGACGACGACCTCCGCGACCGGCACGCCAAGCTCGGCAGAGAGCCGCTCTCGGACAGCGTCGGCGATGCCATCGCCGGTCACGTCTGCGCGTCGCTCCAGCGCCACGATGACCAGCTCTGTGCCGTCGCCGGGGACAGAGAAAGCGATCACGTTGCCGCGGCGAACGCCGTCGAGCTCCTGCACGGTCCACTCGAGGGCCTGCGGGTGCAGGTTGCGTCCGTTCAGGATGATGAGGTCCTTCAGGCGCCCGGTGACGTAGACCTCGCCCTCCCAGAGGTAGCCGAGATCACCTGTATGGAGCCACCCGTCAACGAAACAGGCGGCCGTCGCCTCGGCGTTCTCGAAGTAGCCGGGAGTCACCGACGGGCCAGAGAAGCACAGCTCGCCCTCGGAGCCCTCTGGCAGCCAAGCTCCGGTCTCGGGGCTCGCGACGCGGACGTCGTGCTCCGGGAACGTGACGCCGCACGAGACGTGCTCGAAAACCGCGCTCTCTTCCGACGCCGGCGGCTCGACGCGCCCGCGCTGCTGGAAGGCTTCGGCGTCGACGACGAGCGTCCGGAGCGGGGCACCGAACGGGTTCAGAGACATCGCAAGCGTCGCCTCTGCCATCCCGTATGCGGGTGAGACAGCGGTGGTCGGGAGACCACACCGCGACGCAAACAGCTCGGTGAACTGGCGACAGCCTTCCGCGTGGATCGGCTCGGCTCCCACACCGACCGTAGCGAGGCAGCTGAGGTCCCACTTCGAGAGCTGTTCCTCGCCGGCGCGACGGGCCGCGAGCGGCAGCGCGAACGGCGGACAGAACGTGATCGTTGCGCGGTGTGTGTGAACAGCGTCGAGCCAAACATTCGGCCGCTTCAAGAACCGCAGCGTCGGAATCAACACGCAGCGCTTTCCCCAGAACACCGTCGACATGACGAACCCGATCAGCCCCATGTCGTGGTAGAGGGGCAGCCACGCCAGCGACTTCGTCGTCTCCGGGTCGAGCTGGTAGTGGTTCATGATCGCGACGACGTTCGACCGCAGGGAGCGGTGCGTCACGGCCACGCCCTTCGGGTCGGAGGTCGACCCAGACGTGTACTGAAGGAAGCAGAGGTCGTCTTCGGTGATCTCGGGATACGTGGGCGCGCCGTCGGCGTGGAGCCGCTCCACGGGCACCAGCTTCTTGACCGACTCCACCCGATCCACGGCCTGCCACAGCACGTTCTGGAGGCTCTCCGAGGCGACGAGCAGCGACGCGCGCGACGTCTGGAGGATTCGCGCCATCCGGTCGACGTAGGCGTCGAGCTCGGCCATCGACATCGGCGGATACAGAGGCACGGGCACGATGCCCACGCGCGCAGCGGACAGGAACGTCAGCACGAAGTCCTGCGGCTCGATCACGATGAGCCCGACCCGGTCGCCCTTCGACAAGCCGAGGTCCTGCAGCGCGCGCCCGCGCGCCGCCGTCTCGCGGTCGATGTCGATGAACGACCAGAACCGCTCGGCGCCGGTCATGTCCTGGAACGTGAAGCCGTGCGCCGGGAACTTCGCTGCGCTGCCCGAGATGGCAGCGGCGAGCGTGTCGCCGGTCGGCTCGAAGCGACGTGTGTTCATACGGTGCTCCATGGCCTCACGCGGCCTCGGCTTGCGGCGCAGGTCGTGACTCGGCGGCCACGGGCGGCGCCGAGCGCGTCTCGAGCTCCGACCAGGTCAACATGCGCTGTTGATCCGGGTCCCAGACGCTGAGCGCGAGGCAGGCCGCGACGTCGGCCGGCCGCCACGTCGTGCGCCCGGGATCGCCGAGCTCCGCGATCCCGGCCATCGCGGCCGGGAGGTTGTAGAACGGGATCCGGTGGTTCAGGTGGTGGACGTGGTGGTAGCCGATGTTCCCGGTGAACCAGTGCATGACCGGTCCCATGTCGAACATCGACGACGACCGCAGCGCCGCGAACGTGTAGTCCCACTCGCGGCGGCCCCGCAGCTGCATCGACGGGAAGTTGTGCTGCGCGAAGAACAGATACGAGCCAAGCCCCATCGCGATCATCTGAGGCAACGCGATCGCTGCCAGGGCCGTCGCCGGCCCCTGCCACACAGCCACAGCGCCGACAGCTGCGAGATGCAGCACGACCGCCACCGGACCGCCCCAGTGCTTCTTCGGGTCCCGGCGGAACGGCGCGATCGTCATCCCAATCAGGAACACCGTGAAGTAGCCGCCAAACACGGAGAGCGGGTGCCGGAGCGCCCGGTACACACGACGCTGAACCGGAGACATCCCCCGCCACATCCCCAACGTCACAACCGGAAACGACCCAATCGCCGACCCCAGCAGCTTCGCGTTGTTCTTGTGGTGGTAGTTGTGCGTCTCGCGCCACACCGACTTGACCGCCAGCATATAGAAGCCCACGAGCGACATCACGAGGTCGCCAACGCGGCTCTTCCGCAGCAGCGCGCCGTGCAGGTAGTCGTGGTAGAAGATGAACATCCGAATGTTCACGAGCCCCAGCACCACGCCCGCCAGGAAGCGCATCCACAGCGCCGGAGCAACCAGCGCCGCCGCGAACAGCGCCACGTGCAGGACCAACGTCTCAAGCAACAGCCGCCACGTCCGCACACGGTCCTCGTCCGTGTACGGCTTCGTCGCCTGCATCAACTCGTTTCCAGTACGCATCGTCCGACCGTGTCCGGGAGCCGCGGCACCCCTACCACCCGACTTTCAGGCGCGCAACCTCCGAATCGACAAGTTCTTTTTCGAAAACAAACCCTCCGGTCGGTCGGTAATCTGGTTCAACCAATCAGCGCGCAGAGTCACACTGAATCGGGCTCTGGTTCAACCAATCGACGCCTACCGCTCCCGCGAAGTCCGTGGTTCAACCAATCAGACCCGCGCAGCCGAACCCGGTCTCCATCACCTCCGCCGCCTCGCCGAAGTAGACGCCGGCCTCTTCGGTGAGCTCGCCTCGCGCCGAGAGCGCCCACAACACCGAGTCGGCGGTCACCAGCAGGGTCCCGCTGCGGGCCGCGTGCCGGCTGGTGTCTCGCGGCAGCAGCGCGCGGGTCACCGACAGCGCCGACGCTCCGCTCCCGCGGGCCTGCCGAACCGCCTCGTCGTAGATCCGACGCAGCGACGCCGCGGAACGGTCGATCGACGGGACGAACAGTGACGAGGGCAGGCCATGACCGGGAAACATCGTCGCCACCTCTAGCTGCGCGCGCCAGCGCCCGAGAGTGTCGATCCAGAGCCGCGGGTCGTCGCCACCGCGACGCGAGAGCGGCGTCGGGACCGCGAGGACTACGTCGCCCGAGAACAGCCACCTCTCTGACTCTTCGAGCCAGGCGCAATGAAACGGATCGTGGCCCCGCGCGTCGACGCAGCGGAACGCGCGCCGCCCCACGCGGACGACCTCTCCGAACGCGACGGGCGTCGGTGAGGCTAGACGCGTGGACCGGCCGCCGCGCAGCGGATAGCGCGGCTTCGCCTGGACCTCGAGGATGCGCTCGTCGTGCGCCGCCGCGGGGCCCGCGAGCGCAGACGCCCAGGTCTCGGGCTCTCGCGCCTCCTCGGCATGCGCGACCCAGTCCCCGAACGCCGGCCCGGTCCCCTCCCAGACGTACTCCGTCGGGTCCCAGCGGTGTGCGGCTGCCACGCCCCCGCCCATGTGGTCCGGGTGCGTGTGCGTGTAGAGGACAGCCCCGACGTCTTCGAGCGCGTAGCCGAGCTCGGCGAGCGCCGCGTCGAGCTGGTCGACGGTGTGAGGAAACCCCGCGTCGATCAGCGCTAGCTCGCCCCGGTCCAGGACGGCGTATGCGTTGACGACGAGCCCGCAGTCGGAGTCGAGGCGAAGGCGGTAGACGCCCTCGGCGACCTCGCGGACGCGCCCGTTCACCCCGCGGCGCCGAGCGACACGTCGTCGCCGAGCCCGTCGGTCGGCACCCAGCTCACGTCTGGGCGGCGCGCGGGGAGCTCGACGGGCGTGCCATCGAAGCGGACACGTCGGCCCGGCCAGAAGAATGTGCGCCAGATGTAGGCGACGATCGAGGGCTCGTCGAGGCGGGGGTCGTTGTTTGGCGCGACCTCCCGACGGTGTGCGTCGGCACACAGCGACCAGTGGAGGTTCGCGTGCATGTGGTGGATCGCGTGGAACCCGTTGTTGAACGTGAACCACCCGAAGAGCGGGCTCACGAAGTTCCGTGAGTGGTTGTATGGGTGGTCTTCGTCGCAGCCGTCGTGCTGGAGATAGTTGATCGTGATGATCCCGAACGCGGCCCACAGGTGCGGGACGTACCAGTACAGGACGAAGTTCCAGGGGACGAGGCCGGCCCCGGTGGCGCCGACGGCGAGACGGGCGCGCACGTCGAGCGCGAGCAGCGCGATCGAGACGAGGCCGAAGACGACGGACTCGATGATCAGCTGGCGGTACCACCGTGGGCGGCTGCCTCGCATCTGCCGAATGAACGCCCGATCGTTCTTCAGGATCGCGACCGCGACGGTCGGCAGGAACAGCAGCCCGTTCAGCAGGTTCCAGCGGAACCGCATCTTCGTCGTTCGCATCACGTCGCGGTCTTGCTGAGCGTATTTGTGATGGCTCAGGTTGTGACCCGGGACGTACGCGCTGACGGGGTGACCGTAGGCGAGCGTCAGCACGATCTGGAACGCCTTGTTCAGCCGCCGGTTCTTGAAGATCGGGCAGTGGATCGTGTTGTGCGTGATGACCGCGCAGGTCCAGGAGAGCCACGCGACAAACGCGATCCCCGCTGCCTTCGCGAGCGGCGCTTGCGGGTCGACGGCCCACAGCGCCGCGAAGGCGACGTAGTAGAGGGCGACGAAGAACAGCGTGCGACGATCTGCGGCGTACTTCAGCATGGCTCGGCCGTGGTGCTGCGTCCGTGTTTCAGGAACTGCGCGTCTCGTCAACACCTCGCGCGCGACCGACCGGCCGGTTTGTCTCGTGCCCCGCGCCCCCTTGCCGCGGCCCCGTTCCGTTGGTAACGGCGCTCGACCCGCATGCACGGAGGTTCGCTGTGGAGCTGGAGAACTTGAGCTGGGCGGTGGACGCCGAGATCGGCACGATCACGTTTACGCGCGTCGCGGCGCTGAACGCGCTGAACGCCGCGACGCTCGGCGACTTGGATTCCGCGCTCTCGGCGGCGATCGACGCCGGCGCTCGCGTGCTCGTGCTGACGGGCGCCGGAAAGGCGTTCGTCGCGGGCGCCGACATCGCGGCGATGCGGACGATGGATGCGGCTGCAGCAGAGGCGTTTGGGCGGCGCGGGAACGAGCTCTTTCGTCGCCTGGAGCTGCTCCCCATCCCGGTGATCGCGGCCGTGAATGGCTTCGCCCTGGGCGGCGGATGCGAGCTCGCGATGGCGTGCGACTTCATCTACGCCTCGGAGCGGGCGAAGTTCGGCCAGCCAGAGGTGAACCTCGGCCTGATCGCGGGCTTCGGAGGGACGCAGCGGCTGCCGCGGCGGGTCGGCTACGGTCCGGCCATGGAGCTGCTGTTGACCGGCCGAATGATCGACGCGGCCGAGGCGCTTCGCATCGGCCTGGTCAACCGGCTCTGCGCCCCTGACGCGCTCCTTGACGAGGTCTACGCGACGGCGCGGGAGCTCCTCACCAAGGGCCCCGTCGCGGTCCGCGAGACGAAGCGGCTCGTGCAGCAGACGCGTGAGGCGTCGCTGGGTTCGGGCCTCGCGCAGGAGATCGCGACGTTCGGCCAGATCTTCGAGACATCGGACCGCGTCGAGGGCCTCTCGGCGTTCCTCGACAAGCGAGCGGCCCGGTTCACTGGGGCTTGACCGGGTGCCGGGCTCGGCGCCTAGAAGAGCTGCGCGCCGACGTCGATGTCGCCGATCAGCCCCTCGAGGCCGGAGCCGTGGTCCTCGAGGACCTGGAGCTCGGCGACGCCGGAGTCGTCGGGGAGACGCGCGGTGACGACGGGACGTGAGTGGTCGTCGCTGGCGGCGTCGAGAGACGGCACGAGCTCGTCACGGATCCAGCCCTCGAGGTCGACGCGCAGCGTGAGCACGTAGCTGCCGGCGTCGTCGAGCGCGACCTCGCCGACGGCGAGTCTGGCGACGGCACCCGACCGATACGTGAACGGCACGGAGCGCTCGATCGAGGTTGAGGTCTGGAGGTTCTTCGGCCGCCACGGGAGCGGAGAGGGCTCGTCGAGGTCGGGCTCGTCGATCGCGAGGTAGCGGCCGCTGACGACGAGCGAGTCGCGGGCAGAGAGCGCCTTCCCGTCGGTGATCTCGGGCGGCTCGACCTGGACGGAGACCCCGAAGTCGCCGCCGAACGGCAGGGCGAGCGAGGGGCCCGCGAAAGTCCGCTCGCCGGCGGCGAGGTCGAGGTGGACGTGGAGCGGCGTTCGGGTGCTGAAAGCGACGGCGCCGTCGACGGGGTCGAGGAAGATCGCGCCGATGTTGACGGAGATCTCGTCGAGCTCGAGGTCGTCGAACCCGTCGACATCGCCGAGCACGAACTGCGTCTGGACGACGAGCGGCGCGCTGGCCTGCGCCCCGGGCGCGTTCGCCTCGGGTCCCGGCTCCGTCCCGGGCATCCAGCCAGCCTCGACGCAGCCGCCAAGGGCAGCGGACACCGCGCCGACGGCGAGAGTCGAGACGAGCGAGCGGCGAGAGCGGACCATCGAGCAGACCTCGGTTGGCGGACCTACGGCAGAGCGTAGCGAGCGGGGTGGCGCCGGTCAAGCCAAGCGGCGGCGGGCGGTGGTGTGTCGGCGGACGGTGGGGCGTCTGCAGCGCGGGGACCCGGCCTGCGGCCGGGGGGCGATGCGTGGCATCGCCCGTACGGTGGAGGCGGGATGTCTGCAGCGCGGGGACCCGGCCTGCGGCCGGGGGGCGATGCGTGGCATCGCCCGTACGGTGGAGGCGCCGGGAGGCGGCGGGTTGGGCGGTGGTTCCTGGCTGCGGGGCGAGGGTTGACCGGACTGCGGGGCCTGCGCTACCGCTACGCGCCGTCGGCCCGCCGAACCCTCCGAGCCTCCCGTGTCGATCGTCGTCGCGATCCACTACCTTGCCCTCGCGTTCCTCTGCGCGTTCGGAGTCCAGCGGCTCGTGGCGACGGTGCAGCTCTTGCGCTGCCGTCCGGCTGCTCTGCCGCCGGCACCGGGCGCACTGCCGCACGTCACCGTCCAGCTCCCGATGTACAACGAGGTCCACGTCGCCGAGCGCGTCATCCGCGCCGCGGCGGCGCTCGAGTACCCCGCAGACCGGCTGCAGATCCAGGTCGTCGATGACTCCGACGACGCTACGGCGCAGCGCGTCGACTCCGTGGCCGCCGCGCTGCGCGATGACGGGCACCGCGTCGATGTGGTGCGGCGGACCACCCGCGGCGGCTTCAAGGCCGGCGCGCTCGCGCACGCGCTCGACAGCGCCGACGGCGAGCTGATCGCGATCTTCGACGCTGACTTCGTACCGCCCGCCCGCTTTCTGCTCGACACCGTCGGCCACTTCTCAGACCCACAGGTCGGCTTGGTGCAGACGCGCTGGGGCCACCTGAACCGGGACTTCAGCCTCTGGACCCTCGCCCAGTCGGTGCTGCTCGACGGCCACTTCGTCGTCGAGCAGACAGCGCGCGCGTGCAGCGGAGCGCCGTTCAACTTCAACGGGACGGCCGGCGTCTGGCGCCGTAACGCGATCGACGACGCGGGCGGCTGGCAGAGCGACACGATCACCGAGGACCTCGACCTGTCGTACCGCGCGCAGCTCGCGGGGTGGCGCTTTGTCTATCGCCCCGACATCGTCGCCGAGGCGGAGCTGCCCGTCGATGCCGGCGGGCTGCTGTCGCAGCAACACCGGTGGGCCAAGGGCTCGATCGAGTGTCTGCGCAAGCTGGCGTCGCCGATCGCGCGGAGCGACTGGGGCGTCCGTCGGCGCGCCGCCGCCCTCTTCCACCTGTGCGCGAACCTCAGCTACGTCGCCGCCATCGTCGTCGCGGCGACGCTCCCGGTGGTCACGCGCGCGCGGCAGTTCAGTGTCGGACCCGAGCTCGCCGCGCTCGACGCGACGCTCCTCGCGCTCGGCTTTGGCGCGGTCGCGCTCTTCTACGCCGCGGCCGCGCGCGGCGCGGGGCTCGGCGTGCTGCGCGCCGCCGTCGCGGTGCCGGCCGCGATCGCGCTCGACGTCGGGCTCAGCGCGCACAAGGCGCGCGCCGCGCTCGAGGGGATCGTCGGGCACCGGACCGAGTTCGTGCGCACTCCCAAGCTCGCGCTGGTCCGCCGGTCAGACCGCGACCGCACCGACTCCTACATTCGCCGCGCGCGCGCGGCCGGGATGTTTGAGCTGGTGCTCGCGGGTTGGATGGTCTGGGGCTTCGCTCAGATCGGCGGGGGACCTTTCCCTACCTACGCGACTGCGCCCTTCCTGGTGCTCTTCGGCGTCGGGTACGGGCTGGTCGGAGGCGCTGCGTTCGCGCAGTACCTGCCGGCTCCCCGGTCCCGAGCGCACGCGCGGATCGGTGACGCGGCGGGCGCCGCCGAGTGAGCGACGGCATCGGCCGAGGCGCCGTGGTGGTCTACGGCGCGGCGATGATCGCGGCCGCGGCGGTCGTCGGCTGGAGCTGGGGCTCGGCGCGCTTCGCGGTCGCGCTGCTGCCGCTCGCGGCCGCCGCCCACGCCGCAGCTGCAAGTCGGGGCGGGTCGGGGACGGCGGCAGCCCTTCGAGTCGGCGCCGGTGTCAGCGCCGCGCTCTGGTTCCTAAGTGGCCCCGTCTTCAGCGACGACGTCTTCCGCTACGTCCTCGATGGCTCGGCGACACGGATTGGGCTCAACCCGTACGCGTATGCGCCGAGCTCGCCAAAGGTGGCCGACCTCGTCGCCGCGCTGCCGCAGGCGGTGAATCACGCGGCGCTGCCCACGATCTACCCGCCCGTCGCGCAGTGGCTGTTCGCGGCGTTCACCGGCGCCGGGACACTCGGCTGGCGGCTGGCGCTGGTCGCCAGCGTCGCAGCGGCGGGGTTGGTTGGCGATCGGACAGGGCGACGCGTCGGCGGCGTTGGCGTCGGCACGTTCGTCGCCACACACCCACTGCTCGTCGTCACCGCCGCGAGCAGCGGGAACGTAGACGCCGTCGGGCCGCTGCTCGTGTTTGGGGCTGTCGCGCTGCATACCCGTAGCGCAGACCCGCAGGGGCGGCGCTCGACCGATGCCGCCGCAGGCTCTGTGATCGGTGCCGCCGCTGGGGTGAAGTTGTTCCCCCTCCTGCTCCCCATCGCCTGGGGGCCGCGGCTCGGGCCGCGACGCGCGGGGCGGGTGTTTGCCACCGCCACGGGGCTACTGCTCCTCAGCTACGTCCCGTTCGCCGCGATCGGCGCCAAGGCGCTCGGCTCACTGGGGCGCTACGCGACGAGCTGGGAGTACAACGCGTCGCTGTTCTCGCTCGTACGCGGGGTGGTCACGGCGCCGGTGGCCTGGCTCTCTGCCGGCGAGTCGCTGCGCGTTCCGCTCTCGGGCGCCCTCTCGCGCGCGCTCGGATCGCCTCGCTACTTCGACGGCGTCGAGGCGTGGGGCGTTTGGTTGTCACCCGCACAGGTTGGCGGTGTTGTGGCGCGAGCGGTCGGTGCGGCGCTGCTCGGTGTTGCGGTCGGACTCGAGTACCGCCGCGCCGAGGGGCCTTCGTCTCCGGCGCCCGCGCAGCTCGGGCGATCCGGCGTTCACGTGCTCGGCGCGCTGTTGCTCGCGAGCCCGGTCGTGCACCCCTGGTACCTGTGCTGGCTGCTCCCGCTGGCGGCGCTGGCGGGGCACCGGGCAGCCCTGGTTTGGTGCGGCACCGCGACGCTGGCGTTCTTCGCGTCCGCGAGCGCGGCCGACGGTGCCGGGTGGGTGGACCCCGTCTGGTTGCGGACGCTCGAGTACGCGCCGGTGTTTGCGCTGCTCGCAGCCGACGCAGCGCGCGCACGAGCACACAGTGCGCGACCACACACTCGTGCACGCACACACACTTCGTCGCGCTGATCGCCGCACAGACGCGCGGTGGTTAGAGTCCACATCGCCTCTCTTCGGAGTCTGCCATGAGTCCTACGGAAACCGCGGTTCGACGGCTCGCTACTGGCACAGGGCCGACGACTCGAGCCGCCCTGCTGTTGTTCTCGCTCGCGTTGGCCGCGCTTGCGGGCTGCGGCGATGACGCGTCTTCGATCGGCCCTGTCGACGCGGGCGGCGACAGCGATCGCGACGCCGGAGCTGACTCGAGCGACGGGAGCGGCGACGGGAGCGGCGACTACGCACATCTGGACTACACGTTGAGCGAGAACGCGACGATCCTCGACGGTGCGCTGCTCGAAGGTCTCCGGTCGTTCGATTCGGCGGGGACCGGCGATGTCGTGTTTGAAGGCGAGACGCCGGGCGCGGACGCTTTCGCCGCGGGGAGCGTGCTGGTTGCTGGGCTCAGCGAGCAGACGCCGAACGGTCTTCTCCGCGTGGTGACGACCGTCGAGGACACCGGCTCGGAGCTCGTCCTGCACACCGCGCCTACCTCGCTGGTCGCGGCGTTCCGACGGCTCGACCTCGACATGCGTGGGTCCTTTCCGGCCGCCGACCTGTGGCCGACCGCACAGCCGAAGGGTTCGGCGGGGTCGTCGTTCACCCACCCATTCGGCGGGGACGTCGACTGGATCGTGTTCGACGGCGACGGCGACTACTCGACCGACGAGGACCAGGTTCGTGTGCACGGACACCTCGGCGCGTGGGCGACGTACTCGTTTGTGTTCTCGTATGATCTCGGCGTGTTGGGAGACATCGACCCGTTCGACATCCCACCCGACCTGAACCCGGTCGATGTCGACCTGCGCTTCGACTTCTCGGTCGACCTGGGTGCGAACGTGGACATTACCGGCGAGGGCGCGGCCGCACTCTCGTACGAGAAGGACGTCCCGCTCGGGACGCTCCCGCTGCCGGCGTTCGGCGTCGGCCCGCTGGTCTTCACGCCCCTGCTGAAGGCTGTCGGACACATACAGGGCGGTGCGACGGGCGACTTCTCGATCCGATCCGGTTTCGACACGAGCTTTGGCGGGGGGCTCGGTTTCTCGGTCGACGACGGGTTCGAGCCAACGCTCCACTCACCGACGTTCGAGCCGACGGAGCCTTCGGCCGACCTGGAGATCGGCGCGAACGGCCGCGTCAGTGTCGACATCGAGGTGCAGCTCCTGATGGAGGGCATCATCGGTCCCAAGGCGGGGCTGTCCGTGTGGGCGGGCGTCGACGCCGACATTCATCGAGACCCATGCTGGCGCGCGAACATCGGTGCCGACGCGATCGTCGGGGTGGTCATCGCGCTCTACTCGGTCGAGCTGGCCGACTGGGAGGACCGGTGGCCGATCGCCTCGACGGAGATCGGGCACGGGGACTGCCCGCTCGGGAGCACGTTCGATCCTCCGCCGGCGTGGTCCGGGTCGCTCGGAGACTCGATGGCGTACACCTTCTCGCCCGACGACGCGTCGACGTTCGTTGACCGCGGCATCGACGGCAACGTCCTTGTGGCCGGTCAGAGCTCGCGGGGGCTGTACAAGTTCACGCCCGATGGCGTCCCCGTGTGGGCGCGCGCGTACCGCGACGTGGACTCGACGCTCGGTGGGCTGTTTGCCGTGACGGCGGTGGCGCACCGCCTCGACACGGGGCTGATCGCGACGACCGACGCCGACGCGCTACTTTGGCTCGACGCGGCCGGCGGGCTCGAGGCGGCGCGGCGCGTCGAGGTGGGCAGCCATCAGCGCCTCGCCTTCTACGGCGCGGCGACGGGCGCCGACGGGTCGGTCGTTGTCGCAAGTCGCTACAATCCAGACGACGGGACGGCGCGCGACGTCGCGGTGCTGCGCGTCGCCCCGGACGGCACGATCAGCGGCTGGCGTTGGGGGGCAGCCGACTGGAACGATCAACCGTACTCGGTCTCGCGCTGGGGCGACGGATACGCGGTGGCGGTCTCGTCGCAGAAGTTTGGTGAGTCGCCCGACACGGTGACGTGGCTCCTGCGGCTCGACGCGAACGCCGCGCTGATCGGCGCCTGGCGCCTGGCTCCGTGTTCGGACCCCGAGGAGCTGGTGCTGCGGGCGGTGGCCGAGACAGAGGACGGCCACGTCGTGCTCGGAGGCTACCAGCGGTTCTCGGCGCCGCGCGCTGCGATGGTCAACGTCGACGTCGACGGGACGGTGGGATGGGCCACACTCAATCGGACCTCGAACCTGCTCGGCTACGACATCACCGGGCTTGCCCAGCTGGACTCGGGGGCATGGCTGGTGACCGGCACGCGCATGTATGCCGCGCCCGACGACGCGTTCGTCGCGCGCACCGACTCGGCGGGGCGGTTCATCTGGGTGCGGTCGTTCGGCGGCGATGGCGCCGAAGAGGCACCTGGCGTGCTCGCCTTCGGCGACGGTTCGGCGGTCGTCGCGACGTCGAGCGACTCGTTCGCGGAGGGCAGCGCGGGGTGGTGGCTCAGCGGCCTCGACGTGCGCGACGGCGCGCTGACGCTCGATCCGTCGCTGCCCGTTCGGGCGTACGCCGACGAGTTCACGCCGGTCGACTCGTGCGTCGCGAGCACGGCAGGGTCGACAGCGACGACGCCCCTGACGGTCACGGCGACAGACATCGCGTGCACCGAGGAGCCCGCGCCAGGCACCTGGGCCCCGCTGCTGTAGCAAGACGCCTCGCTGTCGAGCTCTGCCACATTTCTCGACTCCCCCCTTTTTCGCGATCGCGACCCTCTCTACTCTGACCCGACAGTTGGAGTTTGGGCGGCCAGGGCCGCTGCGGAGTCGCTGCACGGAGGAAGGCGATGAGACGGAATCGTTGGTTCGAACGAGGGACGAAGCTGTCGGCGGTGTTCGGCGTCGCGCTGCTCGCCGCGAGCGTCGGCGGCTGCGGCGGCGACGAGATGACTGCCACGTCGGGCATTGATGGCCCCGGAACAGGCGGCGGCGGCACGTCGAGCGGGGGAGACACGTCGACGCACACGGCGTCTGACGCCGGAGGGGGGTGGGCCGACGCGGCTTCGGACGCCGGCTCGAACCCGTACTGGCCGTCCGAAGACGCGAGCACTGGTGGCTGGGAAGACGCGGCGGGCGATGCCTCGGGCGACGCGGGCGCGACCGGCAACACCAACGTCAACCTCGGCGGAGCGCAGGACTTCGGCTACGCGCGGGCCCTGCTCGACAGCAACATCGTCCCGCTTCCCGAGCAGCTCGACTCCGCGGGCTTCTTCGGCGAGCACCACACGGCGCTCCCGGACCCGGTGTGTGGCGAGCGGATCTGCCTGCAGACGATGCTCGGCGTGCTCTCGAACCTGATCAACGGCAACAACTGCACGATGCTGCAGCTCGGGCTGAACTCGCCGCTAACGGCAGACCCGGCGAACCGCCCTCCCCTCGACCTGACCGTCGTCGTCGATGTGTCCGGCTCGATGGCGGCCGAGCGCAAGCTGGAGTTCGTCCGTGTCGGACTGGGGCGACTCATCGACAGCATGCGCGACAGCGATCGACTCGCGCTGGTGACCTACTCGAGCGAGGCGTCGGTTCAGGTGCCGATGACGTCGGTTGCGCTGCACCGCGCTGACGTGCGGAGCGCTGTTGAGGCCCTCGAGAGCGGCGGCGGGACCAATCTCTACGCCGGACTCCAGGCGGGGTACGATATCGCCGAGGAGAACCTCGACAGCGGGCGCCAGACGCGCGTGATCTTGCTGTCGGACGGTGAGCCGACGGTTGGCATCGTCGATGAAGACGCGATCCTCACGATGAGCCGGTCGCGAAACCGACTCGGGGTCGGCATCACGACGATCGGGCTCGGCACGTCGTTCAACCTCGGGCTCATGCGTGGGCTTGCCGAGCTCGGCGACGGCAACTTCTACTTCCTCGAGAACGCAGGGGCGGTCGAGGAGGTGTTCGAGGAGGAGATCAACTACTTCACCGTCCCGGTCGCGTATGACCTGGAGCTCGAGCTCGAGGAGGGTAGCGACTACGAGATCCGGAACGTGCACGGATCGCGACTGTGGCAGACGACGGAGTCCGGAGGCCGCCTCTCGGTCCCGAGCGTGTTCCTCGCGCACCGCGAGTCGGACGAAGACGTAACGGACGCGGGAGGCCGCCGCGGCGGCGGCTCCGCGCTGCTCGTCGAGCTGATGCCCCGGGTCTCGACCGACGATGGCAGCGGACTGACGACCGGCGACGTAGGCACCGCGACGCTGCGCTTCCGCGAGCCGGGGAGCGATCGGATCGTGGAGCAGGAGATCTCCGTCGAGTACCCCCACGCGCCGTGGATCTTGCTCAGCGGCGGCCACTTCGACGCGCCGGCCGGACGGCTCGACATCGTCCAGAAGAGCTTCGTGATGCTGAACATCTACGTTGGGATGTACATGGCCTGCGAGGCGTTCCATACACGCGGCGACGCGGAGAACGAGGTCGAGATGCTCCGCACGCTGATCGCAGCGGTCGAGGACTACAACGAGGAGATCGGCGACGTGGACATCCAGTACGACCTAGAGCTGCTGAACCAGCTCGTCGATGTCCTGCTCGCGAACGGCGCGGTTCCGCCGCCAGATGACTGGACCGCGCCCGACGATGGATGGCCGGCGGACTGAGCCGGAGTCCGCGCCGCTCCGCGCCTGCGCGGCGCGGCGCGTGAGCGGCGCGGGCGGCGCATCCCACAGCCTCCCGGTAGTTTGACACCCGTTCTAGCCGAGCCGTAGAGTCGCGAGCGCGCGTGCCAGCCCTGACCGCCCTGCGTGCAGCCCCCGCGGCGCTGCGCCCGGGAGCCTGTCGCCCACGAGAGCTCGGACTTCGATGAACGCTTTCAGACTGCTCTTCCTCGCTGTCGTGCTCGTCTCGAGCGCCTACCTCGCGATGGGGGCGATGACCCCCGGCGTCGTGCAGCAGCAATCGCGCGAGGGACTGTCGAGCGCCGCTCGGCTCGAGTCGCTCCTCGTCGCAGAGATGGAAAACTCCGCACGTGAGCGCCGCGTACGCGCCGCCGAGCGGGTCGCCGGCGACGCCGAGCTCTCGCGCGCGATGGGAGCCGGCGAGAACGTCGAGCGAATGTTCCGCCAGGCGTCGAACCCCCTCCGCGAGAACGGGACGCTCCGCTACGACGGGCTCGTTCTGTACGGTCCTTCCGGCACTGCTTCCGTCGAGCTCGCGGTGCCGGCGCCACTCACCGCGGCGGCGCTCGCCAACAAGGCGCGGGTCACCGCCGTCGTCAGCGGAGGCGCCACGCGAACCACGTGGTTCGCGGACCAGGGGACGCTGTACGTCGCCGCCGCCGCGCCCGTTCGAGATTCTGCAGGCGCGACGCTCGGCGTGGTCGTCGTGGTCGAGCGCTACGACGACGCGTTGGTTGCGACGCGCCGGTCCGGCAGCGGGGTGAACTCCGCGTTCTTCGTCGGCTTCGACATTGTCGCGTCGAACATCGCAGACGACGAGCTCGAGCGCGCGGCCGCTGCGATCGTAGGCCGGACGACCCCGTCGACGCTTGGCGCTCCCGGGCGCTCGCTGCTGTTCGAGGTGGCTGAGCTGACCGACCACGTCGAGATGCTCGTGCCGGTCCGTATCGCCCCGGAAGCCGAAGTCGACCCCGCGTCGCCGCCGATCGGCCTGCTGGTCGCGGTGGAGGGGCCGGTGGTCCCGCGTCGGCTTCCAGCGATGCTCGCCGCGGCGTCGGCGTTCGACGACGGCACGAGTCGTCTCTGGCTGTCGGTTGGGATCGGGCTGATCTTCTACATCCTCGGGCTCGTCTTCCTCGACTGGTCGCTCGGGCGCGACGTCGGCGAGGTCGCGCGACGGATCCGGAACAACGCGACCGAGAACAACCCGACGCAGCTCACCGTGTCCGACGCGCCGTCGTGGCTGCGCCCGATCGTCGAGGCATACAACGCGCACCTCGAAGCGCACCGCACCACCCGCCGCCAGAAGCAGGACACCTCTGCCGCGAACCTCTTCCGTGTCGACGGGACCGTGCCCCCGCGCTCCAACCCCGCGAGTGAGGACGCTGCGCTTGGCTCGGGCGCGGTCCCGCGGTCGAGCGCCGCCGTCGCGCCGTCGACCGCGCTCTTCGGCGCCGACTCAGACGCCTCGTCGACGGGGAGCGGTTCCGCGCCGCTGTTCCGGCTCGACACCGGCGAGACGCTCGGGGCCGAGCAGCCCGCGCCCCCGGTCGAGCCCGACCTGATGGAGCTCGACTTCCGGTCGACCGACAGCCACGCCACGGTTCCGCAGACCGACGAGGTCGCTGCGCACGCCGTCGAGGTCGAGCCGACCCATGCGACCGAGACCGAGGGCCCGGCGTCCGAGGCAGCCGGCACCGAGGGCGCTCTCGCCGCGGCGACCGAGATCGAGGCGCTCGACGAGCTCTACCTCGAGCCGGGCTCTGGCGCAGTCGAGGCCGTCGCAGAGACAGACGCTGCCCCCGAGGCTTCGGGCTTGCCCGCGGCGACCGACAGCGCGGCCGCGGAGCCAGGCGCCGTTCACCACGGCACAATCATGGGCCTCCCTTCGGTGGCGTCGCTGTTCTCGAGCGGCGCGCAGCGGCCGGTGGCGGCGAGTCCGCCGCCGCGCACTGATGCGCCGACGGCCCTCGACGAGCTGTTCTCGAGCGCCGTCGCGGCGGTTGACGGCGCCGAGTCCGGCGACGCCGACAAAGCGTCTGCGGCTGCGGCGTCTGGCGACAGCGGCGAGCCGACGGGGGCCGGCGTCTCGGACGCCTGGGAGGTCCCGAGCCAACGCGCCCCTGTTCTCGAGGCCGCGCCGACCTCTGAGGAGTCTGCGGGCGCCGAGCCGTCGAGCGGTGCCGCGGAGCCGGGCGCTGCCGACTCGGACGAGTCGTCCGAAGCGCCGGCGGCGGAGCCGGCAGCCGTCGAGGCCGCCGTGGACGAGTCGGCCGCGGTCGAGGCGGATACCCCCGACGAGGCCGTGCCCGACCAGTCGGTCGCGACCGCCGAAGCGGCGCAGAGCGCGGACACCGGCGCGGGAGCAGAGCCCGTCACCGACGAGCCGCCGTCCGCACCGGCAGCGGCGCCGGCCGACGATGCCGAGCTCGCCGCGGCGCCGGCGGCAGCGGCGCCGACCGAGGCGTCCATCCCGGGTGCGCCGTCTCTCGGCGGATTCAGCCGCGTGGAGCCGAAGAGTCCGAACCTGCGGCACACGATGATGGGTGCGGCGTTCAAGCTCGACTCCGGCGACGTCAGCGGCGGATTCGCGAGGCTGCGGGCCGCGTCGACTCCGGTCTCGGAAGAGGCGGTCGAGACCGGCCTCCCGGACTTCGAGGAGGACTCGATCGACGGCGCGCTCGACAGCTTGGCGATGCCGCGCGCCGCGACGCCGATCCTGGCGTCGGACGTCATGCCCGAGAGCATGCCGTCTGCGGCGCGTCGGGCGCTCACCGAGGAGTCCGACAGCCCAGAGGCGGTGGCACCGGCGAGTCCGCAAGAGTCCGCGACGGTTCCGCGCGTTTCGCTCGACCTGCTCTCTCGCGAGGCGCGGGCAGCGCGTCCCGAGGCGACGGGCGACCACGAGACACTGCTCGCGGCGGCCGAGGCGCGGCTGAAGGAGATCCGGTCGTCGTCGACGGTGCCGGGGCTGTTCGAGGCCGAAGCGGCGGCTGAGCCGAGCGCTGACGCCGCGATGACGGCGCTGTATCGCGAGTTCATCGACGCCAAGGACCGCGTCGGCGAGGAGACGGACCGCCTGAGCTACGAGCGCTTCGTCGAGAAGCTCGACCGCAATCGCGAGGCGCTCAAGGCGCGGTACGCGTGCTCGGATGTTCGCTTCGAGGTCGCCGTTCGCGACGGCAAGGTGACTCTCAAGGCGACGCCGGTGAAGTAGCTGCGCTGCGCCGAGGTCTGCGAGGGTATCGGGCGGGCGGCGCCCTACCCGGCGACCTCACCCGTGTCTGCGGAGACGGTTCCGTACAGCAGGTACTCGACGTTGCCCTTCGGGCCTGGCGTGGCGCAGTCCACGCCGCCGGCGACCTCCAGGCCAAGTTGGGCGAGCGCTGCGGTCGTCTCTGCGATGACGCTCGCACGAACGTCGGGGTCGCGCACGACGCCCCCGGAGCCGACGCGCTCTCGCCCCGCCTCGAACTGCGGCTTCACCAGCGCGACGACCTCGGCTCCGTGGCGCAGGAAGGGTCGCATCGAGGGAAAGACCTTCGTAAGACTGACGAAGGAACAGTCGGCGACGGCGAGGCTGATCGCCTCGGGGATCGCGCTCCGGTCCATCGTACGAATGTTGGTGCGCTCGAGCACGACGACGCGCGGGTCGCAGCGGAGCGACCAGGCCAGCTGGCCGTAGCCGACGTCGATCGCATAGACACGCTCGGCGCCTCGCTGGAGCAGACAGTCCGTGAAGCCGCCCGTCGAGGCTCCGACGTCCATCGCGACGCGGCCGCGCGGGTCCACTCCAAAGTGGTCGAGCGCTTGCACGAGCTTCAGACCGCCGCGGGAGACGAACGGGAGCGGGTCGCCTCGCAGCTCGAGCTCGGCGTCGACGGGCACGTTGGTACCGGGCTTGTCGACACGTGCGCCGTCGACGAAGCAGTCGCCGGCCATGATCCGCGCCTGGGCCCGCGCGCGAGAGTCGACGAGGCCGCGCTCGACGACGAGGCGATCGAGGCGCTCCCGCTTGCGGGTCACGGCTGGAGCGTCCGCTCGACGTCGCTGGCGCGCCCTCGGACCCACGCGGCGACGCGGTCGAGCGCTTCGACGTCGCCCGGCAGCCGCTGGAGCTGGCGCGCGGCCGCGTCGGTGGCCCGGTAGGTGCGCTCGATCACCGCACGCGCGCCGAGCGACGCCGTGAGGTTCACTGCGTGTTCGTGCCCGTCGTCGGCGCCCCCGGCGAGCGCGTCGAGCAGGTCGTCGCTCATCTGAAAGGCCGCGCCGAGTTCGGTGCCGAACTCTCCGAGCGCTTCGGTCGCCTCGGCGGACGCGTCGGCGGCGATCGCGCCGAGGCGGCACGCGGCGACGAAGAGCGCTCCCGTCTTCTTTGCGTGCATGGCCAGGGTGGCGTCTGGCGTGGGGCGCACGGCGGCCTTGTCGGCGAGGATGTCGAGGACCTGCCCGCCGACCATTCCGTCGGCGCCGGCGGCGCGAGCGAGCTCGAGCACGGCCCGCACCGCGAGCTCGGGGCGCGGCGCGAGGGCGTCGGCCGCGACGCGGAAGGCCTCGGTCAGCAGGGCGTCGCCAACCAAGATGGCGACGGCCTCGCCATAGGCGACGTGGACGGTTGGCATTCCGCGCCGCATCGTGTCGTCGTCCATCGCGGGCAGATCGTCGTGGACGAGGCTGTATGCATGCACGAACTCGAGGGCGACACCGAGCTGCGCGGCACGCTCGCGCCCCACGCCGCGCCTGTCGTGCATCGCAGCGTCGTGCGCGGCGAGGACCATGATTGGGCGCAGCCGCTTGCCGCCGCCGGCGACGGCGTAGCGCATCGCTTCGGGCAGTGGCGCGGGCGCGACGATGGCGTCGCAGACGGCGTCAATCTGAGCGTCGACGAGCGCGCGGAGCGGCGCGAGCGCGGCGCGGAGCTCGTCGTCCTGCCGGGCTTCGTCCAAGACAGTGTCCGGCACGCCTGCGTTTGAGGTCATCGCTTCCGCTTCCAGTAGGAGAGATCGCGGGAGTCGCGCGCCGCGAGCGCGTCGAGCCGGAGCCGGTCCCGGAGCGCGCGCTGCGCAGGGCGCTGCGCTGCCGAAGCAAACGGGTCTGCGCCGAGGATGAACAACTGACCGCCGGCCATCGCGACCTCGTGTGTGCCCGGGGCGTCGAGCCGTCCGGGCTCGACGTCGAGCAGGGAGAGGGCGTCGTTGGAGACGTACGTCAGCCACGTCGCCGCAAAGCGGAAGTGCCCTCGCGTCCACTCTCGTCCCGGCCTGTCGCCGGCCTCTTCCGCCGCCGTCTCCCCCCACGCCAACGCGATCAGGCGCGGGCTGTCCGTGTTCTGTATGGCGTCGTCGATGCTCGGCTGCGCGTTGAGCAGCAGAGGGTCGAGGCGGTCGATCCAGCGCTGGCAGAGCGCGACGGTTTCGTCGCGCTTGCTGGCGGCGACGGCGCGGGGCACTCGCGCGTCGACGAGCGTGGCGTAGACGCCGGTGTATGGGTGGAGGCCGGCGTTGATCGTGACCGAGAGCTCGGCGCCGGCCCGCACCTCGAAGCGCGCGGTCTGGTGAAACCCGGCACCGACGTGGGCGTGGAGTGGCTCGTCGTCTACCGAATGGAGCCCGCGCTCGCGCCCGCGCGGCACGGACAAATCGCGGAACGACGTGAGCGGCTGCGCGGCGAGCGCCTCGATGTCACGGAGCACCTCGACATGGTGTCCGGCGTCGAGGACGTCGGTCAGCGTCGTGAGTCGGATCGAGAGGGTGTCTTCGCAGAGCTGCATCGGGCTCCGCTTGTCACACCGGCCGCGCGCGGTCAACGCACGGTTGGCGGCGTGGTGCCGCGGCGCTATGGTCGCGCCGATGACGTTTTCGTGCGACTCAGACGGTACGTGTCGGATGCCGCGACGCCGTGGCGACGCAGCGATGCGCTCGCGCGCCGCCGCCGTCGCGGCGGCGCTCGCGATGACTGTCGTGCCATCGGCGACGGCGGCCGCGCGAGACCGGGGGGCGGGCAGCGGAGGGGTGGGCAGCGGAGGGGTGGGCAGCGGAGACGTCGCCCCGCCGTCGCCGCCCGAGGGCTCGGGCGGCGACGCTGAGGCCGCGGAGACGTCGGAGCCGGCGCTGGCGCCGTGTGACTCGTGGCGCTCGGAGGCCGCGGAGGCATCGGGCCCGACCCTGTTCTACGCGATCGCGGGCCAGCCCGAGGCGACGCTCGAGGTGTCGGTCACGTTGGCCGATGGCGACGGCGGCCACGCCGACGTCGTCCTTGGCGTGGTGCGGCGCGACGAGTCCGGCGGCGTCCGCGCGAGGCAGTCGATGCGGTGCGAGCGCGACACGTGGTCGCTGGTCGCCGTCGAAGAAGACGGGCTCGTGGCGCGCTTCGACCCTCCGCTTCCGCTCGTCGTCGTCAGCGGCGGCGACGCCGCGTCCCAGGGGACGATCGAATTGGAGCGCGAGGGGCAGCCGGCGGCGGTCCCCTATCGCTTCGCCTCGCAGTCTTCCGTGGTGGCCGCGGCCGGCGACGCCGCCGCGCTGCCTCGTCTCGCCGACGCGACCTGGGTTCGCGTGGAGTCGACCCTGGTCATTGGCAGCGGCGACGCCCGCGTGGAGCTCGTGTCGACGACCGACTGGGCGTGGGGCCCGGGGCTGCTCGCGCCGGTGTCGCGGCGCGAGTCGTACTGGGCCGACGACGTCGAGCGAATCGACCAGATCTCGGCGACCTTCGTCGCGCGGTAGCGAGCGACGGTCCTCGGCAAGGATCGGCGGCAGCGACGCCGGGCTCGGCGTCGCCCCGCGGCGGCTACAGCGCCGAGCCGTCGCCGGGCGCGGCGTCCCCGGAGCCGGGCGCGGCGTCCCCGGAGCCGGACGGCGGCGCTACCTCGTCCGCAGACGCGATGCGCGCGTACGACATCCCCGGAGCGGCGGCGTCGACCAGCGCGTCGGGCGTCGGGAAGAGCAGCTCGCGACGGGTTGGCGGTGCGCCGGCTTCGGAGACCTCGATGGTCACCCTCCCCGGCCCGTCGTCGACGATCGAGTACGGGGACGACGCGACGACGACTCCTCGCGCGAGCCGCTCGAGCTTGGCGCCGTCGAAGCGGAGGCCATAGGAGATCGACTCACCGGCGACCTCGGTGCGGAACTCGAAGGCGCCCCCGAGAGTCGCGGAGCCGAGCGGCGTCGGCGCGGGGACGTCGGGCGACGCGGCAACAGCGGGCGCCGCGGCTTCCGGCGCCGAGGGCGACGGAGCCTCGCCGCCGCGACTGCAAGCGGCGAGCGACGTCGCGAGCGCGATTGCGGCGAAGCGGGTCACGATCGCCGCCTTGCCACGCGCGGGTCCGACGGTCAACGCCGCCGCCGGCCCTGTGGCGCTGCGCTCGGCGCCGCGTCGGCCCCCAAGAGCTGGCAGCCGGGACACCAGTACGTCGATCTGGCAGCCTGGGTCGCCTTCGCGATCGGGGCTCCGCACCGGGCGCACGGGCGTCCACCGAGACGATAGACGGCGTGGTAGCTCGGGGGAGCACCGCCTTCGTTCACGTATGCGATCTCGTCGCCGCCGTCGGCGGCGAGGGCGTCTGCGATGAAGCTCCGGACCGCCCCAGCGAGCGCCGCCCACCCATCGGCGTCGAGTGAGGTCGGGCGCGCCCACGGCCACACCCGCGCGCGCCAGCACGCCTCGGTCGCGACGATGTTTCCGATGCCTGCGACGCGCGCGCCGTCCATCAACGCCGGCTTTATCGCGCCGGCACCCTCGAGCCGTGCGCGCCACCACTCGCCGTCGCGCACCTCCGGGAACGGCTCATCTCCCAGCCCGCGCGCAGCGAGCCAAGCGTCGGCCGAGGCCGGCGGGAGCGCCCAAATCTCGGCGAGGCGACGGGTGTCTACGAGCGCGACCTCACCGAGAGTCGTGGTGATCCGCAGGCGCGCAGCGCGCGTGTCGGATCGGACCCACTTCCCCGTCATTCGGAAGTGAACGACGAGGTCGAACGCGCTCGTCTCGAGCACCATGTACTTCGCGCGCCGACGAGCGCGCCGTACCTGCGCGCCGGGCGCGGCGGCGAGCAGGTCGAGGCCGGCGCGCACGACGGCCGGGTCGTCGACGCGGAGCTCGACGATCCGTGCGTCTGCGGCCCAGGCGTGTGCGTTCCGCGCCATGATCTCGACTTCCGGCAGCTCGGGCATCGGCTGGGCTCCTGCGGAGGTCGGCGCTGCGGGGCACCCTGTGTGCCGGCCGGCGCTCCCGTGCTAGGGTCCCCGCTGTCGCACTGGCGCGGCACGGAGTCCAGCGGAGCGAGACGAGTGAGCAAGCGTACGGAGTTGGCGGTTCGCGCATTGGCGCGCGTTGCGGTGCTGGCCCTGGCGCTGCTCGTGCCGCTGTTTGTGGCTCCGCAGGCGTCGGTCGCGCAGGACGACGTCACCGCGGTCGACCCGCTGCAGGCGGCGCTCGAGCTGATCGACGACGATCCCGCGGCCGCGGCGGCGGTGTTCGAGCAGTTCAGGGGCGGCGACCGGGCGGGCGAGGCGCTGGCCGGACTCGCGGCGGTGGCGGCGGCGCGCGGCGACTGGCGCAGCGCGGTGGCGACAGCCTCGGAGGCCGCGACGGCAGATCCTGCGAACGCGCTCGCGCAGACGCTCGTGTGCCGGGGCCGGGTCGCGACCGGCGACCTCCGCGGCGCCGCGGCGCCGTGCCTGCGGGCGATCTCACTCGCTCCGCAGAGCGTCGACGCCTACGTGTCGCTCTGCGCCTCCTACGTGGGCCGCTACGCCTGGAGCGACGCCGTGACGTACTGCGAGGCCGGCGCGAGGCTGGCGCCCGACGACTCCGGCCTGCTCTGGCGCCTGGGTGTGGCGCAGTCGCAGCTCGGGCAGGTCGGCGCCGCCGAGTCGTCGTGCCATGCGGCGATCGAGGCGGCCGAGAATGACGCGATGAGCTGGTACTGCCTCGGGAGCGTGATGCTCGAGAGCGGGCGCTACGACGCGGCGCGAGCGGCGTGCGACGCCGCGGTCGACGCGGGTGGCTCCAACGCGCTCGGCTACTACTGCCGCGGCATGGCGCGGCTCGGGCTCGGTGACAGCGATGGCGCCGCCAGCGACTGCGGACGCGCGACCCAGCTCGCGCCGAGCGAGGCGCTGGGCCACTACTGCGTCGGACGCATCGCGCGCGCCCGCGGCGACTTCGACGCCGCCCGCAGGGCGCTGGAGCGCGCGCTCGAGCTGAACGAGGCGGTCGTCGAGGCCCGCGGCACGCTCGGCGACGTGCTGACGCAGACGGGGGACCTGGCGGCGGGCGAGAGCGTCCTGCGCGACGCGCTGCGCGCGGCGCCGAGCGCGGACCGACACGCCCAGCTCGGCTACAACCTCTACCGGCAGGGGCGCTACACGGACGCGATCGGCGAATACGAGGCCGCCCTCGAGGCGCGGCCGAACCACCCGGAGACGCTCTCGAACCTGTCGGCGTGCTACCAGGGGCTGGGTGACATCGGGCAGATGTTCGGCGCGCAGGACGAGGCGATCGCCGCCGCACCGACCGATCCACGCTGGCGGCGGGTCGCGATCGACGCGGCGCTCGCGATGCAAGACGCCGCTCGGGCGCAGTCCCTCGCCGACGCGGCGCTGGCCGCGTTTCCTGGCGACCCTCAGTTCCTGGTCGCGCGGTGCGCCGCGCTCGCCCGCCTGCGCAATCAGTCGGAGGCGCTCACAGCGTGCGACGCCGCCGAGGCGGCGGGAGGCGGGGCGGAGGCGCCGGCGACGCTGGCGGTCGTCTACATCGAGCTCGGGCGGGCGACGGACGCAGAGGCGGCTGCCCGGCGCGCAATCGCCGCCGGCGACGCGTCGGCGACGACGCAGTTCAACCTCGCGTCGTCGCTCGCGGGTCAGGGGCGGTCGGCAGAGGCGCTGACCGCGCTGACCACGTGCCTGTCGCGCGACCCCGACTTCGCGCCGGCCCACTTCCTGCGCGGAGATCTGCGGAGCGCTGCAGGCGACGCCGGTGGGGCGACGGAGTCGTGGTGCGCTGCGGCGCGCCTGCGCCCGACGGTTGCGCGATACTCGGAGCGCTGCGGGCGCTAGCTCGCCGGCGACCCGGACCAGCCCGCGCCCCCACGCGCGCCCGGCGCGACGCCTGTGTCGCGGCGGGTCCGATCCGAGCGCCCCGCAGCCGGGCAGTGGCTAGGGGAGCCTCGCCGGACCTGACGCGCCCTCGCGTTCTCGCCGCACCGCGGCATCGGCGGCACTTGAAATTCGCGGCGGTCCGGCCGACCAGAGGGCAGCATCGACGCCGGAGGTTTCGTGTCGGACGCGCGCAAGATTGGGCTCGAGATCTTCGAGGCGATGCCGAAGCAGGCGCCGTCGGTGTTTCGCAAAGACTTCTGGACCGGGAAGGTCATGGAGTGGTCGATGCGAGACGAGGCGTTCAAGCTGGAGATGTTCCGGTTCGTCGACGTGTTTCCGGTGCTTCGGACGCCGGAGCAGGTCGCCGGACACCTAAAGGAGTACTTCTGCCGCCCGGAGCAGGACTTCCCGGTGTGGATCCGCTTCGGGCTCGAGAGCGTCTCGGCGGGCTCGCTCGTGGCGCGGGCGGCGGCGAGCCAGATCGAGCGGAACATTCGCGGAATGGCCGCGGACTTCGTCGCCGGCGAGGACGCCGCGAGCGCGCTCCCGAAGCTGATCGCGTCGCGCAAGGCGGGCATCGGGTTCACGGTCGACCTGCTCGGCGAGGCGACGGTCAGCGAAGAGGAGGCGGACACATACGCGGCGCGCTATGCAGACCTGATCGACACTCTCGCGGACGCAGCCGAAGCGTGGCGTCCGGTCCCTGCGCTCGACGACGCGCCGTGGGGCGAGGTGCCGCGCGTCAACGTGTCGATCAAGGTGTCGTCGCTGTACTCGCAGCTCGACCCGATCGACCCGGACGGTTCGCTCGCGGGCGTTCGCGCGCGCCTGCTCCCGCTGCTGCAGCGTGCGCGGCGTCGCGGGGTTTTCGTGAACCTCGACATGGAGCAGTTCGCGCTGAAGGAGCTGACGCTCGCGCTGTTCCGCTCGCTGGTCGAGGACCCCGAGCTCGGCGGCTACCCGCACCTGGGTGTCGTGCTGCAGGCGTACCTGCGGTCGGCGCGAGACGACGCGCGCGCGCTGTGTGCGTGGGCGAAGCGCGGCGGCCACCACATCACGGTTCGGCTCGTGAAGGGGGCGTACTGGGACTACGAGACCGTCCACGCGCAACAGCAGGGGTGGCCGATCCCGGTCTTTCAGAACAAGTGGGAGTCGGACGCGAGCTTTGAGGCGTGTGCGAAGATCCTGCTGGACCACTATCCAAACGTGCGACCCGCGATCGCGAGCCACAACGTCCGCTCGATCGCGGCCGCGCTTGCATACGCCGAAGAGAAGGGTGTTCCCGCCGCGGCGCTCGAGGTCCAGACGTTGTTTGGGATGGCCGACGCGCTGAAGGTGGCCGTTCAGCGGCGCGGTGTCCGGGTGCGCGAGTATGTGCCCGTGGGCGAGCTCGTTCCGGGGATGGCGTACCTGGTCCGGCGGCTGCTGGAGAACACGTCGAACGAGGGCTTTCTGCGCGCACGGTTCGCGGGGGCTGCGGATCCCGAGACGCTCCTCCGCGACCCGGCAGCGGGCGGTCGGGCGGCGACCTCCGATCCGACGCCGGAGTCCGAGTTCGTGAACACACCAAACACGGACTTCTCGGTGGCGGCGCGACGCGAGTCCGTGGCGGCCGCTATCGGCGCTGTCCGGGGGCGACTCGGTGGTCATGTGCCGCTGACGATCGGCCCCGCGACGGTGGACACGGAGGCGCGCCTCGAGCGGCACAACCCAGCGCGGCGGAGCGAGCGGATCGTGACCACCGCCGCAGCGACGCGGGAGCACGCCGACCAAGCGATTCGCGCGGGATACGAAGCGTTCCCCTCGTGGCGCGACCGGCCGGCGCGCGAGCGCACTGCCGTGATCCGTCGCGCCGGAGAGCTGATCGAGGCGCGGCGAGACGAGCTGA
>JACKDJ010000012.1 GCA_020633625.1 Myxococcales bacterium
GTGATGAGCCCGCGCGAGCACGAGACGTATCGGCTGTTTTACGAGTCAATCCGCGACGACCTGCGGCCGCCGGATCTGATGGTCTATCTCCGATGCCCCGTGCGCGTGCTGCGGCGCCGCATCCTTCAGCGGGGCCGCGCGATGGAGGGGGCGCTCCCGGCGAGCTACCTGCGCGCACTCGACACGCTCTACGAGGCCTGGTTCCAGCGCTACGAGCTGTCGCCGAAGATCGTGTTCGAGACCGACCGACTCGACCCGCTGACCGACATCGTCGATTGCCACGAGGTCATGTGCGAGATCGAGCGCTACCTCTGACGCGTCGGCGCCTTGGCGTGGTCGTGGCGCTCGTCGTCGGCTGCTCACCTTCGTCGGCGCCACCGGAGGCGCCGCTGCGCCCGCTGCTGTACACCGAGAGCCCGCGCGGCGCGGCGGCGGTGATCCCGCAGTACGAGGAGTGGATGCCTCGTGGCGGCGACCCGACCGAGTATCCCTCGGAGTTCGCGACGAGCGCGGTGACCGAAGCCCCGATGGCGACTGGCGCACCGTCGCTGACACCGGAGGCGCTCGCGCTGGATGTCTTCGCGGCGCTGGTGTCCGGCGACCGAGAGCGGCTCCTCGCCCACACCTTCTCGGCCGAGCAGCTCGCGGAGGCGTCGCGGATGACGCCCGACGGGGCGCGCCGCGAGGCCGACGCGATCGTCGAGGCAACCCTCGCGACGCTGGCGGTGTTCACGACGGACGCAGAGCAGCGTCGCGGCCTGTCGTCGCTGCTCGTGCCAGGGCAGCTCGAGATCGGGCGCCCGCGCCGGCGCGATGGCCGGCCCGCTGAACGAGACGACGCCGTTGTGATGCACTGGGGGTCGTCGCTGACCTTCACGCTTCGAGGGACGGACGTTGAGTTCGAGCTTCGGCTCCCGAACCTGCTCGTCGACGAGAGCGGCGAGTGGCGTCTCCGCGCGGCTCCGACGGTGAGCAGCTCGTTCGTGACGTACCGGGCGATCGGGCTGGACCGTCTTCCGGAGCTGATGGACACGGACCACGCGGCCCTGCCGCTGGCGGTCGGGAGCTACTGGCAGTACTCGACGCGGCGGCCGGGGCTGGAGCCGACGGCCCCGGGGTACACGGCGCCTGCGCGGGAGGGGTATCGCGACTCGGTGCTGGAGGTCTCGGACCACGGCACGCACCGAATCGTGACATTTCGACGAACGTTCGAGAATCCAAATGAGTCGTCGCAGCGGTTCTCATACCTGGTCACCCCGAACCGCGTCTATCCGTGCACGTCCGAGTGCGTCCGTCGGGGCTCGGCGGTCGCCTGGGTCCTGGGCTACGCCGAGCGCACCACACCGCTCCTCGTCTTGCCGCTGACGCGCGGTGCGGGCTGGGGCGCCGGCGGGCTGGATCGGCGCGACAACTCATACCGCGTGCAGATGGAGCCTCAGACGGTGTCCGTCCCGGCGGGGATCTTCGACGGCGCGTACGAGATCACTCGGAGCACGCCGCAGGGCCGGCAGTCGAGCTTCTTTTCGCCGAGCATCGGATTCGTGATGTACCGGACGGACGCGACATTGCAGTCACGCGTCGACGAGCTGGTGGACTTCAGGATTCTGCCGTGACGGTCCCGGAGTCGCTGCAGGAGACGATCGGGCGTCTGCCGCCGTCGCCGGGCGTGTACCTGATGCGCGGTGCGGCCGGGGAGATCCTGTACATCGGGAAGGCGACGAACCTTCGGAGCCGCGTCCGGAGCTACTTCTCGGGGAACGACCCGAGGCCGTTCGTGCGCTACCTGGACACGCTGCTGTCGGACGTCGAGTACGTGCTGACGTCGAACCCGAAGGAGGCGCTGCTTCTGGAGAACACGTTGATCAAGCGGCATCGGCCGCGGTTCAACTTCATGCTCCGGGACGACAAGAACTACCTCGCGATCCGGATCGACGTGGGTGCGGTGTGGCCTCGCGTGGAGCTCGTTCGGCGGATCGCCAAGGACCGCGCGCACTACTTCGGCCCGTTCCACAGCGCGGCGAAGGTGCGTCAGATGCTGAACGTGCTGAACCGGCACTTCAACTTGCGGACGTGCACGGACGCGACGCTGGCGAACAGAGTGCGACCGTGCCTGCAATACCAGATCCGCCGCTGCCCGGGGCCGTGCGTGCTCGAGGTCGACGCCGACACGTACAAAGAGAGCGTGCGGCAGGCGGAGCTGTTCCTGTCGGGCCGGGAGGCCGAGCTGCTCGAGCGGCTCGAGCAGCGCATGCTCGAGGCGGCGGAGCAGCTCGAGTTCGAGGACGCCGCGCGCTACCGGGATCAGCGGAGCGCGGTCGAGGCGTCGCTGGAGCGGCAGCGGGCCGTGCAGACGACACAGGTGGACCGCGACGTGGTCGGCGTGTTCCGCGAGGCCGACGACGTCGCGGTGGCCGTGATGCAGTTCCGCGGCGGCGCGCTCAACGACGTCGCGACGTTTGCGCTCGCGGACCAGGTGCTCCCGGACGACCAGCTCGTGGCGTCGTTCGTTGGGCAGTTCTACGGGGTCGGCGAGCGCGAGCCGCCGGCGGAGGTCCTGCTTCCGTGGCCGGCGCCAGCTGACGAAGACCTCGAGGGGACGCTGACCGCGCTCCGCGGCCGTCGGTGTGCGGTGCTCGTGCCGCAGCGCGGGGAGAAGCTGCGGCTCGTCGAGCTCGCCGGTGAGAACGCCCGCGCGTTCTTCTCGGACACGATGTCGCGCGCCGCCGCGGCGGCGCGCGCGCTGGAGCGCCTGGCGTCGCGGCTCGACCTGCGCGAGGTGCCTCGGACGCTAGAGTGCTACGACATCTCGAACTTCCAGGGCGCGGCGGTGGTTGCCTCGCAGGTCGCGTTTCGCGACGGCGTGCCCGATCGGCAGCGCTATCGGCGGCTGAAGATCCGGACGGTCGAGGGACAGGACGACTTCGCGGCCATGTCGGAGGTGATCGGACGCCGAGTCCGACGCGCGCTGGCTCCGGACTCGACCGACCCGCTTCCGGACCTCATCGTGATCGACGGTGGAAAGGGGCAGCTCGCGGCGGCGGTCGCAGCGCTGCAGGAGGCGGGTGCGCCGGAGCAGCCCGTGATCGCGCTCGCGAAGAGTCGGGTCACGGGAACGGACGACGATGATACGATCGTGCGATCGTCGGAGCGTGTCTTTGTCCCCGGTCGCAAGAATGCGGTCCCTCTCCGGGAGAACTCTCCGGAGTGGCTCCTCCTGACGCGCCTGCGCGACGAGGCGCACAAGACCGCGATCGAGTTCCACCGGAAGGTGCGCGGACGCGCGACGCAGTCGAGCCAGCTCGACGCCATCCCCGGGGTCGGCCCGACCCGACGTCGCGCCCTGCTGTCCCACTTCGGGTCGATCCGGGCGATCCGATCGGCGTCCGTCGAGGAGCTCGCCGAGGCGCCGGGCTTCGACCGCCGAATGGCGGCGGTCGTCCACGGCCACCTCCACGGTGTCGAGGTCGACGCATGAGGGCGCCGTGGTAAAGCGCCGCCGTACGAACGCGGTCGCCCGCCGCGGTTCCCGCCCGGACGCGCCACCGGGGGCCGACGCCGATTCTCGCGTCTCGCCGACCGGGGGCGCTGACGCTCCCGCGTCCACTCTCACCGTGCCGGCGTGCGTTCCCGTCGATGCGTCGTCGGGGCTCGGCTGGCGCGGCCGCGTCTTTGTCGCGTTCGTTCTGGTCCAGGGGCTGGCCCCGCTGACCGCGCTCGCGGTTCCGGACTCGGAGGCGCGGACGGACTTCACATGGGACATGTTCGCGGTGCGTCGGGACTGCTCACCGTGTCGCATCTGGGTGGGGATCGGCGACGACCCGCCTCAGCAGTTCTCCTGGGGGCTCGCGGCGCCATCGATCGACGCGATCCGCCCGGGGGCGCCGCGCGGGCTGGGCGGCTGGCTCGAGGCCGCGGTCAGTCCGCCGCGCATCGACCTCGAAGCGCAGGCGGCGTTCGAGCGTTTCGACGCCCTCGGGCGCGGTGCGCTCCTCGTTCACCCGGACCGTGCGGCCCTGAACGTCCGCGCGGCGCCGCAGGTCGGTCGGCTGCGGACTCGGGGGCGCCTTCGCGCGCTTGGCGCCGAGCTGTGCGAAGACTTCGGCGATCTTTACCGAGAGGTGTCGTCGGGTGAGGGGTCGGCGCCGGAGTGGGCTCGGCAGGGCGCTGCTCGATGGCGTGTGCAGCACGAGCGGCTGCACGTCTCTGCCGAGTGCACGTGCCGATACAACGACGGTCCGGCGATTGTCGTTGCGGACCGCGCCGACGATCTGTGTGCGCCATGAGCGGCGACGCTCGGCCGGACGGCTCGCTGCGGCATCGCCTTGGGATGGCGGTCGCGACGCTCGTGGGAGGGTCGGTGGATGGGCGCGCGCTGGCGCTGTTCCGCATGGGTCTCGCGTGCTCGGTATGGTTCGAAGCTCGTCAGAATGTCTGGAGGCTCGACCAGTACACCCCAAATCAGCTTCACGTGCCGCTGCTCGGCCTCCCACTCGACGGCTTCGACCTCGACACCGGGTGGCAGCTCTGCGCCTGGCAGATGCGGGCAGCGCTGTTTCTGTTCTTCGGCCTCGGTGGCCGGGTCGCAGCCGTCGTCGCGCTCCTCGCTCAGGGGGCGCTGTTCGGCGTCAGCGCCCTGAACTTCCAGAACCACGTCTACTTGATGCTGGTCTTGCTGGCTCTCGTCTCGACGAGCCAGTGCGACGCTGCCTGGAGCGTGCGCTCGCTGCTGCGGCGCGCGCGCGGCGCCGCGCGCGTGCCGGCGCTGCCGGTTCGGCTCATCCAGGCGCAGATCCTGATCATCTACCTGTACACCGGGCTCCACAAGGCGGCGCTGGGGTTCGCGGACGGCTACGCGCTGTGTCGCTTTCTTGGGCGCGACCTCCCCCGCAGTCCGCTCGCCGGATGGCTGTCTCCGCAGGGCCCGTGGCCACAGCCGGGATTTGCGGAGTGGGTCTCGACGGCGCTTGGGAGCGCGGCCTGCGGTGAGCACGTGCCGACCTTCGTCGTCGCGGGTGCCGTCGGGACGATTGTCGCCGAGCTCGGCTTGGCGGCCGGACTGGCCTGGCGGCGAAGCGTTTGGGTGGGCGTGATCGTTGGACTCGGGCTGCACGCGACGATCTATGCGTCGATGAGCGTCGTGACCTTCGGGGCGATGATGGTGTCGACCTACCCGCTGTTCATCGCGGCGCCGTGGGTCGGCGCCCGCTCGCCGCGGGGCCGCTGAGGGGGAAGAGCCGGGCGGCATTGGCCGCGGTCAGCCGCGCGAGCTCGGCGTCGGTCGTTCCGCGCAGCCGGGCGAGCTCCGCGATGACGGCGAGCACGTCGTCGGGCCGGCCCGGCCCGTCGGTGGCGGACATGTACGGTGCGTCGGTCTCGACCACGAGCTGATGGTCGGGAACCGCGATGGCGGCGGCGCGTACGCGTCGGCTCGCGGGGCGGAGGACGGCCGGCCCGAACCCGAGCACGACGCCCAGCCGCTCGTAGGCGCGGGCTTCGTCGACGGAGCCCGCGAAGGCGTGGACGATGACGCCGGGGAGCTTCGGGGCCCATCGGCGCAGAATGGCGACGCAGTCGGCGTGCGCGCGAACGCAGTGGACGACGCACGGCTTTTCCAGCGCTGCCGCGAGGGCGAGGTGATCCTCGAACCAGCGGGCGGCTCGTGCGCGGTCGTCGTCGGATTTCAGCCAGAGGTGGTCCAGCCCGGTCTCGCCGACGCCGGCGACGCGCGGGTCGCGGGCGAGGGACTCGAGCGCCTCGAGCTCGGCCGCGGCGTGCTGGTCGTCGGGCAGATACCATGGGTGAACTGCTGCGCAGACGCTCCAGTGTGCTGGTGGCGTCTGCGTGAGCAGCGCGTCCGTCGCTGCCGGGGTGATGCCGGGCACGATGGCGCGGTACTCTGCCACTCGCTCCAGGGACGGCGCAGGAGTGTCGATCACGTCGGCGTGGACGTGAGAATCGAAGACGAGGTCGAGCGCAGGGGGCATGGGTCAGGGAGCCCGGACGGCTTGTCGGTGCGCGGGGCGCGTACTAAGACCGCGCAAGCGCGCGGTTGCGCGGGTCTCTGACGGCGAGGCGCAGAGGATGCGACGGATGGTGGATCGGCAGAGGGGTCACGGCAAGCGGGGGCGCGCCGCGCGATGGCTCGCCGCGACGTTCGTCGCGACGCTCGTGGGCCTGGGCGCGGAGACGGTGTCTTCGGCGGCGTGGGCGGACGAGCCGGACCGGGTCGAGGTCGCGTACGACTTCGTTCACCGGACGACGCTGCCGAACGGGCTCGAGGTGGTCGTGATCGAGGCGCCGTCGGTGCCGATCGTGACGATCGAGATCGCGGTGCACAACGGCGCGTTCACCGAGCCGCCGGAGCTGAACGGGCTGTCGCACCTGTACGAGCACATGTTCTTCAAGGCGAACGCCGAGATCCCGAGCCAGGAGGCGTACCTCGCGCGCCAGCGAGAGCTGGGGATGTCGTTCAACGGGACGACGGGTGACGAGCGGGTGAACTACTTCTTCACGCTGCAGAGCTCTCAGCTTCGCGCGGGGATGGAGTTCATGGCGGCGGCGATCCAGACGCCGCTGTTCGACCCCGACGAGCTGGTGCGCGAGCGCGAGGTCGTGCTGGGTGAGTACGACCGGAACGAGGCGACGCCGACGTACCATCTGTTCGACCGGATGGCTGACCTGCTGTGGTACGCGTACCCGAGCCGCAAAGACTCGCTTGGGGAGCGCGACGTGATCTCGACGGCGACGCCGGAGCAGATGCACGCGATGCAGGCGCGCTACTACATTCCGAACAACAGCGTGCTGGTGCTCTCGGGCGACGTCACCGACGAGGAGGGGTTCGCGCTCGCGGCGTCGATCTTCGGCGGTTGGGAGCGGGGCGCGGACCCATTCGTCGACGCGCCGATCCCGGAGCACCCGCCGCTCACTGGCGACGTGGCGTCGGTTGTGACTCAGCCGCTGAACATGTCGGTGCTGCAGCTTGGCTGGCACGGTCCGGACACGCGCAACGACGTGAGCGCGACGTACGCGGCGGACGTGTTCAGCTTTGTGTTGGCGCAGGAGGGGAGCGGCTTTCGGCAGCGCCTCGTCGAGACGGGGCTGCTGCTCGACGTGGACCTCTCGTACTCGACGCAGCGCTATGTGGGGCCGATCACGCTGACGGCGGTGATGGTGCCGGGTCGCGAGGAGGCGGCGATCGCGGCGATCGAGGAGGAGCTCGCGCGGTTTGGCGATCCGGACTACTTCACAGACGAGCAGGTTCGCACGGCGCAGACGCTGCTGGCGGTCTCGGATGTGTATGGACAGCAGAGCGCCGAGTCGCTGGCCCACACGCTGACGTATTGGTGGGCGTCGGCGTCGATCGACTACTACCTCGGCTACATCGAGTCGCTGTATGCCGTGCGGCGCGAGGATATCTCGCGCTATGTGTCGACGTACATTGCAGGGCGTCCGCGGGTCGCGGTGCTGCTGACGTCACCGGAGAACGCGCAGGAGCAGGGGATCGACGACGCGTGGCTGCTTGCCCGCGCAGGGAGGGGTGAGCAATGAAGACGCGGCGCGGAGTGGCGTTGGCGCTGTGTGGCGCGCTGCTGGGGTGCGGGGGGGCGAGCGCGGTGGTGGAGCCTGGTGTGGTTGCGCAGGCGACCGATCGCTCCGGACCTGGCCTCGGGCGCGGCGTAGAGACCTACGAGGTCGACGGTGTGCCCGTGATCCATAAGCAGACCCCGGGGAGCGCGATCGTGGAGGTCCGGCTCGTGTTTGGTCGCTCTCAGCACGACGTCGGCACGCCGCCCGGTGCGGCGCGGCTGGCGTTGGACGTGGCGACCTGGGGCGGGGGTGTCGGCGGCTCGCGCGCAGAGTTCGCCGCGGGGCTCGAGGCGCACGGCGCCACGCTCGGATCGTCTGTCGGCTACGACTACGCGGTCATCTCCGCGAGCTGCATCGAGGGCTTCGTGGACGAGACGTGGGCATCGCTTGCGGCTGCCGTGAGCGACCCGGCGTTCCGCGACGGGGACTTCTCGCTGCGACGCGAGCAGGCGGTCGCGGGGCTGCGCGCGGAGCTGGACGATCCAGACGACGCGGTTGGTGTGCTCGCCAAGCAGGCCGCCTTTGGCGGGCATCCATACAGCGATCGCCCGCAGGGTGACCTCGACTCGGTCGAGCAGCTCGACCTCGCGGCGCTGCGTGTCGCCTACGACGAGCTGGTCACGCGCGACGCGGCGACGGTCGTCGTCGTCGGGAATGTGGAGCGCGCGCGGGTCGAGGCGTTGGTCCGCGCGGCGCTGGGCGGTCGTCCCGCGACGGGGCCGGCTCGCGCTGCGGTCCCGCCGTTCCGCTTCGGGGAGGGACGCGTGGTCACGGAGGTGCGGCCGGGGCTCCCGACGCACTACGTGCTTGGGTACTTTGCCGCGCCGCCGGTTGACTCCGAAGACTACGCGGCGTTGCAGATCGGGCTCGCGGTGCTGAGCGACCGCTTGTTCGAGGAGGTGCGAACCAAGCGCAACCTCAGCTACGCGGTCGCTTCGGGATTGTCCCTCCGGCGCGCTCCGACCGGCTATCTGTATGTAACGGCGGTCGACGTCGACACGACTCTCGGTGTCATGGCAGACACGGTCCACGGCCTGATCTCGCCGGGGGTGACCGAGGGAGATCTGCGGGACCAGATCGAGGGCTACCTGACGGGGTTCTACCAGGGCCTCGAGACGGCCGGGGCGCAGGCGACGATGCTTGCCGATTGGCAGCTCATCGGCGGCGACTACGCCGACGCCGACGCGCTCGTGGAGCGGATGCGTGCCGTCACGCCGGACGATGTGGCGCGGGTGATCGACGCATACGTGCGTGACATTCAGTTCGTGATCGTGGGCGACCCGGACGGTATCGATCTGGAGCGCATCGAGGGCGGTCTCTTCGAGTTCGACGGTGGCCTCGGGACGCCTGCGCCCGCCGCCGCCGCGGGGCCGACGCCGTGACGGCGTGGCTCGGAGCGCCTGCCGGAGGGGCGAGGCTGAGACTCGTGCTGGAGTCGGGGACGGAGACGCACGGACGATACGCGGGGACCGTGGCTTGGGCTTCGGGAGAGGCTGCGTTTCGGGCGACCGTCGAGCGTGCCGGCACGGTGACGCTCGACTGGGATGACGCTCCGCAGGATTGGATCGAGCGCGCGGTGACCTCAGTGGCGAGGTCGCTGACCAAGGGGGCGAGCTGGCCTCGTCGAATCACACGATGGAAGGAGGGAGCGTGAGCCGTCTGACTGTGCTTGGGTTGGTGTTCGCCGTCTCGACGGGCGCCTGTGTGAAGAAGGGCATTTACGAGGACGCGCTCGCGCAGCTCGCGTCGTCGGCCGAGGCGAACGCGGCGCTGCAGGCGGAGCTGGAGCAGACGCGCGGGACGCTCGAAGCGCAGCTCTCGGCGTGTCGGGACGAGTCGGCGGCGCGGCAGGCCCTGGCGGACTCTACGGCCGAGGAGCTGGCAGCGTGCCGGTCTCAACTCGAGAGCGCGCGCTCGATGCTCGACGCGAGCGGCGAGGAGTCGCGCCGGCTCGCGGCGCGGCTCGAAGAGCTGGCGTCGATCGAGGCCGAGCTTCGCGACCGCGATCGCATCTTCCGCGAGATCGTGCAGGCGTTCCAGGGGCTGATCGACAACGGCTACGTCGAGGTCGCGATCGAGCGGGGCCGGCTGGTGATCAAGATGCCGCAGGACATCCTGTTCGAGTCTGGCAGCGCGGACATCGGCGAGGAGGGGCGCGGAGCACTGGAGCAGGTCGCGACCGTTCTCGCGGCGTTGAACGGCCGTCGGTTCCAGGTCGAGGGACACACCGACAATGTGCCGATCCACACACGCACCTTCCCGAGCAACTGGGAGCTGTCGTCGGCGCGGGCGCTGGCGGTTGTGCACCTGTTCGAGGAGACCGGAGTGCCGCCGACGAACGTGTCTGCGGGCGCGTTCGGCGAGTGGCAGCCTCGCGGTGAGAACGAGACGACCGAGGGGCGCGCAGCCAACCGGCGGATCGAGATCGTGATGGTGCCGGACCTCGAGGCGATCTTCGGCCGCATCACGCGCTGACTTGTCGCGCCGGCTGGCGGTCTGGTAGCGTCGGGCACCGTGGCGCCGGCCGGCGCTCACGAACTCGCTGAGAGGTCAGGACATGCGCGCTTTGATTGTGACGCTGGCCGCGACGGCCGTCATGGCTGGATGCGGCGGTGCGCAGACACCGCCGACCCCACCGCCGGCGGCGGCGGCCCCGGTCGCGGCACCGACTCCGGCGCCGGTCGCGTCGGCGCCGGCGGCGCCGACGGGACCCGACCGGTCGGGGCTGCTCTGGTACGTTTACTGGGAGGGCATCCATTGCCTGACGGTCTACCCGGCGCCTGGGCTCGTCCGGTCAGAGGAGCCGAACAACGCGGTGCCGACGTTCCGGTCACGCAGCCCGTACTTCTCGATCATCTCGGTCTACTTCGAGCACGAGGATGAGTGGGCGCCGGTGATCGACGCGGCGACGAGCCTCGACGATCTGCTCGCGCGCCTTGCGGAGCTCGATCAGGTCGAGGTCGAAGAGGCTCTGAACCCGGTCCAGACTTTCGGCGAGTAGCGGCGACCTCGAGGTGGGTCGCGCTCGCGCGCGTCGCACACTCTACCGCGAGACGAGCAGTGAGTACGTCGGCGCGGCCTGCTCGTCGTATGCGCCTACGTAGACGGCGTAGCGCCCCGGGGGCATCGACTGGCGAATGACGGGGTCGAGCCCGTCTTCGTCGTCGGCACAGGTGACCTCGCCGCCGGGCGCGACCAGCGCGAGCGTCGTGTCGCCGTCGGAGTGGACGTGCAGTGTGAGCTCGACGTCTGCGTCTACGAGCACGGCGTGGCTAGGGACGGCCGGGAACCACCCTCGGCAGGTCGGGGCGAGGTCGGTCCCGGGGCGCGTCCCGCCGGCCTGACCGGGCAGCTCGACGGCGGCCGTCTCGGCCGCGAAGCGGACACCGCCGAAGGCGCCGTCGTCGATGCGTGCGGCCGGAGCTCCGTCCCGAATCGGTGCGGGGAACCGGCCGCCGAGCGTGAGCGGCTCGGGAGTGTGGACCCCGGCCTCGATCCCGAGCCGGTACGGCGCGGCCACGTCGCCGGTCACCCCGACCCAGACGCGGTAGTCGCCAGGTTCGAAGAGGCGCGCGACCATTGGGTCGAGGTCGCGGGTGTCGTCGGCGCACGCGGCGGAGCCGTCGGGGCCGACGACGGCGAGGGTGGTGTCGAGGACACCGGAGCCATCGGGGGTGACGTCGAAAGTGAGCAGGGCCGGTTCGTCGACGTGCACGATGTGACCGGGGGCGGCGGCGATGTGCCCGCGGCAGGAGTCGCCGAGCTCCCGTGCGTCTCGCGGGCCGCCGGCGGATCCTCGGAGCTCTGCGCTCGTGAACGCGGGGCCGACGGTGAGGTCCCCGTGCTCGCCGGTCGCGCGTTGGTCGACGGAGTCGGCGGTGTCTGCGCCGTGGCGCTGCTGTCGCTCGGAGCAGGCGGCGAGGAGCGCTGCGACGAGACAGGCGAGGGCGGCGGCGCGGGGTTCAGGTCGGGGCATTCTCAGCACTTGCGACGCGCTCGACCGTCGTCTCGATGAGTCCGAGGAGGTCGTTGAACTGGCCTACGGAGCGGCGGAGGTTCTCGAAGTCGAGCGCGTATCTACGCTCTTTTCCGGCGCGGCGTACGGTGACGAGGTTGGCGCGCCGAAGTAGCTGGAGGTGGTGAGAGGCGGTCGAGACCGAGAGTTCGAGCTGCTGCGCGATGTCGGAGACGGAGAGGTCCAGCATCTTGCCGGCGCCTGGGGTGCAGAGGAGCTGCAGGACCTGCTGCCGCGTGTCGTCGCCCATGGCGCGGAGCATCTCGACGTCGAAGACGAGTCGCGGGGAGCGGATCCGGGTCTTGGTGGCCACGCGTGCCTCTGGGTGTGGGTCACCGGTCGGATACCGCCGCGCACGCTCCAACGCAAGTTCAGACGGGCGTGCGAATGTTCACGCGACGTGTGCGTCGACGGGGCCGGAGGGAACGGAGTCGACGAGGCGTCGTCCGACCTCGGGTGAGCCGAAGACGATGGTCTTGAAGCGTGCGCGCGTGAGCGCGACGTTCAGGCGACGTTCGTTCATTACGAAGTCGGACCAGCGCACGCTGACGAGGCTGATCAAGATGGCGTCCTTCTCACGACCTTGAAAGCGTTCGACCGTGTCGACCTCGATGCGTGCGGCGAGATCGGGCGATACGAGCGTCGCGAGATGACCGCGGATTGCGTGGCACTGCGCGCGAAACGGCGAGATGACACCGATGGCGTCGTCGCGCAGCCCGCCCGCGGCCTGCAGCGCGTTCGCGAGGGCGGCCGTGGTCCTCGCCACCTCACGCGCCTCGCCGTCGTGGGTCCGCTGTTCCCCCGGAGCGGCGGTCGCGACCCAGACGCTGGGTCGCGCGGGGTCGAGGCGACGGCGGAGCTCGGCGTCGAGCCCGTCGAGCGCCGCGATGTCGAGCGGGAGCTTCGCGTCGCACCGACCGTCGGCGGCGACGAGCTTTCCGGCGTAGAAGGCAAGGTTCGGGAGCCGCTGGACGCCGGAGTTCATCCGATACTGCGTTCGCAGCATGACGTGGGGGGCGAACGGCATCAGCCGCGCAAAGAGCGAGCGGTCGAGGCCGCTCAGCCCCGCGTCGGCGAGCAGTGGTGCCGGTGCTCCGACGGCGGCCGAGGCGGCGTCCCGAGCGGTGACCACGGGTGGGAGCTGCATCTCGTCGCCGACGAGGACGAAGCGGACGCCGAGCAGCACGGCGGCGAGCGTCATGGGCTCTGTGAGCTGCGAGGCCTCGTCGACGACGACGACATCGAACGGCGGTCCCGAGTTGCTGTGGGCCCGGCGGAGCGCGTCGAACGTCGCGTGGCTTCCGCAGGCGTTGGTCGTCGCAGCAAACACACGTGCGTCGTCGATCCGGGTTGCCAGCGCTTCGAGGGTGGGCGTGGTCGCGCCGACTTCGTCGACGAAGTGGTTGGCTGGTGCGAGCCCCGCGTCGGTGAGCGCTGCGACGAGAGTGCGCGGCGCGTCACGCATCGTGCCCACGCGGAGCACGCGTGCAACGCCGGCGCGGACGATCCGCTCGAGGGCGTTGTCTACCGCCGTGTGTGTGCACGCGGCGACGAGGACGCGCGCGCCGCGTTCGACGAGTGCGCGGACGATCTCGGCGATGACGGTGGTCTTTCCGGTCCCCGGTGGTCCTTGGACGAGCAGGGCCGGTTCGTCGCGGAGGGCCGCGGCGACCGCGCGGCGCTGGTCGTCGTTGAGGTGCGGGCAGGGGAGATCGGGCGCGGCGCAGTCGGCGGGTGCGCGCGTCGCGGCGACCCGATGGGGTGTGACGATCTGCTGGAGGCGGGGGAGGTCGCCTCCGGCGACGAGGGCGTAGAGCGCGCGGTGCATCGTCGAGAACCCAACGCGCAGCACGTCTTCGTCGACGATCCAGCCGTCGGTGGGGAGGCTCTGCGCGAAGTCCGTTCCTGCGCAGGCGACGGCGAGCTCGTCGGCGGAGCGCGTCGCGACGACACCGAACAGCGCCGGCTCTGCGTCGAAGTCTCCGCGGTGGAGGACGACGCGATCGCCGACGTCGAACACGCCGACCGGTCGGCACCGCAGGTGAACGACCCTGGCGGTCTCGTCGATTCTCGACACTTCGGCGCCGAGGAGCGCGCGCCGCCGCTCGACGCGGTCCTGGAGCGTGGCGTGCCGATACACCTCGCCCATCGACTCCGAGACGGCCCGGAACTCGCGCTCGATGAGGCGGACGAAGTGGAGGTAGTAGGCGCGCGCGGCGCGCACGAGCTCGGGCGATGCGGTTCCCCAGTGGGCAGCGAGGGCGGGTGCGTCGAGGGCGCCTTCGCCAGACGCGCTGCCGAGGGTCGCGCACTGGGTGCGGCACTCGTCGCGGCGAAACTTGCACGGGTAGTCGTTGCAGCGCTCGGGGTGTTCTCCGAACTCCGGGGGGCGGAAGGTCGTGTCGCCGTCGGAGAACCATCGTCGCATGGCGACGACGTGGTTGCGCGCGACCACGACTTCTCGCTCTCGCGCGTGCTCTCGTCGCACCAGGGGCTTCTGCCGCCCGGTCTTCGAGTAGAGGAGAAAGCCATCGACGCGGCGATGCTGAGCCTCGGCGATGCCGTCCCACATCAGCGTGTAGCAGCGGAGCTGGCGCTCGTGCTCGGCCACTTCGGTGCGTCCGGTCTTGAGCTCGACGATCCGGACCGAGTGGTCGTCGGCGACGGACAGGTCGATTCGGCCCTCGAGCCCGTAGCGGCTGCTGATGCGTCGGGCTTCGGCGACCCTGCCGCGCCGCGTCTCGGAGTCCGCGCGCGTCCACCGTGCAAGGTGCACGAAGTGTTCGCGGAGGTCGTCGCGGACGCGCGGGACGTCGGCGTCGCGCATGCCCGCGCCGAGGGCCTGCAGGCGGAAGCCGGGAAAGCACTGGTCGAATGTGGAGTCGAACGACGGCGCGCGGTTGGGGTCCTCGATCATCCTCTCGAGCATCTCGTGCGCGAGGGAGCCGACGATCATCTCGCGGCTGGGTGTGCGCGCTCGCCGCAGGTCGACGAGGACGCGGGTGGCGCAGGCGTCTGCGGCGACGCCCTCGGCCTTCGCTACGTCGGTGACGGTGACGGGATGGTAAGGGGCGAGGACCGGTACCGACGCGCCATCGGCGGCGAGGAATCGTCGCCCGCCGGAGGCCTCGATGACGCGGGCGCCGAAGAGGTTGACCTCGGCCCCCTCCCAGGCCCACGTGAGCGAGTCGAAGACGCGCCGAGCGAGGCTGGTCGGGCGCTCGGCGTACGCAAAGGCGCCATCAGCGTGTGCTTCGGCGCCGGCGCCGGTGACGAGCTGAAACTTGACGCCCGCGCCGCGGGTTGGGTGGTCAAACCGGAGCAAGCCGCGGAGGGTGGCGTCTCGGACGTCTACGCGACCGTCCGCGACGGCGTCGTCGAGTGATCCGAGGGCGGCTCCGTCGGCGAGGAGGATGCCCGGGGCCAGGGCGACGCGGCGTAGCTCCTCGGCGACGACCGCGGCGGAGCGGGGACGATTGATCGGGTCGCGCTCGAGGCAGCGACTGACGAGGCGCTGGAGCGGTGCGGGGAAGTCCGCGGGGAACTCGACGTCGGCACCATCGAGCTGGCGCCGGACCGTTGCGAGGACACCGTCGGCGCTGAACGGGGAGCGGCCGGCGAAGAGGGCGAAGACTGTCGCGCCGAGGCTGTAGATGTCGGCGCGATGGTCGCGTGTCTCGGGCAGACCTGAGAGGAGCTCCGGCGCCAGGTACCCGGGGGTTCCGACGCGCTGAGATGCGTCGCTGTCGGGCTGCACGAGCCACGAGAGGCCAAAGTCGACGATTCTGGGGAGGCCGTCGTCGCCGAGCAGGATGTTCTGCGGCTTCAGGTCGCGGTGGATGACCTGGCGCTCGTGCGCGTGGGCGAGCGCGTCGGCGACGTTGATGAGAGCGCCGAGGGTCTTGGCGTAGGCGGCTCGCGCGGGCGGGCCGGCCAGATCGGACAGCGGGGCGCCGTCGACGAGCTCCATCGCGATGTAGGGGCGCGGGCGCGCGCTTCCGTCGGGCGTGGCGACTCCCCAGCCGAAGACCGTGACGATGCAGGGGTGAGCGAGGCGGCACAGGGCGCGTACCTCTGCGCCGAAGCGCTTCGGTTCGGCCGGGTCGCGGTCAAGGACTTTCAGCGCGACGCGTCTGAGTACGGCGCCCTCGACGGGGGCGCCGAGGAGGTCGTCGCGGTCGAGCTCTTCGGCGACGTAGACGGTTCCGTAGCCACCGGCGCCGAGCTCGCGGACGATGCGGTAGCGGTCATCGAGGGTCTCTCCGGCTCGAAACATGGCTGCGGGCGTGGGTTCGGGGGCGTGGGTTCGGCCGCCCTCTTCGGCGTGATCGCGAGACATGTTGCGGGGGAAACTTTGCGGCGGTGCGGGGAACGGCGGTATCGTCGCCGTGCGGCAGGGTGCCGCGTATCACGGTGACTGTACGACATGAAGAACGCGCTCGCGACCGCCCCCGGGGGTGCCCCTCTGGCCGCCATGCTGGCGCTGCTCTGGTGGGGCTGCGCCGCTGCCGCCGACGCGCAGCCGGCGGGAGCACGGGTGCTGGCGCGCGACGCGGCGGTGGGCGGTCCAGCGGTGGTGTCGCTGGCGGAGCTGGGGCCGATGTTCGAGGGGGACGTGGCGGCCGCGCTGGAGGAGCTCGACCGCGGTCGGACGGCGCTGGCGATCGAGGAGCTCGCGTCGATCGACGGGCTCGACGAGTCGCACGCGGACGCGGCCGCGTTCGCGTACGCGTATGCACTGCACCTGTCTGGGGATCACGCGGCGGCGCTCCCTGCGCTGCGGGCCTGCGCCGACCGTTCAGAGCTGTTTGCGGACTACTGCGCATATTGGGGCTCGTTGTCGGCGCTCGAGCTCGGCGACGCGGCGGTGGCCGAAGCGCTGGCGGCGCGCGTCGACGAGGGCTCGGTGTTTGGTCCGCGCGCCCGCTTCGTGGCGGGGCGTGCGCTCGCGTCGGGTGGGCACACGGACGAGGCGATCGTCGCGCTCGAGCGGTTCCTCGTGGCATACCCGTCGGCGTGGTACCGCGACGACGTCGAGTTCGAGCTTGCGGCTGCCTACCGGGTCTCCGGGCGCACCGACGACGCGATCGCGGTGTACCGGCGCGTCGCGTTGGTGAACCCCGGGGGCGCAGACGAGGCGCGAGCCGAGCGGGAGCTTGCCGCGCTGGGGGTGCGCGACGTGGCGGCGGCGCGCACGACGTCGGACACGCTCGAGCGTGCGCAGATCTTGTTCGATCGTCACCGGAGCGATCAGGTCATCGAGCTCCTCGAGCCCGTCGTTCGGTCTTCGGAGGCGGGCTCGGACGTGTACTGCGGCGCGGCGTACCTGGTCGGTAAGAGCTACACGAAGCTCCGCCGCCACGCGGACTCCCTGCCGCCGTATCGGCGTGTGATCGACGACTGCGCGGACGAAGACCTTCGGGTAAAGGCGCTGTACAACGCGGGTCGCGCCGCCTGGAATGTGGACGCCGATGACGACGCGATCGCGTACTTTCGACAGCTCTGGACGGAGTATCCGTCGAGCTCGTACGCGGACGACGCGATGCTGCTCGCTGCGCGTGTTCGACTGACCGCCGACCCTGGCGCGGCTGGCGGCTTCCTGTCGGACCAGGTCGCGCGGTACCCCGACGGCGACATGCTCGGCGAGGCCGTCTGGCTGATGGCGCAGCAGCGCTGGAACGCTGGTGACTTTCGCGGCGTGGTGCGGTTCGTCGACGAGCAGGCGTCGCGGACGGGCGAGTCGGACCTCTACTCACGCGGGAGGCTCGCCTACTTCCGCGGACGGGCGCTCGAGCGCCTGAGCCTGGGGCGCGAGGCGCGGTCGGCGTACTCGGGGGTCGTGCGAGACAACCCGATGACGTACTACGCGCTGCTCGCGCTCAATCGGCTGGCGGAGCTCGACGCGTCGGCGGCGGACGCGCTGGTCGCGGAGCTCGGCGCAGCGGGATCGGGGAGCGGTCGGATCGAGATCCGGCCGGCGGAGGTGGCGCGCGACCCGTCGTTCCGTCGCGGTGCGACGCTGCTCCGCATGGGGCTCTACGGGCTCGCGGAGCCGGAGTTCGAGAAGGTCGAGGCCGCCTACCCGAACGAGGAGGAGGTCGACTGGGTGGTCTCGCTGATGTACCACCGGGCGGGGGCTTTCGAGCGAAGCTACCGCGTGCAGGGCGGTCGCGACGAGCTCCGGCTCGCCTACCCGACGGGCGAGAATCGAGAGCGTTGGGAGATCGCCTACCCGGCGCCGTTCGGGGACCTCGTCAGCGCGGCGGCGACCGAGCGCGACATCGACCCTTACTGGGTCTACGCGATCATGCGGTCCGAGTCCGGGTTTCGTCCGGAGATCGAGTCGTGGGCAAACGCGCGGGGGCTGCTGCAGCTCATGGAGGGGACGGCGAACGACATGGCGCGGCTGACCGGGCGCGGTTCGGTGCGGGCGTCCCAGCTCTTCGATCCGGCGATCAACATCGAGCTCGGCTCAATGTTCATCCGGACTCTCGCAGACCGCTTCGCGCGGCACCCATGCCTGGTGTTCGGCGGGTACAATGGTGGACAGGGGAACGTGAACTCGTGGTTGCGCGCTCGCGGGACGCTGCCGCTCGATGAGTGGGTCGAGGCGATCCCGTACGATCAGACGCGGAACTACGTGAAGGGGGTCACGACGAACTACTGGGTGTACTCGTGGCTGTATGCCGACCGACGCGTCGTGCGGTTGCCGTTCGATCTGAGCGACATCTGAGCGACGCCTGCGCAGACGGGAGCGCGGGGGCGGCCGGGCGCCTGGACGGGCCCGACGAGCACCGCGCGCTTGTGTCGCTTCGTGGGAGCCGTCTATACCTACGCGCGGCGGAGTCCAATCCCCGCCGAGGGACCGAGAGAAAGCATGAAACGAACAACGGCGGCCTTGCTCTTCGTACTCGCACCCGCGACGGCGGCGGCACAGATCGGCGCCGCGCCGGTAGACACGGGGTCCGCGTTCGCCGAGCCGACTGCGACCGAGCCGCCAGCGGCGCCTGCTGCGGCTCCCGCTGCAGCGTCGGCGCCCGCCGCGGCTCCCGCTCCTGCTTCAGCGCCTGCCGCCGCGGCGACGGGCGCACCGGCCTCGGCGCCGGCGGCGTCGGCTCCGACTTCGGCCCCGCGATCGAGCGGCGGTCGGACGGGGATGTTGAGCGATGACCCCCACGTCGCGGACGCTGCGACGTCGCCGTCGGGGGCAACCGGCCTCATTCACACAGCGCAGGCGACCGGGCTCCGTCCGGGTACGCTCGGGCTGGCGCTCGGGCTCGAGTACACGAGCGGGCAGGACGTTGTCCGCGTCGGTAACGATGCGCGCCGCTTCCTTGGGCATCTCGCGCTCTCGTACACGCCCATCGAGTACTTCGAGGCGTTCGCGACCCTGTCGGCTCGCGCCGTGACGAACTCGTTGGGCGACCCTCAGCTCATCCAGAGCGTCGGGGACCTGTCGATCGGCGGCAAGGGAGTGTACCCGATCAGCGACGCGCTCGCGGTTGGCGCACTGCTTCGCGTCCGGTTCCCGGCGGGCGCCAACCAGGTCGGGCTGGATCTCAGCTCGACGAGCGTCGACTTCCTGGCTCTCACGACCGCCGACCTGCGCTCCGTCGCCGACGTGCCGCTCCGGTTCCACCTGAACTTCGGCGTGCTGATCGACAACCAAGCGAACCTGTTCCCCTTCGTGCTCGATCGGATCGAGCGCTACGGGCAGGGCGTGTACGACTATGATCGCTTCGACGTCGGCATCGCGTTCGACGCGCCGCTCGAGTACGTGACGCCGTTCTTGGAGTGGACGACGGAGTATCCGCTGAACCACCATTGCAACGGCCAGATCGCACAGGGGTGCGTCGTGGAGCTCGGCTTCCCGTCGTACCCGTCCTGGCTCACCATCGGCGCTCGCTCGCAGCCCGTGGCAGGGCTGTCGTTCAACGCCGCGGTCGACCTCGGCATTACGACGAAGGAGTCGCAGGGGACCCCGGCCGTGCCCGGCTGGAACCTCATGGGCGGCATCGCCTACAACCTCGACCCGAGCGGGACGCGCGTGGTCGAGGTCCCGGTCGAGGTCCCCATCGAGGTGCCGTCGGCCGCCGCCACGAGCCACGTCGAGGGAACCGTCGTCGAGGCCGGCACCGGCGCGCCGATCGCGGACGTCCGCGTGCGCTATGTCGGCACCACCTACACGGACCAGATCACCGGGCCGGACGGCCGCTTCCGGACGTTCGACTTCGCGCCCGGGACGCCGGTGACGATCGAGATCTCGCATCCCGACTACGTCGCGATGACGATGAACGTGGCGATCACGCCAGAGGTCGCTTCTGGCACCCTCGAGCTCCAGCCGGCGTTCACCGGTGCCCGCGTAGCCGGTCGCGTGACCGCACCGGCCGGTGCTGAGGCGACGATCACGTTCCGTGGGCCGAGCGACCAGACCGTCGTCTGCGATGCGGACGGCTCCTACGAGGTCGAGCTCGAGCCCGGCGAGTACCGGGTGACGGTGGCCGCGCCAGGTGCGCGCACCGTTCGCGAGACGGTGGCCCTCGAGGGCGGTCGGTTCCAGCGCGGTTGGTCGCTCGAGCCGGCGTCTCCGAGCGATCTGGTCCGCTGGACCGGCTCCGGCGTCGAGCTCGGCAACGACACCCGGCGCCTTGCGTTCGACGCCTCTGGCGATCTGTCCGCCGATTCGCTTCCGCTGCTCGACGCACTCGCCGAGGAGCTGCGCGGCGCTGACACTCGGCTCCTTGTCCGGGCCCACACGGACCCGAAGGACACTGTCGAGGAGGAGCTCGAGCTAACGGCGACCCGGGCGGGGCTGGTCATCGACTACCTCGTCTCGCGTGGCGTGAGCCGCTCGCAGCTCGAAGCCGACGGCGTCGGTTCGGCCGAACCGCTCATCCCGAACGTCACGGACCGGAACCGGCGGATGAACAACCGCATCGAGTTCCAGCTCCTCGACTGAGTGCGAGTCGCGTTGCTTGGCGAGCCGAGGCTCGCCGAGCGACGCGGGCCGATGCCGCCGCATCGGCCGCTTCCGACCGCGCGGCTCCGGCGCGCCCGGGCTAGCGCCCGGAGCGTGACGAGTCACGTGCTGCGGAGGGCTACGTCCAGCTCGCGAGCGTCTTCGTCACGCGTGACATGAAGCCGTCCGCGGTCGCGCCGTCGATCAGGCGGTGGTCGAACGTCAGGCACATGTTGACCATCGAACGGACGCGGATGTTCTCGTTCTCGTCGGCGACGACGCGCTTGTTGATCCCGCCGATGCCGAGGATGCCGACCTGCGGCTGCACGAGGATGGGCACGCCGAAGAGGCTTCCCCAGATGCCGGCGTTCGAGATCGTGAACGTCCCGTCGGCGACGTCCTGCGGCAAGAGCTTTCCGGCCTTGGACCGCTGCGCGAGGTCGTTGATGCCCTTCGCAATGCCGAAGAGGTTCAGCGTGTCGGCGCTCTTGAGCACCGGGACGATCAGCCCTTCCTCGATCGCCGAGGCGACGCCGAGGTTGATGCTGCCGCGGTAGACGATCGAGTCGCCATCGATGGCGGCGTTCAGCAGCGGGTAGGTCTGGAGGCCGTCGACGACCGCAGCGACGAAGAACGCGGTGTACGTGAGCTTGACGCCACGCGACTCGAACTCGGGCGCCAGCGCCTTGCGGGCGCGGACGACGCGCGTGACGTCGCACTCCCAGACCGTGTGGCAGTGCGCGGTGCCGCGTCTCGCCTGGACCATGTTCTCGGCGATGCTGGCGCGCATCCGCGACATCTTCTCGACGCGGTCGTTCGCGTAGTGGTGGATGCGCGGGACCTTGACGAGAGCGACCTCGTGGCCCGCCGGGACATCGCCGGGGGCGGCGGGCGGGCGGCGCGCGGCGGGCTGCTGCTTCGTGTCTGCGGCCGCGGTGGCGGGCGCCGCAGCGACGGGCGCGGGCGCGGGCGTAGCGGCGGCGGGAGCAGCGGGTCCACCGGCGGCGACGAACGCGAGGATGTCCTGCTTCGTGACGCGTCCGCTGACGCCGGTGCCGGCGACGGCGGAGAGGTCGGTGATTCCGTGTTCGGCGGCGATGCGGCGGACGACCGGGGTCGAGCGGTGCTGCCGGAGCGTGGTGACGTCGGCGGTCGCGCGGTCCACGGGCGCCGCGGATGCAGCGGGCGGGGCCGCTGGCGGTGCGGCGGCGGCCGCCGGAGCTGGTGCGGCTGCCGGCGCCGGCGCAGGGGCCGGCGCCGCCGCGGGAGCCGGCGCGGCTGGGCTCGCGGCAGCCGGTGTGCGCGCCGCAGCGACGTCGGTCTCGACGTAGGCGACCACGCTGTTCACCTCGACGGTGTCTCCGACGCTTGCGAGGATCTCGACGAGGACGCCGGCGACGGGGCTGGGCACTTCAGCGTCGACCTTGTCGGTCGTGAGCGTGAAGAGGTCTTCGTCGGCCTGGACGCTGTCGCCCACCTGCTTGAGCCATGCGACGATGGTCCCTTCGGCGATGGACTCGCCCATCTGGGGCATGACGACTTCGAAGCGGGCCATGTCGGCCTCCCTGGCGTGAGTTGGCGGCTTAGGCGTTGAGGGGGCTGCCGTTGAGGGTCGCGTGTGCGGCCTCTCCGATCGCTTCGGCGAGCGTCGGGTGGGGGTGCATCGCGTGCGCGAGCTCTTCGACGGTGGTCTCGAGGTGGAGACCGACGACCAACTCGGCGATCAGCTCGGTCGCCTTGGGGCCGATGATGTGGACGCCGAGCAGCTCGTCGTGCTTGGCGTCGGCGACGAACTTCACCATGCCCTCGGCCTCGCCCATGATTCGCGCCTTGCCGGAGGCGGAGAACGGGAAGCTGCCGGTCTTCACGTCGTAGCCCTTGTCGCGCGCCTGGCGCTCCGTGAGGCCGACGGACGCGACCTCGGGAACACAGTACGTGCAGTTCGGCGTGTGGCCGTAGTTGATCGGGTGCACGGTCTTGCCGGCGATCTGCTCGGCGACCATGACGCCTTCGTGGCTGGCGACGTGCGCGAGCCACGGCGTGGCGATGATGTCGCCGATCGCGTAGACGCCGGGCTGGGATGTGCGGCAGTGGTCGTCGACCGGGATCATCCCGCGAGCGTCCGGCGTGATGCCTACGGTGGCTAGGCCGACGTCGCCAGTGACCGCGGCGCGGCCGACGGCGACGAGGAGCATCTTCGCATCGATGACGGAGCCGGCTCCGCCGTCGCGCGGCTCCACGTGGACGCGGACACCGCCGTCGACGAGGTCGACCTTGGTGACCTTGGAGGCGGTGAGGCACTCGATGCCGCGCCGGCGGTACGCCTTCTCGAGCTCCTTGGACACGTCCTCGTCTTCAATGGGCAGGAGGTGGTCCATGAACTCGATCAGCGTGACCTTGCTGCCGAACGAGCGGTAGACCGAGGCGAACTCGGTGCCGACGGCGCCGGCGCCCATGACGACGAGCGACTCCGGGATCGTGCCGATCTCGAGGATGTCGTCGGAGTTCACGGTGCGGACGTGGTCCATCTCGATGAATGGGAGGTCTTTGCAGACGGACCCGGTCGCGAGGATGACGCTCTTGCTCTCGATGCGAGTGACGGTGCCGTCGGCAGCCGTCACGGTGATGAACCCGGGGCCGTCGAGGCGGCCGTGGCCGCTGATGACGTCGATCTTGTTCTTGCGCATCAGGAACGTGACGCCCTTGGAGTTGGCGCCGACGGTCTTTTCGCGGAAGGACTGCACGCCGGCGAAGTCCACCTCCACGTTCGCGGCCTTGATGCCGAACTTGGAGGACTCCTGCATCTTCTCGTAGAGGTGCGCGCTCTCGAGGAGGGCCTTGGTCGGGATGCAGCCGCGGAGGAGGCACGTGCCGCCGAGGCGCGTGTCCTTCTCGACGATCGCGGTCTTGAGGCCGAGCTGTGCGCAGCGGACGGCGGCGACGTAGCCGCCGGGGCCGCTGCCGATGACAGTGACGTCGTACTTTGTGGCCACGTAGAACCTCGGTGGGTGCGCGGAGAGTGGAGCTGGCGCCGAGATAGTCCCGCGCCGCGCACCGCGCAACGTCTGCGCGCGCGTCGGTGGGCGCCTTCCGCGGCAGGAGCCGGCGCTGGCGCTGGCCCGACTCGCTAGGGAATACGGACCCCGAGCTCGGCGACGCACGTCCACGTCGCGTCGACGCGCACCGCGCCCGGGTCGTCGACGCTGTGGTACCCGACGAGACGCTGCCGCGTCGAGTCGGGGGTCGCCGGCGCGGCGGTCGCGCGGAGCGAGATGGGGATGTCGATCGATCGCACTGGGATCAAGGCGCCGACCGCGAGGGAGAGCGTTGGCGCGACCGAGGTTGTCGCGTCGAGGGGCGGTGACGCGTCATCGAAGCCGGAGACGGTCTCCGACGCGGACGCTGCGAGGCCCGCGCGGACGCCGAGCGCGAAGGTCGCCAACGGGCGGACGCGCTCGGTCCGGTGGGGGGTCGCGGAGATGCGCAGTGCGACGTCGAGCGCCGTTGTCGAGAGCGTCATCGTGCGGCTGAACTGGTCCCGCTCGGCACGGCCGGTGAGTCGCAGACGGTCGACGCCGAGCTCCAGCCCTATCCACAGCGGGCCGCCGGCGGCGAGGTCGGCCGCGACCCCGAGCCTCAGAGCCGGGCCGTAGAAGCCTGTGCCGTAGAGGAGGGTGGGCTCTCCGGCGGCGTCGTCGGGCGGGGTCAGGGCCGCGAGGCCGGCCGCGGCGGTGACGGTGGTGGCGACGTCGGGCGCTGCGGCGGCCGCGCCGGGAAGGAGCGCGGCGAGGAGTACGAGGCCGAGAGCGGCGTCGAGCCCGGCGCGCACGGCTAGAGGATCAGGTAGTCGAGGCCGAACAGAACGAAGATCTGCATGCGCCAGACGTCGTTGTACTCGACGGTGATGCGGGGGTCGTAGGCCGTGAGGCCGCGCGGCGGGAAGACGCCGCGCTGGTTCAGGTGCTGACCGGATGCGGGGTAGAGGTTGAGCCTGAACTCGACGGGGACCTCGATCTTGTCGAGGGCCATGTTGAGTCCGATGCCGGCGATGATGCCGGTGTAGCTGGTCGGTGCGTCTTCGTTGAGGACCGCGTTGCGCGCGTAGTTGTACTCGGCGCTCGCGGCGTACCGGTCGATGAGCTCGCCCTGCGTCTCGGGGTCGAGGTTCTCGGGGAACGGGTCGGTGGCGACGACGTTGAACTCGCGGTTGGTTCGGCCGGTGACGAAGTCGAGCCCGGCGGTGATGAACGGCCGGGCGACTCCGGTGGGGACCTCGAGCCGGATCGCGATGGGGAAGTGGTTCGCGTCGAAGCCCATCTCGTAGCCGAGGGTCTGCTTGGGGCAGCGGACGCGGCCGGAGGAGCAGTCGAGGACGCCGTCGAGCTCGAAGGCGTTGGACGCGACGTGCTCATGCGCGCGCATCCAGCCGAGCTCGAGGGACGCGATGTCGAAGGCGCGGACGGCGAGGTTCACGCCGGCGTTCCAACCCGTGCCGTAGGCGAACTCGTAGGGGGTGGCGTCGCCGTAGTCGGAGTAGTCATCCGGCTTCGGGAGCATGGCGATGTTCGGACCGCCTCGCACGCCGAGCCGCAGGTCGACGCCGTAGACATCGAGTGCGTGAGCCGGACGAGCGATCGCGACGAGTGCGACGATGCAGACTGGGATGAGGAGGACGCGTCTCATTGTGCCCGCGGGTGGCTTGGAGGACTCCCCTGACTTATCGCTTCGCGTCGCCGGGTTCAACCGAGGGGCTCCACGGGCGCGCGGTGACCACCGGGAGTGGGTGGATCTCGAACGAGAAGCCGCGCCGCTCGAGATCGGCGAGTGTTGCTCGCTGATCGTCGTCGACGAAGACTTCGGCGCAGATGCGGTCTGCAACGGAAGACGCGCCGATGTGGTGGATCACGACCCGCGCCGGCGCGAGCCCGAGGTCGGCGGCGATCGCGAGATCTGCGGGCGAGCCGAACAGGGCGAGGATGTTCGTGGGCGGGTCGGCGGGCTCTGCGACGATCGAGGGGAGCTCGAAGGGGGAGATGGGAACTACCGGGACGATGTCACGCTGCAGCTCGTCGTCGACGTCGGCGCGGCCGACGAGCCAGACGACGTCGATGTCGAGGTGGGGGAGCCAGTGGTCGACGAGGGTGCGGTTGATGCCGCGGTCGTCGAGGTGGAGCCTAGGGGTCACGCGGACCTCTGGGCGGCCCAGAAACGGCGGTCGCGGTGGTCGACCTGGAGCTTGACCCCGCGGTCGCCGAGGACGGCGGCGAGGCGCTCGGCGATTGCGACGGAGCGGTGCTTTCCGCCAGTGCAGCCGATGCCGATGGTCAGGTAGACCTTTCCCTCTGCCTCGTAGCGCGGGATCAGGAATGCGAGCAGGTCGGCGGTGCGCTCGACGAACTCGGCGGCGCCGTCCTGTGCGAGGACGAACGCGGCGACCTCGGGGTCGAGGCCGGTGCTCTCGCGCAGGTGGGGGACGAAGTACGGGTTCGTCATGAAGCGGACGTCGAAGACGAGGTCGGCCTCGGTGAGGGGTCCGTGCTTGAAGCCGAACGATTCGACGACGATGGAGAGGCGTCGCGTGCCGCCGGCCGAGAAGCGCTCCTGCACGAGCCGCTTGAGCTGGTGCACGGTCATCTCTGAGGTGTCGATCGTGACGTCGGCGCGGGAGCGGAGCTCGTCGAGGAGCGTTCGCTCCTCGTCGATGGCGGCGCGGAAGTCGCCGGTGTCGAAGAGCAGTGGGTGGCGTCGGCGCGTCTCGCTGAAGCGCTGAATGAGCTTCTGCGGTTGCGAGTCGAGGTAGAGCACGCGGACGTCGACGCCGGTCTCGAGCAGGGCGTCGATGACGGGCCCGGCGTCGGCGATGAACTGGCGGTCTCGTGCGTCGACTCCGACGGCGAGTCGCTGAGTGCTGGGGGTTGCGAGCTCGAGGACTTTCGGCAGGAGGACGACCGGGAGGTTGTCCATGCACAGGTAGCCGATGTCCTCGAGCGCGCGGAGCGCCGTGGTCTTTCCGGAGCCGGAGAGTCCGGTGATGAGAACGACGCTCAAGCGGGTTCCGGGTTCAGTGGTGTTGCGGTTCGGCGACGATGAGGCCGAACTTGCCGTCGTCGCGGCGGAACAGGATGTTGACGTGCTCGTCTGCTTCGTTGGTGAAGACGAGGAAGTGGTCGCCGGCGAGCTCGAGCTGCATGACGGCCTGATCGACGGTCATGAACGGGGCGGTGTAGTTCTCGGTCTCGACGACGTTGAGGGCGGGCGGCGGCGCGGGCGCGGCGGTCTCGATCTCGGCCTCGGCATGGACCTCTTCGACGGCCTGCGTGACGACGCGGGTCGGGAGGGAGCGCTGGCGGCTGTCCGGGCGGTGGCTGCGGATCTTCGACTTGTAGCGGCGGACCTGGCGCTCGACCTTCTCGAGGGCGAGGTCGATCGAGGAGTACATGTCCTCGGTCTTCTCGCTCGACTTCACCGTGAGGCCGTTGATGTTGATGGTGAAGTTGACGACGTGCCAGAACCGCTCGACGGAGAAGGTGATCTGGCTGTCGATGTCCTCGCCCTGGACGTACTTCGAGACGACGTGCTCGAGCTTGTCGGATGCGTACTGCTGGACGGCCGGAGAGGCGTCCATGTGGCGGAATGCGACGTTGACCTGCATGCCGGGCTCCGGAGGGATTAGAAGTGTTGTCTGCGCTTCGAGCTCGAGAGGATCCCGAGCATCTCGCGGTACTTGGCGACCGTTCGGCGGGCGATGTCGATGCCGTGCTGGTCGAGCAGGAGCTCGACGAGCTGTTGGTCGCTGTACGGGTGACGGCGGTCTTCGCCATCGATCAGCTTCTGGATTCGCTGCTTGACCGCTTCGGCAGCGATGTCGTCGCCGTCCTCCTTTCTGATGGACGAGTTGAAGAAGAACTTGAGCTCGTAGATGCCGCGCGGCGTGTGAACGAACTTGTTCGTCGTCACGCGGCTGATCGTCGATTCGTGCATCTGGATGTCGTCGGCGACTTCGCGGAGGACCAGCGGGCGCAGGTGGTCGATCCCCTTGTCGAAGAAGTCGCGCTGGAAGCGAATGATGGACTCCGTGACCTTCAGGATCGTGCGCTGGCGCTGCTCGATGGACTTGATCAGCCACCAGGCGCTCCGCAGGCGCTCCTGAACGTAGTTCTTGGCGCCGGACTCGTCGGTAGAACGCAGCGCGCTGCGGTAGTACTCCGAGATCCGGAGCTTCGGCAGGCCGTCGTCGTTCAGCGTCGCGACCCAGTCGTCGCCCTGCTGCACGACGTAGATGTCGGGGGTGATGTACTCTGGGTCGCCCGCCGAGAACCGACGCCCCGGCCGCGGGTCCAGGGTCAGGATCTTCCGATGTGCCTCGAGCACCTCGGCCTTTGTGGCGCCGAGCGCGCGGGCGATCGCCGGGTAGTCTTTGCGTTCCAGGTCGCTGATGTGGTGCGAGCAGACCTTGCGGAGCAGCGTATCGCCGGGGAACTCCTGCGCAGCCTGGATCGCCAGGCACTCGCCCAGCTCGCGCGCGGCGACGCCAGCGGGGTCGAAGTCCTGGACCAGCAGGAGCGCCTCTTCGACCGTCTCGACGGCGAGGTTCAGCTCGGTCGCGAGCTCCTCGATCGTCACATCGCGAAGGTACCCGTTCTCGTCGAGGTTCCCGATGATGACCTCGGCGGCGACTCGCTCGTCGTCGGTGCACACGGCCGTGCCGAGCTGTTCGAGCAGGTGCGCGACGAGGTCCTCGGCTTTCGAGAGCGTCTGTTCCGGCCCCGGGAGCTCGTCGCCGAGGCCGCCGCCGGCAGAGCCGGGCAGGGGAGACGAGTAGTTCTCGATGTAGGCCTCCCAGTCGATCTCGTCGACGGCCTTTTTCCCGTCGGCGTCGCTGTCGTTTGGGGCGGGATCGAGGGCGCGCTCGGGGACCGTCGTGGGTTCGGGCGCCGGGGCTGCCGTGCTCTCGACATCCGGGCCCGGGCCGTCGTCGCCGTCGAGGCGATCGCCATCGTCCTCGAGCAGGGGATTCTCGACCATCTCGTTCTGGACGAGATTCATGAGCTCGAGCCGCGAGAGCTGGAGCAGCTTGATGGCCTGCTGTAGCTGCGGCGTCATGCGCAGCTCCTGGCGGAGCTGCTGCGACTGCTTCATCTCTAGGGCCATCGGGCCCCCCGGGACGGCGGGATGCGCGTCGCCGCGTGCGTGTCGGGCGCTGGTTCGGAGCCGCGCGCGGGCTCGCTGCGTCGGGTCGCCGGTCTCAGAACAAGTCTCCTGCTCGCACGCGAGGTCGTGGGGCGCGGCGCGCCGCGGGTGCGCGGGCGGCGGGGGCTGCCGGCGCCGGCTCGACGACGATCGGGTCGGGGATCTGCTGGAACGCGAGCTGCGTCTCTGGGGCCGCGATCGCCGCGATCGCGGTCGGCGCCGCGTCGAAGCTGGCGGGGTCGAGCGCAGGGGGCCGCGTGGCTACGAACGCGCCGGCTGCGAGCGCGGCTACGGCGACCAATCCCGCGATGACCGGACCGGTCCGCGACTGCGGCGCCGGAGGTGGAGGGGTGGGGACCGGGGACGCGGCGGTCGCGGACGGGGCGGCCGGTTCAGGTTCGGCAGGCTCGGCGGACGCGGGCCGCGGCGGTTCCGGCATGGGCTCGCCGAGCAGCGCCGCCACTTCGGCCGACACGCCGAGCGGGAGGGAGCCGATCTCCGCGGAGTTCGCGCCGGGCGCTATCGGGCGACCTCCGGACGTGACGGCGACGCGCGGCGAAGCGCTCGCGGGGGCGTCGGTCTCGAGCGGATCCCCGGTCGCGCTCGCAGGCTCCGCCGCCGGAGCGTCGGCTGCCTCCCCGAACGTTGCCTTCGGGATCTCGACCGCCGCGAGGTCCTGCAGGGTCAGTCGGGTCTTCGGCTTGGACATCTGTGCGCGCCTGGGTCCCGGAGTTGGCCGCGGGGAGGGCCTGGGGCCTTCGCACTCGAGGGTCGTCAGGGGCGCCAGGGACTGGAGCGGGGGGCGCCCACGGCGAGCACCATCGAGTCCTTGCACAGTAGGGCAATGGTCGTGCCATCGCAACTCGCTGGCGTGCGTCGCGCGGATCCTGCGACCCCGCGGCCGCGATCGAAGGGACGCGCTCCGAGGGCGGTCAGTCCTCGAGCATCCAGTCCGCGTAGTACTGCCCTGCGCGATCGAACGTCACCGCGCCGAACCCGTTGATGGCGACGCCCACGACCACGGACAGCTTGAACAGCAGCGACGAACCGCGGGCGCCGAGCGCGAGCAGGAGCACGACGTAGGCGAAGTAGTCGACGGCGAACCGGTAGCCGAACTGGACCCAGCCGGTGTTCTGGTAGAACAGGTGCGGGACGGCGATGACGGCGATCGTCGCGGCCGTCGCCCAGCGCCACAGCCGATCCGCAGGGGTGGCTGCGCGGCGCTGTGCGGCGAGGAACAGGACGGACGGGGTCGTGAACCAGATCGCGAGGCCGTGCTTCGAGACCTGAACGTACGGCGCCTCTGGCAGGAACTTCGGCACCAGCGCGAGCGCGGCGGTCAGGTTCCGGCTGAGCCAGTGCACGTTGAACAGGCCGTAGTCCTTGATGCGATCGATCTGGCCGCCGGCGAGGTAGCGGTGGCCGAACTCGCCGAGGCTCTCGTAGCGGACGTAGTTCGCCCACATGAGCAGGCAGCCGACGATGAGCGGTGTGATCGCGAACGCGACTCCGTCGCGCCAGAAGCGGACGCCCCAGTCCTGTCGCAGGCGCCCCCCCGGGAACAGGAAGAAGGCGGCGAAGAAGACGACGCTGAAGAGCAGCGGGGTGCGCGTTGCGAACGCGCACGCCAGCCAGACGCCTGCCCAGAAGGGGCTGCGTGCGTCGAGCGAGGCCAGGATGTAGAGCAGCGTGAAGGTCGCTCCGATGATCAGGGCGGTGAACCAGACGCCTCCTTGGACGGCGCACCAGAAGTGGGCTGTGCCGAAGCCGAGGAGAACGGCGAGCCACGCCGCGTCCCCGCCGCGGAGCCGGGTGCGTCCGCCGAGGATTGCGCGACGGAACAGCACGTACGCGAGGGCGACGTTCAACGCCGCGAACAGTAGCGTGAAGGCGACGTCGTTGAACCCGCGGCCCCAGACCGCGACCCCGGGCATCATCAAGACGGCCGGGCCGGGCGGGAAGGAGACGAAGAAGTGCCGATCCTCGTGCGACCCCCGCATGTCGGAGGCGTCGATCACGTAGAGGTGCCCCCGCAGATCGAGGAACTTGCGAGCGCCTCGATCCCACCAGATGCCCCGCAGCTCCTGGCCCGACGCGAGGGTGAGCGTCGAGTAGCTCGACCAGTCGTTCTCGTGGGGCGGCGTCTCGCCGAGCTCGACGCGGCCGTCCAGGAAGGCTTCGGCGAGGAGCACGAAGTGCGAGTTCGGACTCGGACGTGTGGCTCTCGGCCCGGTGAATGCGGCGAACACCGCGAGCGCCAGGAGGAAGATGACGACCGGCGCGCGGGCGCGCTGCCACCGTGAGCGCTCGAAGAACGGGTGGGCTTCGAGGGTGCCTTGGTGACCGCGGGCGCTCGTCAACGAGTCGCCTGCGCCAGGGCCGGGCGGGCGCGCCGCGCGGTCGGTGTGGGCTTCTGCAGGTGCATTCGAGCTCCGGCTGGCGGGGGACGCGGCCGCTTTGCTAGTTGGGCGGGCGATGGCGTGCAAGGCGGATCGAGACGCAGCCGGCCCGCGCGATCGTCTCCGGGCGAGGCGCGCCGCGTGCAGCGACGGGATCCGTTGACAGGTGTCGGCGCCTGACTAGAGTGCGCCGGACCTGCGGCGCCCGGCGCGGGGTCGACCTCGGCCGGCGCGGGCGCGCCACATCTTGGCTGAGCAGCAGGCTCAACCCTAGCAACCGCGATCGCGGCGAGCAGAAATGGCACGCAAGACGCATCCGAAGAAGTTCGTGTTCATCACTGGCGGCGTCGTCTCGTCGCTCGGCAAGGGCATCGCGGCGTCGGGCCTCGGCGCTCTGATGGAGGCGCGCGGCCTGCGCGTGAGCTTCTTGAAGCTCGACCCGTACGTGAACGTGGACCCGGGCACGATGAACCCGACTCAGCACGGCGAGGTGTTCGTCACCGACGACGGCGCGGAGACGGACCTCGACCTGGGTCACTACGAGCGGTTCACGACCGCCCGGATGTCCCGGAAGAACAACTACACGTCCGGCCAGATCTACTACTCCGTCATCATGAAGGAGCGCCGCGGCGAGTACCTTGGCGGGACGGTGCAGGTGATCCCGCACATTACGGACGAGATCAAGACGTGCATCACCGCGGCGGCGGCCGAGTGTGACGTGCTCTTCACGGAGATCGGCGGCACCGTCGGTGATATCGAGAGCCTCCCGTTCCTCGAGGCGATCCGTCAGATGCGGACCGACGTCGGTGACGAGCACATCTGCTACATCCACGTGACGCTCGTGCCGTACATCGCGGCGGCGGGCGAGGTGAAGACCAAGCCGACACAGCACTCCGTGCGTGAGCTTCGCGCGATCGGCATCCAGCCCGACATGCTGGTCTGCCGATCGGATCGGCCGATCGGGGCGGACATCAAGGGCAAGATCGCGAAGTTCTGCAACGTCGATGTCTCCAACGTGATCGGCCTCCCCGACGTCGAGACGATCTACGAGGTCCCACTGGGCCTGCACAGCGAGTCCGCGGACCAGCGCGTCCTCGACAAGCTGAACATGTGGACGGGGGCGCCGCGCCTGGATGGTTGGGAGCGCCTGGTCGACGCGATTCGCCACCCTCGGCGCGAGGCGAAGATCGCGATTGTCGGCAAGTACGTGGACCTGACAGACTCGTACAAGAGCCTGAATGAGGCGCTCCGGCACGCCGGCTACGCCCACGGCGCGCGCGTCTCGCTACAGTTCGTCGACTCCGAGCAGATCGAGCGCGAGGGGGCCGAGACGCTCCTGTCCGGCGCGGACGCGATCCTGGTGCCGGGCGGGTTTGGCCGCCGCGGGTCGGAGGGCAAGATCGCCGCCGTTCGCTACGCCCGCGAGAAGCGCGTGCCGTTCTTCGGAATCTGCCTCGGGCTCCAGATGGCGGCCGTCGAGTTCGCCCGGAACGTCGCGGGGATCGCCGACGCTCACAGCCGCGAGTTCGTCCCCGACGCAGTCGACGCGGTGATCGACCTGATGCCCGACCAGGAAGACGTGGTCGACAAGGGCGGGACGATGCGGCTCGGCGCCTACCCGTGCGTCCTCGACCGCGGGTCCCGGGTCGCGCAGATCTACGCGGCGACCGAGGTCTCTGAGCGCCATCGGCACCGCTACGAGTTCGCGAACCGCTTCCGTGAGCCGCTCGAGGCGGCTGGGCTGCGCTTCAGCGGGAAGAGCCCGGATGGACGGCTTGTCGAGATGATCGAGCTGTCCGATCACCCGTGGTTCGTCGGCTGTCAGTTCCACCCGGAGTTCAAGTCCCGCCCGACGGCCCCGCACCCGCTGTTCCGCTCGTTCATCGAGGCCGCGCTCGAGGCGCAGGCCGACGACGAGGCGGCGCAGTGACCGTGGTTACCAGCGTCACGCCGATCCGCTGGGTCGGTGACGCGACGTCTGGCGTGGTCGAGCTGCTCGACCAACGACGCCTCCCCGCCGAAGAGGTGTGGATCCGCTACGACACCGCCGAAGGGGTCGCACGGGGGATCCGCGAGATGGTGGTGCGCGGCGCGCCGGCCATTGGAGTCACGGCGGCGTTCGGTGTCGTGCTCGCCGCGCGCGGCGGGGCGTCGCTCGAAGACGGGGTCGCGGCGCTTGCTGCGTCCCGGCCGACGGCGGTGAACCTGTTCTGGGCGCTCGAACGCATGCGAGCGGTCATTGCCGAGCGCGGTGCAGACGTCGAGGCGCTGTGGGCCGAAGCGGAGCGGATCCGGACGGACGACCTGGCGGCGAACGTCGCGATGGGCGAGTTCGGCGCTGCCGCGATGCCGGACGACGCGCGCATCCTGACCATCTGCAACACCGGCAGCCTCGCGACGGCGGGGTACGGGACGGCGCTCGGCGTCATCCGGAGCGTCCATCGTCAGGGGCGTCTGCGTGGCGTCATGGCCTGTGAGACGCGGCCATACCTGCAGGGCGCGCGGCTGACCATGTGGGAGCTGATGCGTGACGGAATCGCGGCGGAGCTGGTCACGGACGGCATGCCGGGTCACCTGATGTCGCGCGGCGAGGTCGACGCCGTCATCGTCGGCGCCGACCGCATCGCCGCGAACGGGGACGCCGCGAACAAGATCGGGACGTACCAGCTCGCCGTGCTCGCGCGCTTTCACAACCTCCCGTTCTACGTGGCAGCTCCGACGAGCACGATCGACCTCGAGACCGCAGACGGAAGTGGCATTCCCATCGAGCAGCGGTCGGCCGACGAGGTGGTCCGGATCGGCGGCGTGACGATCGCCCCCGTCGGCGCGAAGGCGCGGCACCCGGCGTTCGACGTCACGCCCGCCGAGCTCGTGACCGGCATCGTGACCGAGGCTGGGGTCGCGCGAGCGCCGTTCGGAGCGTCGCTCGCCGCGCTGGAGAAGATGCGATGACGCGCCGCGACGCACATGTCGGCCGCGGGCTGATGCTCGCCCTCGCGGTCGGACTCGCTGGATGTGGCGACGACTGCGCGTGCGGCGGGACCGGTGCCGGCGTCAGGGTGGCGCCGGTCGACGCTGCGGAGGAAGCGACAGCGACCCCAACGCCGGCGGCTCCTGCGGCGGGGACGTTCGGCCGCGACGCAGCGGAGGCGGACGTCGTGGTGGTTCGGCGGGCCGCGGAGGACGTCGTCGATGCGCCGCCGTCGAGCGACGTCGAAGAGGGGAGCGGGGAGGAGGTCTCCCGGCCGCATCGCCCGCTGTCGATTCGGCGGATGCGCGACGTAGCGCCGCGGCAGCTCCGGATCGACCGACGGGCGATCCAGTCGGCTCCGGCCGGCAGACTCCCGGCGCCGGCGACGTCGGTGGCGCCCGCGACCACGGTCGCGCCGGCAGCGGGCGCGGCGCCGCCCGCGCCACGCACGCCGTAGGCACCTTCCGCCCGCGCCACGCACGCCGTAGGCACCTTCTGCCGGCGGCCGCCTTTGGCTCGTTGCGGCGACCGAGGGTATGTGCGAAGGACTTCGCAGACGCACGCCGGCGGAACGTCGGTCAAGGAGAGTGATGCGAATGAGCGCAATGTTTCGCGCGGCACGGCCCGCGGTCCTGGCGGCCTTCGCCGCGGGTGTCGTCTCTCTGGCAGGCTGCGGCGACGACGTCTGCACACGGGTCTGCCCATCGCCACAGGTCTGCGTGATCGACGCTGGAGAGCAGCTCTGCCTGGAGCCCAACTGCGGGTCCGAGGTGTGCACGTCGAGCGAAGAGTGCGTGGACGGCACGTGCCGCCCCTCGTCGTCGAGCTGCGCGTCGTGCAGCTCGAGCCAGCACTGCGTCTCGGGCGTCTGCGTCGACGCGTACACTGCGTCGAACGCCTGTGATCCGCTGCGGCAGTGCCGTCTCGGCTGCGGGGTGGGTGCCGCGTGCCTCGCGGCTTGCGAAGACGACGCGCCGGCGGCGTGTACGAGCTGTCTGACGAGCCTCGACTCGTGCCAGCGGACGTCGGACTGCGTCGACTCCGGGCCCTACACCGGCTGCTGTGAGACGCAGTTCTGTGCGTGCTACCCGTCAGCGCCGGGCTGCGGCACGACCGCGGCGTGCGTCGAGTGCCAGGAGGATTGCGGCTCGGATGCGAGCTGCTTTAGCCGGTGTCGCTCGACGGCGCTGGCGTGCAACCTCTGCCTGGAGCCGTTCGACACGTGCGCCGCGGCCTCGGGCGCGGCGCAGTGCGTCGACGAACTCTGTAGCTGTCTCGACTCCGACCTCGAAGCCGACTGTCGCTGACAGCGTCCCGCCTGCGCGTCGCGACCCGCGGCTCCCGCGCGTCGCCGCCGGCGTTCTCTTCGGTGCGAGCCGCTGTGCCAACGGATGCCGGTGGCGGTGCCTAGTCGCCGCCGGACCGATTGAGTGCCGACGCGCGGACGACCGCTCCCTTCCCAAACCGGTCTGTTGCCCGGTCTAGCGCGGCCTCGAGGCGCTCGCGTTGATCGACGGCCTCGTCGCCGAACAGCGACAGCTGGTCGGCGCGCTCGTCGGCGATGAGCCCGGTCGCGGTGACTCCGATGAGACGGATCGGGAGTTCGGTGGGTGCTCGGTCGAGCAGCACATCGAGCGCGGCACGGATGGAGCTGGCGTCGGACGCCGGGCGGTCGAGCTGGAGCTCCCGGGTGAGCCCCTGGAACGTGGCGAGCGTGAGCTTGAGGCGAACACCGAGGCAGCGGAGGTGCTTCGCTCGCAGCCCGCGGGAGACCTCGTCGATGCACGGGAGGAGGGCGTCGCGGACGGCGTCGCGGCCGACGATGTCGCGGTCGAGGGTCCGCTCGGAGCCGAGGCTGAGGCGTGCGCGGTCTGCGTGGACGGAGCGCGGGTCTTCGCCGTTGGCGAGGGCGTGGATGTGGTCGCCGAGGTGGCCGAGGGCCGCGTGGAGGCCAGCGGCAGTACGGGCAGCGACATCGCCGATGGTCTCGAGCCCGAGCGCGCGCACGCGTGGAGCGGTCTTCGCGCCGACGCCCCAGAGCCGGTCGATCGACAGTGGGGCGAGGAAGGCGCGCTCGGTTCCGGGTGCGACGACGGTGAGGCCGTCGGGCTTGCGGACGTCGGAGGCGACCTTCGCGACGTACTTCGAGGTTGCGAGGCCTGCCGAGGCGGTGAGGTGGAGCGCGTCTCGGATCTCGCGGCGGATGCGAACGGCGAGCTCGTCGGGCGGCCCGAAGAGGCGCTCCGTTCCGGTGAGGTCGACGAAGGCCTCGTCGAGGGACAGCGGCTCGACGTCGGGGGAGTACCGGCCGAGGATCTCCATTAGCGTTCGTGACGCGGCGGCGTAGGCTTCCATCTTTGGCGCCACGAAGATTCCGTCGGGGCACAGCTTTCGCGCACGGGCGGTCGGGATTGCGGAGCGGACGCCGAACGCGCGGGCCTCATAGCTGGCGGTGGCGACGACGCCGCGCGGTGAGAGCCCGCCGACGATGACGGGGCGGCCGCGGAGGGCGGGGTCGTCGCGCTGCTCGACGGCGGCGTAGAACGCGTCCATGTCGACGTGGAGGATCGCCCGGTTCCAGCGCGTCATGGGCGCGGTGCCGCATCGAACGCCTTTGCGGCTGCGTCGTCGAGGCGGGCGGGGTCGAGCTCGCTGTCGAGCACGCGACGCGCGTCGGCGCGGAGTCGGGCAGCGGCGGCGGGATGTGTGCGCTGCGCGACGTTTGCGGCCAGGACGGCGCGCAGGATGGCGACTCGGGCGGGGTGGACTCCGCCGGGGGCGCGCGCGGTGGCGGCGAGGAGGTGTTCGTCGTCGGCGTCGACGATCTGCGCGAGGGCGATCGGGCGCGCGACGGGTCGGACGAGCCTGCGCGCGGCCGTCAGGACGGTGGCGAAGAGGGCCACGGACGCGGCGGCGTAGAGGAGGGGAAGAGAGGTTGGCATGGTCGCGCGGGGCGCGCGTGTGGGGCGCGGACCGACGAGGTCGGGAAGGTTGACGCTGCCTGGGAACGGCGCTTTGATAGCCTACCCATCGGCGCGTTCACCAGAACAGGACATCATGGCGAACTGGGTGCTCAAGTTCATCTCGGGCAAGTACCAGGGAGGCGAGTTTCCGCTCGAAGAGGGCCAGGAGTATTTCGTGGGCCGCTCGAGCGAGTCCGACATGGTGCTCGTCGAGGACATGGTATCGCGACAGCATGCGAAGCTGGTGATCCGCGACGACGTGGTGAAGCTGCACGACCTCGGGAGCACGAACGGGTCGTTCGTGAACGGGGAGCGGGTCTCGGACGTCGATCTCCGGGAGGGCGACCGGATCCTGTTCGGGACCTCGATCATCAAGCTGATCCGCTCGGCAGATGCGTCGGGCGGTGCGAGCCGCGCGCGGGCGTTCGTGCCGGACGCGCGCGAGGAGCAGCCGGCGAAGCAGACGGCGTCGTTGTCGCAGGGCTCCGGCGTGACGATGGCAGGCTCGATGTCTGGCATGCTCGAGGAGGTCTCTCTCCCCGATCTGCTCCAGCTGTTCTCGACGTCGCGCAAGAGCGGCGTGCTGCGGCTCATCCGTGACCGCGAGAAGGCGTCGATCTTCTTGCGGGAGGGACGCGTCATCTACTGCGAGATCGAGGGCGTGGACCTGCCGCCGGACAAGGCGGCGTACCGCGTGATGGTCTGGGAGCGCGGCATGTTCGTGCTCGAGCCTCCCTCTGACCGGAAGTTCGACGTGGAGCTCGAGATCAGCACGGAGGGCCTCATGATGGAGGCCATGCGGCTGCTCGACGAGATGGAGAACATCAAGCACAAGCTCCCCGACGCCGCCGACCGCGTGCGCCCGATGCACCCGATCGACCCGCCGCTGCGCAGCCTCACGCCGGAGCTACTCGATACGTTTCAGCTCGTGCTGAACAACGACACCGTCGGCGATATCCTGAACCAGTCCTTGGCGACGGACCTCGAGACGATGCAGGACATCGAGTACCTCATCAAGCACAAGTACATCGAGATCGTCTGAGATGACGCTCCTCGCCGCGGTCGCCAGCGCCCTGGCGGTGGCCGCGGGGCCTCTCCCTGGCCCGGCGGGGCCGCCCGACGTGCTCGGTGCCCCGAGCGCCGAGAGCCTCTCCAGGGTCGCGCTCACGCCGAACCTCGCCTTCGGCGAGTGCTCGCTCGGTGGCGTCTCGGTCGTCCTCTCCAGGTCCGGGTCCGCAGAGGTCTCGGACACCGTGACGGGGCAGCAGACCTTCGCCGTCACGCTACAGGCGTTCGGGCGCGACGACGGCTACATGTGTAGCGTCGGCTACTACGAGCGCCCCCACGTCTGCGTCCGCGTCGTCGACCCCGTCAACGTGACGCTCACGGTCACGAACTCCGGGGGGTACGACACGACGATCGCCGTCGCCGGCCCCAACGGCTTCATCGACTACGACGACGACTCGGCCGGGGACCTGCGGCCGATGTTGGCGACTCAGCTCGAACCGGGCGAGTACCTCGTGTTCGTGGGCACGTACTCCTCGGGAACGACGGCCCCTTTTTCGCTCACCCTATCGGCCTCTGACGGAGTTCAATGAGCCCCCCCGTTTCGGCGCCGGCGACCGTTGTCGTCGGCGCGCGCGCGCTGACCGCACGTGAGTTCGAAGACGTCGTGTGGCACTGCGCGCCGGTCGCGATCGACGCGTCCGCAGCAGAGCGCGTCCGTGCATCTTCCGCGTTCGTCGCGCAGGCGGCGTCTTCTGGGCGCTCGATCTACGGTGTGACCACTGGCTTCGGCTCGAATCGCGACCGCGCGATCCCCGCGGATCGGGCGGAGTCGCTGCAAGAGAAGCTGATCAAGTCGCATGCGTGCGGTGTGGGCAACCCTCTCCCGCGTTCGGTCGTTCGCGGGATGATGCTGCTGCGAATCGCCGCTCTGGTGCGTGGCTTTAGCGGCGTTCGGCTCGAGACGCTCGAGCTGCTAGCGGCGATGCTCGACGCCCAGATTCACCCGGTGATCCCCGAGCGAGGCAGCGTCGGCGCGTCTGGCGACCTGTGCCCGCTGGCGCACATGGCGCTGCCGATCATCGGCGAGGGAGACGTCGAGGTCGGCGGTCAGATCGTCGCGGCGAGGGCGGCGCTCGCGAGCGCCGGGCTGGCGCCGCGGACGCTGACCTATAAGGAGGGGCTCGCGCTGCTGAACGGCACACAGGCGATGACCTCGCTCGGGCTCGTCGTTCTGCGGCGGTTCGACAGAGTCCTGCGGATCGCCGACGTCGCGTGCGCCCTGTCGCTCGAGGCGGTCGGCGGCCGGCTCGAGGCGTTCGACGCGCGTGTGCACGCGCTCCGGGGACGTCCCGGCCAAGAGGAATCTGCGGCCCGTGTCCGTCGCCTCGTCGCGGGCAGCGAGCTGGCCGGCGCGCCGATGGGTACCGTCCCCGGGAAGCGTGAGTACGTGCAGGACTCCTACTGTCTGCGGTGCGCGCCGCAGGTTCACGGGGCGAGCCGCGACGCTGCCGCGCACGTTCGCTCGGTGCTGGAGTCCGAGATCAACGCGGTCACGGACAATCCGATCGTGTTCGCCGACGACGGCGACATCCTGTCGGGCGGCAACTTCCACGGGCAGCCGGTCGCGATCGCGCTCGACTACCTGAAGATCGCGATCTCCGAGGTCGGGAACATCTCGGAGCGCCGCACGGCCAAGCTCGTCGACGCCGCGTTCAACGAGGGACTGCCCGCGTTCCTCGTGTCGAATCCGGGGCTGAACTCCGGGCACATGATCCCGCAGTACGTCGCGGCCGCGCTGGTGTCGGAGTGCAAGGGCCTCGCCCACCCCGCGAGCGTTGACTCGATCCCGACGTCGGCGAACATGGAGGACCACGTCTCGATGGGCCACCACGCCGGCCGCCAGGCGCTCGCGATCCTCGAGCTGGTCGAGCAGATCGTCGCGATCGAGCTCCTCGTGGCGGCGCAGGCGGTCGATCTGCGCAGGCCGCAGCTCCCCTCCGAGACGATGCAGCGCGTCGTGGAGCAGATCCGCGACCGGGTCCCGTTCCTCTCAGAGGACCGGTACCTGTCGCCAGACCTGCGCGCGATGCTCGACCTCGTCCGGACCGACCTCGTCATCGACGACGTGGGGCCTGGCCTGACTTAGCCCGCCGGGACGCGCCGGGTTGTCGGCACTGGCTACGTCGCTGCCGTCGGGTGCGCGGCGAGCATCGCCGCGACGGCGTCGCCGAGCGGGTAGACCGACTGGTCGCCAGTCGCCATGTTCTTGAGCGCGACGACGCCCGCGTCGGCCTCGCGCTTTCCGACGATGATCACCCACTGAGCGCCAACCGACTCCGCATAGGAGAGCTGCTTGCCGAGCTTCGTGAGCTCCGGGTAGACCTCGGCGCGAAGGCCGGCGGCACGGACGGCTGCGGCGTGGCGCAGCGCGAGTGACTGCAGCCCCTCGTCGGCGACCGCGACCACGACCTCGGCTGCCGTCGGCTCCGACGGCAGCATACCGCGCTCTTCCATGATGACGAGGATGCGCTCCAGGCCGAGCGAGAACCCGACCGCCGGCACGGGGCTGCCGCGGAACATCCCGATCAGGCCGTCGTAGCGCCCGCCGCCGCCGATCGATCCGGCGAGATCTGGGACGCGGATCTCGAAGATGGGCCCCGTGTAGTAGGACAGGCCGCGTGCGAGCGTGGGGTCGAACTCGACGCTCCCGGACACGGGCGCTGCGTCGATCATCGCGAAGAGGTCCTGCAGCGTCTTCGCGCCCGCGGCGCCGGTAGGCGACCCGTCGGCGAAGCGCGCCGCCAGCTCGTCGAGTCGCGCTCGGCCGCCGCCGCCGAGCAGCGTCGCAGCAAGGGCGTCGATCGTGCTCTCGCCGAGCCCCAGCGCGGCCAGCTCGTCTCGCACCCCCGAGATGCCGACCTTGTCGAGCTTGTCGACGGCGGTGAGCGTCGCGCCGTGGAGCGCCGGAGAGATGCCGCAGAGCTCGAGCGCACCGGTCAGCACTCGTCGGTCGTTGAGGCGGATCTCGAACGCCGAGAAGCCGAGCGAGGCGAGCGCCTCGGATGCGGCGGCGATGACGGTGTGTTCGGCGATGAGCGACGTGGTCCCGGTGTAGTCGACGTCGCACTGGTAGAACTCGCGGAAGCGGCCGCGCTGAGGTCGGTCGGCGCGCCAGACGGTCTGGACCTGGTAGCGCTTGAAGAACTTCGGCAGCGACGCGAAGTTTGCGGCGACGACGCGGGCGAGGGGCACGGTGAGGTCGTAGCGAAGCGCCAGGTCGGTGAGGTCGTCGGGGCGCAGCTCGGGGGTAAGCGCCGGGAGCGCGTCGCGGCGCTTCAGGATGCGGAAGATGAGCTGGTCGCCCTCGTCGCCGTACTTGCTGGTCAGCACCTCGAGGCGCTCGAAGGCCGGCGTCTCGATCGGGACGAAGCCGTAGGACTCGTAGACACGCTGAACGACGCCGACGACCGCACGTCGGGCGGCCACCGCGGCGGGGAGGAAGTCTCGGGTGCCGCTGGCGGGCTTGGTCGATACGCTCATGTCGCTGCTCTCCGTTGACGTCAGCGCGCGGTCTAGCGCACGGCGCAACGGCGCGCACGCCGAACGATCGCGTCGCGGTAACGGTCGCGTAGCGCCCCCCGACGGGCTACGCTATGACCGGATGACCCTGGAAGGAGGCGCAATGGTCCGTCGACTCGCTCTGGTCTCGCTGCTCGCACTTGCCGCCCCGTGCTGCCGATGCGGTGACACGGGCCCCGCTGCGTCGACCGACGGTTCTGGGGCGGGCGAAGGATCGGCGCCGCCGAGCGAGGGCTCCGCCGTCGAGGCGGCCGCGCCGGTGCCCGAGGGGCCGGACTGGTGCGCGCGCGGCTGGCGGCGTCTGAACGCGCCGCCGGTGCTGGTCGAGGGCACGCTGGACGTCGAGGCGACCCGGGCGACGCTCGCCACCGCCGAGCCGCCGGCCGTCCCTGCGACGCTCGTCGAGATCGCGGCCTCGGGGACGACCGGACGTGCGCTGCTGCCGGAGCTCGAGGCCCTGATCTCTCCCGACTCGCTGGCAGTCTCCGAGGCGGTGTTTCGGGCGCTTCCGCACATCGACGAGGACGCCACACTGCGCATCGGCGGCCGCGTCGCCGCAGACGCCGACGCGCCTCCGCCGCTTCGCTACATGGCTGCACAGTCGCTCGGTGCGCTCGGAGTTCCGGGCGTTGAGGCGCTGGGAGCGCTGTACGCTTCCACGGAGGACCCGCTGACGCGGACGGTCGCGCGGCGCGGTCTGGAGCGCGCGCGCGCCTATCCGCAGGCGCTGGTGAAGGCGACGTACTTTGGTGACGGCGCGTGCGCACAGGACATTGGCGCGGCGGACTGCCTGCCAGTCGTGCGCGCCATGCTCGCGGCCGACCCCACGGGCGCGCCGTGGCAGACCCCGACCGCGGAGGTGCTTCGGCGCGAGCGCGAGCTCATGACCGGGGTGCGAGACCCAGAGCCATGGCTCACTGCGCTCCGCGCACTCGCGCCCGAGAATCCGGCGCTCGTCGCCGACTCGGTCGTCCGGGTCGAGGGAGCAGGACCGATCCGCCGTGCGATCACGCCCGCCCTCGAGGTGGTGACCAACGGCCTTGTTGGCGCGAACGAGCGTCGGGGGCAGGTCGCCTGGCTGGCGGCCGCCGGCCACAGCCTCGAGCGCCAGCGCGATGAGATCGCGGCCGCGGCCGCAGCACACCGCGACGCGCTCGTCGGTCCGCTGCTCGACATCGTGGCGGTCGCTGCCGGCGCCGAGGTTCCCGCCTCGCGCGCGGCAGCGCTCGCGGCGCTCGCGGGCTCGGAGCGCGGCGTCACCGCCGACCTTGCGGCGCTCGCGGCGGCCCGCCTCGGCGGTGCCCGCGCGGTGCGTCCGCGCGGCGGTCGTCCATCGGCGGCCGTGCTGCGAGCAGCGGCCGCGACCGACGCGGAGATCTTTCTCGACGCCGCCCTCGATCCGGCGACGGACCTCGCGCTCGCCGCCGACCTCGCGTCGATCTGGGGAGGCGGCCGCCGCGATGCGGTCACCGCCGCTCTCCTAGCCCGCGCGGAGCTAGACGAGGCCCGAGCGCTGGTGATCGCAGCACGCGGCGCGGCTCCGTCGCCAGAGCTTGCGGCGCGCCTCGTCGGCGCGGCGTCGGTGTCGCCGATGACACCGGAGATCGCGGACTGGCTCGCCGCGTCAGGGCGCCAGCTCGACGTCGTTTCTGCGGGCCGCGCTGCGCTCTCTGCGCCGACAGCCGCCACGCGGCGGCGCGGCGTGCAGTGGCTCAACATCGTCTATGCGGACTACATGCGTTCGGCTCAGCCGATCCCGATCGTCAGCGGGCCAGAAGCGTTCCCGGCCCTCGTCGCGGCTGCCGGCCCGAGCGAGGTCGAGACCGCGTCGGGCCGCGACGCGCTCCTCTTCTTTGTGCTCGGGGTAGACTCACCGCTGCTGCCCATCGAGGAGGCCGTCCGCGCGGCGGAGCAGGCCCCCGCGGACAACCCTGCGGGGATCGTCGCCGCGGCCGTCCTCAATGCGTCCTTCCTCGCCCAGTGTCTCGATCACATGAGCCAGAACCAATGACCGTCGACGACTATCTCGAGCAGCACCGCGGAGCTCACCTCGAGGAGCTCTTCTCCCTTCTTCGCATCCCGAGCGTCTCGACCGACCCGGCGCACCGCGGCGACGTCGCCCAGGCCGCGGAGTTCGTCGCCGAGCGCCTCCGCGCGTTGGGGTTCGACACCGAGATCGCCCCCACGGCCGGGCACCCCATCGTCTACGCCGAGCGGCTGGACGCGCCAGCGGGGGCGCCGACCGTGCTCATCTACGGTCACTACGACGTGCAGCCTCCCGACCCGCTCGACGAGTGGCGCAACCCGCCGTTCGAGCCGACGCTCGAGAACGGCAACATCGTCGCGCGCGGCGCCACCGACGATAAGGGGCAGATGTACTGCCACATCAAGGGGGCCGAGGCCGTCCTTGCGGCGACTGGTGGCCTCCCGGTCAACGTGAAGTTCCTCATCGAGGGCGAGGAGGAGGTCGGCAGCCCGAACCTCGAGCCGTTCCTGCGAGCCAACAAGGATCGCCTGAGCGCCGACGCCGTCGTCATCAGCGACACGTCGATGTACGGGCCGGGCCGACCTGCGATCACGTGGGGGCTGCGCGGGCTCGCCTATGTCGAGGTCCACGTGCGTGGACCGTCACACGACCTCCACAGCGGGCTTTACGGCGGTGGCGTTCGGAACCCGATAAACGCGCTCGCCGCGATGATCGCGACGCTCCACGACGAGCACGGGCGCGTCGCGATCCCCGGGTTCTACGACGCCGTCCTTCCGCTCTCCGACGAGGAGCGCGCAGAGACCGCCGCACTCGGCCACGACGAGGACGCCTTCCGAGCCGAAGTTGGCGTGTCGGTGTCTCCGGGCGAGGAAGGGTACTCGGTGCTCGAGCGCATCTCGGCGCGGCCGACGCTGGATTGCAACGGCATCTGGGGCGGCTTCACCGGCGCCGGCGCCAAGACGGTGCTCCCTGCCCAGGCTCACGCCAAGCTGTCGTGCCGGCTGGTGCCGGATCAGTCGCCCGCGCAGATCGTCGCGCTGCTCCGCGCCCACTTTGCCGCGGTGTGTCCGTCGGGCGTGACGGTCGAGGTCGAGGACCACCACGGAGGGATCCCGTTCCTGGTCGACCGCGGTGCCCCTGCTCTGGGCGCGGCGCGCCGTGCTCTGGGCCGGGTGTGGGGCGTCGAGCCAGTGATGATCCGCGGAGGCGGGAGCATCCCGATCGTCGCGAGCTTCAAGTCGGTGCTTGGGCTCGACTCGGTGCTGATGGGCTTCGGGCTCGCCGACGATCGGCTGCACAGCCCGAACGAGAAGTTTGGGCTCGACAACTACTACGCCGGCATCCGCGCCAGCGCGTACATGCTCGAAGAGCTCGCCCGCGGCTGAGTCGGGCGGGCGTCCGCGGGCAGGGGCGAGGTCGCACCCCGCGTGCGCTTCTCAGCCGCGCTGGACGATCGCGGCTGGTGTGGCCTCGAGCTGCGACGTCGGGTGGTTGCCGCCGCGCTTCACGTAGACGAGCGTCGCGAGCACCATGAGCAGGATCACGACGAGTCCAGCGATGACGAAGTAGAGCATCGTCATCTGTTCGCGCGTTGGTCCGTCGACCGGTGCGGGCAGCGGCGCAGGCGCCGGTGCGGGCGCAGGCGTAGGCAGCGGTCGAGCGCCGGACTGGCTTGCGGGGCTCGGGAGCGATGGCGGAACGGACGGGGTCTCGCCACGGACGCGCACGCCGCGGGCGCCATCGGGGATCGCCTCGCGGCGGGCCTGCGCGGCGCGAGACACCTCGAGGACGAGAGACAGCTGCGACGCGTCGAGGACTGTCGTCTTCGTCGCTGCCCCGCCGGCGAGCTCCTGCTCGAGGTCCTCGAGATCCGACAGGAACGCCATGGCGGTCGGGTAGCGCACGGCGGGGTTCTTATCGAGCGCCTTGGCGATGATCGCGTCGAACTTCGGCGGGATTGCGTGGCGCGCGACGCGAGTCGGCGGCTGGTGCGCGTCGTAGACGTGGGCCGCGAGGATGGCGACGGCGGTAGAGGAGTGGAACGGCACGACGCCGGTGAGCATCTCGTAGAGGATGATGCCCATCGAGTAGACGTCGGACCGCCCGTCGAGCTCCTTGGCCTGCGCCTGCTCGGGGCTCAGGTACTCGGGCGTCCCATAGACGACGCCGGCCTGGGTCAGCTTCTGGTTCTTGGCGCCGTCGGACTCGGTGACCTTGGCGATGCCGAAGTCGAGGATCTTCACGAACTCCCGCACGTCGCGGAAGTTGGTGAGCATGATGTTGTCGGGCTTCAGGTCGCGGTGGACGATGCCGAGTTCGTGCGCTTCGGTCAGGGCGTGGAGGCACTGGCGCATGATCGAGATCGCGCGCAGCGGCTCGATGTGTCCCTCGCGCTCGATCACGTCGCGGAGCGAGCGTCCCTCGACGAACTCCATCGCGAGGAAGATGAGTTGGTCGGGGGTGTGGCCGAAGATGAAGACCCGAATGATGTTCGGGTGCGTCAGCTTGCAGATCACCTTCGCTTCGCGGTTGAACCGCTTGACCAGCTCGTCGTTCTGCGCCGCGTGGGCGTGCAGGACCTTGATCGCGATCCGCTGCTCGATCGAGCGGTTCTCGGCCATGTAGACGGCGCCCATGCCGCCTTCACCGAGCTTCTTGGTGATCTCGTAGTCCCCGAAGATCTTGGTTCCGATGAGCGGGTCGTCGGGCTCTTCGGGCGCTACATGGGCGCCGCTGGCCTCGATCGGGACGAGGCCGGCGCCATCTGCGGGGCAGAACAGCACGTCGTCGTCGTATCGCTTGCCGCAGACGGGGCAGCCCTTCATGTGCGCTTCTCGGGGTGTCTCACGGAGGTCGCGACACGGGCTGCACCGGCTCGGACACCGGCAACGCTCGTCTCTCCGCGCGCGGCCAGAGAGATAGTGCACGAATGGCGGCGAGATGTCGAGCAGTCCCGCCCTTCGCCGCGCGCCGCGCCGTGTCTCAGTACTCGATCCGGAAGAGCTGCTGACCCAGGAAGATGAAGTCGCCCGGGCCCAGCGCCCGCCGCTCCCAGATCTTCACCCAGGTCCCGTTCGAGCTGTTCAGGTCGACCAGGTAGTAGTTCCCGTCTTCGCGCGGGAAGATCTGCGCGTGCCGCCCCGACATGAACTTGTCGCGCGGGAACACGATGTCGCCCTTCTCTCGACCTACGATCGCTCCCGACTCGTGCAGGCAGAACACGTTCTGGATCACGCCGCCGATCCCGACCTGCAGCAGCTTGAACTGTCCACCCGGAGGCGGCGAGCCCATGTAGCGGGTCCCGTCGCTCGACCGAGCCTTCGGCACGATCGAGTGCTCGAACTTCTCGAACCGGAGCACCTGACGACCCATCAAGAACGTGTCGCCCGGTGTCAGCCGCACCTCGTCTCGCAGCTTCACGTACGTGCCGTTCAGCGAGTAGAGGTCCTCGATATAGACGCGGCGACCCTCGACCGTGAGCCGCGCGTGCTTCGGAGAGAGGAACGCGTCTGTCGGGAACCGGACGTCGCCGGCCCGGCCCACCACGTTGTCGGCGAACGACAGATCGACGCGCGCACCGTCCGTCCCGTCCTCGTTGATCGCCACCAGCGACACGGGGATCTGCGTCGGCACGCGGTATGCGTCGCTCGGCCCGCGCGACGAACCCGAGAGCTGGTTGCCGCACTCCCCACAGAACTTGCTCGTGGGTGGGTTCGGCGCGCCACACGTTGGACACGGGGTGTCCGCCGCGACCGGTGGAGGCTCCGCCGCCTTCCGCGCGTTCAGCGCCTCGAGGTCCTCGACCGCCGCTGCCGAAGCGCGGCGCCCGTTCGCGCCGTCCGTAGGCTTGGGCACCACCGCGATCGCGGGCTCCGGCAGCTCTTGCAGCACATAGGACGGCCGCGCCGCATCGTCGCCTCGGGCGCGACCACCGTAGTCCTCGCCGCTCAGTGCGCCGAGAACGAGGTCCTCTAGGCTCTTCGGGTCCGTCTGGCTCATCGCGTCTCGGGGAGACCGCCTCCATTCTACGCGAGGCACTATACCCATGCCCCGCCGCGCCTCAAGCTTCCCGCGCCCCTAGCGCACCTCGACCGCGACGGAGGCCACGGACCCAGCTCCGAACCAGCTCGCGCTTCCGAGCCCCGACGACGCCTGAGACAGCGTCAGCCCCGTGACCTCGATCGTGTAGGTCCCTGCCTCCGGAAACGCCGACCCCGGCACCTCGAAGAGCGGTCCCTGGACCGCTCGGAGACGCGCCTGCAATCCCGCGACGTCGTCCAGGCCCATCGACCCCGCTGAGCTGTACGTCTCGTTGGATCCCGACAGCACCCGCACCAGCGCGCCGTCGCCGACGTCGTCGAGCTCCACCTCGACCGCCTCGCCCGCAAAGCGGATCGGCTGCTCGACGACCGAGACTCCTACCCGCGTCCCGGGTGCCGTGACCGAACCGGTTGCCGCCTGGATCGCGCCGTCCTCGTCGAGCCAGTCGAACGCGAACGTGTACGTCGCGCCGGGAGTCCAGGTCAGCGCCGCCGCGCGCGCCGACGACGCCCCGAACACCCCCACCGCGTCGCCGGTCCCCAGCGGCACTGTCGCCTGACCCACCACGAGCCGCGGAGACTCGATACCCGTCGCGTACCGCGGCGTCGAACCGAGGACGACCACGTCTAGCCGCGCCGACGTCGTGGCGCCGGCGACCACGATCGAGCCGAACGCGCTCGGGCCCGTCGTCGTCGTCGTCGTTGTGCCGCCGTCGCGGCCTCCCCGAGTCGTCGGCGCGGTCCCGTTTCCGAGCAGCTCCTCACAGGCAGACGCGCCGACCGCGCAGGCCAGCAGCGCCGCGCCGACGCTGAGCCGCGCAGCCGCGCGCCTCACAGCGCGTCGAGGTTCAGGCCGCCCGGATACGCGTACGACACGTCACAGTCGTAGCCGTACGCATACAGCCCGATCGGCTCCGACGCCGACACCGCGTGCACCCCCGCGTTCGCCGGGAACCGCACCACCTCCCACACCCCGATCCGGCTGCGCGCGGCCGTCACCTCGACGCTGTCGACGCGGATCACGGTGCCGGGAGGCCCGACCGCCGTCATGAAGTTCTGCTCGTATTGCGCGGGCGTCAGCACGATGTAGTCGGAGCGGAACTGTGCTGTCGGCACGTTAACGAGGAACGCCGGGTCGCCGATGCCGGACCCCGAGTCGCACGTCCGCGGGATCGCGCACCCCGACGTGTCGGGGACGAAGCCGTCGTCGGAGCACCCGTGGTCCGGACCCGGGTACGACGAGCCGACCATGAACTGCGCCAGCGTGATCGGCCGGTCCGCGAAGAGCACGAAGTCGTCGGCGGTGACGAACTCCACGACCTCGCCGATCGACACGGTGCGTCCGTTCACGCCGGGGATCGGCGGGCTGGTCTGAAGCGTCGTCGCCGCCTCCGAGGCCACGACCCGCCACACATCCGGCTCGGTGCCGCGCGGCCGGAACTTCGCGCCGACGAACTCGCGGCCCCACGTCGAGACCGGCATCAGCTGCTCCTCGAGGTGGTCGCAGTACGGCACCCCGAGCGGGACGTTCGCGCACTCGGACCCCGCGAACACGGCGACCGGATGGTCGCTCGTGATGCGCATCCCCGAGAGATCCGCGCCCTCGTTCGCGAGCCCCTGGAACGACAGCACCTCGCCTTGCGCCAGCGTGAAGCGAGACTCGACGTTCGGCTCGAGGGCCGGCACACCCCCGCCGGCGTCCGTGCGCTGCGGGCTGGTCACCGCCACCGACGTCGTCCCCTCGCTCACCGCGATGATCGCCACGAACGTCTGCAGGCCCGCCGCCTGCGACGGCCACGACGCGACGAGGTACTCGGACCCGACGCTCGTCGAAGGCAGCAGCAACGACGCGTCGTTCGAGAAGACGCCGACGTTGTTGAGCGGGTTGAACTGGTGAACCGTCACCGGGCCGGTCGACTCGACGCGATACGCCAGCGCGCGCTGCCCGGTCCCGTCGATGTTCGCGGTCGGCAGCTCGAACGTCTCGAGCGCTCGCGGCGCGATCGCGCGCTCCACGGGCGCCGACAGGTTGCCGCCCGTGATCCGCACGTCGACCGGGTTGCTCGTGGCGTTCGAGACGGTCACGGCGAACTGCGCCTCGTCTGCGCCGGTGCTGAGGCCGTCGCCGCCGATGTTGTCGAGGTCTGCCGCGTAGAAGCTGCAGCCCAGGTAGGTCTTTCCGTCACCGGCGCACGGATCGACGCACTGGCCCGCGTTGCAGCCGAGCTCGCACTCCTGCACGAGCGTCTCAGCGGTCCCTTCGGGGTTGCACTGGATGATGCTCGCGCCGTCGCAGCGGCGCGCGCTCGGCGCGCAGACCTGGTCTGTGCACTCCCCGTCGAAGCAGTTCGGGGTGGCAGCGGGGCAGGGTGAGATCGTGAACCCGGTCCCGTCTGCGCCGCAGAGCCGCAGTGCAGTCGGGGAGTCGCAGCGCAGCACGGCGCCCGGCACGCAGTCCCCGGTTGCGGGCGCGCACGCGCCGTCGGCGCATGTCTCGCCGGCCCCACACGGGACGCTGCTCGTCGACTGCCCGTCTTCGGCGCAGACCGCGCGCGTCGTCGGGTCCGCACAGGTGGCCGTGCCCGGCAGGCACACGAGCCCGCTGACGTCGGCGCCGGCGTCGGTCTCCACGCCGCCGCCTGTGTCTCGGCCGCCGGTCCGGTCGTCGTCGACGCAGACGCCGCGCTCGTTGATCAGCTGTCCCGCCGGGCAGCCCGTCTGAATGGCGACGCCGTCGTCGCCGCAGCCCCCCACGAGGGCTGCCGCTGCCGCTCCGAACACCATCACGCCGAGCGCTCTTCGACTCGAACCAAGAATCGCCATCTGTGCCTGCTCTTCTGCGGATCTACGTGCCGAATCCACTACCCTCGTTCCGCGCCCGACGCCACACCGTGCCGATCCCATGCCGAGACACCGGGTTCAGCGTTGACAGGCGGCGCGCGCGAGGTAGTAACGCGGGTCCGACGTCGACAGAGGGTGACCGCATGACCGGCACGATGACCAAGAGCGAGTTGATCGAGCAGCTCGCGACTCGCACCGACCTCCCCAAGAAGCGCGCCGAAGACGCAGTCAACTGCGTCTTCGATGTCCTCGCCAAGGCGCTCGCCCAGGGCGCACGGATCGAGATCCGCGGCTTCGGCTCCTTCTCCCTCAAGGAGCACCGAGCCTACGTCGGGCGCAACCCGAAGACCGGCGAAGAGGTCCCCGTCGAGGAGAAGCACTCGATCCACTTCAAGGTGGGCAAGCAGCTCCGCGAGCTCGTCGATCAGCTCCCCGATCCCGGCTGACGTCGCCGCTGCCGCGGCCCGGGACAGGGCGCGCGCCGCTCAGTTCGCCGTCGCCTCGATCGGCGCGCTCAACTCCAGCACCATCACCGCCTCGCGCGTCGCGACCGCATAGGTGCGGGGTCCCACGGGCCGGATCGCCACCGGGAGATCCGTGCCCGCCGCGACCTCGGGGAACCACTCTCCCACGCGGACCACGGCTGTCGGACGCTGGGTCGTCGTTGACACGCCGACGAGCTGCGACCCGCGGATCTGCACGACAGAGCCCCCATCGGGCGACAAGCACCACGGCGCGGCTTGCCCCCACGCATCGGCGCTGATGGCGATCGAACCGCGGCGTGTCCACACGGGACCCGTAAACACCGCGATCCCCCAGCCGTCCGCAACCGCCAGCGTCCGCTCGTCGCGCGACATCTCCGGCAGGTACAGCCAGTTCAGCCCCGGCGCGTACTCCAGAGCCAGCGTCGGCGCGGAGGCGTCGGCGTCGATCACCTGGAAACCGGACTGGCTGCTCCCAACCGTCAGCACCCGCGACGGGTTTCCGCTGACGAACCGCTGCGGCGTCAGCGCTGGCTCGCCGAACGAGTGCGGCTCCCCAACCACCTCCAGGAAGCGGTCATCTGTCCGCTGCCGGACGACCCGCCCGTCGGACATCAGAGTCAGGACATCGCGGCCGTCGGGCGCGAACGCTACGTCGGTGGTCATGTAGTCGATCAGCTCGGGGCGGAGCGACGACTGGGAGATCGCGCCGGCATCGCCACGGCGGACCACGCGGACGTCGCCAGCCTCGCATCGCGCGACGACCGCGTCGCCGGCCGAAGAGACGTCCAGCATCCGCGGTGCGCACCCGGACAGAGAGAAGCGGGTCGCTGTGACGACCTGAACTCCGGTGCCGGCGCCGAGCCGCGTGCGAAGCTCCGGTGTCGCGAGCACCCCGGCCGGCGAGGCGAGAAACGCCGCTGTCTCGGCCGCCGCGGTCGCCGCGTCGCCGCTGGCGTCGGAGACCAGGGCTCGGTACAGCGCGTCGATCCCTTCCGGGATGTAGATCGCTCCGGGCTCCGGCGTCAGTGCGAACCCACCCTGCGCCGACGCAAGCTCCATCGCGACGGCGTGTGCGTCGTCGAGGTGGCCCGAGAGCGCGAGGGCCGCCGCGAACGCGGCGCGACCCTGCGAGCCCGACGCGTCGCGAAGAAAGGACACGGCGCGGTCGAAGTCACCCGCGGCCGTCAGCAGCTCGCCAAGGTTCCCGATGTAGCGGGCCCGGTCCGGCAGCTCGGGCAAGTAACGGATTGAGCGCTCGAGGACGTCCGCGGCCTCGGCGTAGCGCCCGAGGCAGCCCAGCGCAAACGACCGGAAGAACGCCACCTGGGCCTCGACCTCGCGGCTCGTAAGTGGGACCTCGTCGGCGCGATCCAGTACGTCACCCGCGCGCCCTGCGCGGGCGAGGCGGTGGAGCATGAGCAGTCCCGGCATCGGGTCGTCCGGTGCCAGCGCCGCGAGGCGCCGCAGCTCGGCGACCGCCATGTCGGTGTCGTCGATCGCCGCCGCCGCTGCGAGCTGAGCCCCGAGGTCGCGGCCCCCGCTCGTGATGATCTCCTGCCAGATCGTCGCCTCGGCCTTCGGCGCCACGAGCGACGCGCCGACGACGGCGATCAGACCGCCGGCGATCATCCCCGGGATCACACGCGTGGCTCTCCGCATCAGCCGCACTCCCCTCCGATGCAGATACCGCCCCGGCAGTCCCCGTTGTCTCGGCAGTCGATGCTGCCGGAGCGGCAGATGCCGCCGACGCACACGTTCGCGGAGCCGCTGCAGTCGTCGTCGATGTCGCACCGCTGCACGTTCTCGCAGAAGCCGTTCGCGCACACCGGGCGCGCGCCGCCGCAGTCGGTGTCCTCGAAGCACCCGGGCGTCTCGAACACGCACTCGCCGTCGATGCACAGCGCTGCGAACCCGCACGTCTCGTTGTAGGTGCACGAGAGCGCGTTGGCGCAGCGCCCGTCGAGGCAGATCTGGCCGAACCCGCAGTCTCCCTGGGTTCGACACGCGAGCTCGGCGGCGCACCGCCCTTCGTCGCAGAACTCGCCGCTGGCGCAGTCGCGAGACGAGGCGCACCCACCTTGTGCGCAGCGCCCGAACTCGCAGATGCGGGCCACGCCGCACTCGGAGTCGACCTCGCAGATCATCGGCGCGTCGACGCAACTGCCGTCGGTGCAGACGCTCGCGACCGGGCAGTCACGGTCGGCGCCGCACACCGGTGGCGGCGGCACGCACGCGAAGTCGAGGCACGACTCGCCCGCCGCACAGTCGGTCGCCGCCAGACAGCCGGCGGCCGGCGCGATGCAGGTGTTCGACTCGCACGTGTAGCCGGCGGGGCAGTCGCGAGACAGCGAGCACTCACGCCCGACGCAAACCCCCGCGTTACATCCGAAGCCCGTAGGGCAGTCGATGTCGAGGATGCAGGAACCGTCTCCGACGCACGCGCCGCCGACGCACGCCTGCGCCACGCCGCACTCGGCCGACGTCTCGCACTCGCGTGCCGCGCGGCACGCGCCGTCCACACACGAAGTCCCGGCGGGACACACGACCGGACACCCGTCGACGCACCGCCCATCCTCGCAGGTCCCGCTCTCGCAGTCCGTCGCGACGAAGCACTCGCCGTCGAGCACGCAGGCGCCCGACGCGTTGCAGACGAAGCCGGCCGGACACGCGTCGGCGGCGTCGCAGCTCCCGACCTCGATGCAGCTCGAACCCATGCAGACGAATCCGACGGGGCAGTCAGCGATCGTGTCGCACGAGACCCGCACGCACTCGCCGTTCCTGCACAGCATGTCCCGGCCGCAGCTCGCGCTCGACGTGCACTCCACGCCCCCCACACACTCGCCGCCCACGCAGCTCGATCCGGACGGGCAGTCCGCCGCCGATGTACAAGCCCCGGCGGTCACGGCGCACGCGCCATCGACGCACGTGAACCCAGCCTGGCAGTCCGAGTCGAACTCGCAGTCCGCGAGCGACAGGCACACGCCGTCGCGGCAGGCCTCCCCCTCGCCGCACGCACGCAGCTCGTCGCACGGGCGGGTGACTGTCGCGCAACCGCCGTCGGCGCAGATGGCGCCCTCTGGGCAGTCGGCGTCGGTGGCGCAGACCCCGGTGAACGTACACTGCGAGTCGATGCACTCCTCGCCCGGGCCGCAGATCCCCGTCGGCCGGCACGCCGAACCGGCGACGCAGACCCCGGCCCGACAGACCCCGCCGGTGTTGCACTCCGAGCCGAGCGTGCACTCGACCAGCGCCAGACAGACGCTGTCCACGCAGATCGCCGACTCCGGGCAACCGCCGTCGTCGACGCAGCCGACCGTCCCTCCGCACCCGGAGCCGACGCAGCCGGCATCGGGCGTCTCGGCTGCGACACAGACCCCGTCGACGCACGGAAGATCGCCGGGGCACGCGACGCCGAGCCCGCAGGCGGCGGCCGTGCAGGTCCCCGAGACGCACACGGATCCCGCGTCGCACCACGAGTCGTCTTCGCACCCGTTGCCGAGGGAGACGCGGCTGCAGGCTGCGACCGACAGCGAGACGAACAGCCCCGCTGCCACGACCGGGACGCCGGCGCGGCCGCTGCCCCACCAACGACGAACACTCCGCAGCGCTGTCATGCCGAAATCTCCACGTCGAACGAGTGACGCGCGACAGTCTTAGCGGGAACCGGGGTTCGTCGCCAGCGGGGGCGGGTCGGCGCGTCGAGCATGTGGGCTGGCGCGCTCGGCTGCGGTCGTTCGGCCGCTGGGCCCTGTTGCGCTCTCCTCAGTGGCGGCGTAGGGCTGACAGCGCAACCCGTATGCCCCCGCATCGCATGCACGCGCGCAACTGCCTACTCGCCCTGATGCTCACCTGCTCCGCCGCCGGCGCCTGCGGCGGTCGCGACAAGCCCGCCGAAGGCGGTGAGGCGCTGCTGACGCATGGGCACGACATGATGGGTCAGGTCGAGGAGCGAGCGCGGAACCACGTCTTCGACATGGCGACGATCCTCGAGACCAACCTCGACGACCCCGCCACCGCCGTCACGCGGATGCAGAACCTGTTCAGCGTGAACGGCGAGCGGATGATCGGCGACGCCGTCCTCCTCGAGCAGCGCCTCGCGTCGCTCGAGGGCGACGAGCGGCGCCTCTACGAGGCCCAGCTCGCCGCCTACCTAGACGAGGCGTTCGTCGCGTGGCGCGACGCCAACGCCGCGTTCGTCCAGGCGCACCCGGCCGAGGGTCGCGAGATCGGGCAGCTCGTCGAGCTGTTCGATCGGACCGACGCCGCCAGGCGCACCGCAGACGCCGCGCGGGCCGCTGCGCCGTAGCTGCTGGCGTGCGATAGGGCAGAGCAGCGGGGCCGTCGGCTAGCGCGCGCCGGCCCCGCAGACCTCAGCTCGCCTTGACGTCGTACGCCTTCGGGACCGTGCCCTCGGGCACGTCGAGGATGCCGCGCTTGAGCTCGACGACCGAGTCGCGCTTCGCCGCGAACTTCTCGCGCAGGTACTTGTGCGCGAACCACGGGTCGATGACGTCGCCGCACGTGAAGACGTCGACCGCCGCGTACCCGAACTCCGGCCAGGTGTGAATCGAGAGGTGGGACTCGCTGATCACCACCATCCCCGACACGCCGTGCGGGTTGAAGTGGTGAAACTCGACGGCCACGATCGTGGCCTTCATCGCCTCGGCTGCCTCGCACATCGACTTCTGAATGAAGTCGACGTCGTCCATGATCTCACGCGGGCAGTCGTAGTACTCGATGATGCAGTGTCGTCCCAGTGCTTCCAATTCGCTACCTCCTACGGGTGACGGGCGGGCGGAAAATACGGAGAAGCCCCCGCTCCGCAAGGAATTTTTCGAAAAATGTGCCCCCAGTCGATCTGGGGGGCCCACGCACGCGGCGTGCGGCGCCGAATGCCGCACTCCATGCCGCACTCCCAGCCCGCTGTCAGGCGCGCGCGCCTCGCCGAAGCCCGACCAGCGCGTCCGCGTCGAGCGAGTTCACCAACCGTCCCGGCGGTACCCCCGCCCGCGCGGCCTGGGCGAGCGCCAGGTCGACCTGGTCGAGTTCGTCGACGCTGTGCGCGTCCGACCCGAGCGAGATCCACAGCCCCGGACGAGCCAGAGCGGCGGCCAACAGCTCGTCGCTCGCGTCGAGGCGGTGCGGGGAGCCGTTGATCTCGATGCCGACCCCGTGCTCTTCGCACGCGTCCAGCACCGCGTCGACGTCGAACTCGATCCCCTCGCGCGATCCGAGCTTCTGCCCAGTCGGGTGTCCGATCGTGCCGAGCCAGCCCGACTCGATCGCACGCAGAAGCCGCGCGGTCTGCTCGCGCCGCGTCAGGCTGAACGCCGAGTGGATCGACCCAACGGCCCAATCCAGCATGCCCAGCGTCTCGTCGTCGAGGTCGAGCGCGCCGTCGCGCAAGATGTCGACCTCGAGGCCGCAGAGCACGCGGCACTCGCCCGACGGCAGCGCACGGATCGCGGCGATCTGCGCCCGCACGCGCGCCGCGTCGAGGCCGTTCGCGACACCAGCGAGCGCGACACTGTGATCGGTGATCACGATGTGCCGGCGACCGCGATCCGCTGCTGCCGCGCGCATCTCCTCGATCGTCGCCGCGCCGTCCGACCACGTCGTGTGCATGTGCAGGTCGCCGAGCACGTGCGCTGACGACAGCGCCGGCCAGAACGCCGTGTCCTCGCCCTCGAAGGCTCGCCACGCCGGTGGCGCCGCCGCGATCGACAGGGCTGCGAACGCCGCCTCGACGGTCGGCGTCGCGACCGGAACCTCTGTGACCGCATCCCACAGCCCGGTCGCGTCGAGCCGCAGGCCGCGAGCGGTCGCAGCCGACGCCAACCTGTCCCGCGTCCGCTCCGACGACGTCTCCCACAGCACCCGAGCCCCAAGCGCGTCTGGCGCGACAGCCCGGACGGCCACGCGCGCCCCTTCGACGTCGCAGCTGCCCCCACCGCGGATCGGCTCGACCTCGCCGAGCCCCGCCAGCGCCTCCAGCACGGCGTCGACATCGGTCGTCGCTGCGAGCAGCTCGACCTTCTCGGCCCACGGGCGGATCTGCGCGACGGCCCCCACGGTCTCGACGGCCCCGATCCCCGGCTGGCGTCGGAGGGTCGCCGCGACGTGATCCGCGACGCGACGCGCCGTGGGGTAGGGCGCCTTGTCGCCGCGCGCCGCACGCGCGGCGAGCGCCGTCGCGAGCTGCGTCGCCAGCTTTGCGCCAAGCCCCGAGGTGCTCGCGACCGCGCCCGTGGCGAGCGCCCGCTCGAGCCCCGCCAGATCGCGAACGCCGAGCGCGTCCCGCAGCTTCGCGACGCGCGCCGCGCCGAGACCCGGGAGCGTCAGCAGCTCTGCGACACCGGCCCCGACCTCCTCGACGAGCCGATCGAGCGTCTCGCAACGGCCCGTCGTCGCCAGCTCTGCGAGGTCGCGCCCGAGCGATCGCCCGATCCCGGGCAGGCCCGTGTGCGCCCCCGCCGCGACCAGGTCGGCGAGCGGCTCCTTGAGCCCCGACACCGTACGTCCGGCGCGAGCGTACGCGGCGACCTCGAACTCCCGGCGTCCGGCGAGCTGCGCCAGCGCGGCGATCCGCTCGAGCTGTCGTCCACAGGCCCGGTTCGACGGCACGGTGCTACCTCTCGTGTGACGCGTGGCCCGCGGCGGGATTGCCCGAGCTTCGCGACTCTAACCGACCGCGGGCGGGCGAGCGAGGCGCGGTCGCGACGCGGCGCGGCGGCTGCGATACCCGGCTTGGTTTCGCGGCGGCCGGCGTGTAAGAGGCGCCGCGTCCCGAACCCCCCGAGCCAGCCATGCTACGATACGACGACCCCTGGGCCCGCGGCACCTTCCTCTCCTACACGGTGACGAAGGTCTACGAGATGTTCGAGACCGAGTTCCAGCGCATCGAGGTCTTCGAAGCCGAAGAGTTCGGGACCGTCCTCGCGCTCGGCGGGGTCACCAACGTCACCGACCGCGACGAGAGCGCGTACCACGAACTCCTCGCCCACCTCCCGCTCCTGTGCCACCCGAACCCGCGCCGTGTCTTGATCATCGGCGGCGGCGACGGCGGGACCCTGCGCGAGGTGCTGCGGCACCCCGAGGTCCAGGAGGCCGTCCTCGTCGACATCGACGGCGAGGTCATCCGCTGCGCCAAGCAGTACTTCCCCAAGCTCGCGGTCGCGTTCGAGGACCCACGCGCCGACGTCCGCGTCGCCGACGGCGTCGCGTTCGTCGCCAACGCGGCCGCGGCGGGCGAGAAGTTCGACGTCATCCTCGTCGACTCCACCGACCCGGTCGACGCCGCCGTCGACCTGTTCACCGAGTCGTTCTACCGCGGCTGCGCGACGCTGCTCGGCGACTCCGGCATCTTGGTCCCGCAGAGCGACTCGCTGACGTTCTGCATCGACCGCGTCGTCGGGATTCACCGAAACCTCTCCGCCATCTTCGGCAGCGTCACGCCCTACGCCGGCCACTGCCTCACGTACCCCGGCGCGTACTGGGCGTTCATGGGCGCCACGAACGGGCGCGCGCTCTCACCCGAGCACGTCGACGGCAAGCGGCTCGCCGCGTTCGCCGAAGAGCTGCGCTTCATCAACGAGCCCCACGCCCGCGCCGTGTTCGCGCTGCCGCAGTACGTCGTCCGCGCGCTCGCCGGAGCCCCGCCGTCGGACCTCCCGTCCGTCTGCGACGTTCCGCCGGTCGACTGAGGCCGGGCGGCGGTGGGTGCCGTGCGCGGCCGTCGCGCCGCCCGCCCGAGCGCGACCCGGCGCTGCCGCTGCCGCCGATTTCTTGCCCGCCTCCGCCCCTCTGGTATCGGCGTAGTCACTGCGCCTACATCAGAGGTTCGCAATGGCGTCCGTCTCGCTCGATTCGACGTTGTCCCGCGGCAGCGGGGTCACGACCGGCCACTCCGGGGTCGAGGCCTGGCGGCTCGCCGTCGTCGCCGCCCTGGTCGCCCAGGCGATGCTCTGGGCAGCCGCGAGCGCGCTCCACGCCGACCTCAGCGTCGCGCGCGTCTTCCCGCCCACGCCGCACGCGCCGCCGATCGGAGCGTTGCTCTCGAAGATCGAGCTCACCGGGTGGGTCGCGTTCACGGTCCGCAGCCTCCTGCTCGCGCTCGCGACGGGGCTCGTCGTCCGCCTCGCGCGCCTCGAGCACACCGCGCACGCCGCCGCTCAGGCAGGGTGGCTGCTCGCCCTCTCGCCGCTCGGCGTCGTGCTCTGCACGGACCTCGCCGTCGGGGCCGCGTTCGTAGCCGGCGCCGGCGCCATGCTGCTCGCGCGTACCGGGCGCGTCGGGCCGGCCGGCCTCGCGGCGGCCGTCGCCTCGCTCACGTCGCCGTTCGTCTGGGTCTGCTGGTTCGGCGTCATCGCCGAGGTCGCGCGCACCCGCGCATGGCGTAGCTCCCCAATCGGCGCGGTCATCGCGCTCGCTGCCGCTCCCGTCGCCGTCATCCTGTGGGCCGCGAGCGTCGGCTCGCTCGACTCCACCGCGGCGCAGACGCTGTCGGCCGCCCTCGTCGGTCGCCAAGGCTGGGGAGACGTCTGGACCGAGGGCGCCCGCACCCGGGCCGTAGTGACCCTCGCCTCCGCGGTCGCGACGCTCGTCGGCGTCGCGCTGATCGGGCGTCGCCGTCGCGTCCGCGCAAGCTACCTCTTCGTCGCGGTCCTGGCCGTGGGCGCGGGAGTGCTGGCGGGAACCCCGCTCGGTCTGGTACACGCGGTCGCGCTGGCGTTCCCGATGTCGATCGTCGTGGGCGTCGAGCTGTCTCAGCGCCCGGCGATGGAGCCGGCGCTCGTGGCTGCCTGCGCCCTCGCGAGCCTTTGTCTCTACCTGACGATCTGACCGAGCGCGAAGCGCCCCTGGACGATCCGCGCGCCGCCCGCGCCGTCCTCGTCGTCACCTCGCTCTTCGTCGCCGCGTACGCGACCGGATACATCTCGACGTTCACCCCCCTTGGTGACGACGCGTCGAGTCACATCACGACGATCGCGCGCTTCGCCGAGGCGCTCCGTCAGGGCCGCGGCTGGTGGTCGCCCGACTACAACCTCGGCTTCCCGCTCGGCCTCTACTACCAGCCGCTCCCGCACCTCGCGTCGGCGATCCTGTGCGCAGCGCTCGGCGGCGCGCCGGCCGCCTCGATCACCTACAAGGTGCTGCTCGCGACGATGCTGATCGTTCAGCCGTGGGCCGTCTTCGCGGGCCTTCGCCGCGCCGGTGTCGATCGCGCGGCCGCCGCGCTCGCCGGCGCCCTCTGTCCGCTGGTCCTCAACGGGATCGACTTCGGCTACCACGCGCAGGCGTCGCTCACCGTCGGCCTCTACACGCAGGCCTGGGGCAACGTCGCGCTGCCCCTCGCGTTCGGTGAGCTCGTCGCGCTCGCCCACGGCCGCGGCTCGCTGACGCTCGGCGCGATCTTCGCCGCGCTGACGGCGTCGACGCACATGTTCTTCGCGATCGCCCTCGTCCCGGCGATCGCGCTGATCGCCGTCGCCGGCCCCGCGCCGCACCGCGGCATCCCGCGGCTCACGGTCGCTGGCCTCGGCGCTTTCGGCTTGCTCGCCGCCTGGCTCGTCCCCCTCTCGCTCAACCAGGCGTTCTTCGGCGGCTGGCCGTTCGGCTCTGACACGCGCGTCGACGGCTACGGCTTCGCAGAGACCGCGAAGCTGTTCACCCACGGCATCCTCGATGACGAGCGGCCGCCGATCCTCCTCGGCGCCGCGACCCTCGGGCTGCTGGTGTCCCTGGGCGCGGCCGTTCGGCGCTTTGGCGCGGCGTCGGGCCGCGCCGCGGTGGCGCTCTTGATCCTGTTCGGCTGGGCGCTCGTCGGCGCGGTCGGGCGCGCCGGGTTCGGCGACTGGATCGACCTCTATCCGCTACACCACACCATCCAGCTCTTCCGGTACGCGTCGCTCCTTCAGTTCGCGCTCGTCGCGTTCGCGGGGATCGGACTGCGCGAGCTCGGACTCATCGTCTTTGCGCTCACATGGCGCCGCGCCCCGCGCCGCATCGCGCTCGCCGCCCCAGGCCTCGCGATCGCGGCCGTGCTCGCGTCCCCGGTCGTGGGCGGCGCAAAGCAGCTCGACGTTGGCTTCCGGACCATCGACGAGAACGGCGCCTTCCGTCCCTCCGAATACGCGGCCGCGGCCAGCTTCGTCGCCGGCCTCCCGCCCGGTGGGCGCGTCCTCGTGTCCAAGCGTACCGGACTCCGCGGCCACTACCACTCCGGTCTGTTCGCCTGGGCCAGCCACCACGCGGCCGGGCAGAGCTACGGCGTCGGCCTCCACGACTCGCTCAACTTCTACACGCTCGAGTTCTTCCGCCTCGATCGCCTCAACGCTCGCGTCCTCGCCGAACTCTACGACTTCAGGACCATCGTCGCCGACCACGACGCCGACATCTCCGGGCTCGGCGACATCGACTGGGTCTACGACGGTGGCCGCTACCGAGTCGGCAGCCTCCAGAACGAGCACCGCTCCGTCGCTCTGATGCACGAGGCGGGCGTCGTCGTCGGCACGCCGCGCGGCGCGCGCCAGCACATCCGCGACTGGCTCGCCGGAGACGGACCGCGGAACCGGCAGACCTACATTCTCGACGTCGACGACCCGCGCTCGCGCGACGACCTAACCGGCGACCCGGTCTCGTCGGTCACCCCCACCGCCCTCGGCGGCGAGCCACCGCACGGCCGCGTCGTCGCCTCGGCCTACGACGTCGACGCGTTCGCCGCCGACGTCGAGCTCGACGAGCCTGCACTCCTCGTCGCGAAGATCGGCTATCACCCGTTCTGGCACCTCACCGTCGACGGCGTCACCGTGCAGACACTCTTCGCGTTCCCCGGCATGATCGCGGCCCGGCTCCCCGCCGGCGCCCACCGCGTCGAGGGCGTGTTTCACTGGCCGCGCTGGAACCGCGCGCTGCTCGCGCTCGCCCTCGTGCCGCTCGTGCTGCTGCCGATGCTCGACCGTCGCCTGCGACGCCGCTCCCTCGCGGACGGCGGAGCCAAATGACGTCGACGCACCGCCCGTCGCTCCTCGACCACGCGGCCGCAGCGCTGCTGGCGCTGGCGTACCTCGCGCTCCTCGTCGCGACGCCAGACATGGGCTTCACGCGCGACGAGAGCTTCTACTTCTACGCCGCCGACCAGTACAAAGGCTGGTTCGTCGAGCTCGAAGAGAACGTCCGCGCCGGCCACACCGCCGAGTCGTTCACGCAAGAGAACATCGACCGGCACTGGTCCTACAACCCCGAGCACCCGGTGCTCGTGAAGACGGCGTTCGCGCTCAGCGGACTCATCCTCCACGACCGCCTCGACGTGCTGTCGCGCTCCGAAGCGTATCGCTTCCCGGGGATGGTGTTCGGCTCGCTGGCGCTCGCCGCGCTCTACCTGTTCACCGTTGCCGCCTACCGGAGTCGGCTCGCCGCGCTCGTCGCTGTGGGATTGCTCGCGTTCCTGCCGCGCTACTTCTTCCACGCCCACCTGACGTGCTTCGACATCCCGATCCTCTCGGTCTGGGTCGTCTTCATGTACGCGTACTGGCGCTCGCTCGACTCGACCGGATGGGCGTGGGCGACCGGCGTCCTGTGGGGCATCGGCCTCATCACGAAGCTCAACGCCTTCTTCTTCCCGCTCGTGCTGCTCGCCCACTGGGGGCTGCGCGCGTTCCCGCACATCCGCTTCGGCGCCGCCGCGCGCGTGCGCGTCCCGCCGGTTCCCCTCGCGCTGTTCACGATGGCGGCCCTCGGACCGATCATCTTCTACATGGGGTGGCCGCGGCACTGGTTCGACACGTGGCACCGCGTGCTCTGGTACCTGCGCTTTCACCTCGGCCACGAGCACTACTACGTCCGCTACTTCGGGCTCAGCCTGTGGGAGCCGCCGTTCCCGCGCTCGTACCCGTACGTGATGACCCTCACGACGACCCCGGTCCCGACGCTGATCGCCTTCTTCTTTGGCGCCGGCTGGCTGCTGCGAGAGTGGGTCGCCCGCCTGCGCGCCGGCACCCCCGACCCCCGCGGGACGGGCCTCCTCGTCGGCCTGAACCTCTTCGTCCCGTTCTGGATCATCTCGCGGCCCGACACGCCGATCTTCGGTGGCGTAAAGCACTGGCTGCCCGCGATCCCCTTCCTCTGCATGATCGCCGGGGTCGGCGTGGCGCGCGCCAGGGACGCGTTCGCCTCGATCTCCCCGCGCATGGGCATCCTCGCCGCGTCTGCGATCACCGCGCCGACGCTAGCCATCGCCGCCCTCGACACCGCCGAGAGCCACCCGTTCGGGACCTCGTACTTCAACGCCCTCGTCGGCTACTACACCGGCGCCGCCGACCTCGGCGGCATGCGCCACTTCTGGGGCTACACGTCACGCGCCGGCCTCGAGTTCCTCGACGAGAACGTGCCCCGCCGCGGCAGCGTCCACTTCCACGACACCACCGGGCTCGCCGCCGACATGTACAAGGACGAGGGCTGGCTCCGACGCGACATCGTCTACAGCTGGACCTACGACGCCTCCGACTACATCGCGCTCGACCCAGAGGAGGGCTTCGCCGGTCAGCTCTACGCGACCTGGACGCGCTTCGACACGCAGTCGCCCGCGTTCAACGCGAACCTCCGCGGCGTCCCAATCCTCAGCATCTATCGGAACGATCGGCGCCTCGGCCCCCCGGAGCCGACCCACGCCGGTAGCGAGCCGCCCGCAACGACCCGCGCCGGCCACCCACGCGCCACCGCGCACCGCGGCCGCACCGAGCCCGCCGTCCATCCAGCCGACCCCGACCGCCAGCCAGGCGAGCCCGACGGCCAGCCGGCCGACCCAGCCGGCCAGCTAGGCGAGCCCGCCGCCCGGCCCGCCGAACCCGACGTCGACGGCATCCAGTAACGGTTCGCCCGCGGCCCCGCCGCCGACCGCTACCGCGTGTGCGGCGACGCCCGCAGAACCGCCGCCTGCTGCGTCGTGACGGTCTCCTGCGTCGAGCCGAGCGAGAATGGGAACATCAGGTTGCTGGCGTCGGGGCAGGCCGCGCCGCGCTCGGGGTCCGAGCAGCGCGGGGTGTCGTCGATCGGATCCCACTCCGAGCCGCCGTGCTCCGACGTGTGGCGCAGCCCGTTGAAGTGCCCGATCTCGTGCGCCATCGTCTGCCCCGTCTGATCGGCGTTCGTTCCCAGGTACTCCGCCGTGAACACGAGCGCGCTCCCCGGCACGCCGTGAAAGCCGGGGAGGCCCGGGATGCCCAGCGAGATGCCCAGCAGGCCGGGCGCCTGCGGGACCGCGAAGCCGTTGATCAAGAACACGTCGACGCTCAGGCGCTCCTCGAGTGTCGGGCCCGGGTCCGACGCGATCCCGATCACCCGGAACAGGTCGTTGATGTCGCGGATGATCGCGTACCGCTCGGCCGTCGTCGCGTCGGCGTCGAAGAGGCGCACCTGATCGATGTCGATGCCCGCGGACCGGTAGATCCGCTCGAACGTCGACATCATGCGCTGGAACCCGGTGTGGCTGCCGGCCGTCGCGGCCGTTAGCCCGTCGACACCGACGAAGTAGATGTTCACCGACAGCTCGGCGCCGTCCCGGTCCTTCTCGAGCACGTAGTAGCAGAGGTCGGCGTCGGAGCTCTGCACGTCGAGCGAGTACGTGCCGCCGCCCTGCGCCGTGATCGACGAAAACTGCGGGGCCGCCGGGAAGAACACCGGCGCCGCCGACTCGATGTAGAACGGGTTCACGTCGAGGAACGAGTAGGTGCCGTCGAAATCGGCGCCGATCGATCCGTCTGGCAGGCGCAGCCGCAGCGGGCGGACCGTCGACGTCTCCGAGAACGGAACGATCGCGAACGACCGCGTCGTCGGCGCGATGTCGACCGAGATCGTGCGCGTCGTACCGCTCGACGTCGGCGGTCCGCACACCACCGGGATCGTGTCACCCGACTCGATCGGACGCGGCCCCGTGCTGCCCAGCGGCGGCGCGCAGTAGCCCTCGCCGAGGTCGGCGCCGAGGCACGTGTAGCCCTCGCGGCAGCCGGCGTCAGAGGCGCAGTCGACGTAGCACGCAGTCTCTTGCGTGATCACCCGGCACTGCGCCGTCGCCCCGCTCGGCGCGTTGCAGCCGACGACCGCGCAGTCCAGCGTCGTGCAGTACCCGCTCGGGTAGCCTTCTGCCGCCCGCAGGCACGTCCCGCCCTTGCAGTTGATGTCGACCGCGCACGGCGACCCGTCGTCGAGGCCGGCCGGGTTGCGCACCGGAGAGCGGTTCGCGTCGTCGACCGGTACGCACGCTCCGCCGAGCCCGTCCGGGTCGACGCACGCGTAGCCAAAGCGGCACCCGCTGTCGTTCGAGCAGCCGCGAAAGCAGGCCGTCGCGTCGACGCCGTCGGGACCGCCGTCGAGCGCGAGACACCGACCGCTGCCGCAGTCCGAGTCTGCCGCGCAGTCGAGCGTCGAGCAGTAGCCGCCCACGTAGTTCGAGAGGCACGTCCCGGAGTCGCAGTCCGCCGCGTTCGCGCACGCGCTCCCGAGCGCGCCGGCCGACGCCAGCGACTCCTCATACGACGCGGGCAGACAGACACGCGCCGTGTCGACGCCGAAGCACGAGTAGCCGGCGCGGCAGTCCGTCGAGTCGAGGCAGTCCTCGTAACACAGCGGCGACGAGTCGCCCGGGAGCAGCAAGCACTCCGAACCGAAGATGTTCGAGCAACCTTGAGATTCGCAGTCCGCCGTCGAGCAGTAGCCGCCCGGGAACTCCGTCAGACAGACGCCGCCGAGGCACTGCGCGCTCGACCCGCACTCGGCGCCGTCCGAGATCGAGTCGATGAGCCGAACGAGCTGCTCACACCCCGCCGACGAGACGCCGAGCGCGAGCAGAAAGAGCGCGCGGAAAACGAGCGCGGCGCGAGGACTACGTGTAGGATTCATACGGTACATCGGACTGGCAGACGGTCAGCCCGAACTTCTACGACCTTCGCGCGACGATGGAAATGGCCGCAGCAAGGCGCCTCCAGCACTCGCTCCTGCTCGCCGCCCTCGGGCTCGGCGCCTGCGCTCCGACGGCGATGCTCACCGGCGCGCCGCAGGTCGCCGACGTCGATCCCCTCGCGCTCGCCGTCGAGCGGCTGCACGCCGCGCGCGACGCCTCTGCCGCCCGCGCCGACGCCGCGGCTGTCGCCGACGCCGCGGCGCGCGCAGGCCGCTCCAACGACGTCGTCGCGGCCACGACCAACGCGCTGCTCGCGCTCCGCGCCGCCGTCCCGCGGACCCGAGAGCCCGACTTCGCGCGCCTCCCCGACGCCGCCGCGTGGCTCGCCGAAGCCGACCGCGCCCTCGCGGCAGCCACGCCCGACGCGCTGGCGCGGACGGGGCTCGAGCGCGACGTCGTGCTCGACTGCGGCCGCGTCCTCGACGCGATCGACGAGGTGCTCGAGGCGCTCGCCGCCCGCGATCCCGTTCGCGCCGACGCGGCCTACGCGTCGGCCTTCGAGTCGCACGCCGCCCTGCGCGACGCCGCGATCGCTCTCGCCAGCCAAGCGAACGCAGACCCGCTCGCCTTCTGGCTCCCCAGCGAGCTGCCTGCGACCGCCCCCGACACGCTGGAGCCCGCGCCCGCGCAGCGCATCGCCGAACGCCGCGTCGTCGAGCGCGCCGAGGCGCTCCCCGGGTCAGCCCACCACCGCGGCCTCGACATCCTCGCGGCCTCTGCCGCGCTCGTCAGCGCAGACGAGGCGGTCGCGAAGCGCTGACGCGACCCCGAGCGCCCGTCCGCGCTGTCACCGGATCCGCCGCGGCCACGCCGCCTACTCGCAGCGCGCCGGCTGCTCGGTGGTCGCCTGAAGACACTCGCCGGGGCAGGGCGTCGACGTCGCCGCGTACCGGCAGTCGTCGCCCACGCACGTGCCCGTGCTCCCGTACGTCACAAGCTCGGCGCCGTCGCAGAACGCGACCGGCGGCACCGTGCAGTCGGCGTCGTCGCAGTCGACCTCGTCGGTCTCGACCTCACCGCACGCGACGGAGCCCGACAGCGCGGCGCCGATCAGCGCCGCCGCGAACCACAGCGCGCCGCGCCTCACGGTGCCTCCGCCGGTACGCAGCCGCCGACCGCGTCGTCGCAGGCGTAGCCATCGCGGCAGCCGGCCTCGCACGACGGCAGGCAGTACGGCAGCGGCCCGCCGATCGCACACACCGCGCCGTCGCCGCAGGGGCTGCTGGCCCCGCAGCCGAGCGCGACGCACATCCCGCCGACATACGACGTCTGCCCTCCGGTCAGGTCGACCGCTGAGATGCAAAACGCCTCGAGACCTTCGGGCGCGACACACTCGACCGCGGCGCGGCACGGCGCCCCGATGTTTGGCGCAGCGCCGTCGAACGGACGCGCGTCGAACATGCACACGCCCTGGTCGGGCGAGACCTCGAAACACTCGAAGTCCGCCGCACGGCACTCCCGCTGGTTGTGGCAGCCAGCGAGGCACAGCCCACCCGTGCAGACGTCACCGACGGCGCAAGGCTCCGTGTCGGAGCACTCCGAAGTGCAGTAGCCGTCGGGCACCGTCCGATCGCAGACGCCCGCGCGGCAGTCGGCGTCGACGGCGCACGGGCCGCCGGTCGTCTCTCCCGACAGCACCGCCGCGACGCGCGTCGACTCCGCGGCCGGTGCGCCGCCGCCACACGCGAAGAAGAGCAGGGCATGGGCGGCGATCGGGCCGAGACGCGAGGCCGCGAGCGCAAGTCGGGAGCCTCCGTTTGTCGTCACTCTGCTACGTGTGGTCACTCTGTTACCCCTGGTCACGCTTGTACCCGTGCTCACTCTGCTGCCGGTGGTCACTCTGCTTCCTGTGGTCACTCTGCTGCCGGTGCTCACTCTGCTGCCGGTGCTCACTCTGCTTCCTGTGGTCACGCTACCGCCGGTGCTCACTCTACCGCCGCCGGTCGCCCGTTTCGGCTTCAGAACCTACTCGGTGACCGGTGGCTCGCTGTCGTGCGGCGCGCTGCGGAGTTCGTGCAGCAGGAACGCGCCACGTCTCGCCGTCTCGTACGGCAACGCGAGGTCGAACGCGAGCGTGGTCTCTCCCGGTGTCAGCCCCGACACCTGCGTCGTCGCGAAGTCCTCGACGGCGTAGTCCAGCGGCGGCGCGCCGAGACGCGGCAGGCCCGCGAGCTCGTACGCGAGGTCCGTCGCCAGCTCGCGCGCGTGCCACGTCTGCGCCTGGTACGTGAGCCGCTCCTCGCCGCTCTCGGCGCTGTAGCCCTCGCGGTACGGCCCGTCGTAGTGAACGCGAAAGCGCCGCGTGGCGGGGTCGAACCGCTCCGCCTGCTCGAACGCGTCTCGAAAGCGGACCTCCCAGGCGCGATCGAAGTCGTCGCTGAAGATCTTCGCCCGCAACGCCTGCCGAACGGCCTGCGCCTCGAGCAGCGGCGCACCCTCGAGCTCGCGGCGCACCTGACAGCGCGGGTCCCCGTCGAGCACCCGATCGAGATAGACCAGCGCCGCGCGCGCCTGCGTCGGGCTCGCGACAGCGGCGACGTTCCCGCGAGTGCTCGGGTCGATCGGCCGCTCGGGCGCGCCGCCGAGCGACGCCCGGGCCTGCATGATCAGGTAAGTGTTGTAGTCGTCGAGGATCGTGCCGGTCCGCTCGAGGTTGATCAGCCCGATCATCGCCCGCTCGTAGGCGTCCTTGTCTGCCGGGGCGGCGGGTCCGTCCCCGGCCGCGCGCTCGAAGATCGCCTCGAAGTAGCGACGCCGCTCCATGTCGGCGCGTCCACGCTCGGTGCCGCGCAGGTCCATCCGGTCGAGCCGCCCCAAGAACTCGTCGGCGCGCTCCAGATCTCCCGCGTCCACGAGAAAGCCGGTGTAGCGGATCAGCACGTCCGCGCTCGTCGGATTCGCGGCGTACAGGCGGTCGAGGATCGCGAGCGACGCGTCGAAGTCCCCGCGCTGCGCGAGCGTCGTCGCCTCGATCAACAGCTCGCGCTCGCTCTTCTGCTCGCGACACCCGCCCAAGACCAGCGCGACGCCGAGAGCGGCGCCAAGCGGGAGGCCGCGCACGGCGCCCACGACGCCGGCCGGCGAGCGGCGCGCGTCTGGGCGAAGGGCAGCGGGGCAGCGGGTCGGGGTCGGGCGGATCACGGGCGTCGAGATCGGGACACGGGACCCACGAGGGTAGCGCAGATGAGGCGGCCACGCATCCCTCGAAGTAGGCCCGCGCGCCGCGCGACCAAATCGCTTGACCTGCGCGACGGCCCGCATGTATCGGAGCACCCCGATCCAACCCAGCCCCCCAAAGTAGAACGATGGCGAAGGACAAGGACCGCGACGAGGACGAGTTCTCCGACGACGACATGGGAGACTCCGAAGACGAAGACGCTCCCGTCTTCGACGAGGACGAAGAAGAAGCGACCTTCGACGACGACGACCCAGACGACGACGACGACGAGGACTCCCTCATCCCCGCCCGCGCCCGCGTCGCCGCGACCAAGCGCGTCGCCGCCAAGCCGGCACCGTCCATCGGTGGCGTCCCCCGACCGAAGCTCGACGATCCGAAGATCGCGGCCGAAGTCTGGAAGAAGCTCCACGACCAGCACAAGGACGAGCCGACGCGCCCGTACGCGATCACCGAGCGGTTCGCGTCCGACGAGCTCCTCCAGCACAAGACCTTCGGGCTTGGCTTCGTGATCGCCGTCCCCGCCGACAGCAAGATCGAGGTCCTGTTCGAGTCCGGCGTCAGGAAGCTGGTCCAGGGCCGATGACGCACCGACGAGGCGCGGCCCTCGTCGCGCCCGCCCTCGCCGCCGCCCTCGGCCTCGTCGCCGGGGCGGTCGCTCCGGCGTGCCACCGCGAGACGCCCGACGAGGTCCTCACGGCGGCCGATCAGGCCATCGAAGCCGGCGATCCCGCTTCGGCCATACGCCTCCTCGAGGCGCGCGACCTCGTCGACGACCCGGTCGGTGGGCGTCTCGTCGCCGAGGCCTCGATCCTCACCGGCGACTTCGACCGCGCCATCCAGCTCCTCTCCGCACGTGCGCCGCGCGCCAGCGAAGACGAGACCATCCTCGAGGACGCCTGCGCGATGGGAGCGCTCGCCGCCCTCGAGACTGGAGACACGCCCGTCGCCACCCTCCGCGTCGACGCGTGCGCCGGATCCAGTCGGCTCGACCTCGTCGCCATCCGTCTTCGGCTCGGCCCGTCGCCGTCCAGCGACCAGATCGACGCCGCGCTCGCGGCCCTCGCCGCCGCCGAGCCCGGGCCCGAGACCGACGTCGCAGCCGAACAGCTCGAGGCCGGCCTCGTCGCGTTCGCCGACGCGGCGTCAGACGACATCGCGGCGATCGACCTGCTGCTGGCCGCCTTCCGCGTCGCCCACGACCCCGAGCTCGGCGCGCGCGTCGTCGCAGCCACGCTCACAGCCGCCGACGCGCGCCGCGAGTCGTCGCCGACCGTCGCCGCCAGCCTGTACCAGCGCATCGCCGTCTCCGCAGACGGGATCGCGCCCACCGACGAGCAGCGCGCCGAGGCCCAGCAGCGCGCAAAGGACGCCCTCCTTCCGCTGTTCGCGACGAACTTCCGCGCCCGCTACCGCGAGCGATTCGAGAGCGCCGACGTCGAGGCCAGACGGTACGACCCCGCGACCGACGCGTTCACGTTCCCGAGCGTCGCGCAGGACCCGGACCACGCCGCGCTTCACGCGTGGCTGTACGAGCGCCTGGAACGCCCGCGACCGACGCCGACGCCCGACTTCGTCGCGTGGTCCGGCCTGTGCACCGAGGCGACCGAGCCGTGCACGATCCCGTTCGAGCAGCTCGCGCGGTGGGCGTACTACGCCGTCGACATCCAGACCGAGTACGCCGCCGAGCACGAGGTCACGTACACGTGGCCCCAGCCCGAGTGACCGCCGCAGCGACGCACCGCATCGGGGTCCTCGACGCCGCGATCGCCCCGCGCGTCGCCGCCCTCGCCGCCCGCGACCTGCTCCGCGACGACGCGACGCCACCGCCCGACGCCGTCGTCGCCTGCTCGAACCTCTACCTCGGCGACGACGGCATCGGCGCCGGGGCGTCCCGTCTGGTCTCGGGCACCCGCGCGGCGCACCTCGACCTCGAGCGTGCGCTCGCCGCATGGGTCGAGGCCCCCGCCGCGCTGCTGTTCAACAGCGGCTACGCGGCCAACGCAGGCGCCATCCCGGCCCTGGCCGACCGCGGCGACGCCGTCTTCAGCGACGCCTTGAACCACGCGTCGATCATCGACGGCGTCAGGCTCTCTCGCGCCGAGCGCGTGATCTATCCGCACGCCGATCTCGCCGCGCTCGACCGCGCGCTCGCCGCGTGCGAGGCGCCCGGGCTCAAGCTGGTCGCCACCGAGTCGGTCTTCTCGATGGACGGCGACGTCGTCCCGCTCGCCGACCTCGTCGAGCTGTGCCGCCGCCACAGCGCCGCGCTCTACGTCGACGAGGCCCACGCCCTCGGCGTGTGCGGGCGGGGCGGCCGCGGCGTCGCGCACGCACTCGGCCTCGCAGCCGACGTCGACGTGCTCGTCGGGACGCTCGGCAAGTCGTTCGGCGCGTTTGGCGCGTTCGCGGCGACGTCGAACGCCGTGCGCCGCTACCTCGTGAGCCGCGCGCGAACGTTCGTCTTCTCGACGGCGCTGCCGGAGTCGGTGGCCGAAGGGGCCCTCGCGGCCCTGCCGCTGCTCATCGACGGCGCCGCGCAGGCGCGGCTGTGGGAGCGGATCGACCGCCTCTGTGCGGGCTTGGAGCGCGCGGGCTGGTGGCAGGGGAGGGCGGCGAGCGCCATCATCCCGCTCCTCGCGGGGACGGAGCGCGACGCCCTCGCGTGGTCGCGCGAGGTGGCCGCCCGAGGGTACTTCGTGCAAGCGATTCGGCCGCCGACGGTGCCGCCCGGCACTTCGCGCTTGCGGCTGACCGTGAGCGCGTCTTATGACGACGCGCTCGTCGACGGCCTCGTCGACGCGCTGGTCGAGTCTGCGCGAGCGCTCGGCATTCCGCCCACGGCTGCCCGACATGTCCAAGCCTAAGCAGGGCGCCGGCAAGGCTCGGCGCTCGATCTCCCAGAACCGCCGCGCGCGCCACGACTACGAGATCGTGGACACGTTCGAGGCGGGCATCGAGCTGACGGGCAGCGAGGTGAAGTCGCTGCGCGCGGGCCAGTGCACGTTCAACGACTCGCACGCGGCGATCGAGCGCGGTCAGGCCTGGCTCTACAACCTCTACATCGCGGAGTACGTCTTCGCGAACCAGTTCAACCACGACACGGTCCGCCGCCGCCGCCTGCTGCTTCACCGGCACGAGATCGAGCGGCTGCACGGCAAGCTGCGCGAGCAGGGCCTGACGCTGGTGCCGCTGGAGCTCTACTTCGTCGGGAGCTGGGTGAAGGTGTCACTGGGCCTGGCGAAGGGTCGGAAGTCGCACGACAAGCGCGAGGCGATCAAGGAGCGCGAGGTGAAGCGGGAGATCGCGCGGACCTGAGCGCGGCCGGCCGCGGCACCCCTCCGGCGCCTCGCGGGACCCGCTGGACCCCAAGCCGGGGTTGACACCCGGCCCGCCGCCTCTATAGTCGCGCGACGTTCGGCGGCGACGCCGTTCTGTTTGAAAACCGGGGGTGCACAGGTTTCGACGGGGGTGAAGAAGCAGGCGTTGCATGTAGAGGTGCGGGTGGCCTCTTAAAAACCCGCAACAAACAGCTGCCAACAACAACGTTGAGTACGCTCTCGCTGCCTAATTAAAGCGGCGACGCTGACCCAGGGATCGCTCGTGTCTCTGTGAAGGCGCCAAACCAACGAGCTAGCCACCGGAGAGCATCCGTATAGCGCTCCGTTCGCGAAATCAAACATACGGGAGCCCGATTGGTCCCTGCCCGTGGGGCCGCCGACTGGGTGTTCGAATACATGGGCTATGCGTGTAGAGGCGTCTGTGGATCACTTTCGGACGGGGGTTCGATTCCCCCCACCTCCACTTCTCTCGAGTGTCTGAAATCACCGATTTCACACTTGATCGGGCGCTCGCCCGGCGAGCACCATCACGGGCAAGGCCCCGCCTCGCGCCGAGCGGAGCGAGGCTCCCGGGCCCGCTTGCCAGCACGCTCGGGGCGACGCCCCGCCTCGCCCCGAGCGGAGCGAGGTTGACGCCCGCACCCGGCGCCTGCACAGTCGCGGCGCGCCGCCACCCTGTACTGCCACCGCACCTCCGAGGGGAGCACCGCATGCGCGCCTACACCGAGCATCGAGACCGCGAAGGGCATCGCTGCAGTCGTGGGGTCGGAGCGCCAGCCCGGGCAGACCGGACATGAACCTCGAGCCCGGCCAGTTCGTCCGCGTCCGCTCTCGCAAGTACCTCGTCGAGGGCGTCACCCCGCCGCCCGACCCTCGCGACAGCCGCCTCGTGCGACTCTCCTGCGTCGAAGATGACGCGCTTGGCGAGAAGCTCGAGGTGCTGTGGGACTGCGAGATCGACGCACGCGTGCTCGACGGGGCCAACTGGCAGGCGATCGCCAGTCGGGGCTTCGACCAGCCGCGCCTGTTCTCGGCCTATCTGAACACCCTCCGCTGGAACTGCGTCACCGCGACCCGCAGCAACCTCTTCCAGGCGCCCTACCGCGCCGGCATCGAGGTCAAGGCGTTCCAGCTCGAGCCGCTGCGCAAGGCGCTCGCCATGCCCCGGGTCAACCTGTTCATCGCCGACGACGTCGGGCTGGGGAAGACGATCGAGGCCGGGCTCATCTTGCGAGAGCTGCTCATGCGCCAGAAGGTGCGGCGCGTCGTCATCTCGTGCCCACCCTCTGTCGTGCGGCAGTGGAAGGACGAGATGGAGCAGCGCTTCGGGCTCTCGTTCGAGATCTACGACCGCGACTTCGTCACCGCCAAACGACAGGAGCGCGGCTACCAGGTCAACCCCTGGACCACGCACAGCCGCTTCATCATCTCCCACGCGCTGTTGCGCAACGAGGCCTACACCGCCCCGCTTCGAGACTGGCTCGGCGAGTTCCAAGGCGGCGCGCTCTTGATCCTCGACGAAGCACACAACGCGGCACCTGCGAGCGGCTCCCGCTACGCCGTCGACTCCAAGCTCACCAAAGTCGTCCGCGACCTGTCCGGCCGCTTCGAGCACAAGCTGTTCCTCTCGGCGACCCCGCACAACGGACACTCGAACAGCTTCTCTGCGCTGCTCGAGATGCTCGACCCGCAGAAGTTCTGCCGCGGCGTGCCCGTACACCACATGTCCCGCGATCAGGTGATGGTCCGGCGACTCAAGCACGACCTGCGAGAGATCGGAGAGGAGTTCCCCGCCCGCGAGATCGTCCGCGTCGACATCGACGGCCTCCCCGACGACGCCCCCGAGCTCGTCCTGTCGCGGTTGCTCCAGCGCTACCGCAAGGCCCGCGAAGCCCGGCTCGCCGACGCACCGCGTGGGCAGAGGACCTCTGCGATGCTCGTCGTCACCTCGCTGCAGAAGCGCCTGCTGTCGTCGGTCGACGCGTTCGCTCGCACCCTCGCGATCCACGAAAAGTCAATGGCGCGCCAGGCCGCCGAGTGGGCGAAGGACGCCGCAGATCGGCCTCGGGCCGGTAGAGGCGGCGCAACCCCGGACAGCGCGGAGTGGGCGCGCGAGCTCGACCAGACGTCGCTGCCGCTCCTGCTCGATCCGCCCGACGCCGACGACGAACGCGCGGACCTCGACGAGGCAGAGGTCGAGGCCGAAGAAGACGCTCAGATGGCCGCAGCCACCCGCGCCTCGATGGGCTCCGGCGACGACCCGGCGCGGATCCATGCAGAGCTCGAGATCCTCGCAGAGATGAGTCGTGTCGCAGGCCACGCACGGTACCAGCTCGACGCACGCACACGACACCTCGTGGAGTGGATCCGCTCCAACTGCTGCCCGGACCTCGGAAAGCCCGGCGCCCGCTGGAACGAGCGCCGCGTCCTGGTGTTCACCGAGTACACCGACACCAAACGCTACCTCGAAGAGCAGCTCCGCGAGGCCATCCGTGGCTCGGACCAAGACGCCGCTCGCATCACGACCTTTCACGGCGGAATCGGCGAAGAGCGGCGCGAGCAGATCAAGGCGGCGTTCAACGCCGACCCCGCCGAGCACCCACTGCGCATCTTGATCGCCACGGACGCGGCGCGCGAGGGCGTGAACCTGCAGAACCACTGCGCCGACCTCTTCCACGCCGACGTGCCGTGGAACCCGTCGCGCATGGAGCAGCGGAACGGGCGCATCGATCGCAAGCTCCAGCGCGCCAAGACCGTGCGCTGCCACTACTTCGTCGTCCACCAGCGCGCCGAGGACCGCGTGCTCGACGTGCTCGTCGGAAAGTCCAAGACCATACACGCCGAGCTCGGCAGTCTGGCCCCGGTCGTCGCCCGCCGCGTGCAGGAGCGGTTAGAGGCGGGCATCGACCACGACCAGATCCTCCCGCTGCAGGGCGACCTCGAGCGCATCGACACGGCTGTCCGCGAATCCGCCGAGGGCCGCGTCGTGCAAGAGGATCTCGAGGAGGTGCGCGAGCGCAAGGCCGCCCTCGTCGGACAGGTCGAGCGCCTCGAGCAGATGTTGAAGACCAGCCGCGACTGGATCGGCCTCGACGATCGCCACTTCCGCGACGCGCTCTCGGCCGCGCTCGAGATCCTCGGCGCCGAGACCATAACACCCGTCGACGCCGACGAGGCCGCGCGCGATCCGTCCACTGCGCGCTGGACCATCCCACACTTGCACGAGACCATGGGCACCGACCACACGTGGGCCCACACACTCGACGCGCTGCGCGCGCCCATCAAGAAGGGCCAGAAGCCGTGGGAGTGGCGCCGCGAGGCGCCGATCCGCCCGGTCGTGTTTCGCGACCCTGGCACCCTCGACGGCGAGGTCGTACACCTGCACCTCGAGCACCGCGTGGTGCAGCGCCTGCTCGGCCGCTTCCTCGCCCAGGGCTTCCTCCACGACGAGCTCACCCGCGCCTGCGTCCTCCGCACCGACGACCCAGTCCCGCGTGTGGTCACGCTGGGTCGGCTGTCGTTGTATGGCGACGGCGCCGCCCGCCTGCACGACGAGCTCGTCGCGGTGGCCGCCGACTGGACCGACCCGGCGTCGCGCGGTCGGTCGGCCCTCCGACCGGTCGGCGAGAACGCGAAGAGCGAGGTGCTCGCCCTGCTCGACGCGTCCCTCGCCTCGCCCCGGCTCAGCGGCGTGCCCGACGGCGTGCGTGACCGACTCAAGCAGCACGCGCCCCGCGACGTCAGCGAGCTGCACCCGCACCTCGAGCGCCGCGCCGCCGCCGTCGCCGAGCGCTCCGAGAAGGAGCTCGCTCGCCGCGGCGAGCAGGAGGCCAGGGCGATGCGCGAGATCCTCCAGAACCAGAAGGAGCGCATCGAGCGGGAGAACGCCCGCGCCATCGAGGAGAGCAAACAGCTCACCCTCGGCTTCAGCGACGCCGAGACGCGGCAGTTTCGCGCGAATCAGCGCCACTGGGAGCAGCGCTTGCGCGCGCTCGACGGCGAGATCGAGACCGAGCCAGCGCGCGTCCGCGACAACTACGTGGTGCGCGGCTCCCGCCTCGAGCCCGTCGGACTCGTCTACCTGTGGCCGGTGTCGGGGTGAGGTAGCAGATGGCGAAGCCCGATCCCGAACTGACCGCACACAAGAGCTGGCTAGGGCTGCTGCAGCCCGTGGGCTTGGTCGTGTCACCGCCCGCCCTGGTCAAGGCGCAGGCCGTGCCTAGCGAGAACGTCGCCGAGCTGCAGCGGACATTCGTCGAGGTGACGGCGCCGGGTCCCCCCGCAGCGGGCGCCGCCGCCGCCGACAACGATGAGCCGCACATCGCCGACTTCGAGGCGTTCGCGCGCGAGGTGCTCGGTTGGGATCCCGCGGACCTCGCTGGCGTCGCCGGCGGCCCCGACATGCCCGAAGCACTTCAGCTCGTGCTGCCCGACTACGGCGAGACGCTGGCGCCGACGTATGTCCTGGTCGACGGCATGGGCGTCTCATCGCCGTCCAGTCGGACGGGCGACCCCTCCGACACGCTCAGTCCCGACCCGCTCTTGCTGGTCCAGGTCGTGGCTCGCGGCACCGACCTCGACGCGGCAGCTGCCCGCGAAGACGCGGCCGCGGGCTGGACCGCCAGCCCCCAGGCGCGCCTCGAGCGATTGCTGCGCGAGGTGAAGGTGCCCGCGGGGCTGCTGTGCAACGGCGACGCGCTGAGGTTGGTGTACGCGCCCAGCGGCGAGTCGTCGGGGCACCTGACGTTCCCGGTGGCCGGGATGCGCGAGGTCGCGGGCCGGCCGATCCTCAGCGCGCTGCACATGCTGCTGTCGTCGCACCGGGTGATCGAGGCGCGCGACGGCGCACGCCTGCGCGACATCCTGGCCGACAGCCGCAAGTACCAGGCCGACGTCTCGAACGCCCTGTCAGAGCAGGTGCTCGGCGCGCTGTGGGAGCTGCTGCGGGGCTTTCAGGCGGCGTCCGAGCGGTCGGGCGCGACACACGAGTCGAACACGGCCCTGCGCAGCGACTTCGACCACGTCGCCAGCGAGGAGCCCGCTCACGTTTACGGCGGCCTGCTGACGCTGCTGATGCGGATGATCTTCGTGCTCTACGCCGAAGACCAGGGCCTGATGCCGGCAGGGGAGCTGTTCGCGAGCAACTACTCCGTCGGCGGCCTGTTCGACCGGCTGCGCGCCGACGCTGGGCGCTATCCAGACACGATGGACGAGCGCTACGGCGCCTACGCGTGGCTGCTCTCGCTCTTTCGCCTGCTCTTCGACGGGGGAGGGCACGGCGCGCTGCGGCTGCCGACGCGCCACGGCCAGCTCTTTAACCCCGACGAGTACCCGTTCCTGGAGGGCCGGCCACGCGGCGTTCGGCGCGTGAAGGACGAGCCTCTCGATGCGCCGCGCGTGTCTGACGGCTGCATCTACCGAGTGCTCGACGCGCTCCTGATGCTCGACGTCGACGGCGACGGCGTCGCGGACCGGCTGTCGTACCGGGCGCTCGACGTCGAGCAGATCGGCTCGGTGTACGAGGCGATGATGGGCTACGACGTGGAGCGGGCGGCGGGCCCGTCGATCGCTGTCGGATCGAAGCATGTGGTCGTCGATCTCGACTCGCTGCTGGCGATGCACGGGAGCAAACGAAACGCATGGCTCAAGGAGCACGCGGCAACAGAGCTCAGCGGCAAGTCGGCCACGGCGCTGAAGTCGGCCGCCAGCCACGACGATGTGGTCGCCGCGCTCGGCCGCCGCGTGTCGTCGCGCTCGCTCGACGCCTCGGGTAACCCGCGGCTGATGCGGGCCGGCGCGCTCTACCTGCAGCCGGGCGAGGAGCGGCGTCGCACCGGCTCGCACTACACGCCTCGCGAGCTGACCGAGCCGATCGTGCGGACCACGCTGCGCCCGGTGATCGAGGCGCTCGGCGAGCGCCCGACGCCGGAGCAGATCCTCGACCTGAAGGTCTGCGACCCGGCGATGGGTTCGGGCGCGTTCCTGGTCGAGGCGACGCGCCAGCTCGCCGAGCAGCTGCTGCGGGCGTGGGAGCTTCACGACGCGATGCCGCCCATCCCGTTGGACGAGGAGCCGCTGCTGCACGCCCGCCGGCTGGTGGCGCAGCGCTGCATTTACGGGGTCGACAAGAACCCGTTCGCGGTGAACCTAGCGAAGCTCAGCATCTGGCTGATCACGCTGGCCCGCGACCACGCGTTCACCTTCGTGGACCACGCGCTGAAGCACGGCGACTCGCTGGTGGGGCTGACGAAGGCGCAGATCGCGGCGTTCCACTGGAAGTCTGGCGTTGGCGAGGTGCTCGACCTGTTCGACGAGAAGCTCAAGGTCGACATCGCGCGGGCCTTGGGTTGGCGCAGCCAGCTCCACGGGAGCGACGAGGGGGCCTATGACGACAAGCGCGCCGCGTGGTGGCAGGCCGAGGACGCGATCGCCGACGCGCGGCTGATCGGCGATCTCGCGATCGCCGCCTTCTTTGGCGCAGACAAGGAAAAGTCGCGCGAGTTGCTGCGGGACCAGTACCGGGACAAGATCGAGGTGTGGCGCAGCGATCCCGACCGGAGGGCCGAGCTCCTGGCGATCGCCGCGGAGCTTCGCGAAGGCGACAAGCCCGTGCCGCCGCTGCACTGGGAGATCGAGTTTCCGGAGGTGTTCGAGCGGGAGAACCCGGGCTTCGACGCGATGGTCGGGAACCCACCGTTCTTGGGCGGGACGATGATATCCACCGCCAATGGGTCCGCCTACCTCGACTGGATTACATCGAGCTTTGAGTTCAGCGGTGGCCGGATGGACTTGGTCGCGTACTTCTTCCGGAACGCATTCGCGCTCCAACGAAGCAGCGGGACGTTTGGCCTTGTGGCAACAAACACGGTCGGGCAAGGCGACACACGCGTCGGTGGTCTTGCGGCGATCTGTGGGATGGGCGGCTTCATCTATGCGGCGACGCGGAGGCGCAGGTGGCCAGGAGCGGCGGCCGTCGTCGTCAGTGTTGTTCACATTCGAAAGGAAGTTGGAGTCCATCCTTGCATCTTGGACGGCGCTCCCAGGGCGACGATCACGGCCTTCCTGGCCCACGGCGGCGGGAACAAGAGCCCTGCGAGGCTCTCCGCGAACTTTTCGCTGTCGTATAGCGGCGTCAAACAGTACGGAGACGGGTTCTTGTTCGAGGATGGCAAGGACAAGGCGACCCCTTTGGCGAGGCTTCGGGAAATCGTCGACGCAGAACCCGGATCCGTCGACGTTGTGTTTCCGTTCATCGGAGGCGCCGAGGTCAACTCGCACGCAGCCCATCAGTATCGACGCTGGATCATCAACTTCGGGATGCGTGACGAAGCCACAGTGCGTCGCAATTGGCCCCTGCTAATGGATATCGTGGAGCGGAAGGTCAAACCCGAGAGACGCAGGAAGGCTGCCTCCGTAGCCGCGCATCCGTGGTGGCAGTTCTGGCGCCCACGGAACGATCTCTACTCTGCAATATGCGGCCGATCCAGAGTTCTTGTTTGCAGTCAAGTGAGTGCGCATCACGCGTTTGCGTTTGTTCCAGCGAGTTGGGTCTTCTCCCACGCACTCAACATCTTCGCGGTTGAGTCCGACTCCGCTTTCTGTCTGCTTCAGTCTCAACCACACGAGGTCTGGGCGCGCTTCTTCGGCTCGTCCATGAAGGACGACCTGCGTTACACCCCTTCCGACTGCTTCGAGACGTTCCCATTCCCTCGCGGATGGACCGCAGACTCGGTGCTCGATTCCGCCGGGCGCGCATACTACGAGTTCCGAGCCGACCTGATGCTCCGCAACAACGAGGGCCTCACCGCGACCTACAACCGCTTCCACGACCCAAACAACCACGAGCCGGACATCGTTCGGCTGCGAGAGCTGCACGCGGAGATGGACCGGGCGGTGCTCGACGCCTACGGCTGGCACGACATCCCCACCGACTGCGAGTTCCTGCTCGACTACGAGATCGACGACGAGAGCTGGGGCAACAAGAAGAAGCCCTACCGATACCGCTGGCCCGACGACGTACACGACGAGGTGCTCGCTCGGCTGCTCGACCTCAACCAGAAGCGCTACCAGGACGAGGTCGCCGCCGGGCTGCATGACAAGGCCAACAAGGGCGGCAAGAAGAAGCGGGCCGCGACCGGAGACATGGCCGGGCTCCCGCTGTTCGCAGGGATGGAGGGGGGCGATGATGACGAGGGCGACGAGGGCTGCGAAGACGGTTACGAAGACGATGAAGGCTACGAGGACGACGGCGACGAGTAGCGGTCTGCTCCTGCCCGGTAGCAACGACGGCAGCAGCTTGCGCCGGCGGGGAGCGCGTCGGAATTGAGTTGACGCCGCGTCAGCGGTACCCTACGGACTCTTCGCCACGGCTCGTGGTAACTACGATTTGGAATGTCGATGCTGTTGAAGGCGCTCAGAGAGGCGATCGAGGCCTACACGGGCGAGACCATCGCCGAGCTGCAGGCCACTCCGATCGATGACCGTCGACGGAGTGTCGAGAATGCAAGCGGCGAACCGATGCGCCTGGTTCGCTGCTATCCCCACGTCGGCCGCGGGAACGTCATGGGCGACAGGGTGCTGACAGGCGGTGAAGTGGATGCGCTGCTCGACGAAGCGCTGCGGTGATCCCACAGACGCCAAGCAAACCGACGACGTTCGGGGAACTGTTTGACTTCTATCACGGATACGTCAAGGTACTGTACAGCTACGTGCAGACCGAGAACGCCCTCTCGCTTGAGACGCTCTTCGAACTCAACGCCGCGCTGGATCACCTCTCTCGACACTGGATCTACGGCGAAACAGAAACGGAAGCGGTAGCCCGTGCGTTCGGTCATCTGAAGCGGAGCTGTCTCGACATCTTCAAGCTCAAGGTGAAGGAGGCGAGGCGTCAATTTGACGAGCTCCGTAGAATCGACACCAGCGTCATAGACAACGGCGACTTTGACCGGCAACTGATCGCCCTCTTTCAGGAGATCAAGCGCGAAGCGACCGAAGCCCGGCGGCTCGAGGGCGAGGTGCAGCCCGACACGCACGACCCGGTCCTCGCGTTCGAGCGCTGGGAGACAGTCTTCAAGCTGTGCCTCCGACTAGAGAAGGAGTTCTATGAGCACGCGCACCTGCCGTGGGCGCAGAAGCGCGCGCACAAGGGCGCAACGCGACTGCGCGTGGAGGGCCTCGTGATCGGTGTGGTCGCGTCGCTTCTCGCCGCTGCGCTCCTCGCGCTCCTCGCGCCGACTTTCCGCGCCGCGACGGGCGCCGCCAACTCGGCGATGGCATCTGAACGGACTGCGGGGTCCGGTCTGGGCTATTGGCCGCCTGACTCCGACGGCAGCGCCGCAGACCGCACACAAGGGTCGGACGACAGTCCACCGTAGGGCTCGCCACCAGCTTGGGGTCAGCCTGCGCGTGCGGCGGAGCCGTTTGTGCCACGCGCGCACGACGTCGATGACGCGCGCCGCCGACCGATGGTAGGCTGCAACAATGACCACTCCGGCGGACATCCGAGCCCAGCTCATCGACGCACTGCGGCTCGACCTCGTGGGACCGAGCGCCGACGACGCGCAGCACCTGCAGTACCAGGCCGAGCTGCTGCCGATCGCACCGTCGAGCTGGTACCTCACAGGCTTTCTCGTCCCATACGAGGCACCGGCCGACCAGCGCAGCGACCCCGAGGTCGACGACCAGCTCGATGAGGTCGACGCCCGACCCGCCGGAGACGACGACGCGGCGCCCGAAGAGGCGTCCGCCCGGCGCGCGTTCTTTCCGTCGTCCATGGGCCTCTCCGTGCTCGTCGGACCCGACATCGACAGCCTGAACGTCCGGCTTACGTGGGGAGACTACGCGCCGGTCGACACGCCGAGGCAGCCCGACGGGAGCGACGGTCCGACACCGGGCGCGCAGGTCGACGTCGTCCACGGTGCGGCCGGCCGCCACGAAGAACACGAGCCCGAGGTCGCCGGCATACCGCGGGTCTGGCGACGCATCGCCCGCGAGGCGGAGCTCAGCGTGCCGCTGCGTGAAGGACCGGAGCCAGCCGTGTTCGAGGTCGTCGACAGCCGCGGGATCCGCGTGGTCGTGTCGGTGCGATCGACCGGCACTCGTCTCGTCGCCGCCGGCACGCGCTCGGTGTCGGTGTTCGTCGTCAACCACCGCAGGGCGCCCGAGAGCGGTCGCGACGCCGCGTTCGTGTTCCAACCGGAGCTCACCCTCACGGCGCCCGGTCACGCCGCGTTTGTTCCACGGCCCAACTTGCACGGGCGCGACAGCGAGGATTGGGACGACCAGGTCGCCGACCTGCAGTACCGCGACGCCGTCGAGTACGTGGTCGGCCACAACGTCTCTGCAGTCGCCTTGCAGACCCCCGCGGCCTCGGGGGCTCCGAACGGCGCGCAGACGTTCACCTGCCAGGAGGTGCGGAGCGCGTGGATGCCCTCGGCCGAGGTCGAGAAGGTGGTCGCCAGCAGCATCCCTGGCGTAGAGTTCAGGATGTCCGCGCTGGCCGCGGCCGGCGACGCAGCTGCCCTGAGCGCGATGCTCTCGCCCATGGTGGAGGGCTACGCCGCGTGGATCGCCAGTCAGCCGCGCTCCGGTGACCCCTCCCGGGCGCGAGTCGCAGCCGAGCTCTTGCAGAACGCCGAGCGGGCCGGCAAGCGCATCGCCGGCGGGATCGCCGCACTCGCCGACCCGGTCGCGTTCGAGGCGTTCCGGGTAACGAACCGAGCGATGCGGACCGCCATCCGACAGCGTCTGGCGCACGACGCGGCGGCCGACGGCGGTCCCGATGCAAGCACGGACGAGCCGGCGTGGCGGCCGTTCCAGCTCGCGTTCGTGTTGATGAACCTGCCCGGAGTGGTAGAGCCGGGCCATCCCGATCGCCAGGTCGTCGACCTGCTCTTCTTCCCCACCGGCGGCGGCAAGACCGAGGCGTACCTGGGCCTCGCGGCGTTCACGATGGTGCTGCGCCGCATGCGGGATCCGTCCGTCCACTCGGCGGGCCTCAGCGTGATCATGCGCTACACCCTGCGCCTCCTCACGCTCGACCAGCTCGGTCGCGCCGCGACTCTCGTGTGCGCGCTCGAGCTCGAGCGCCAGCAGGACGTCGAGCGGCTCGGCATCTGGCCGTTCGAGATCGGTCTGTGGGTCGGCCAGTCGGCCACACCGAACCGCATGGGGGCGAAGGGCCACAAAGACGACAACAAGTATTCGGCCCGGCAGCGCACCCTGGCGTTCCAGAACGACGACCGCAAGCCCTCGCCGATCCCCCTCGAGAACTGCCCGTGGTGCGGCCGCAAGTTCGACAAGAACAGCTTTCAGCTCTTGCCGAACGCCAACGAGCCGACGGACCTGCGTGTGTTCTGCTCGAGCCGCGCCTGCGACTTTCACCCGCGCCGGCAGGCGAACGGGCTGCCGATCCTGGCCGTCGACGAGCCGATCTACCGCAGACTTCCCGCGTTCGTCATCGCCACGGTCGACAAGTTTGCCAGCCTGCCGTGGGTCGGTGAGACCGCCGGACTGTTCGGGCGGGTGGACCGCTACGACCTCAGCGCCGGCTTCTTCGGCGCGTGGGCTGGCGGGCGGGGTAAGCCGCTCGGGAAGCCCCTTCCGCCACCGGATCTCATCATTCAGGACGAGCTGCACCTGATCTCTGGCCCGCTCGGGACGCTGGTTGGCCTCTATGAGACCGCGATCGACGCGCTGTGCGCCGATCCGGTGGGGCCAGAAGGCGTGAGGCCAAAGGTGGTGGCGTCGACCGCGACCGTGCGGCGGGCCGACAAGCAGATCCGCGGACTGTTCGGCCGAAAGCACGTCGACATCTTTCCGCCGCCCGGCCCCAACCGCCGCGACTCGTTCTTCGCGCACACGGTTCCGGCCGCAGACAAACACGCCCGCGTGTATCTGGGAGTCGCAGCGCAGGGGCGCAACCTCAAGGTGGTCCTGCTGCGCACCTACGTGGCGCTCATGGCGGCCGCGCAGCGCGCGTGGAACGACGCCGGCGGTCTCCGCGCGAACCCAAACCCTGCCGACCCGTACATGACGCTGCTCGGCTACTTCAGCTCGCTGCGCGAGCTCGGGGGCAGTCGGCGGATCGTCGAAGACGAGGTGGCGTCGCGCCTGGCGGACTACGGGGTCCGGCGGTGCCGCGTCCGCGAGCAGCGGGGCCTGTTCGACAACCGACAGACGCTGCACGACCCGCGGGAGCTCACCAGCCGCGTCAGCACCAACGAGGTCGCCGAGACCAAGCGTCGACTCGCGCTGTCCTTCGATAACGAGAAGGAGAGGCTGGACGTGGCCCTCGCGACCAACATGATCTCGGTCGGCCTCGACATCACGCGACTCGGCCTGATGGTGGTGCTGGGCCAGCCCAAGATGACGTCGGAGTACATCCAGGCGACCAGCCGCGTCGGCCGCGACGATGAGCGCCCGGGATTGGTGGTGACGCTGCTCAACGTGCACCGACATCGCGACCGCTCCCACTACGAGCGATTCACGGCCTGGCACGAGAGCTTCTACCGCGCCGTCGAAGCGACGAGCGTGACGCCCTTCTCACCCCGCGCGATCGACCGGGGCATCGCCGGTGTCGCGGTGGGCCTGGCGCGGCTCGGTCACAGCGGGATGACCGCGCCGGCTTCGGCGGGCGACGTAGCGCGACTACGGGCTGAGCTCGAGTTCGTCGCCGAGACGATCTCCCGACGCGCCGAAGGGCACGACAAGGAGCTCGGCGACAAGGAGTCGGAGCAACTGCGGCAGCGGGTGAAGAAGCGCGTCATCGACCTGCTCGACACGTGGGAGACCATCGCCGCAGAGACGGGCCAGCTTCAGTACCAGAGCGAGATCGGGTCGCTGCAGCGGCTGCTCTACGACCCGCTCGACTCGGCGCTGGAGTCGCGGCCGCGGCACGCCGCCAAGTTCAAGGCGCAGCGAAGCCTGCGCGACGTCGAACCCACCGTGAACCTGCGCCTTCGCACACCCGACGGGTGGGACGCCGAGGGCGAGACGTGAGCAAGCAGTGAGCGTGGCGTGAGCACAAAGCGCAAGCGAATCCCGCCGGTCGGCCAACTCCGGCAGAGCCAGGTCGTCACGACGTTCGGGCCCGGCGCGATGGTCGATCTGCCAGAACACGCGGTGCTGATCGGCGGACTCGACGACTGGCACGGCGATCGAAAGCAGATCAGCGAGGAGCGGCTCGAGGAGCGCGTGGCTGAGCTGTTGAACGCCGACCGTGTCAAGCTGTTCGCGCCGCCCGTCGACGATGGCGAGCCCAACTCCCCGAGCGCAAACATCCCGGCGATCCAGTTCCCGGCGTGGTTCTTGGGGCAGGTCTACGCCACCTACACAGACGAGACCGGCCGCGAGTATCGGACGCGTCCGATGGTGCGCTGGAGCCAGCTACGCAAGGGGCGATACTACGACGAAGAACGCAAGCTGCGGCAGGTGGTGCCGGTGCGCTTCGTCCGCGCCTGCGTCCGCGGCCACCTGTCCGACGTGGACTGGTATGCGTTCGTGCACCGCGACTTCGAGTCCCCACAAGTGGGCCAGCTCTGGTTCGACGAGGGCGGCGCGGGCCACGACTTCCGCGACATCTATGTGCGCCTCGCGACGACCGCGACGGCACACGGGGTGCGTAGGCCGCTCTCGGACGCGACGGTCCCCGACGGCATGCAGCTCGGCATGTGCAACGGCAAACAGCCGTGGCTCGGGCCCAGCGTGAAGGAGCCGTGCGACAAGCCATCGCGGCTGCTCAACCGGTCGGCGAGCAACGCGTACTTCGCACAAAAGTTGGGTGTTATCTCCATCCCCGACCTCGACGCGCCGCTGCAGCTGGCGGTGGACCGCGTGTACGAAGACTTCCTGCGGTTCGCGGAGGGCCCCCACGACATCGCGCACGACCGGAAGAAGGACAAGGTCTTCTACGCGCTCGAGGGGCACAGCGACGATGCTGTTTGGGCCGAGGTGCAGCGGCGCAAGAAGGGACCGGGGCGCAAGGAGCGCAAGGGCATCAAGCAGGCCGAGATCGAGACGCTCCTCGCGGCGCCCTTCACTGTCGGAGAAGATCACCCCGACGGGGACTACTACGCCAGAGCGCGCGACCCAGGCAGAATCCCAGACGTCCTGCGCGACCGCATCACGGGCGTTGTGCTGGTTCACAAGCTGCGAGAGGTCGTCGCCCAAGTCGGGTTCACGCGCTTCGAGGCAGCCATGCCCGACGTGGACGGCGAGCTGTCGCTCCGCGTCGAGCTCGCGCCCTTGTCTCGACAGCCGAGCTGGGTGCCGGCGAACGAGAACCGGGGCGAGGGCGTGTTCGTCGCATTCTCGGACCAGGCGATCGCCAACTGGCTCGACGAGCAGAAGAACCCCGGCATCGCCAGACGCAAGGAAGAGCTGCTGGCCGGCTTCGACGCATGGAAGCAACGCAAGGGCATCGAGGGCGCGACCTTTCCGGGACTGCCCTACATCATGCTCCACTCGCTGGCGCACCTGCTCATCACCGCCGTCGCGCTCGAGTGCGGATACTCCGCGAGCGCGATCCGCGAGAGGGTGTACGCCGGTGACTCCGGCCACGGGATCCTGCTCTACACCGGCGGCGCCGGCACCGAGGGCACGCTGGGTGGGCTCGTGGAGGTGGGACGACACATCGAGCGGCACCTCGCGCAGGCGCTGGAGATGGGCCGGCTGTGCTCCAATGACCCCGTCTGTGCGCAGCACGACCCGACGAACCCCTACGAGGAGCGCTTTCTACACGGCGCCGCGTGTCACGGCTGCCTGCTCGTGGCCGAGACGAGCTGCGAGCGCCGCAACGAGCTCCTCGACCGGTCGCTGGTCGTGCCGACCGTGGGCACGCCCGACGCCGCGTTCTTCCCGGATGTGGACGTGATCCGGGATGCTCTGCTCGGGCGTACCGCCGGGGCAGACGTGGGGAAGCACGTCGGACCGGCGCCTATCGCACCCGCACCCGCGGGACCACCTCCGGCGATGGAGGTCGAGCGAACGGCGTCCGGCACCGTCGCGGCCCCAGCACCACCACCCGACGTCCGACCGCTCTCGGACGCGCCTCCGCTGCCGGTGGCGAGGACGCTCGCCGAGTTGGCTGGGGTGGACGTTGGTTCGAGCGGCGAGTTCCTGCTGGTCGTGGACGCCGCCGACGCACCCGACAGGCGCAGTGCGACGTATCGGTGCGAGCCGCTCGCGGAGTCACCGGCCGACATACGCGAGGGCACCCTGGTCTTGGTCGTGCACGAGGCGCTGACGCGCGGAAGCCGGCGCTTGGGCGCCGGTGTGGGGAAGTGGATCCGGCGCACGATGGTGGACGCGAAGACCGGTGAGCCGCGCGAGAAGATCGTGCTGCGTGGGCCGATACCCCCGCCGGAGCTCGACGTGTCGTCGGACGAGCTGGCCGCGATGCGAGGCCTCGCCCGCCTTACGCGCATCGAGGGCTGAGATGGCGCGGCTGATCCCACCGGTGCGAGAGCTGAGGGATATCGAGAACGTGGGTGAGCGCGTCGTCGCCGAGGCGCTCCTCGAGCAGCTGCCGGACGACGTCGTCGTGTACCACAGCTATCCGTGGCTGCGCCTAGAGCGGCATTCGCGCACCGACGCCGAGTACCTGCAGCCGGGTGAAGCGGACTTCGTGATCGTCGACCCCCGTTGGGGCCTGCTGGTGCTCGAGGTGAAGGGAAGCGAGATCGAGTACGAGCCGGGAACACACGAGTGGCGACAAAAGAATCGCGGCGGCCGGAGCTGGCACTCGATCGAACCGTTCCGGCAGGCCGAACGAAACAAACACGCGATCGTCGACCGGCTCGAGGCGCACCGCGTGTTCAAGGGCTCTCCTCCGTTCACGACAGGACACGCGGTCGTGTTCACCGAGGCACGGCTCGAGGGCCGGCTGCCTGCAGATATCGACACCGCGATCGTGCTCGACGCGGCCTCGATTCGGATCATGAAGCGCTCCGTCGACCGCGCCTTCGAGCGCTGGTGTCGGGTTCAGAACCCGCGGCCGCTGACCGATGAGCTGCGCGGCGCGATCCTCGAGTCGTTGAGCCCTATCTTCCGGCTCGTGCCGGTGCTGTGGCGAACGCTCGACCACCAGGAAGAGCGCCTGCATCGCATGACCCAGAATCAGGAGCTGATCCTCCAGATGCTGCACAGCACCCCCCGGGCGGCGATCGAAGGCGTGGCTGGCTCCGGCAAGACACTTCTCGCCGTCGCGCAGGCGCAGCGGCTGGCGCGCGAGGGCAAGCGGACGCTCCTTTGTTGCTACAACCGCCCGTTAGCGGAGTGGATCGCGCGGAACCTCCCAGAGTCCTACCGGTCGCAGATCGACGTGCAGACCTTCCACGGGCTCTGCCTGCGTTTCTGCACGCTCGCCGGCCTGCCCTTCGCGGGGAAGGGCGGACCGGACTTCTGGACGTACGAGGCGCCGGAAGCGTTGATGAGCGCGGCCGACGTGGTGGCCAACGAGCACGGCTACGACGCGATCGTGGTCGACGAGGCGCAAGACTTCGCCGACTTCTGGTGGATGGCCCTCGAGAAGCTCTACCGCGACGACGTCGAACCCAAGCCGCTGACGGTGTTTCTCGACCCGAGGCAGTGCATCTACCAGGAGCGCCCGCTGCTGCCCGCCGACGTCGCAGGGCCATACCACCTGCCGACGAACTGCCGAAACACGCGTCGGATCGCCGGCTACTGCGCCGAGAACCTCGGCTTCGAGGCGGTGGTGCACCCCGACGCGCCCGAAGGCGCTGACCCACAGCTGTCGAAGGCGGCCGATCTCGCCGCCGTCATCGAGCACACACGGCGCGTCGTGCAGAACTGGTGCCTGGAGGAGCGTGGCGGTCTGAGCCCAGCCCAAGTCGCGATCTTGACGCCGTGGGACAATCACGGCGAGTGGCCGGAGCGCTTCGGAAACCTGAAGCTGGTGCGCGACTTCGACGCCTGGAGCGCCGGCGCCGGTGTGCTGCTGGCCACCCACCGGCGCTTCAAGGGCCTGGAGGCCGACGCGCTAGTGCTCGCGGGCGTCCCCGAGCCAGGCAGCACGAGATACTACTCCGCGGCCGACCACTACGTGGCGAGCTCGCGAGCCAAGCACCTGCTCGAAGTGGTGCGCCTGTGAGCGCGCTGCTTGGCTTGAGTAGGCCGTCCATGCTCGCGCTGGCCGACGCGCTGGAGGCGGGGCGCATCCTCTCGTACACCGAGCGCACGCTCCACAAGTACGCGCCCGCGGAGTCTCTGCCGAGCGTGGTCGCGGCGCTGGACCAGCTCTCCAGGGCGCGAGCCACGCCGATCCACATCGCGGCGACCCTTCGCCTGCTCGCGACGGAGCGCGAGAACGCGCAGGCGATCGCCGATCGTGTCGAGCTGGTGTGGTCCGGCCTAGAGGTCGTCGCGGGCGAGAGCCGCGACACGGCCGTCGTGGTCCAGGAGCTGTTCCGCCAAGCCAGGACGAGTGTGCTGATCGCCAGCTATGCAATCGACACCCACGAACGGGCCGAGGTGCTGTTCGGGTCGCTCGCCGCGCGTATGGACGCCGAGCCCGAACTGTCGGTGGTGTGCTGTCTCAACATCAAGCGGGACCACGGCGACAAGACGCAGTCGTCCGCGCTCGTACAAGCGTTCTCCGCCACGTTCCGCGACAAGATCTGGCCGGGCAAGCGCTTGCCGCGTGTGTACTACGACCCGCGCGCGCTGAGCACAGAGCCGGGGCCCAAAGCGTGCCTGCATGCCAAGTGCATCGTGATCGATGTGGAGCGCTCGTTCGTGACATCGGCCAACTTTACGGAGGCTGCGCACGCGCGGAACATCGAGGCCGGCGCCGTCATCCTCGACCCGGCGATCTCGCGCGGGCTGCGTTCGCAGTTCGACTCGTTGATCGAGCGGGGGGAGTTGGTGCGGTTGCCCGGGACATAGGCACCCTTGAAGCGTCGGCACCAGTCGAGGGAGACTCGGCTGGCGCGAGACTGGGAGAATAGGATGGCAGATACACTCAGCGACGAACGTCTACGCGAGCTCTACTCCGCGTACCCCGCAGCCGAGGACTGGTGCGACTCGATGCTGCGAGCGATCGAGGCCTTTCATGCCCAGAGCCCCGAGCAGCAGCGTACGAGGGCAGCCCAGGAGGGGCTCTGGCGCATTCGGGGCGTCGCCAGCGTCGGGATTGGGAGCGGCGTCCCCGTTACGGAGGTGTTCGACGACGAGGCGGTCGTCGAGCGCATCTTGGGGCTGCCGGCGCTCGCGGCCGCCACTCGCGCGGACGCGCTGCCTGAACGGCTCCAAGCGGAGTTCGACGACCTCGTCGAGATGGTGGTGCAACGCACGGGGCGAAACCGGCCGGTAGCGCTGCTCGGGCGAGTGTTCGTCGTGATGCTGCCGGACCACCTCAATACGGTCTTCAACTACAAGGCAAACCGCAATCTCGGGCGCCTGTTGGTGCCAGATCCGCCGGCGGGGCTGATCGCCGTCCGAGTGGCCGTGCGGCGGCGGCTTCGCACGGTTCTCGGGGCCGAGGCGGACTTGGCCGAGAGCGTGCGACGCATCGCGTTCTGCTGGTGGCTGGCAGACCAGCCGGCCGAGGAGCTGAGGGCGGGCGGTGCCCGACCCGTCGCCGCGAGCCCGATCGCCGCGACCGTCAACGACGATCAGCTCGCGGAGCTCCAGCTGTGGGGATTCACCAAGCAGCTCAAGGGCTGGCCGAGCGTGAGCGGATACGTCGAGACCTACCGCTCCGCGGTGCGGGCCACGTATGGCGGTGCCTCGCGGGAGGAGGTCGCCGAAGCCCTGGCTGAGCTGCCCGAGCTGGACGGCACAGGGGCGAGGAGCCTCCGCAACATCGTCGACCGCGTGAGGCGACTCGGGTTCCTCGAGAATCGGGGCGGCATCTTGTGGCCGACTGAGGATGGGGAGGAGCTGGTCGAGGTGGACCCGCCGGTCGGTCTCACCGAGAGGCTGCTCGTACGAGTGTACGGGATGGCGCAGATGCTCCGGCTCGTGTCGGCGGGTCCGGTGCATCCAAACGAGGCGTTCGACCAACTCTGTGAGCAATACCCTGCTTGGACCACGAGCATGGCCCCGAGCTCGCTGGCGTCGTGGTCCATGCACCTCGGGCTCATCGAGCGCGACGAGACCAGGAAGTTGGTGCTCTCGGACTACGGTCGACTCTGGCACGCGCGGCTGCCGGCGCTGCTCCCGACCGCGCCGCCCGACTACTTCGACGTCCTGCAAGCGGACGACGACGGCCCGGCCGTGGACCCAGTGGATCCGGGGTCCGACGCCGACGTGTCGGTGAAGGCTGTTCGCGACGCGATCCGAGCCGATCCCAAGCTCGCCGACTTCGTCCTCGACGACGCGCAGCTCGGGGCCCTGCACGCCGCGTGGCACGGCAACCCACGCAAGCGCTTCGTCATCTTCTCCGGGCTGTCGGGGACAGGAAAGACGGCGCTCCTGCGGCACTACGCCCACGCGTACTGCGGCCTCGCCAAGCTGAATCCGGCGGACCACATCGCGATGGTCGCGGTGTCGCCCGACTGGCGGGATCCGACCGGTCTGCTCGGCTACTTCAACGCCCTACACGCTGACCCGACCTACCAGGCGGAGGCGACCACGAGGCTCCTCGTTCGCGCGGCGCAGAACCCGGACCTGCCATACTTCTTGATCCTCGACGAGATGAACCTCGCGCGCGTCGAACGCTACCTCGCGCCCCTGCTCTCTGCGATGGAGACCGGGGAGCCCATCCACCTGCATGCGCACGAACAACCGGTCAACGGCGTGCCGCCTCGAGTCCGTTGGCCCGCCCGCCTCTTCATCGGCGGGACTGTCAACATGGACGAGTCGACGCACGGGTTCAGCGACAAGGTGCTGGACCGCGCGTTCACGCTCGAGTTCTGGGAGGTCGCGCTTGGGGACTACTTCGACCGCCGCGCCAAGGCGGGCACCAACCGCCACCACGCCGCCGAGTCCCTTCTGATCGAGCTGCACGATCTGCTGCGTCCGATCCGTCGCCACTCCGGATACAGAGCGGCAAACGAGGTGCTCCTCTTCGTGGAGCGCGCCGCGCAGGACGGGATGATCGGTGAGACCGCGGCCCTCGACCAGGCCGTGTTCTCCAAGATACTACCGCGGCTGCGCGGCACGGACCTCGACGGGCTCGAGGGAACTCTCGGCGCGCTGGCCAAGTTGCTGGGTGCGCGGTCTCTTGCGCGATCGGAGTCAAAGGTCCGGGGTATGCTGGAGGCGCTCACCCGGACCGGAGTCACCAAGTTCTTCGCGTGATGGCGGCCCTGAAGTCACCGGCCGCTTCGGAAGCGCGGCTCGTATGCGCGCAGGGACTCCAACTCGATCGCGACGCGGCCGGCGTGTGGCGGTTGTTTGAGAACACCGCCGCCTGGCTAGAGATTGCGGCAGCAGAGCCGGATGCCGTCGCGGCGTGGAACGGCATCGAGATCGAGCGCGACGTGTCGTCGCGCGGAAGTGCACGTTGGCGCCTCCCCCACGGGCTGTGGGCAGGCGACGCGTCGATCCGTGTCTACGACGCAGGCTCCGTGCTCGAGATACCGGTGCACGTTCGCGCCGACCCGGCGAAGCTAGAACACGCCGCATGGACGGCCATGCTCCGTGAACTCGAGACCTGGATCTCGGCGCTCACGGTTGGTGGCGCGGTGGCCGGTCACGGCGGCGTGTCTCAGCAAGGGGCCGCTGCGCCACTCATCGCAGAAGCACTCGTCCCGCTCGTCCCAGAGATCGTTTCGGCGATCGAAGGCGTCCACGCGTCTCCGAGACGGCTGGAAGCCACGCGGCTCGAGGAGGCTCTCATGAGCAGGGCCCCAAGGATCGACGCGGAGACCACCGTGTGGCTGAGTCGGCATCCCAAGGTGATCCCTTGGACGAAGCCTTGGCTGATCGACGCTGCCGAGGGCGCAGAGCCAGCGGTCCCCGTCCGGCGTTCGGTCGACCTCTTTGACCACCCGGCGAACCGGTGGCTTCGGTGGGCGACGGGGCGCGCCGCCCGCCTGCTGTGGAGCGTCGCCAGTCTCCTGCGAAGGAGCGACGAGAAGACATCGACGTGGGCCGCGGAGCGCGCCGACCGTTGCGCGGCGGCCGCCGAGGCGCTCGCGGGCGTGGTGCGGCGCACGTTCCTCCGAGACCTCTCACCGGCGCCTTCTTCGGACGCGGCGCTGCTGGTGATGACGGATGACCCTCGGTACGCACGGCTCGCGGGTCTTCTGCGGCCGTTCATGGCGCCGCGCTTCTCCATCGACGCGGCGCGTCCGGTCGGGCTGAAGCCGACATACGAGCTCTACGAGCTTTGGTGCTTCCTGTCGGTCTATCGCGCGATCCGCCGCTCGCTCGGGGCGCAGACGGCTCACGGCGCCGCAGAGTGGAGCTGGACGAGCAAGGGCCTGCAGAATCTCCTGGGACTGACGGGCACCGGAGCCGGAGCCCAGTTCGCGGCGCGGCGCGGAAACGAGTCGCTGAACATCGAGTTCAACCCGACGTTCCAGGGCTACACCGAGAGAGTCAAACACGAGTCGCGCCGCTGGTCGCTGTCTGGCCAGCGGCGGCCGGACATCGTCGTCACGTGGTCAAACGGGCAGGACGCCGGCTGGCTCGCGCTCGACGCCAAGTACCGTGTGAGCCATCGGGCCCTGGCCGACGCGTTCACCTCGGTCCACGTCTACCGGGATGCCCTACGGGACGAGGACTTCGGCGGCGCCCCGCTGGGCGTATGGTTGCTGTCGCCAGCGGTAGCCACCGGCTCGGAGGCCTGGTTCGAGCCGTCGTACTGGAGCGAGCATCGTTGCGGGGCGGTGATGCTCACGCCCGGTCGGCCGGCGCCGGGGTTTATCGCGGGACTGGTAGAGTGTGACCCATCAGCGAAGCCTGGGGTGACTTCGTGGTCTTTGGCGCGATCCTCGCTTGGGCACCCATCTCAGCGAGGAGACGATGGCAGGACGGAAGATCGAGGACGAGGCGACGGCGCGACGCTGTCTGGCACAGGCGGCGGCGAGTGGGCTTCCGAAGGCCGCGTGGGCAGCACAGGGTGGCTGGGACGCGCGGTCGCTGCACCTGTGGTCGGTCAATCTGTCGCGGAAGCGTGACACGGGCGCCTCTTCGCCGCCTCGTCGGTTCGTCGAGGTGGTCTCGGATTCGCGGTCCGCGGCGACGGATCCAGCGTATCGAGTTCATGTTGGGCGGTGGGTGCTCGAGGTCGGGGACGACTTCCGGCCGGAGACTTTGAAAGCGCTGGTGGCCGCGCTCTCGCAGTGCTGAGTCCGCCTCCGAGCGTGCGGGTGTTCCTCGCGGTGCAACCGGTCGACATGCGGGGCTCGTTCGACGCGCTCGCCGGATCGGCGCGCGGTCTGGGCCTGGACCCCGTGGACGGTCACCTGTACGTCTTCACAAACAAACGCCGGCGGATCGTCCGGGCGCTGTGGTTCGACGGTTCGGGCTGGTGCATCCTGAGCAAGCGACTCGAGCGGGGCTCGTTCCAGTGGCCGGAGCTCGTCGAGGGGGTGGCGCGCGTCTCGGTCAGCCCGGCTGTGCTCGCGTCGCTGCTGGCTGGCTTCGACTTCACGACGCCGCGGAAGCGATGGTACCGGCGGGCGGGCGGGACGCGGTCGACGATCGAGACGATCGACATCGCCGAAGGAGCGTGATCTACAGTGCTCGATGGACACGTCGAGCGCCAGCCGGATTGCCACCCTCGAAGCGGAAAACGCTCGTCTGCTCCATACGATGGAGGCAACGACAGCGGAGTTCGCCGCGGAGCTGAGGAGGCTGCACGCGGAGATCGCGCGCCTGACGGACCGCGTGGCTGAGCTGCTGCCGGCGGCGCGCCGCGGACAGGGCCGTCGAAGGGACCCGCCCGTGGTCTCGTCGCCACCAGCGGACCCGGCCGAGGCTCCACGCCCGTCGGTCGACGACGCGTCGCAGTCGGACGCGGTCCGCGCGGCCTTCCTGGCGCGCCCGCGGCCACCCGAGATTCCGCCGAAGCCTGCCAAGACTCCGAAGAAGCGCGGCTCGACGGGCCGACAGCGGCTCCCCGCCTCCCTGACGGCCGAGACGCACAAACTGGGCGTATCGGTCTGCGCGAGCTGCGGCAGCACACGGCTCGACCAGCGCGGATTTGAGGTAGAGGAGAAGCTCCACGCCGTCATGCAGCAGATTGTTCGACGCGTGGTCCGTCGCCAAGTCTGCGTGTGCCGCGACTGCAACGTGCGGACGACGGCGCGCTCGCTGCCTGCGCCGTATGAGCGGTCCAAGGTGACCGGCGAGTTCCTGGCCTGGGTGCTTCACCAGAAGTTCGACCAGCTCGTACCGCTCGACCGCCTTCGTCGCGACCTGGCGCGCCGCGGCGTCACCCTTGCGATGAGCACGCTCGTGAGCCTCGTCGAGCGAGGCGCGGACCTGCTCGACCGCATCGACGGCGAGCACTGGAAGCAGCTCAAGGCCGGCGGCGCGATGCACACCGACCTCACCGGAATCAAGGTGCTCGTCCCTGGCTTGGAGCGGGCCTACGACGGGTACATCGAGGGCTTTCTCTACAACGGCGTCGCGGTCTTCCAGTACGAGGCCGCCAAGGACGGCGACCGACTCCAGTCCAAGCTCCTCAACTACGAAGGCCGCCTCGTCGCCGACGCCGAGAGCCGGTCCAACGCGGTCTTCACGAGCGGCAACGTCATCGAGGGCGGCTGCAATGCGCACGGGTTTCGGAAGTTTGAAGGCGCCGAGGGGGCGCAACCGCTGCTCGCCTCGGAAGGGGGGCAGTTCCTGACCGCGATGTACGTCGCCGAGGCCGCCGCGAAGGAGCGGAAACTTGCCGGCGACGAGCTCCGCGTGTGGCGCCAAACACACATGGGGCCCCTCAAGAAGGACTTCCTCGGCTGGATGGACGCAGTCGAGCCGACGCTCCTCCCCACCGACCCGCTCGCGAAGGCCGTGCGATACTACCGGAACCACCGGGATGCCCTCTTCCGCTTCATCGACGACCCCGCGCTTCCGATCGACAACTCCGCCATGGAGCGCGAGTTCCAGAACTGGGCGAAGCTCCGCCTAAACGTCCTCTTCGCCGGCAGCACCGAGGGCGCGCACCGGGCCGCGACGATCTTCGGCATCGCCGCGACCTGCCGACTCCAGAACGTCCACACCGCCGCGTACCTCGCATGGGCGTTCGAGCGGCTCGGCACGCACAAAGACGTCTATCGACTCCCCGCCTCCGAACTCACCCCAGCCGCCTACAAGCGAGCCGTCCAAGAGGCTGCGCCGGGACGAGCGCCCCCCGCACCAGAGTAGCGGCATCGGCGCGAGCTGACGACCCAGGCGTCGCTGATCGGTCACGGTAGAGTTCGCACGTGAGCGAAGCGGGGCCTCGGCCCACGCGCGAGCGCGATCAACGCCGGGCCCTCAGCCACCTGCGTGAGCCTAGGAGTTGGGTCCCACGTCGCCGCGAGTGTGCTCCGACAGTGCCTCCTTGCCATCGATGATCAGTCGCAGGCCGGAGATCGTGATCGTGTAGGTTCGACCGCTCATCTCCGCGTTCGGAACGACGTCCTGGCAGATCGTCGCCGTGGACTTCGCGGAGCGCCGGACGGTGTGAAAGGACTCACGCTGGGGATGCGTGTTTCGGATCTCGCCCCAGTGATGAGGGTGGTCGCTAGCGACCCTCTCGAACTCCCCGACCCCGTTGACCTCCCCATCCTCGCAGACGGTCCAGAGGAAGCTGTGATAGTCGTCGGGACGTCCGCTCCTCTTGAACGTCGAGTAGATCAGGGTCGCTTTCTCGACGTCGACCTGGACCTTCGAGGGTCGAAGCCCGGTTGATGGCCCCTCCGGCCGCTTGTTCTCGTAGAAGCCGAGCCCCTTGTGTGTGATCGCGACCGGGTTGGCGCGGCGCGCGAAGATCAGTCGGAACAGCGGGTCATCGCACGCGACGTGCGCCGTCCCGCCATCGGTTGTCGCCAGCTTCACCGAACTACCCTTGCTCATCGTCGTTCCTCTCGCCGCCGGTCGCCGTGCCACCCTGCTCGTTCACACGCGTAGCACAAGCGAGTCCAACTCAGCCAGCGGCCCGAGAACGATGGCGTAGCTCTGCTGGAGCGTAGCGTCCGTCTCCGCCCTACGGCGGGCCTCGAGGCGAGCCAAGCGTGGTAGCCCGCGCGGCGGACACGGAGGGACACGCGTGAGGCTCGAGAGGCTGGCACCCGTGCTTGGGGGCTTTGCGGCCTTCCGGATTCTGGCGTCGCTCGCACCCAGGGTCTGCGGGTGAACACCCGAGAAGTGTAGCGGCCTATGAATCGGACGACCGAGCGCCGAAGAGGCGAGTTGACACCCGCGAGCCGATCGGAGAGGCTGAGGACGTCGAGTTCACGAGCACTTGGAGGGGCGCATCGATGCCCATCCTGACTAGGCTTCCCCCATCTACGTCGCTGTACATGCGATGGTCGAGTGCGGACGCGTGTCGACCGTACTCCGGCCCACCAGATTCTCGGGGGCGGCTCGATCGCGAGCGATTCGCGCAGCCGACGCAAGCGGAAGCAACTTCGCCACTCTGGACGACGTGCTAGCCCGCGTGGTAGTACGTTGCCTGGGCTCACTCTGAGCGCCGTGGACTTGGAGCCCCAAGGGGCATCGTCGTAGGGAGCCAATGGGAAGAAGCACAGGCACGTCCGTCCGACGCAGCGGTGCACTTGCAGTCATCGGACTCGGTGTGGCCGTATTGTCCGTAGCGTGTGGCGACGACTCCGGCGGCGGCGGCTATGGGAGCGGATATCCGTACACGTCCCCACCTGCAGGCGCCGCTGCGCTCCAGTGTCGGAATCTTTCCGAGGCGGTCTGCCACATGTGGGTCGACTGCGAAGCACTCGCCGCCTCCGAGTACACTGATTGCACAGACGTTCTGGACGCCGACCTCGACTGTGACCTTGCGAGAGACACGTCCTCCGGCTACCAATCGTGCCTGCAAGACCTCGACAACGGCTGCTTCACCATCGACGGCGGACTGCCGTCGAGTTGCGTGGGAGTCATTCTGTTGTGATCCGCGCCAGAGGTGTCTCTGGCGAAGGATCAAATCTGAGAACTGGAAGCCGCGCCACAATGAGGGTCCCCAATGAGTGACGGAGAGATCAGCGGAGAGTTGCTTCTCCAAGCTGTCCAGAGGATCGCCATCTCCCCCCAAGAAGCCACCGCGATCGCAGACCGCTACGCGGCTCAGTTTCGCAAGAAGTACCCGCGCGCGACCGAAGATGACATCCAGGACTTCACCGCAGACGCAGTTATTCGGCGGTACGCGCGTTGGGCAGCCGGGGTCGGCGGAGCTACTGGGCTGACGGCCGTTGTTCCCGGACTCGGAACCGTCATCGCGGCCGTCGGCGGTGCGACAGCCGATGCGGCCGTGTCAATGAAGTTGCAGGTCGACATGTGCATGTGCCTCGCCTCGGGATATGGGTACGATCTGACGAACACCGACGCTCAGCGCTTGACGCTCCTCATCGCGGGGACCGGGACACTGGAGAAGGTAGGTGGTGAGGCTCTCAAGGGTTTCGCGGGCAAGGCTGGCGTCCGGCTGCTTCGCCAGTACCTGAGGGGCGCAGCGTTGCAGACCATCAAGGCGATATTCCGCCGTCTCGGCATCGTTTTCACGCGGAAGGCGCTGGAGAAGGCACTTCCGTTCGGACTCGGTGTCGGAATCGGCGCTACCGCGAACTACTTGCTGACGAAGTTTGTCGGCGGACAGGCAAAGACATGGTTCATCATCGATCGTGCAGACGGTGGCCCCGAGGTAACTCTTCGGCCGGTTCCCGAGTAGGCGGGCTGTCGTTTGATCCTCCCATTGGAACCCATCCACCAGCACCAGCATCGAGACCCCCGTGCCATCTCGCGCTCCGCGGAGACCCACACTCTCGCCACGGCTTCACGACGGCCCAGTTGTGTCCCTCCACAGCCCGCTCTCTCGCCGCGCCACCCGCCCGAAGGTAGTTTCCGCGGCCAACGCACCGCCTGCGCCGTCACCTCCCTCACCGCCTGCGCCGTCACCCTCCCGAGGGTAGTTTCCGCGGCCAACTCACCGCGTACGCCACCGGCACAGCCGGTCGGTCACCGCACGCCCTGGGTCGCCGGCCCAGGCCAATTGGGGGCAGTGGTCGCGGGCTCTTCGCCAAGGCACTGTTCCAACAGTACATGCTCACGCATCGGGCGGGAGCACGGTCGGCGCTCTCGAACTCTCCCAAATCGGCGCAGGCAGCCCTGACACATGGCGGGGCGACCCACAGAAAGCGGCCGGCGCCCTACTCCTCAGCGGAAGCAAGCATCGCCGTGACGTCGAACCAGACAAGCGGGCCAGGGGATCCCTCCTCTGCCACCGTCTCGAGCGCGTCGTATGCATTCCCGGCCTCGTCGTACACGAGAGACTGCCGAACGGAGTTGAGCCGACTCAAACCTAACACTGTGTACTCCTCGCCGATCGAGACGACGACTACGGCGGTCTCGGGGGTCAAGGCGTCACGGCCGTCGCTGAACATCGCGGCGAGCAGACCCTGTACAATCTCGCCCATCGCCTCCGCCCGGTCGTCGCTCGCGTCGACTGCGGCCGCGTATGCCGTAAACCAGACGCACACATCCGCGTACGCGATGTCGCCAATGGCGAGAAGCTCGTCGAGGGCGGCCGCGGGTGTAGCGAAAGTCTGCGCGCGGGCGTCCATCAACCGCGCGGTGACCGCGGGACCGTAGGGGGCGAAGTCCGCCGACGACATATAGCGCGCGCGCAACGAGGCATAGTCGACCTCCTCGCCGCCACCCACGGTGTCGAGCAGGAGCTCCCCCGGTCCGATCTCTCGAGCGCGCGAAGCATGCGCGGGGGTGGCCCCAACGTCGGCCGTGCCGCCCAGCGACACCTCATCGGTCGTAGTCGTCAGCGTGCCGCCACAAGCAGCTGAGCACAAGGCCAACCCGGCGACGACGACCGAAAAGAAAAGTACCCTCATGGTGACCACCTCGGCGGGCTGAACTGTTTGATGCCGTGCCACCAGTACGTGCCGAAACACGACATCGATGTCAACCGCACATTCGAGGCGTCCGCCGCGTTTGTGACGCGCTCGGTGCCAGCGATGCCGAGTCACGCGTCCGAATCAGTTCCCGGAACCACCCGCCGCAGGTAGTTCGCTGCTCGCGTCCGGGACCCGTGCCACACACGCACGCTCGTGTCCTGCGATCAGGTGTCGTGGTCACCAATCGTCTTCGTGATGGAGGAGGGCGATACGGGGGGCTCACCCCCTCGGAACTCGCCGGCGTCCGCCGTCGCCTCCGGGACGGCCGCCTCCAAGGCTACCGCCAGCCCAACAAAACCCGCCTCGTCGACAATCGGGATGCCCATCTTCTGCGCCTGCTCGAACTTGGCTCCCGGGCGCGCGCCCGCCACGACCAGCGTCGTCATGCGCGTGACCGACCGGGCGACTCGGGCGCCGGCCGCCTCTGCGCGCAGCTCCGCCTCGTCTCGCGTCAGGGCGTCGAGCGTACCGGTGAACACGATCGTCGCACCTCGAAGCGTCGCCACGCCAGGGCTCCCCGTGACCGCTGCCGCTACGACTGCGCGTGTGTCCGACGGGTCGTGGGCCGCGATGACGTCGGGGAGCTCCAGCGGCGGGGAGGGCGGCACCGCGAACGCCTCCGGCTCGGTCAGCGCGCGACGCACGGCAGCGACGCAGCCAGACGGGTCGCGGAGCCAGTCCAGCGTCAACACGCGCACCACCGTCCAGCCGAACGCCCGCAGCACCGACGGACGCACGTGCTGGACCTCGAGCACGTCCGGCACCGCTATGCTCTCTGGGCGGTCGACGAGGACGGCGACGCGGAGCTCGGTGTCGGTGTCCCTTGCGACAGCGAGGTCGGCCCGGAGCCCGGACGCGCCGTAGTCGCGCATGACCACGAGACCTTCGGACTCGAGCACGTCCGCGAGCTGCTCACACACGATCGAGCGGCGCTCGACCTCCCCTGTCCGGGTCGCTCGGCCAAGCGCGCCGATCACAGTGTCGGCCGTCACCGAGTCTCCGATCGAAGCGGCTTCGGAGTACTCCAGGTAGCGGCGGAAGCACATCGCGCCATCGTTGTACCGGTTGGTGATCGCGTCGTGGGTGATGCTCGCGACGACCGCCATGCGCTTCCGCGCGCGGGAGAAGACCACATTGAGCCGCTTCTCGCCCCCGCCTTTGTTGATGGGGCCGAAGTTCATCCGCATCGACTCGAGCGAGCCCGGCCCGTAGCAGATGGACAGGATGATCACGTCGCGCTCGTCGCCCTGGACGTTCTCCAGGTTCTTCACGAACAGCCCGACGAACTGGTCGTCCTCCTCGCGCTCCCGCTCCGCCGCCAGGGCGCGGGCGAAGACGGGATCGGCGCTCGCGGCGTCGGTGAGCGCCTGCTCGATCACCCCCTGCTGCGCCTCGGAGAACGCGACGATGCCGATGGAGTGACCAGCCCCGCTCGCCAGGAGCCCGCGGACGAGCTGCGCGACGTAGGCTGCCTCGCCCGCGTTGGTGCGCCCCTCGTACGGCGACCGCTCCAGGCGATGGTGGCTGACGGGTCGTTCGAGGATGTGGCGTGCGTTTTCGACTCCTTCGTCGGCCGACCGCACGACGATCGGCTCGCGTTCGGCCGGCAGCAGTCGGTCCGGAATCGTCCGGAGTTGCCCGTGGTAGAACGCCGCGTTGCTGAACCGGATCAGCGCTTCGTGCCGACTGCGGTAGTGCCACCCAAGCATCGTCGTCGGCAGCACGCGTGCCGAGTGGGTCAGGAAGCTGTCTGCGTCGAGATCGTAGTCGAGGTCGACATCGTCGTCTGGCTCTCCCGACGATCGCGACGACGAGAAGAACGCGGTGGGTGGCAGCTGCATCTCGTCGCCGACGACAATCATCTGCGGCGCGCGCATGACCGCCGGCACTGCCTCTTCGAGCGGGATCTGGCTCGCTTCATCGAAGATCACGACGTCGAACCGCTCCTCGCCGAGCGGGATCGTGTCGGAGATTGACAGGGGGCTCATGAGCCAGATGGGCTTGAGCTCGTAGACCACGGTGCCGGTGTCCCCCTCGGTGAGCTCGCGGATCGACTTGTGCCGCATGACCTTCTCGAACTCGCGCTCGAGGACGCGCCGCCCGTTGTTGATGGTCTCGCGGGTCGCCCGCTGCTGGGGCGTCAGGTCGCCGACCGGTCGGGCGCACAGGGCGAGCCCGTCGCGGAAGCGGGCCATGACGCGGTGCCGGATCGTGTGGCCGCGCAGGGTGCGGACGTGCGAGTCGAGGTGCGCGAGCGCGGTCTGTGCGTCGCCGAGCGCCTTGGCGTCGAAGTGCCTCAGGTCGGGGTTCTCGCGGAGCGTCCGGTGGATGGCGGCCTCGGCGACGGCAGCGTCGAGCTCCGTCGCGCGCAGGGGCAGCCGACGCAGCGAAGCGCGGAACGTCGGTGGCGCGCCGGCGAGGGTCCGCAGCGGCGGGAGCAGCTCGGGGAGCAGGTCTCCGCGTTGCGCCAGCTCGGTGATGGTCGCAGCGACGGCGTCCAGTCGGCGCGCGGGGTCCGGCTCCAGGATGGCGTCGGCCGCCAGTCGGGCGCCGGCGATGTGGTCGGCGACGTCGACCCAAGCTGCCGCGGCGTCCCGGTCAGCGATCCACGAGCGGACGAGCTGCTCGCGCACCGGGCCCCGAGACTCGGCCCGGATGGCCTCGGTCTCGCGCGCGAGGTCGGTCACTGAGCCGTCGCCCCCCGCGCTGGCGACGCCGACGGCCTCCGCTGCGGCGCGACCGACCTCCGCGAGCGTGGCGGCCGCCTCGTGGGTCCGCTGCAGCCGCTCCAGCAGGTCGTCCCACGCCGGTGGCACGTCGTGTGCGGCGAAGTCGTAGCTCCGGCGCAGCACCGCGCGGAGCCGCCACCACGAGGGGTAGAACCAGCAGAACACGATGAACACGCGCGCGAAGCGCCTCGCGAGGCCGAGCGCGGCGCGCGTGTCCGCCGGCGCCAGCGCGGTCATCCATCGTCCCGCCTCGCTCCTTGCCGTCTCGAGCGCGCGCTCGGCGCTACGGACGTCGGCGACCGCGCGCCGAAGTTCCGCGGCCTCGCGCGACCCGGGATCGAGCAGCGCGGCGTGCGCTGGCAGGACGGGGCGTGCCCGCTCGACGAACGCGACCGCGTCCACCACCGCATCCTGTGTCGCGTGGCCACCCAACAGGGCGGTCGCGCGATCGAGCGCTCCGCGTCGGGCCTCGAACCGCTCGACCGCAACACGAAGCGCCTGGACCGGTCTGTCCGAACGCACGATGTCGGGGTGGAGGTCCAGCCAGCCGCCCGCACCGACGGGTGCCGTCGATGCCGTGCTCCCGCTGGGCCCGCGCCAACGACAGCACGCCGGCGCGGTGCGCCTCCCAGGCGGCCGGCGTGGGCAGCGACTCCACCGTCGCCTCGTCCAGCGGCGGGGGAGCGCCGAGCTCGAGTCGCTTCAGCGCGGTCTCGAGGAGCGACGCGTCGGATCCGGCGGCGGGAGCCAGCATCTGCGCTCGAATGCGCTCGAGGCCGGCGGTGGCCTCCCGGAGGCGCGCCGTCTCGTCGGCAAGTCGGCGTTCGAACCAGTCGTCCGGCATTCGCGAGGCCCAGTCGCGGTACGTCTCACGCAGCTCCGCGATGAACTCCCGCTTGTCGTCCTGGGTGTCGTGGATGAGCACGGCCAGCTCGTCCAGTCCGGACTGCTGGAGCCGATGGTGGACCACGTCGAGCGCCGCGCGCTTCTGGCAGACGAACAGCACGCGCTTTCCGCGGGCGACGAAGTCGGCGATCAGGTTGGTGATCGTCTGCGACTTCCCGGTGCCGGGGGGCCCTTGGATAATGAAGCTCTGGCCCTGCCGGGCCCACGCGATCGCCGCGGCCTGGGACGGGTCGGCGGGGACGACGAGCGCGCTCTCCAGCCACTCCGGCGCGTCGGGCGGACGGGCGGTTGACTGCGCCTCCTCGGCGAAGAGTGCGTCGAACGCCGGGTGACCGGCCGTGTCGCCTCCAGACATCATTCGGTCGTAGTCCCGCACCAGCGACATCTTCCGGTAGTCGAAGTTGCCCAGCGTGGCGTGGGTCAGGTCGACGGCCCAGTCGTACGGGCCGGCGGCGGCCTCGACGTAGTCATACACTTGGCGTTGTGTCGTGTCGGCGGTCTTGTCCTCGGTCTCGCCCTCGTCGAGCTCCAGGTCGCCCGTGGTCGGCACGGTCGGTGGACTCGGCGCGTGGGGCGCGGCGTCCGCCGTCTCCAGGTGCCGCTCCCAGAACGCGTCGGGCGGGCTCACGAACTGCCGGTAGAGCTGCAGGCCGAGCGGAGCGTAGTTGGTGCGGGCGTAGGAGAAGTCGACGCCGAGGTGGCTCCGAAGCCCGCGACCGGTCGCTTGGCTCCGTCGGCGCCACACGTCGGTGCGGCGCCGGGCGGTCTCCCGCATCAACTGGATCTGCGGCCGCGTCCTCAGGTGGAGCGTGACGCCGGGCTCCGAGCGCTCGATCTCGGCGGCGATCGCGGCGTGGAAGCGCTCGAGATCCACCTCGGCGAGGTCGATCGCCTCAGGCAGCTTCAGCCGGTACCGCTCGGCGAGCATCTGCCGCAGCACCGGGTTGACCTCGGCGACCGTCGTCGTCGCCCGCAGCTCGTACGTGTCCCGGACGCCCTTTTCCAGCGTCAGCGAGACCGGGAGGAGGACGAGCGGCGACCGGATCCGCTCGTCCGCGGCCTCCTTGAGGTCGTGCCAGTGCAGGAACGCGATGACCAGGCGAAGCTGGGCGAAGCCGAACTCCGCCCGGTTCCGACGTTCTTCCGAGCGTACCATCTCCAGCGCGCCTGGAACCCACGGGTGCTCTTCGAAGCGCAGGTAGCGATCGAGCCAACCGGGGCATTCCCGACAAGCGTCTCCCCGACGCCGGAGTCCCAGAGGAACAGGTCGCGCGCGTTGATCGACTCCACCACCATGCGCAGCGGAATCGACGCGATCGTCAGGTCGACGCTCTGCCGCGTCGGCTTGAACCAGATCATCCGGTTGCGGCGCGACAGGTCGAAGAGTCGCGACCGCAGGGTGTCCTGGATCAGGCGCCGGCGCGACGACAGGTCGGCGGTCTTGAACCCGGGGATCCGGTCGAAGTCCAGGTCCGCGTCCGCCTGCAGCCCCACCTCGCGGTAGTCGCGCAGTCGGGCGATGAGCGTCGGCAGCTCCTGCACGCGGCGGTGACGGTCCAGCTCGGTCATGCGGACGATCGCCCGGGCGATCACCGGGTGCAGCGTCTTGGCCAGGCGCGTCAGCGCGTGCCGGTGCTCGACGAACGCACGAAGGTCGTCGTGAACGGTCAGATCGCGCCCGGTCGCCAAGCTCGCGAGCATTAGGCCGACCATGAACACGTCGGTAAGCTCGTCGTGGACTCCGACCTCGAGCTCCCACGAGCTGTACCCCGAGACGTACATCGGCCGGCTGATGGGTTCGTCGCCGGTGCGAACGTTGACTAGGTCGTCCGCCCCGCGCGCGTCGACGTGCCGCTCGCCAGCGCCAACGACCTCTACGCCATCGCCGGACCCCCAGGTCAAGGCCCGGACCCGGGCGGCGTCGCGAACCGGCGCCTCGGCGTCCGCCTCGCGAACCCACAACCGACCGTTCGTCTCGTACACGCGGCCCACGCCGTCGAGGGGCGCCACGAGGCCCCGCTCGTGGAGCGCGTGCACCTGCTCCAACAGCGGCAGCACGCCCTTCACGAGCGCATCGTTCGACCACCCGACGCCGGGGCCACCCGCCCTCAGCGCATCCAGGAATCCCCGCTCGGCGCTCACGCGCGCGCCTCCTGCTCGGCCGCGGCGGCGAGCTTGGAATCACGGTCGGAGAGCATCGCGCGGATCTGCTTCTTCGGCTTGCGCGCGTGCGTCTGCAGGCACTCCTCGAACTGTGTGTGCAGGCCCGCCTCCTCGGCGACCGCGTGCGCGCGGCAGACACCGACGTCTTCGAGCGCAGGATCGGCGAGCGCGAAGTCGACGAGCACCGCCGCGAGAAACTCCTGGATCGACGGGCTGGCCGTTCGCGCCCAGGCGGGGTCCCAGCCACCGGGATCGGGAACCCGCTCGGCCTCGAAGAACAGCCGCGCGAACCCGACGAGCGCACGGGTCTGCATCCAGTCGGGGCGCAGCAGCTCGCCCACGAGGCCGCGTGTCCGACGCTCGAGGTCCGCGCGCGCCAGCAGGTCGAGCTCGCTCAGCGGCTGTCCCGTCGCCAGCATCGGCCACACGCGATCGGCCGAGCCAACCGGGTCGCGCTCAGCGTCACGGAGCAGCAGGAGGCGCATCCAGTGCTCGGGGTGCGACAACGCGCCGCCGGCGCCGAACTCGGCCAGCGCCTCCTCGGCCCGACCGAATGCCGCGTCGAGATCGAGGTCGGAGGCCAGGCCGGTCATCGCCCGCATGAGCAGCTGGGCGGTCGCCTCGAGCCCCGCGACCTGGATTGACCAGCGGTCGGCGAACACCTCGGCGTGCAGCTGGTACAGGCGCTCGGACGCGATCGCCGGCCCGAGCCCGCCGTCGGCCAGGATGGACAGCGCGGTCGCAGCGGCCAGGTACCGGCCGCCGTCGAGACTCCACAACACGTGGTGGGCAAGCTCGTGCGCGAGCAGCGCCCGGAGGTGGGCAGGCGCAAGGCGCTCCTGGACGGGCCCGATCAGTGCGATCTGCGCGACACTCGGCTCGAACAGCAGCCGCGCGTTCAGAACCCCTTCGTTACGGCCCTGGTACAGGCGCACCGGGAACGGGAACTCCATCGCCGTGACGACGTGCGCGAGCGCGTCGGCGAGCACCCCGCCACCGTCGTCGGGCAGCGGTTGCGCCGAGCGCAGCAGCTGCAGCCGGATCTCCTCCGAGGCGTCGGCCATGCTCGATGGCGTGCCCTGCGCCCGCTCCCAGACCTTCGGGAAGCGCACACAGAGGTCCGCCGCCGTGGCTTCCTGGAATGGAAGGGGGGGTGTGCCCACGCGTGTCACAGCCGGTGCTCCTCGATGGCGATGAGCAACGGTAGCCAATTCGCCGCGCGGTGCCAACCAGGGTGGGTCGGGCGACAGGACGGATCCACGGTCGGTGCGGCCTAGGGCGTCAGGTGTCGGCCCAGCCGCCATCCCGCTGCTCATCGAGCACGTGCGTCGCGATCGGCACGGCGACGGCGGTCTCGCGCGTCGATTTGTCGCGGCCGTCGCTGAGCTCCCCCCGCCTCGCCGTCGAGCGAAGCGAGGCTCCCGCGAGACCATCGAGCCGTCGTCGCACTCGCCAAATGAGCTCGGCACACAAGTTCGCCGCGTTCTCGCCCCGCGGCGCAATCACGGCGGTCAGCCAGTCCAAGTGGTACGACCGATGGTGCGATGCAACCGGCCGGCGGCGAGCGCTGACCGGCACCCGAGCGTCGCTACAGCTTCGCAACCACTCAGCAACTCTGCGCGTGGACCGCGACAGTGTGCTCCATCCGAACCACGGCCACGCTTGTGACGCGCAGGGCGCCCGGTATGCTCTGGGCATGCATATGCACACCGTAGCGTTTTCCGGCCGGCCTGGACCCGGTCCGGCGCACTTGGTGGGGAACCGGCCGGCGGGGGAACCGGCCGGCGGGGAAAGTACCTTCGGGCAGGGAACCGGCGGGAAACTAGAATCCCCGCTCGGCGCTCACGCGCGCGCCTCCTGCTCGGCCGCGGCGGCGAGCTTGGAATCACGGTCGGAGAGCATCGCGCGGATCTGCTTCTTCGGCTTGCGGGCGTGCGTCTGCAGGCACTCCTCGAACTGTGCGTGCAGGCCCGCCTCCTCGGCGACCGCGTGCGCGCGGCAGACACCGACGTCTTCGAGCGCAGGGTCGGCGAGCGCGAAGTCGACGAGCACCGCCGCGAGAAACTTCTGGATCGACGGGCTGGCCGTTCGCGCCCAGGCGGGGTCCCAGCCACCGGGATCGGGAACCCGCTCGGCCTCGAAGAACAGCCGCGCGAACCCGACGAGCGCACGGGTCTGCATCCAGTCGGGGCGCAGCAGCTCGCCCACGAGTCCGACGCTCGAGGTCCGCGCGCGCCAGCAGGTCGAGCTCGCTCAGCGGCTGTCCCGTCGCCAGCATCGGCCACACGCGATCGGCCGAGCCAACCGGGTCGCGCTCAGCGTCACGGAGCAGCAGGAGGCGCATCCAGTGCTCGGGGTGCGACAACGCGCCGCCGGCGCCGAACTCGGCCAGCGCCTCCTCGGCCCGACCGAACGCCGCGCGAAACCACTCTTCAGCCAGACGTCGTTCGCGGGCGCGACCCCCTCGCACTGCGTCTAGGGCAGCGAGGCGTCTGTAGAGCGCGGCGTCGCGTACGGCGATCTCTGGGACGTTCGGTGTGATTGGCTCGACAGAGTAGCCGGGTAGCTTCTTCCCCCGCTGGGTGGTACGCTGCGGTGGGCCACCTCGCGACAACATGCCCGACAGGACCACTTCCGCCCTCGAGCACGTGAGCTCAGCGCCCCTAAAGGCCGCATTGCGTGCTGACGAAATCCGCGCCGCGGTTCAGCACCACACGGCAACACTCGTCCGCTTCGTGGACGCGAGTGGTGCGCCTGCGGCATGGCCCGAGGTAGCGCATCGTCTGTACACAGATCCCGCGTTCTCCGACGCCTGGATCGCGGCCTGGCGCCGCGACTTCGACTACCAATGGAAGCCGGTCCCGATCCACCCGTCGACCTTCGACCGGCCATTCTTCGCGGTACTCGTCCCTGCGTCGTTCCCCAAAGCGGATCCCAGCGCCTTCAGGGAGCAGTTGGACGCCCTCGGCCCCACCGAGAACGTGGCGACGTTCCCAAGCCTAGGCGGGGACTCGACGATGGTCGTGCCCGCCCGGCGAGGCGCCTACGGGTGCCTCGGCGAGTACTCGCGTTCGGCGACGGCGGCTGAGCAGCGCGACCTCTGGAGCACGGTCGGTCGGCTCGCATCCCAGCTGATCGAACTGGGGCAGACCTGCTGGTGCAACACCCACGGCCACGCCGTCCCATGGCTCCATCTGCGGTTTGACCCCACGCACAAGTACCCCGCGTTCTCGCCCCGCGGCGCAATCACGGCGGCCAGCCAGTCCGAGTGGTACGCTCGATGGTACGATCCAGCTTTCGGCGGCAAGCGCTGATTGGCACCCGAGCGTCGCTGCAGCTTCGCAACCACTCAGCAACTCTGCGCGTGACCCGCGACACAGTGTGCTCCACCCGAACCACGGCCACGCTTGTGACGCGCAGGGCGCCCGGTATGCTCTGGGCATGCATATGCACACCGTAGCGTTTTCCGGCCGTCCTGGACCCGGTCCGGCGCACTTGGTGGGGAACCGGCCGGCGGGGGAACCGGCCGGCGGGGGAAAGTACCTTCGGGCAGGGAACCGGCGGGAAACTACCTTCGGGCGGGGGAAGGGAGGGATCGTAGGCGGGACGCGGAGGTCCCCGCGAAGCGGCGCGAAGGGGCTGGCAAGCGCCGCCGGCGACCCCCGGTTCAAGGCGCGATCGCTCGCTCCGCTCGCTCTGCGGGTGCTCGACCCGACGCGTCGTGCCGGCGGCGCGGCCGCTCGGCGGCTCCGCTACCGCGTCGCTTCGCCGGAGCGGCCTTCACCGCCGCCACGACGCTACCCCCTGCGCGTCTCCAACGCATCCGGACATCCAAGGGAACAAGGGACGAAGTGCTCAACGGACAGACCTGGACAGGCGGAAGCCCAGGTCGTTGAAGCGGTTCCACGGCGCATTTCCTCGGCGGTGCGCCGCACGGCAGTAGCCCGCGTGTCTGTACCACGAGCCGCCGCGGTACACCCGGTCGGAGCCATCCGGACCCGTCGGGTCCGTCGCGGGCGACAGGCTGCTCACGTACCCGTCCCAGACCCACTCCCACACGTTGCCCAGCATGTCGTACAGACCCCAGGCGTTCGGCGCCCGCGTACCCACCGCGACCGTGCCGGCGCAGCTCGGACCGCCCAAGCGGCTGAGGTTTAAGCAGTAGGCGTACGTTACCGCCGAGTTGTAGCCGTACCACGCGATCGGCTCCAGGTTCGGCTGCATGTCGCGGCCGTAGGGCGACTGCAGGTTCCCCCGGTACGTCGCCGTCGTCGTCCCGGCGCGCGCCGCGTACTCCCACTCCGCCTCCGTCGGTAGGCGGTACCCCGTGCACGCCCGGTCCCACGTCGCGCTCGTACACTCCGCGCCGTCGTTGTCCGTGTCCCCGTCCTGCCAGTCGTTCGCGCAACCGCTCGGCGTGAACGCGTAACAGTCCGTCAGCGGCGACGTCGTCACCGCGTTCGCGTACGCCAGCGCCGCGTACCAGTCGATGTTCTCCGCCGGCGCGTTGCTCGGAGCCGACGCGAAAAAGAACGCGCTCGGCGAGCCCCCAGCAGCCGTCCACGCCGAGCGCGTCACCTCTGTCGTCTGCAGCAGGAACCCCCGCGTCAGCGTAACCGCGTGCTGCGCTTCGTCCGACCCCTGGTACCCGACCTCGCCGTCCGGCGACCCCATCGTGAACGGGCCGGGCGGGATGTACGCCCAACCCGACGGTGGGGTCGGCACCGGGACGCACGCGCACGATGCGTTGCACGAACCGGTCGCGCACGACGTGCGCCCCACGTCGCCGTCGCACTCCTCGCTCCCGCTCAACACGCCGTCGCCGCACCCCGGCGCCGGCACCGGGACGCGACCGGATACCGGGCCGGCCGTGACCCCAACCGCCCCTTCGGCCGACACGGCGAGCTCGTACCAGTACGTCGTGCCCGCCACCGCCGTCGTGTCCGTCGCCGTCGCCCCCGTGAGCCGCGGCGCGCCGAACGGGCCGTCCGCCGACGTCCCGCGGGACCACGTGTAGGTCAGCGTGCCGGCCTGCCACTGCGCGCGGGCCGCCGCGCTCGGATCGGACGCCCCCGTCCCGTTCACCGCACGCACCGAGGCCGACACCTCCGCGCTCGTCACCCCGAAGCCCGTCGCCGCCAGGCGGACCCCCGCCGCGTCGTCGGTCGAGGCCGACGCCGTACCGCCCGTGATCTCCGGCCGCGCAATCCAGCCCGCGTCGAGCAGCAGGCCCGGCGTCGACGGGCCTTCCACCCACGAACCCGTGTCGAGCCGCACCTCGTATCCCACCACCGGCGACGCGCCCCGGAACCCCGTGTTCGGCGCCGACGCGACGCTCTCGCCGCCCGGGCCGACCGCGGTCACCGTGTACGCAGACGGCGCCCCGTCCGCCACAGGCGGCTCTGACCAGCTCAGGCCGATGCCGGTGATCCCGCCGGTCGCCACGAGGTCGTCGACCGCCGCGGGCGCGGGCGGCGTCGCCGCCCCGTCGTCGTCGTAGGCGAGCGCCTCGGTCTGCCCGGCGAACGCGCCGTCGCGGTACACGCGGTATGCGGTTGCCCCCACAGACCCGGACCAGGTGACCGTGACCGCGTCGGAGTCGTCGCCGTCGCTGGCCGTCACGCCGGTCGGCGCCGCCGGCGGGCCGCCGGTGCACGCGGTGTCGCCGTCGCAGACCACGGCCGAGGCCCCGTCGCAGACCAGCTCGTCGACGTGGCACGGACCGCACGGCGCGCCGAGGGTTGGCAGGGGCTCGCACCCACCGCAGCCGTTATCCACACACGCGTCCGCGTCGCCCACCGCGTCAGCGCCCCCGTCGCCCGGGTCGGCGTCGCCGCCGTCCGGAGTGTCCTCCGGGTCGCTGATGTCGGCGGTATCCCCGCGACCCGCCCCACCCCCCCCGAGGGTAGTTTCCTACGCCACGCGCCCGCGACCCGCCCGAGGGTAGTTTCCCGGCAGTTTCGCCGCTGGGGTACGCCACCCGCCCGGAGGTAGTTTCCGCCCGCGACCCGCCGCGCCACCCGCTCGAAGGTACTTTCCGCGAGCCGCGCCACCCGCGAGTCGCCGCGCCGCCCGCCCAAAGCTAGTTTCGCGGCCAACTCACCGAGTGCTCCACCGGAGCAGCAGGTCGGCCACTGCACGCGCTGGGTCGCCGGCCCAGGCCA
>JACKDJ010000013.1 GCA_020633625.1 Myxococcales bacterium
GGGCGCCGGCGCGTCGACGGCGTCCGCGTCGCCTTCGCCGTCGGGGCCGCTATCGCCGTCGGCGTCGTCGTCCGTTCCGTCGTCGTCGCCGTCGGGGAGGGCGTCGCCCGAGTTTCCGTCGCCGGTGGCGTCGAGAGCTACGGCGTCGTCGTCCGGGCGGGCGGGAGCACCCCCGTCGCCGCAGGCGGACCAACTGCAGACCGCTACCAGCCCGAGGACCACGCTGCGGGGACCGAACGTCATCTAGACCTCGACTCGGTTTCGCGGCGCGCGCCGCTGTGGAGGAAGGACAACTGGACACGGCCGCGGGGTGGCCGGGGACTCGCCGCCCGCCGCGCCGGGTGCGCTACGGCGGATCGCCGGAGCAGGTGGTAGCCGTCGACCGCTCGCTGGCATGCGCGCAGTGGATCGCGGCAGACAGCCGGTCGGCGGTTGCGGCGTGCAGGTGGTACAGCCGGCACTGAACGGTGTCGCCGGTCGTGTCGCCGATCGCCCCGTCGTCGTCGAAGTGATCGCACCGATCGAGGCAGTCCTCGAAGTCGTCGTACAGCGGCGGAATCGAGTCGCCGCAGATCGTTTCGACGAGGCTGCAGTAGTTCACACACCACGAGCCGCAGACGTCCCCACCGGTGACACCGGCGTGTCCGCAGTGCAGGGCGGCGTTCCCCTCGGACGCGGCGTTCGCGTGGTAGATGCGGCAGCCAATGGTGTTGCCGTCGCGGTCTTCGAAGCTGCCCGGGTCCCACTGCGCGTCATCGTTACAGAACGTCGCGCACTCGCGCAGGCTCAGGAACGCGTTCGTCGGGTCGGAGCCGCAGGCGTCGTTGAACGCCCGACAGTAGGCGTCGCAGCTAGGTAGGCTCTCCGCGTCGGCGCCCGCTGCGTCCGCGCCGGCGGCGTCCCCCGGCGCAGCGTCGCTCGCCGGCAGCGACGTGTCGAACGTGAGTGCGCACCCGGCGCTCGCGCTGACGAGCGCGCCGAGGAGCGGGGCGAGAAGGACTAGGCGAGCGTGACCGGTGTGTCTCATCGCTGCGAGTATCGCGAGGCCGCGCGATCCAGGCAAGTCACGCGAGGAAGTGCGCAAGGGTGTGCGTGATGGCGCGCTGGATTGCGCGGGGCCGGGCACGAGCGTAGCCTCTACAGAACCGAAGCTGGGAGCCGAAATGCCGACCCGACCGCTGCTCGCTGTTGTTCTAACGGCACTGTGTCTAGGCGCATGCAACCTCGTGTCACCCGACGATGCTGCGCTGACCGCCGATGCCGACGCCGACGCGAGCGAGGTGGACGCCAGCGATGTCGACGGCGGCGATCCCGGCAGCGATCCGCGGGGAGAGGTCGATCCCGACGAGGACATGCACCCCTCCGGATCCGCGAACGGATGCGGTGGCGCCGCTGCCCTCCGCTACAACGGGGCGCAGCACGCCCCCGGAGATCGCTGCGGGTGTACCGGCACGCTGATCTGTGCCTCACCGGATGCGCTTCGATGCGCCGACGATGCTCCCACGAACGTCTGCGGAGGCTGCGCCATCTTGCCGGCCAGCCCTGGCACCGCGTGCGGACCCTGTGGGGGCGGCGTCTGGGAGTGCGATGGTGGCGAGCTCGAGTGTTCTGGGGCGGCTGCGCTCAACCTCTGCGGAGGCTGCGGAGAGCTCGACGGACCGCCGGGCGCACCGTGCGAAGGCCCGGTGGGTCAACGCTGGGAGTGCACCTCGGCCGACGCGGTGGCATGCCGAGCGCCGTCGGCGACGAACGCGTGCGGGGGGGCCGGCGTGCTCGAGTTCGAAGGCCTCGACGCGCTCCCCGGAGAATCGTGCGAGGCCGCGTGCGGAGAGGGGCGGCTGCTCTGCGACCCGGACTCGCTCGCGCTACGGTGCGACGGTCCCGCGGCGAACCCGTGCGGCGGCTGCGACGCGCTCGCTGGCGCGATCGGGGATCCCTGCGGCTGCGACCTCCAGGGCCGGTGGATCTGCGACGGCGGAGCGGCCTTCTGCGACGGCGGGATCCCCAACGCGTGCGGCGGCTGCGGCGCGCTGACCGCCGAGCCGGGCCGGGAGTGCGCCGGCGGTGGTGTCAGAACGTGCGTGTCTGACGACACGACGGCCTGCACCGTCCTCGGCGCCGGGAGCAACTACTGCGGCGGAGACATCGAGCTCCGCAGCTTGCCCGGAAGCCCGTGCGGTTCCTGCGGCTCGGGGACGTACGCGTGCGCCGACCCCGACAGCGTCGTCTGCGCGGGCGACCGCGGCTCGCGCGCCTTCAACGCGTGCGGCGGCTGCGAGGCGCTCTCTGGCGTCGTCGGCGGCGCGTGTGGCGCGTGCGGCTCGGGCGAGTACGTCTGCGAGGGCGACGACGACCTCGGCTGCGAAGGCGACGTCGGCGACGCCGCGTTCAACGCGTGCTTCGGCTGCGAGCCGCTGAGCCACGAGCCGAACACGGCGTGCGGAGTCTGCGCGACATGGCAGTGCGTCGATGGCGGCGTCCAGTGTCTCCCCGACCCTGGCGACCCGGAGTGCGGCGGAACGCGCGTGACGTGCGCAGACCTCGCCTGCGGCGACGAACATCGCGCGTGCGCCGAGGCGACGACCGCCGCCGACGCGACTTGTGCCGACTGCCTCGGCGGTTTCGTCGAGTCCGGCGGCGTCTGCGAACCCGAGTCGACGACGGCCATACCGGAGGTCGAGACCTCGGAGGTCGAGGTGACCACGGTCGGCGCGGTCACCGCCGTCCTCGCCGGCAGGATCGCGATGTTGGGGAGTCCGGCGGCGACCGAGCACGGCTTCTGTGTGGGGCCCACCGCCGACCCCGGCGTCGGCGACACCGGAGTCGTCTGTTCCACGCTCGGGCCGCCGACTGCAGTGGGCCCGTTCGACGAGGCCGTGGTCGGGCTCTCGGCGGCAACGACGTACCATGTGCGGGCGTACGCGACGACCACAGCGGGGACGGGTTACGGCGCGGATCGGACCTTCACTACGGTCGACGCCGTCTGCGGCGACGGCGCCGTGACCGGCGCGGAGGAGTGCGACCGCACGGTACCGGACGGCACGACCTGCGCGGGGCTGGGGTTCGACGCTGGCATTGTGAGCTGCTCCTCGACCTGTACGGTCGACTCATCGGGATGTCAGCGCCTCCCCGTCGTTGTGACGAGCGCTGTGGCCCCGGGGACGATCCGAGCGACGGGGGCGCTGCTGGAGGGCGCCTTGACGAGCTCGGGCGTGCCGGCGGCCACCGTGCGCGGCTTCTGCGTGGGGACCGACGGGGATCCGAGCGTTACCGACGGGGCGTGCTCCGTCTTGGCGGGCGGCGCGCCGGTCGGGGCGTTCACGGAGAATCGGGGCGATCTGCTCGGACACACGCGGTACCACGTGCGAGCGTACGCAACGAACGCGGCGGGGACGGCATACGGCGTCGACCGCGAGTTCGAGACCCCATCGCTCGGCCTCGGCCTGCCTTGCTCGTCGGACGTCGAGTGCGCGTCCGGTCTCTGCCCGGATGACGCGGCCGACCCCGCGAATCACCGCTGCGCGCCACGCGAGCTGGCGACCGCCGGAGGCGGGGCGATGGAGTTCCGCTACGTCCCGGCGACCGGGTCGGGCGGTTTCCTGCAGGGGTCGCCGACGTCGGAGACCGGTCGCGAGGGGGACGAGTCACAGTGGCGTTCGACCATCACGCGTGCCTACTTCGCGTCGAGGACGGAGGTGACGCAGGGGCAGTGGAAGGCCGCGACGTCGGGCGTGAATCCCTCCTACTTCCAGACTCCCGGCTGTGTGTGGGGCGCGTGCGCGTCGACCGAGAACGCAAACGATTCGGCGCCGGTAGAGCTCGTCGATTGGTGGTCGGCCGTCGCATACACCAACTGGCTCAGCGAGCAGGCGGGTGAGAGTCCGTGTTACACATTCACCCCGCTCGGCTGGGACGACACGGTGTCGAACTGGGCGGACGGCGACGGGACGAACGGCGTCCCGGCGCTGGCAGTGAGCTGGAGCGGTCCCGCATGTTCGGGGTATCGGCTGCCCACGGAGAGCGAGTGGGAGTGGTCGGCGCGAGGCCCGGTCGCTACCGGGACGCTGACCTCCGCGTTCTATTGGGGCGCGACCGCCAGCAACAGCTATCTCTGGTACAGCGGAAACTCCGGCGGCCGTACGCGAGCAGTCGGCACCCGACTCGCCAACTCGTACGGACTCCGAGACGCTAGCGGCAATGTATGGGAGTGGGTCTGGGACTGGTACGCCGGCTACCCGTCCAGTGGCTCAGACTACCTCGGGCCCGCCAACGGCACGGACCGCCTCGCTCGCGGCAGCGGATGGGACGGCGACGCGCTGGCTGCACGCTCGGCGGATCGCGGCGGCGCGGGTCCGGGAGGGCGAGGTGCCGTCCTCGGCTTCCGCGTCGTACGGACGGTCCCGTGAGGACGGCCCGCGCGTGGCGCATGGCGACCGCGTTAGCGGGCGCCCCGTTCCTCGACCTTGCGCCCGTCCGAGCCGCTGTGTTAGGCGGCCTGCGCCACTCTGGGCCTCGTCGCGAGGCCTCTGCCCGGACGGACCATGGACCCGCTGAAACTCGCCGACCCCGAGATCGCCGCGCTCGTCGACCAGGAGGTTCGGCGCCAGGACGAGTGCATCCGCCTGGTCGCATCCGAGAACTACGCGTCGGCCGCGGTGCAGCAGGCCGTCGGGTCGCCGCTCGCGAACAAGTACAGCGAGGGGTACCCGGGGAAGCGCTACTACGAGGGGCAGCAGGTCATCGATCAGGTCGAGGCGCTCGCCGTCGACCGGATCAAGCGACTGTTCGGCGCAGAGCACGCCAACGTGCAGCCGTACTCGGGCTCGCCGGCGAACCAGGCCGTGTACTTTGCGCTGCTGGAGCCGGGCGACACCGTCATGGGCCTCGGGCTGCCGCACGGCGGGCACCTGACGCACGGGTGGCAGGTGAACTTCTCGGGCCGGCACTACAAGGCGGTTCAGTACTCGGTTCGTCGTGACACCGAGCTGCTCGACTACGACGAGATCCGCCAGCTCGCGCGCGAGCATCGTCCGAAGCTGATCATCGCCGGGATCACGGCGTACCCGAGGGTCGTCGACTGGTCCGTGTTCCGCGAGGTCGCCGACGAGGTCGGGGCTTACTTCATGGCCGACATCGCCCACATCTCCGGGCTTGTCGCCGCTGGCCTTCACCCCTCGCCGGTGCCGCTCGCCGACGTGGTCACGTCGACGACGCACAAGACGCTGCGCGGCCCGCGCGGGGGGATGATCCTCTGCAAGTCCGCCGTCGCGGCGCAGATCGACCGTGCGGTGTTCCCCGGGCTGCAAGGCGGTCCGCACAACAACACGACGGCCGGCATCGCCGTCGCGGCCCTCGAGGCGACGACGTCGGACTTTGCCGCATACGCGCAGCGAGTCGTCGACAGCGCGCGGGCGCTGGGCGAGTCTCTGGCGTCGCGCGGCTTCAGGCTCGTCACCGGCGGCACCGACAACCACATGCTGGTCGTCGACGTGACCGCCCGCGGTGTCTCGGGGAAGCAGGTCAGCAAGGCGCTCGATCGGGCAGGCATCGTCTGCAACTTCAACTCGATCCCCTACGACCCACGGAAGCCGTTCGACCCGAGCGGGATCCGCATCGGGACCGCAGCGATGGCTAGCCGCGGGATAGGCGCGGACTCGATGCCGGTGCTCGCAGGATGGATCGATCGGGTCGTCGGCGCCATCGACGACGAGGCAGCGATCGCGAGCGTACGCGCCGAGGTGATCGAGTTCACCCGGGCATTCCCCGCACCCGGACTCGCCCAGTGAGCGCGAACGGGCCCATGACCGCGGGCGTATCGCCAGATGTGGTCGGTGTGTCTGCGGCGGCTTCGATCCTCGACGCGCTCGCGACGGTGCCGAGGCACCTGTTCGTGGCGCCCGAGTATCAGATGGTCGCGTATCTCGATCGGTCGCTGCCGGTGGGTTTTGGCCGCCGTTGCCCCCGTCCGGCTGTGGTGGCCCGGCTGCTCGACGCCTGTTCGCGGCTGGAGGGCGCGACCCTCGTTGTCGGCGGAGGCACGGGCTACGTGCCCGCGTGCGTGGCCGAGCTCGCCAGCCGCGTCGTCGCCGTCGAGGGGAACGCGGCCTTGGCAGACGCCTCGGCGGTCGCTCTAGGTCGGATCCGGACACGCGATCGCGTCACTCTGCGCGCTGCGGTGCCATCGACACGCGGCGCGGAGCCGGAGGAGCGGTTCGACGCCATCGTCGTGTGCGCGGCGGTTGCGCAGTCGCCTCGGTGGCTGCTGTCGCTGCTCCGGCCGGGCGGGACGCTGGTCGTCCCGCAGCTCGGGCGCTTCGAGACCACACTGCACTCATACCAGGGCGTCGCCCGCGGCCACGTGCATCGCGAGCTGGGCGTCATCGACGTCGAACCTCTTCCCGACCTGCTGACCGACGAATGCTGAACGTCGCGCTGTCGCTCCTCTCGGCCGTGGCGGTCACGGCGCTCATCGGCGCCGTGTTCGGGAAGGTGGCGTACGGCATCGTCCCGGGCCTGATCGCGGGCGGGGTCGCCTGGTACTACCTCGGCCGCCGCGTGATGACCGACATCGAGCAGCGCATGGCCGCCGTGCAGGAGATCCTGCGGCCGAAGAACCCGATGAAGCCGACGAAGCCGCGGTTCGACGACGCGATCGCGGTGCTGGTCGGGGCGCTGAAGTGGAGGCGGTGGCACCCCTTCATCACGGGACAGATCGAGGGACAGATCGGGCAGCTGTACTTTCTGGACCAGCGCTTCGTCGACGCGCAGCCCTATCTCGAGCGTTCGACTCCCCGGAACTGGGTGGCGAAGGCGATGCTGGGTGTCCTTCACTTCAAGCAGCGCCAGCCTGAGCAGATGGTGGCGGCATTCGAGCAGGCGGTGAAGTACTCCGAGAAGGAGTCGCTGCTCTGGAACATCTACGCTTGGTGCCACCACAAGCGCGAAGACCGTGACGCCGCGATCGCCGTGCTCGTTCGCGCAATGCAGCACGTCGGCACCGACGAGCGGACGCAGAAGAACCTGTTCGCGCTCCAGAACGGGAAGGGCATGAAGATGAGGGGCTGGGCCGAGATGTGGTACCAGTTCCACCTCGAGAAGCCCGCGCCGGTGGAGCTGATCCCGCAACGCCCAGTCAGCAAGCGCGCGATGTATCGCGGACGCTGAAGAACAGAGGAACGATGAGCAAGCTCAAGGTCAAGCGCCCGCGCCCTGCGCCCGAGGCGAAGCCCGCCCAGATCACGAAGCCCGCGTCCGTATCCGCACGCCACCTCGACCCCGGCGCGCGGATCAAGAGCGACACGATCGTCTACCGCGTCTGGAAGGAGTGGTGGATGGCGAAGGAGCGCGGCGACTACGAGTTCATCTACGGGCTCACGGCGCCCGGTAGCGCGGCGCGCGCCGAGTTCGGACCGGCCGCGGACTTCCCCACCGTCTGTCAGCGCAAGCTCCGGCGCGTGCTGGGGGTGGAGCAGGGCGACCTTCGGCGCATCCGGTTCCACAGCGACGACGAGGCCTACCTCATCCACGCGATCGGGCTCCGCGCTCGAGAGCGCCGCGACTACGACGCCGAGAGGTGGTGCCTGCTTCGCAGCGAGCGCGGGTGGCGCGTGCACCAGGTCGACCGGATCACCGTGACGAAGGACCGCCAGCCGGAGGTGTTGACGATGGCGGACTTCCCGGCGTTCGCGGCGGCGCCAGTGACGGCGCCGGCTTCGGCTTCGGCTTCGGCCTCGGGGCCCGCCGGGCCCGACGCCGAGGCCTGAGCCTCAGTTCGCCGCGCGCAGCGACGGCGAGTTGGCCGGGCTCCACCGGTCCAGCACGGTGACCTGAGCGCGGTCCCCCAGCAGGCTCCCGAAGCCTGCGAACAGTGCGCCGGCGAGGTGCTCGGTGCCCGAGGGGTCGGAGCGGCGCGGGGCACGCAGGGCGGAGTTGACCTCGCGTCCGTCGAGCGTCGCCTCGGTCGCGTGCTCGCGGTTCATCGAGATTCGCTGAACCCCGTCGTCGAAGTAGGAGAGAACGCTGATCGTGCCGTTGGCGTCGACCTGTTCGACGACGCCGACGTGCGTGAACCAGTCGTTCGGACGGCTGTCACCGTTCGTGTCGACGGTGTTGTTGAAGAAGACCACATCGCCGACCGCAGGCCGGGGGTTGTGGTAGATCGTGCCGTTCTCGAGGACGAAGCGGTACAGCTCCGCAATGGTCATCGGGCCGCTGGCGCCGATCTGCACGTCATTGATCGCGTAGACATCGCGCACGTACGCGGCGGCGTCGACGGGGTCGTAGTGCGGGTCGGCGCCGCCGCGGCGCGCGGGGGTGGGCTGAGTCGAGGCCTGAGCCGAAGCCGGCGCGGCGCTCGCGGCTGCTGCTGCGGCGGCACGCTGCCGCGAGCGCTCCTCGCGGGCTGCCGTGCTAGCGTCGGCGGCCGCTCCCACCATCTCTCGCGACTCGTGCGTCCCCGCCGGCGGGAGAGGGCGGTAGTATGCGCCATACCACGGGCCGTTGAGCGCGTGCTGGTCGAACGCGCCCCGCGAGGCGCCCTGGACGGCCCCGCCGCACGCGAAGGCGAGGGGGGCTGCGGCGAGGGTGGCGGCGAGGATGAGCGAACGCGAACGGGCCATGGAAGATTCTCGCGGTGGGTGTACGCGCGCCACCGTAGGCCGCGCACGTCGGCTCCGCGAATTTCGCCCGGCGCCGTCGCGCGAGCGCGCATTGCGAGGGCGGCGGGCGCGTGGTAGTCCGCCGCGCCAGTCCTTGGCCGGAGCAACGATGAAGACGCAGAACCTTCGCGAGAGCCTGACGTTCGACGACGTCCTCATGGTGCCGGCCTACAGCGACTTCCTGCCCCACGAGGCCGACACGTCGACGCAGCTCACCCGGAACATTCGGCTCCGGATTCCGCTGCTCTCCGCGGCGATGGACACGGTCACCGAGGCAGAGACCGCGATCTGCATGGCTCGCTCGGGCGGGATCGGCGTCGTGCACAAGAACATGTCGCCGGAGCGGCAGGCCGCAGAAGTCCGGAAGGTGAAGAAGAGCGAGTCCGGGATGGTCGTCGACCCGTTCACGGTCGGCCCCAACGACACGCTCGCAAAGGCCGTGGCGCTGATGACTGAGCACAAGATCAGCGGCGTGCCGGTGGTCGAGGGCCGTCGCCCGGTTGGGATCCTGACGAATCGCGACCTTCGCTTTCACACCGATCTGACCAAGCGCGTCGCCGACGTGATGACCCAGGAGCTGATCACCGCGCCGGTCGGCGTCTCGCTCGAGGACGCCAAGCAGATCCTCAACCGGAACAGGATCGAGAAGCTGCTGGTGGTGAACGAGGCAGGGCAGCTCGAGGGGCTGATCACGTTCAAGGACATCGAGAAGCGTCAGAACTTTCCGGATGCGACGATCGACGCGTACAAGCGCCTCGTCGTTGCCGCGGCGGTGTCGACTGGCGCGGACCGCGACGAGCGAGTCGACGCGCTCGTCAAAGCCGGCGTCGACGTCATCGTCGTCGACACCGCGCACGGGCACTCGAAGCGGGTCCTCGAGACGATCTCGTGGATCAAGTCGACCTACGGCGGGATCGAGATCATCGCCGGCAACGTCGCGACGGGCGACGCCACGGACGCGCTGATCCGCGCCGGAGCAGACGCCGTGAAGGTCGGGATTGGGCCGGGTTCGATCTGCACGACGCGCGTCGTCGCCGGCGTCGGGGTTCCTCAGATCACTGCGATCGAGGACTGCGCGGCGGTGGCGTCGACCCACGGCGTTCCGATCGTCGCCGACGGCGGGATCAAGTACTCCGGCGACGTGGTGAAGGCGATCGCGGCCGGCGCGAGCTCCGTGATGATCGGCAGCCTCTTCGCGGGGACGGCCGAGAGCCCAGGAGACGTCGTCCTCTACCAGGGGCGGTCGTACAAGACCTACCGGGGTATGGGCTCGATCGGGGCGATGTCCGAGGGGGGATCTGGCGACCGCTACGGCCAGGACGGCGTCCGCGAAGCGCGGAAGCTGGTCCCGGAGGGCATCGAGGGCATGGTCGCGTACCGCGGACCGCTCACGGACAACGTGTTTCAGCTCATCGGCGGCCTGCGCGCCGGGATGGGCTACTGCGGGACGCGGACGATCGACGAGCTGCGCGAGCGCGCGCAGTTCATCCGGATCACCGGGGCGGGGCTGCGCGAGAGCCACGTCCACGACGTGTACGTCACCAAGGAGGCGCCGAACTACAAGGCCGTCTCCGGACTCGATCGACTGGGGTGAGATGTCAGAGCGGCTGCGGCGCGGTGTCCTGATCCTCGACTACGGAAGCCAGTTCACGCTTCTGATCGCCAGGCGGATTCGCGAGGCGAACGTCTACTGCGAGATCTGGCCGTGCAACGACGCGCGCCTGGCCGCCGCCCGCGGTGGCGATGCGCCGGCGCGAGCGATCGTTCTTTCGGGGGGGCCGTCGTCGGTCCACGTCGAGGGCGCTCCGGACCTGCAGTCGGGCATCCTCGAATTCGAAGTCCCCGTGCTCGGGATCTGCTACGGGATGCAGCTGATCGGCGCCGCTTTCGGTGCGCCGGTGCGCGCGGGCCACGTCGGTGAGTACGGCCGGACGCGCATCGACGTCGAACGCCCCGAGGGCCTCCTCGCGGGGTTCCCGCCCGGCGCGGATCTGTCTGTTTGGATGTCGCACGGCGACGTCGTTGCCGAGGTCCCGGCTGGCTTCCGCGGAGTCGCGACCTCCGAGAACGGCGTCCTCGCGGCGATCGCGCACGCCACGCGGCCGATCTTCGGCGTGCAGTTTCACCCCGAGGTGGCGCACACGGAGAAGGGCGACGCGATGCTGCGCAACTTCGTGTTCGACATCGCAGGTTGCGAGCCCGACTGGAACATGGGCGACTTCGTCGAGGAGGCGTCCGAGGCGATCCGCGCGCAAGTCGGCTCCGGCCGCGTGATCTGCGGCCTCAGCGGCGGCGTCGACAGCTCGGTGGTCGCCGCGCTGCTCGCCCACGCGATCCCGAGCCAAGTCGTCTGTATCTTCGTCGACAACGGGCTCCTGCGCGCCAACGAGCGGCAGCTGGTCGAGGAGGCCTTCCGCGGGCACTTCGATCTGGAGCTGCGCGTGATCGATGCCCGAGCTCGGTTCCTCGACGAGCTCGCCGGCGTCGACGACCCCGAGGAGAAGCGGAAGCGCATCGGCGCGACGTTCATTCGCGTGTTCGAGGACGCGTCACGAGACGTCGAGGGGGCGAGATTCCTCGCTCAGGGGACGCTGTACCCGGACGTGATCGAGAGCATCAGCATCCGCGGGCCAAGCGCCACGATCAAGTCGCACCACAACGTCGGCGGGCTGCCCGAAGACATGAAGTTCGCGCTCGTCGAGCCCCTGCGTGAGCTCTTCAAGGACGAGGTGCGCGCGCTCGGTCGGGCCCTCGGCCTGCCCGAAGACCTCGTGTCGCGGCACCCGTTCCCTGGGCCCGGGCTGGCCGTCCGAGTGATCGGGGACATCACCGAGGAGAGGCTCGACGCGCTCCGCCAGGCCGACCGGATCTTCATCCAGGCGCTGCGTGACGAGGGGCTCTACGACTCCGTGTGGCAGGCGTTCGCCGTCCTAGTGCCGGTGAAGACCGTCGGAGTGATGGGCGACGCGCGCACGTACGAGTGGCTCTGCGCGCTACGTGCCGTGACGTCGACAGACGGGATGACCGCTGATCGCGCCGCGCTCCCGATGGACTTTCTTGGGCGGGTCTCTGACCGGATCATCAACTCCGTGCGTCGGATCAATCGCGTCGTGTACGACGTCTCGTCGAAGCCCCCGGCGACGATCGAGTGGGAGTGAGGCGTCCGCGCTGGTACGGCGGCGGGCTCCCTTTCAGGTGCACCGAGTGCGGCGCGTGCTGCCGCCGCGAGGGGACGGTCTGGCTGACGATCGACGAGGTGCCTCGCATCGCAGACGCGCTGCTCGGCTCGGCAGACCCGGCCGGCCTGATCGCGTTGGGCGGCGTGGCCGAGCCGGACGGTCGGCTCCGGTTCGACGTGCCGACGGGCGGGGCATGCCCTCTGCTCGACGGCGATGGGCGCTGCCGCGTCCACGCCGTGAAGCCGACCCAGTGTCGGACGTACCCCTTCTGGGACGAAGTGGTCGGCACGCGTCGCGCCTGGCTCGCCGAGTCGCTGGAGTGCGAGGGGATCGGCGAGGGGGAGGTCGTGGATTCAGAGACGATCGAGTCGCTGCGCCGCTTGGCGCGCTGACCGAACCGGACCCCTTCCGCGCGGGCTCGCGCGCCGCTTGAGCCGGGCGCGCGGCTGTGCGAAAGAGGCGGCCCCTCGTTGGATGGAGCCGCCGTGAAGAGCAACCTCGAGAGACTCGCCGAGCTGGAGCGTGCCGCCGAGATCGGCGGTGGTGAGGATCGCATCGCGAAGCAGCACGAGGCCGGCAAGCTCACGGCGCGCGAGCGTGTCGAGCTGCTCCTCGACCCCGGCAGCTTCGTCGAGCTCGACAAGCTCAAGACTCACCGCTGCGCCGACTTCGACATGGCCGACAAGCGCATCCCCGGCGACGGCGTCGTCACGGGATACGGACGCGTCGACGGTCGAGTCGTCTACGTCTTCGCGCAGGATTTCACGGTGTTTGGCGGCTCGCTGAGCGGCGCATTTGCCGAGAAGATCTGTAAGGTGATGGACCTCGCGGTCAAGACCGGCGCGCCGGTCATCGGCCTCAACGACTCCGGTGGCGCGCGGATCCAGGAAGGCGTCGTCAGCCTCGCCGGCTACGCAGACATCTTCCTCCGGAACGTGATGACCTCGGGCGTGGTACCGCAGATCAGCGCGATCATGGGGCCGTGCGCCGGCGGCGCCGTGTACTCCCCGGCGATCACCGACTTCATCTTCATGGTCGAAGAGACGTCGTACATGTTCATTACGGGACCGGACGTCATCAAGACCGTGACGTCCGAAGAGGTCTCCAAGGAGGACCTCGGTGGCGCCCGCGTTCACCACGAGGTCAGCGGGGTCTCGCACTTCAGCGACCCGACCGAGGCCAGCTGCATCGCGCGCGTTCGGCAGCTGCTGTCGTTCATCCCTTCGAACAACCTGGAGTCGCCGCCGTTCCGGGCGACCGAGGACCCGGTGGACCGCGCGGACGCGAGCCTCGACACGCTGGTGCCCGCGGACCCGGCGAAGCCGTACGAGATGCGGGACCTGATTCGCGCGATCGTCGACGATGGTGTGTTTCTCGAGGTCCAGGAGCAGTACGCTCGCAACATCGTCTGCGGGTTCGCGCGCTTCGGTGGCCGATCCGCGGGGATCGTCGCGAACAACCCGGTGCATCTGGCCGGCTGCCTCGACATCGACGCGTCGGTCAAGGCGGCGCGCTTCGTGCGGTTCTGCGACGCCTTCAACATCCCGCTCGTCACGCTCGTCGACGTTCCCGGCTTCCTGCCCGGCGTGAAGCAGGAGTACGGCGGCATCATCAAGCACGGCGCCAAGCTGCTGTACGCCTTCGCCGAGGCGACCGTGCCGAAGGTCACGCTGATCACGCGCAAGGCCTACGGTGGCGCGTACGACGTCATGGCGTCGAAGCACATCCGAGCGGACCTGAACTTCGTCTACCCGACCGCCGAGATCGCGGTCATGGGGCCCGACGGAGCGGTCAACATCGTTTATCGCCGCGAGCTCGGCGGCGCGGCGGACCCGGTCGCCGCGAAGAAGGAGTACGTCGACCAGTACCGCGAGCTGTTCGCTAACCCCTTCAAGGCCGCGGAGCTCGGCTACGTCGACGCAGTGATCCAGCCGCGCGAGACGCGCGCCCGCATCTGTGACGCGCTCGCCGTGCTGCAGAACAAGCGCGACGAGACCCCCGCGCGGAAGCACGGCAACATCCCGCTCTGACGCGGAACGCGGCGAGTCAGTCCTCGGGCGGCAGCCGCGCGAACACGCTCCCCTCGACCTCGCGCACCTCGATGCGGGAGAGGGAGTAGATCGGGTGCGCCGGGCAAGCCCCGGTGACGACGTCGAAAGCCCACCCGTGCCGCGAGCACACGATCGTCGTCCCGCGAAGCTCTCCGCCCGACAGCGGAGCGCCGGCATGCGGGCACGGGTTGCGGAACGCGTGTACGGCTCCGGCGATCCGCGTCGCGCCGAGCTGGCGAATACCAACTCGGACAACGGTCACCCGTCCCTGGCGCACCGCGTCGGAGGCGGCGAGCCGAACCCAGCCGTCTTCGGTCACGGCTCGCCGTGGACGTCGAGCCAGTGATGAATGCAGCGCACGAGGCGATCACGACACGCGCGAAAGGCATCGAGATCCTGGCCCACCGGGTCCTCGATGGTCGTCGAAGGCCGGTCCGGGTCGAAGCGGCCGAGGAGCTCGATCCTCGCGTCGAGTGCCGGGTCGGCGGCGAGGACAGCCTCGCGGTGCGTAGGCTCCATGACGAGGATGGCCGACGCGCGCTGGAGCAGACCGACGCTGAGCCCCTGCGAGACATGGCCGCGCAGGTCGATGTCGATCTCGGCCAGCGCGGCGATGGCGTTGGAGGCAGCGTGCCGGCCTTGGAGCATGAGGGTGCTCATCGACAGCGCGACGCCGGGGAGGCCTCGCTGACGCAGCTCCGCGGCGAAGATCCGCTCGGCCATCGGCGAGCGGCAGATGTTTCCGGTGCAGACGAAGATGACGCGGTGCATCCAGGACCGTTGCGGCAGGGGCGGTTCGTGGGCAGCTTGCACTAGGCCGTCGGTGATGGCCATTGTGACGGGACGCGGCGGGCTACGCGGCGCGTCGCGGCGCCGGAGCGAGGAAGGAGATGCTGGACGAAGACCGGATCGAGGTGGATGCAGGGAGCGGTGTGCTAGCGTACCGCACCGCGGCAGCGCTGCCGCACGAGGATCTCCTCGCGCTGTCACGGATGGTCCGCCGCGGTCAGCACCGGGGGTTGCGGGTGACGAGCGGGCGTGTGGTGTTCGCCGACGCAGAGGTCGCGTCGGCGGTTGCGTCGGCGGTCGAGTTCGCAGGGCTCGAGGCTTGGACGCCTGCGGGGCGCGTCGACGCGGGGCTCGTCGTGGCCGTGCGCGAGGACTTCGGGATGGGCGGCGACGAGTAGTTCGAGCGGCGCACCTGAAGCGGAGCTTTCCCGGCTCGAAAGGGTTTGACAGCCCGAGATGCCCGCGGTAGACCGCCGCTCCCACCGGTCAGGTAGCTCAGTCGGTAGAGCAGGGGATTGAAAATCCCCGTGTCGGGGGTTCGATTCCCTCCCTGACCACTTCATTTCAGCGTGATCGAAGCGACCGGGGCCACGCCGAACCCGACGCGTCGCCTGGTGACAAGGGCGTCGTCGATGGCTATCAGGCCGTTGGGGGCGGCGTGCCGGATGCGTCGCCGCGGAGCTCTCGAGCCCACGTGCACCGGAGAATCGGACGCGCGCGCCGTGCGGCGACGTGCGCCGCGCGGGCGCGGTTCGGGCGGCGCTAAGCCGTTGCAAAGGGGTGTGCGCTGGTCTATGACACGCGCCGTCGCGCTGCGGCGCCCCCCAATCCAGAGCGGTGGGGAGGCGCGCGGGCGAGCGATAACGACTTCGAGGTGCAGGATGTCGATTCTCCCCTTCTTGGACCCACGAGCGACCCAGCGGGCGCGCTGGGTCGCGGCGGCGCTGGGGCTGGCGTCGGGCGCGGCGGCAGGTTGTGCGCCGACCGCCCGCGTCGACTTCTCGCAGCCGTCGTTCAGCGAGGTCACCTCGCCCGGCGCCGTTGGCACGCAGTGCACGGAGACGTCGAACGATCGGGAGCCGGAGATCCGCTTCACGCTGCTCGACACGGACCAGGGTCCAATCTGGCCGGGGACGCGGCTCGGCAAGTTCACGCTGACGCTCAACCAGAACTTTAGCGTCGACGACCTGCGGGTAACCGGCGCCGGTGGCCGCGTGTTCCCGTCGCCCGACATCTTCTGCGGCGACGCCGACGTGGAAGGCTCGGCGTGCCCGGTCGCCGAGCTCGCGAACGCAGGGTTCACGTGTGGGCCGCTCGACGACGCCCAGTCGACGACCGACTCCGGGCTGGTATGTCAGCGGGACTTTGGCATCGACGTGAGCCCGAACGCCGACCTCGAGTTCGTCGGCGGAAACTCGAACGATCGCCAGGCGATCATCGTGCTGATGACGAACGGGGCGTCGGTGCTCGGGCAGCGCGACGACGGGACGCCCGCCCAGTTCGACTGCTCGACGGACCGGAGCGACCGCCGGACTCGCGGTGTGACGCAGCTCCTTCGGCAGCTTCGCGAGAGCGAGCTCGCCAGTGACTCGCGCCTCTGCGTCGCGACGTTCGCAGGGCAGTCGGAGCCCGACTACCGGCACCCTGATGGGGATCTTGTTGCGGACTGCTTCCAGCGGGTCACCGACGAGAGCTTCCTCGACAGCGAGATCCAGGCGATTGCGAACCAGGAAGAGGCCGGGAGCGGCCGCCAGCCATGGGCTGCGATCATCGACGCTGCGGATCGGTTCGACGAGTGGCTCCCCGGCAACTACGACCGCCACATCGTCGTGTTCACGGACGGGGACACCGACGAGAGATCGATCGACGCGGCGCAGGCCCAAGGGCTGACCCCGCAGGCGGCGCTGGATGCCGTAGTGAACGCGGGGGTCACGGTGCACGTGGTGCAGCTGGACCGCGCCGATCGTGCCGAGGATTGCTTCCCCGTGAATCGGCACGGCGCTCTCGATGATTTCGCCCGGCTCGCCTGCGCGACCGAGGGTACCTACTCGATGGTGGAGCGCGCCGACGACGTGCCGGCGCTGCTCGAGAACGTCGGCCGCGCGATCCCGGGGCAGTACCGGGTGCGGCTGCTCGCGGACGGCTTGGCGGCGCTCCCGCTCGGCCCGTACTCGCTCGAGATGCAGCTCGAGGCGACCGTCGATGGCGTCACTCGCGCGGCCCGGTTTGCGGCGCGGGCCGGCACTACGTCGGCGCGGTCCGACACGCGGATTGCGATCTTTGGGCGCGGCGACTGCGCCGGCGGCGCGGCGTCCTGCTACTCCGGCTACGAGTGCCGAAGCGACAGCGTCTGCGCGCCACCCGCGGTGACCGAGTGACCCGCACTACAACTGACCAGAATGATTCTCACCGGAGACCCGAGAGGCTCAAGATGAAGCTCACCCAATGGACCGTCGTCCTCACGCTTGCGCTCGCGGCGCTCAGCGTCCCGAGCGCGGCAAAGGCGCAGACAGCCGGCGCGGACGAGCAGTCCCCCACGCTCGACGGTGACCTCGACACGTTCTGGGCCGAGCAGCGGCACGTTCGGGTCCTCCAGCGTCGCCTGTACGAGCGCGACGGCGAGGTCCAGCTGACGCTGTTCGTCGGGGGCATCCCGAACGACCCGTTCCTGAACTACTGGCCGGTCGGTCTGCGCGCGGCGTACCACCTGTCGGAGTCGATCGCGCTGGAGGCCGGTGGGTCCTACGTGATCGGTGTCGACACGGAGCTCCGCAAGTTCCTGCGCGACAACGACGCGACGGTGTTCCTTCAGGACCAGCAGCAGTGGCGCGCGAACCTCGCGCTGGTGTGGTCGCCGATGTACGGAAAGTTCTCGTTCCTCGGTACCAAGCTCGCGCACTTCGACTGGTTCTTCGGAGCGGGCGCTGGCGTCCTGGGCGTGGAGCACGAGAACGGTGAGGGCGGCACCGAGTCGCAGATCAAGCCCGAGGTCGTCATCCTGACGGGGTGGAACCTGCACCTGTCGCAGCGGTTCGCGCTCCGTCTCGATTACCACCAGGGCATCTACCAGGCGGAGATCGGCGGCGTCGCTTACCCGTCGGAGCTGTCCATCGGCGGCAGCGTCTTCTTCTGATCCACGCGGCGGAGCCTGGCTCCCCTTCCCTGGGATGACGCGATGACTACCCCCACGAAGCTTCGACGCGCGCTCGTCGTCGCCACGCTCTCCGCGAGCGTGGCGCTGGCCGCGCCGGCCGAGGCGCTGGACAAGAACGACATCATCAACATGCAGGCCGCGGGCCTCGGCGCTGACGTGATCGTCTCCGTCATCCGCAGCTCGACCGACCCGTTGACCGTGACGCCGGGCGAGGTCGAAGAGCTTCGGATGATCGGTGTGCCGGCGCCCGTCCTCGACGAGATCTGCCTGCGCGTGGGCTGCGGCGCCGCGCCGGTCGGACCCGTCGGCGGCGGCGGCATGGGCCCGGACCTCCAGCGCGAGATGGAGCTCCGGCAGCAGCAAGAGCAGCAGCGGCTCCAGCTCGAGCAGCAGCGCATGGAGGCCGAGCGCCAGCGCATGCGCGAGCAGATCGAGGCCGAGCAGAACCGACAGGCACAGGTCAACCAGGCGTTCGAGGGCTTGGCGACGGCAGAGCGGTTCATGCGCGCAGGCCAGTACGACGACGCCGCGTCGGTCTACCGACAGTTCCTCGACGAGGTGAACCCTGCGCCGGGGTCGAACGAGTACACGGCCGCGCTTACCGGGTTCGTGCGCTCGATGTACCGGGCCGGCTACCGCTACTCGATCCGTCTGGAGGCGCTCGAGGCGGTCCTGACGGGCACGACCAACCCGGAGTTCGAGGACCTGTTCGCGATCCTGTCGTCCATCGCGACCGAGTCGCAGTTCCTCGACCCTCAGTTCGAGCGCCTGACCGACTTTCAGGTGGGCAACTTCGACACCGAGTTCCAGGACGAGTGGAACTACTTCCTCGGCCGGTTCTTCTGGGTATACGGACAGTACCCGCGGGCGAACGAGTTCCTGTCGCGCATCTCGACCACGAGCGACCGGGCAGGGCAGGCGCACTACCTGAGCGGTGTCATGGCACTCGAGGAGCGCGAGAACCGCCGCGCTCTCCAGGAGTTCCGCGAGAGCATCGTCTCGACCGAGACCAACGGCTCCGACCCCGAGGTGGGCGAGCTGGCGAATCTCGCGATCGCGCGCCTCGCCTATGAGGTAGCGAGCAACGACGTCGCGCTCTACCACTACCGCCGCATCCCGGTGTCGTCTTCGCGGCACCCGCGCGCGGTGTTCGAGATGGCGTGGACCTACCTGATGAAGCAGGACTGGAACCGCGCGATCGGAACGCTGCACGCGCTGCACAGCCCCTACTACGACGACTGGTTCTTCCCGGAGCTGTACGTCATGGAGGCGTTCGCGTACCTCCAGACGTGCAACCTCGAGGCCGCCGAAGCGGCCGTGGCCGCTCACCAGTCCGAGGTGAACGTGCTGCAGGCATCGGTCAACGAGTTCATCGCGGGCGCGGACTCGGCCGAGGCGTTCTGGGAGGGGATCGCGACGTACTACGATAGGCTCGGGACGAATGACCCCGTCAACCTGCCGATCCAGGCGGTTCGCTCCGTGCTCTCCGACGCCGAGTTCGTGAAGTCGATGGAGCTCATCGGTCGGCTTCAGGACGAGCAGGAGCGCCTCACGCGCGACGCGGGGGCGCTCGGCGCATTCGGCAACCGGGCGGTGGCGAGCCTCGACGCGGAGGTCCGCACGAAGATCATCGGCGCCGGCCTCGAGATCTCGGCGAAGCTGAGCGACTTCAGCGCGGAGCTGACCGACTGGAACGTCCGCGCACAGGAGGTCGGGATCGAGCTGCGCACCGAGCTGATCTCGCGCGTCGACTCCGCCCTGACGGGCGACCAGGAGCTGACGGGATCGGCGAGCTCCAGCGTGTTCGTCCTCGCGGCGGACTGGCAGTACTGGCCGTTCGAGGGTGAGTACTGGGCCGACGAGGTCGACAACTACCGCGCCGACATCTCGAGCCTTCGCGACGAGACGACGGGCCGGTGCATCTTCGTGAGCGAGCCGACCGCCGAGGTCGCACCGTGATCAGGGGAACGATGAAGCGAAGCTTGGTTCGGGGCGCTGCGCTGTGCGCAGCGCTCCTCGGTTCGGCGAGCGCGTCGGCGCAGTCCGATCTACTCGTGCGCTACTACGCGAACCCCGGCTACGGCGGCGAGGGCGAGATGCCCTATCGCGACTGCACGCTGGGGACGAGCGGTCCGGCCGAAGACGCGGCCGAGGACGAGTACAGCGACGCACCGCTCCAGCGACAGGAGGCGACCCTTCCGTCCGGCCTGACGATCGAGCGTGCCGAGGAGCTTCGGGCCGAGAAGCACGTCCAGCTCGAGGCGCTGATCGTCCAGCTCGACCAGCTCCTGGCGTCGATGCCGCCGGACTACCCCGCGCGGGCGGACGTCCTCTTCCGAAAGGCTGACGCGCTGAAGCAGCTCGCGGACGCCGACTACTTGGTCGCGCGCGCGACGTTCACCGAGTGCATCGACAACTGGTACTCGTGCGCGTCGGATTCCGAGTGCTACGAGCCGATGCCGGACTACACGGTGGCGATCGACGCGTTTCGCACGATCGCCCGCTCGCACCCGTCGTACGAGCGGCTCGACGAGGTCATCTTCCGCCTCGGCGAGACGCTGATGGAGAACGACTCGGCGTCGGACGGGATCCAGTTCCTGACACGCCTCGTCAACACGTACCCGGACTCACAGTATCTGCCGGACGCCCGGCTACTGATGGCCGAGCACTACTTCGACAACAACCTGCTGATTGCGGCACGGCAAAACTACGACGAGGTGCTCCGGTTCCCCAGCTCGTCGGTCTACAACTACGCGCTGTACAAGCTCGCGTGGGTCGACATCAACGAGTACCAGTTCGAGGAGGCGCTGACGCGGTTCCAGACGGTGGTGCGGAACCTCGACGCGATGGCGGACCCCCAGCTCGACTTCCGTCGCCAGTCGCTGAACGACATGCTGAAGGCCTACGTCGAGCTCGACGACGGCTGGCTGCGCGCGCGCGACTACTACGAGGGCTACGGCGGCGAAGAGCTCATGCGTCGGCAGCTGACGCGGCTCGCGACGATGTACGACGAACAGTTCAAGCAGGAGGAGCGCGTCGCGATCCTGGAGTTCTTCTTCAATCGCTTCCCGAGCGACTCGATGATCCCGCAGTGGGCCGCGGACATCCGCGACTCGCTGGAGAAGATCGGCAACTGGGACCGAATGGAGGAGCGCACGCGGTACTTCATCTCGTACATGGCCGAGAACGGCCCATGGTGGATCCAGAACTCGTCGGACGCCCGCGCGCAGACCAATGCGAAGGGGTACAGCCACGACTGGCTGCTGCACATCATCAATCGGAACTACACCGAGGCCGAGCGACTTCGTCGGAACCAGCCGGCGGTCGCTCGCGCGCTGTTCGAAGAGTGCGCTGCTGACTACGCACAGTTCTTTGCGCAGTTCCCCGAGAGCCCTGAGACGTACAACCAGGCGTTCCTGTACGCGGAGCTGCTCTACTACAAGCTCGTGCACGACAGCGACGAGACGTTCCCCGGGTGCTCGACGAACTACGCAGGTCAGGCACGCTGCGACGAGTGGCTGGCGGAGGCTGGCGACGCGTACAAGCGCGTCGTGGAGCTCGACCCGCGCCCCGAGGCCGAGAACGCGCACGATGCGGCCGTCGGCGCCCTGCAGGTCTACGACGACTTCATGAAGCGCGTCGTGCCCGACATCGATGACCCGCTGCCGCCTCCGAACCAGATGGTGACCCAGTCCGAGACGTGGCTGGCCCGCTACGGCGCGACGCTCACGGAAGCCGAGCAGAACTACGTCGATATCGTCGAGTGGTTCGCGCAGCTCTACCCGGACGACGATCTGATTCCCCCCGCGAGCTGGCGGGCGGCAGGCCTTTACCTGCGGCACGGCATGATCGGAGAGGCGGGCGCGCGGTTCGAGACGATCATCGAGCACCACCCTCGTCACCGGTTCGCGCAGCAGGCCGCGCTCGGCGCGTTCGTCTGTTACAACCACGAGGAAAACTGGGTGAAGATCGAGAGCGTGGCTCGTCGACTCCTCACCGTGTGCGACGAGATCCGCGGTGAAGACGCGTGCGACCCCGACCGGCTGACGCAGGCCATCGCGTACGCGATGAACAACCAGGCCGAGGACCTGATGACGGCTGGCAACGCGCTTCGGGACTCGGGCGACACGCGCGGCGCCCGGACGCAGTACGTGGCGGCCGCCGAGAAGCGGGTGGCGCTGTACCGCGAGTTCCCAGACTCGGAGTGGTCGTCGACGGCGCTCTTCAACGCGGCCGCGACCTACGAGGCCGCGCGCAACATCGACGAGTCGATCAACCTCTACACCGAGTTCATCACTCGGTACCCGACGAGCGAGCAGGTGCCCGACGCGATGTTCGTCCTCGGCCTGATCCAGGACTCGCAGGCGCGGTTCGCGATCGCGGCGGACTGGTTCGAGCGGCTCGACTCGGAGCATCCGGAGTCGGCGGACCGCGAGGACGCGGTGCTCAACGCGGCGCGCCTGCGCGAGGCTCTTGGCGAGATGGACCGGGCTATCGCGCTCTACGATCACTTCTTGTCGATTGCGCCAACGGCGACGGTCGCGAACGACGTGTACTTCGTCGTCGCCGAGATCGAGTCGGACCGCGGGAACTTGGATGGCGCGTTCGCCCGGTACCAGCAGTTCCTGGACCGCGTGAGCAACGACTCCATCCGGCGGCTGATCGCGGTGCATCGCCAGGCACGCCTGCGTGAGCAGCAGGGCCGCGCGTCGGACGCGCTCGCGCTCTACGGGCAGGTCTACACGCTGTACGGACGCGGTGAGATGGGCTTCGACGCGCAGAACCTGCCCACGGGATGGATCACGCAGCCGGGTGGGAACTTCTCGGAGTCCGAACGCACCGGCGTGCTGCCGTACGCGGCCGAGGCACGGTACAAGATGGCAGGTCCGGCGATCGCGCAGGCGGCGGGCCTTCCGCTGGGCAACCTTCGTCGCATCCAGGACGAGATCCAGGCTCGGTTCGCGGCGATGGCGGCGGCGCAGCGCGAGCTGTACGAGGTCTACAACATGGGCGACGCCGAGTGGGCGGTCGCAGCGACGTCGGGGATCGGCGAGACGTTCTACGACTTCTACAAGGACCTCATCGGAATGGAGGCGCCGGACTTCGACGAGTGCCTGTCTGCGACCGGGTACAACTACGACGTCTGCGACTCGGCGATGGAGGCGTTCGACGAGGCGGTCTTCAACGTCGGCGAGGAGCTCCGGGTGCGCGCCGAGACGGCGTGGCTCGAGGCTCGGTCTGCCGCGATCGAGAACAACGTCTTCAATGATCAGGTGCTGCACACGATCGCGCTCCTCAATGACCTCGACCGCGCGTACGCGCTCGGGATCACGAGTGGGTTCGACGCGCGCAACACGAGCGACCCCTACCTGAGCACCGGGTACATCCTGGACCTCGCGCAGAAGCTCAGCGACTTCGCGAACTTCGTCGAGGCGCCCGCCGAGCCGGCCGGGCTGATGCTCGAGACGCCCCCCAGCTCCGTCGAGGTGGAGTGATGATGACGACCAACACGAACCCGCGCGGGGCACGCGTGCTTCGCCTGCTCGGCGCCACCGGCCTCGCGGCCGTGGCGGCGTGCGGCGGCCCGCAGATCGACCGTTCCGGCTGGCAGTGCTGGGAAGAGGTCGCGTGCGCGGAGGGGTACTTCTGCAACGCGTCTCACCAGTGCGAGATGCAGATGATCGCGGACATCCCTGGCGTCGATCCGGCGGCGCTCGCGGCCTTCAACGACGGCATCCGCGCAATGAGCGAGTCCCCCGTGGACTACTCGTCCGCGCGGGCGGCGTTCTCGCGCGCCATCGAGATCGACGCCGACTTCTGGGAGGCCTACGAGAACATCGGCCTGATCGACATGGACCTCGCGCGGTACTCCGACGCAGCGGACATGTTCCGGCGCGAGGCTGCGGTCATCGAGGACCTGGTGTCGCGTGACTGGCCCGTGCAGCCGCGGCTCGAGGTCTATCTCGACATCGGCAAGGCGCTCGCGCTCTCCGGCGATACCGCCGGCGCCGCCGAGGCGTTCGCGACGATGCTCCAGTCCGATCCGGAGAACGTAGAGGCGCAGGCGAACCTCGGCGCGCTGAACCTGCAGCAGCGCAACCTCGAGGGCGCGCGCCAGTTCGTCCAGGGGCTGTTGGTCCAGGCGCAGAACGACGTCGGCGCGCTGAGCGTTCTTGCGCTCATCGCGAAGGACTCGGGCGACATGCACCTCGCCGAGTACCTGTGGGAGAAGTGCCTGCAGGAGATCGACTCTGCCACGGCGATGGTCGACGTCGACTGCGAGTCGCTCGAGCGGAGCGAGGGCGAGACGCTCACCCCCGAAGAGCAGTACTGCTCACAGTACGAGGGGCTGACCGAGGAGCAGGCGAGTCTGCGGAGGGCCTACAACACCCGCCGCGGCGAGCGGATGACGAAGCTGTTGAGCGACATCCAGAACGAGCTCGGGATCGTGGCTTGGAACGATGGACGCGACGACGAGGCGGAGTCATTCTTCCGCCGTGCCGTCGAGAACAATCCGTCGAACTCGGCGGCCCGCGTGAACCTCGGAACGGTCTACCTCAAGTACGCGAGCTGGTCGGCGGCGTGTGAGCAGTTCGGGAGCGCGCTGGGTCTGCGCCCGCGCAACCGCGAGGCGCTGGTCGGCGACGCGGCGTGTACGTTCGGCGGTGGCGACGCGCAGGCGGCGCTCCAGCGCTACGAGACCGCGTTGCAGCAGTACCCGGACGACACGTTCATCACGGAGTCGATGGGCGACATCGCGTTCCAGTCGCTCTCCGACTACGAGCTGGCGATGCAGTGGTACGGCCGAAACCTCCAGCAGAAGGGGACGAACATCGACTCGTGCGATGCGAACGCCGATCAGGTGTGTCGCAAGATTCGGTCGATCCGCGACGTCATGCGTGCGCAGCGCGAAGCGCAGCAGAACGGCGGCGCTGGCGGCGGCGACGACGAGGAAGAGTAGGGTCGGTCTGGCGTAGCCACGGACCGCTCGCTATGGTGTGGCATCGGCACGATGCCGGCAGAATGGAGTAGACAATGAAGGCACTTCTCTTTTCGGCGACGCTCGCTCTGCTCGCGATTCCTTCCGCTGCGCATGCGCAGGAAGAGGGCGAAGTGCAGACCCGCTTCTACGACTTCGGCGACATGCTCATCGACGGCGAGTTCCAGCGTCCGCAGGGCACGTTCGACACCGCGCGTGGTCGTGCGCAGTTCAACAGTCTGCTCAACATCCGGCGGTCGTTCGTCGAGGAAGTCGAGGCGTCCGCGCACGAAGACGTCCTGGAGTAGCGCGCGAACTCCGGAAGTGGCCGCGGCGCGCAGCGTTCGCGGCCACTTCGGTTTTTGCGCCGAGCGGCCAACACAATGGTGATCCCGGCGGTGGCGGCAGAAAGTGGGCATTGTCCGCCTTCGCGCCGGTCGCTACTGTGTTCTGGACGCTCCCCTCGGCCCGGACTGGACGATGAAGGCATACCTCCTCGCCGCGACCTTGGTTCTCCTGGCTGTGCCTGGCGCGGCGCATGCGCAGCAGGACGGTGAGGGGCGGACTCGGATCTATGAGTTTGGCGACATCTTGATCGACGGCGCCGTGCCGAAGCCGTCCGGGACCTGTGGTACGCTCCGCGGTCGCGCTCAGTTTCAGAGCCTCGTGCGGATTCGGCGTTCGTTCATGGGAGAAGTTGAGGCGGCGGCACACGCCGACGCCCTCGACTAGCTGGGCGCGGCAGTCCGGCTCCTGCGTCGTCCCTGGGCGTTCGGGCCGCCCGTGCCGCTCGGCCATACAGCGTGGTGCAGCCCCCGATCGACCCGGCGTGTGAACTGAGACCGAAACGGCGCTTCGTGCGTTCAGCCTCATTGGTCGCCACGTTTGCTACCCCACGGGGCAGCGTGGTAAGACCGACACCCTCTCGTGGCGCACGCGGCCGTGCCCGCGAGGCCGAGATCGACCGAGTCCACGCGGTCCCGAACCTACGGTCCTGCCATGCGAATCGTCTGTGACAGCTGCGGCGCGAAGTACTCGATCGCCGACGAGAAGATCTCGGGAAAGCTGTTCAAGGTGCGCTGCAAGAAGTGCGGCAACATGATCATGGTCGACGGTACCGTGGTTGGAGCCGAGGCTGGCGGTGGCGGCGAGTCGGTCTGGTACGTCGTGATCGACGGCGCCCAGACCGGACCGATGTCAGCGGCCGAGGTGGCGATGCAGCTCCAAGCGGGCGCCGTCGATGCCGACACGTTCGCGTGGCAGGAGGGGATGGCCGACTGGCTTCGGCTGGCAGATATCCCGACGTTCGCCGGGCAGTTCGGTGCCGCCACCAGCCAAGAGGCGTTCGACGAGGAGCCGGTCCGCGCCGCTGAGCCCGCTCCCTCCCCGGCCCCGGCCCCCGCCCCGGTTGCCACAGCTCCGGCGCCCGCTGCGCGCCCGGCGGGCGGGTCGCTGCTGAGCCACGCCAGCGCGCCGCCGACATCCACATCCGAGTTCTTCGCGGCCAGCGGTCCGGCGCCGGCGCCCGCACCCTCGGCCTCGAGCTCCGGCGCGGCGAAGGCTGGCGACGGGACCGATGAGCGGTCCGAGTCGTCGGTGCTGTTCAGCCTGAGCGATCTGACGAGCAAGAAGAAGGAGAAGAAGGACGACGTGCCGCGGACCGAGGGGTCCGGGCTGATCGACATCCGCATGCTCGCCTCGACGGCCCCGGCTTCGGGCGGGCCTGCCGACGCGGGCGGGAAGCCGGCGGCGACGGCGTCGATGCCGATTGTCGCGGCGATGCCGCTGCCTCCCCGGAAGTCGAACCTTGGCCTGTACATCGGGCTCGCGACACTCGCCGTGGTGGCAGCGCTTTTGGTCGCTGGCTTCTTGATCTACCAGGCATCGCAGACGCAGCCTGCGGCGGTCGCGGCCGCGACCGAGGCCGGGCCCCCTGCGGAGGTCGCCGCGGCAGCTCCGCCCGCTGCAGAAGTTCCGGCTGCTGCGGCGCCTTCGGCTCCGGAGGCCGCGGATTCGGCGTCAGGCTCCGGGGAGGGCGCCGCAGGCGGCTCCGGCGACACGGCAGCGGCAGCCGAGGCTCCCGCGGAGGCGGGCGCGCCCGCGGGTGAAGAGCCGCCGACCGCCGTTGCGGCTGCGCCATCGGCGCCGCGAGCAGAGCGCGAGCGGACCGAGCGGACGGCCGCCGCGGAGCCAGCGCGGCCGGCCGCAGCAGAGCCGGCAGCCGCTCCGGCCGCGGCACGTCCTGCAGCGGCGCCCGCCGCCGCACCCGCCCCGGCGCCGGCGGCGGGCGATCGAGAGCGCAGCACGTCCGCGGTCGACGACGCGCTCGCGGCGCTCCGCAATCGCAACGCGGGCGGAACCGCGCAGACGGCGCCGGCGGCGGCACCTGCCGCAGCTCCCGCGGCCGCACCGGCGGCAGCACCGGCTGCGCCGGCGCAGGGACTCACGCGCGACCAAGTGCAGTCGACGATTCGGCGCTACGGAAGCCGGGTCCGAGGGTGCGGCGAGTCGGGATCGGGCTCGTTCCCCATCCAGTTCGTCGTTCAGCCGAGCGGGTCGGTGACGAACGTGCAGGGCGACGGCAGCGACACTTCGCAGTGCATCGCGAACGTGGTTCGCGACATGCAGTTCCCGGCGTTCCAGGGTGCCGCGGTCCCGGTCACGTACCCGTTCCGGCTCTAGGCGCGGATCGGGTCGGACGCTGCACCCGCGCTCGACGCCCACGGATCCCGTCGAATTGACGGTCCGCAGGCCCCGGGATAGACTGCGCGGGAACTCAGGAGCGGCTCATGCGAACGAACTTGGTGCCTCTCGCGCTTCTGCTCTGCGCGGCTCTGCCTTCGGCTGCAGTAGCCGGGCGTCCGGAGGTCATCGACACGACCGCGACGGACGTCACGCTCGCGTACCGCTTCTCCCGAGGCGACGCGATGACGTACACGGCGAGTGTGACGGCGGACGCGGAGTATTTTCAGGGCACTGATGGATTGCTCTACACATACAGCGCGGGGTTCGCGCTCACGTATGAGGTCCAGAGCGTGTCCGACACCGGTACGGCGCTCATCGCCACCGTCATCCGGAGCGTCGACGTGAACATGACGGTCGACGGAGAGCCGCTCGATGCGCCGGACGTGGAGGCGGAGATTCGTGCGCGCCGCCGAACTCGGTCGGTGGCAGCAGACGGCACCCTCCTCGACCGGACAGGCGAGGAAGAGGAGGGCGAGCTTACCCAGCAGGAGGAGTTCGCGGTCGCCGTCGACCGCCAGTGCGAGGACGCGCTCCTGATGATGTGGCCTCAGCTTCCGACAGAGGCGATCGGTCCCGGGGACTCGTGGCTGCAGGTTGTGCCGCTCTCGGGGCATCGGCCGGGCAAGGGCTTCTCCGACACTGCAACCGTCCGCTACACCCTCGCGGGATTCGCTGACGAAGGTGGTCGCCGCGTCGCGGTCATCGACGCCGAGATTGTGCTGACGGTCGACGGCGACGTGACTTCCGACACCGGCCACTCGCTGCGCGTCGTCGGACGCGGGAACGGGACTGGCTACATCCTGTTCGACGTTCAGGGCGGCCGCGTTCTGGAGTTCGGGAGCAGCGAGGGGGCGGTTGTTACCGGCACGCTGTCGAGCGGCCCACGGATCTCCGTCGGCGGCCGGACGGACTCGTTGTTCCGGGCCCAGGTGGTCAACGCTCAGGCTGCACCCGAGTGAGGTCGGGCGGCGCGTTGACCCCGCGCCACACCCTGCTAGCGTCTGAGGCGTGGCGCATCGAACACTCAGCTTGGTGGCTCGAAGGCTGCTGCCTGTGCTGGCGGCTGTCCTCGGGGCGTGTGGAGCCGACGAGGCGACTGGCGCGGCCGAGGGTGATGTTCGCCCGTATGCAGATGCGGGGAGTTACGACCCCTGGAGCGACGACGCCGCGAGTGACGAGCCGCAAGACGAGTGCTTGCACGCGGTCGGCGAGGACTCCGACGGCGACGGGCTCGACGACGCCGTCGAGGACGCAGATCGGGACTGCGAGGCGAGCGCGGGCGAGACGGACTGGCTGTCGCCCGACACGGACGGTGATGGGCTCGAGGACGGCGAGGAAGACCTGAACGCCAATGGCGTCTGGGACGAGGACCTCGGAGAGTTCGACCCGCGCTCGGCCGACACCGACCGCGACGGTGTGGCGGATGGCGACGAGGCAGCCGCGCTCGTCTGCCTGCGGACCATCGGCGACGCTGTCCCGCAGCGGGTCAGAGCCGGCAGCGGGGAGGCCGTCCTCCCCCCCGGCGCGGCGCTCGCCGGATCCACGTCGGAGGTTTCTGCGCGGCTGACACTGGAGGGCGGCGGCGTAGCCATCCTCGCGGCCGACCCGACGCTGTTGGCCCTCGCGTCGCCGGCGCCACCCGTGGGCGAGGGCTGGCGGCTCGTCGCTGCGAGCGCCGGCGCCGGGTCGATGCGCATCCTGCTGCGGGGTGACGTCGGCAGCGGAGTCTCGGAACAAGACGCGCTCAGCGCACTGGAGGCCTGGCTGGGTCTCGCGACCGACCGCGACCCGGGGAGTGACGAGGCCGACGGCGACGGGGAAGCTGGGATGCTGGTCGGCGGTGTCTTTGCGGCCCTGGAGTCGCGAAGCGGCGGGCAACAGACGCGCTGGGCTGCAGCGTTGGTGCCGGCAGAGCGCGGCGCCGAGGGCGCGGTGAGAGCAGCGGATGCGGGAGCAGTGGCGCCTGGACCGGAGATGAGGATCCGGCGGGCGTGCGCGACCTTCGACGCCGGCGATCGCGCGACGTCGGCGCCAGCCAGCGTCCTCGTCGCCGACACGAGCGCCGGAGAGCGCGTCGGCCTGCTCCAGAGCGCAGACGCCGTGTTCCGCGGGCAGACCGCCGGGGGGGCAACGCCGGCGCTGATGATCCTCCCCGGCGACTCGCACCTCATCGCGGCGGCCGGGGTACCACTCCCGCCCGGGCCGCTCGGGTCGCGGGCGCAGGTCGAGGAGGCGCTGAACCACTCGGCGACCGGCCTGGCCGATCAGCGGCTCTGGTACAACCTCCGCGCGTGGGTCGATCGTCGGGACGCCCCGATGGCCGCGGTCGTCGTTGGCCGACGCGAGGACACCGAGTTCCGGCTAGGCACCTCGAACGGGTTCGAGGGGCACCCGTACGCTGAGCCACTAGACGAGGGCGAGGCACGTGCGGCGCTGGTCCAGTTTTACGGGGAGACGCTGGGTGCCGCCGGGGTCCAGCTCGTCGCCATCCGCGCCGGAAGCTCGTGCGACGACGAGGCCGCTTCGCTGGCCGAGGTCGCGGGGGCGGCGAGCGGCGCTTTCTTCGACGGCTGTGCGGGCGGGCTCTCGTCCGACGATTGGACAGCCGCGGTCGCCGACGTCACGTCTCGCTGGGCGGCCATCGAGGTCTCGCGCCCCGTCGTGCCGGGGACCGTCGAGTTGGCCGGCGCAGTGCCCCGCTCGGCGTGGGACGAAGGGGACGTCGTGGGGCGTCCGATCGGACCGACGGTGGACGGGGCCGCAGCGTACATGTATTGGTCCGCCTCGGACTAGCTGTGCTGACCACGGACCTGACCGGTGACGAGAGAGAGCTGGATGCGGTCGATTTCGGCCCAGACGACGCTGGTGCCGCTGTTAGTGTTGATTGCGTTCGCAACGCCTGCGCGCGCCGACGCACAGGTTCTGCCGGTGGTCGTGGACGCGACCGGCACGACCGAGGTCGCTTGGTGGGTTGGGGGCGACGAGCCGCGCGCCGAGTTCGTCGCGGCTCTCGTCGGTGCGGCGGGGTCAGCGCTGCTGGACCCCACGACCGCGAGGCCGACGACGGAGGTGAGTCGGGTGCTGCGCCGCGCGGACATCACGGACTCGAACGCGCGCAGTCTCGCTGGTCTCTACGGTGCGAGTGAGGTCCTGTGCGGCCGGGTGGAGCGGTCGACCGCCGGGTCCATCGCCTGGATCGGCGTCGACCGGTTCACGGTCCACGCGGCGTTGCGGTTGGTGGATGTGGCGAGCGGGGCGGTGCTCTGGGAGCTCGACGATGAGAGAGTGGGGTTCGGGAACGACGGTGCACACCGCGCGGCCGTCGCGATGGCCCACGCGGTCGCGGCGCGGCTGTCGCGGGCCGGCGCGGGCGGGCCGGTCGGTGTCGACTCGGACGTGCCTGTCGTGGTCGTCGAGAGTCCGTCGGGGGCACAGCCGTACATCGCGTTTCGCGGTGCCCTCGCCGACGAGGTGGTGGGCATCGTCGAAGTGACCGAGGTCTGGGCGTCCGAGGGACGGGTCGCGTTCGCGCTGCTGCTTGACGAGGGGGTGGCGCGCGACGACGTGTCGACCGCCCTGCAGCGGTTTCGTCAGTCGCCACCGTCGGGATTTCGCGTCGTCGGCTGGCATGACGACGCAGACGTCTTGCGCGTCCGCCTGGCGCCGGTGTTCGCGCCGGATGGCAGCTCGTGGTGAGGCGTCATCGGTCAGCGGGGTGGGCGGTAGCCCTGCTAGCGGTCCTCGTGGTGGTCCCCGGGTACGCGGCGGTGGAGGGGCGTGGGGCCGCGCTGTCGCTCTGCTATGACTCAGAGATCTCGGCGACGCACGCGGGGCTGCTGTGGGAGATCGCGAACGGCGGCGCCGATCGGGTCTCGCTGGTCGTGGAGTGGAGCCAGCGCGACGTCACCGCGAGCTCTCTCCACCGCAGCGAGACGACTCCGACCGATGAAGTCGTGCGGGCGGCGATCCGGGATGCACACGCGCTGGGGCTGAAGGTCCTCCTGTTCCCGATCGTCGCGCTGGATGCCCGCGCCGCTGGCGACTGGCGGGGCGTGCTGCGCCCGGCGTCGCCGCCGGAGTGGTTCGCGTCGTACGGCCAGTACGTAGCTCACTACGCAAGGATCGCCGCGGAAGAAGATGCCGAATCGTTCAGCGTCGGCTCGGAGCTGGGGTCGCTGGAGCACCGCGATGCGGAGTGGCGGACTTTGATCGCCGATGTGCGAGAGATCTATGGTGGCGAGCTGACTTACAGTGCAAACTGGGACCACTACTTTAATACTCCGTTCTGGGACGATCTCGATGTTGCGGGGATCACGGCGTACTACGAGCTCGCAGATGGGGCCGAACGGCCGAGCGTCGAGGTCATGACGGAGCGGTTCGGTCAGTTCTGGGAGGCGGTCTCCGTGTTCTCCGAGGGTGTCGGTCGTCCGGTGATGGTGACGGAGGCCGGGTACGTGTCACAGCCGTCGGCTGCCGCCCGACCGTGGGATCATACGTCGGACGGAGATGTGGACCTGGCGCTCCAATCCGCCTGCTGGGAGGCGTTCGTGCGATCGTTGGCAGATGTGCGCGGCGTACGGGCGGCCTACGTCTGGAACTGGTTCGGCGGCGGTGGGCCCACCGACAACGGGTACACGGTCCGGGGAAAGCCGGCGGCGGCGGCGGTCGAGGCCTGGTGGCGCGGCGAGGAGGGGGCGCGATGAGAGCGCTGGTCGTTCAGAAGGTGGCGAAGCTGGACGTGCTGCGCGCGCGCTCGCCCGAGCGGGTCGAGCAGCTCGCATCGGCCGACGCGGGGATCTTTGCCGCGATGTCCGACGCGTCGGCTCAGCAGACGGCGGCCAACGCCGAGGTCGTCGAGACGTTGAGCAGGCTCGGGGTGGAGGCGAGGCACATCACGCGCGACGACCTCGACGGCGTCCCGGACGGGACCGATCTCGTCATCGCGGTCGGCGGCGACGGGACGATGCTCGATGTGTCGCACTGGGTGGATTCGACCCCGCTGCTCGGGGTGAACTCGGATCCTTCGCGATCGGTCGGGTACTTCTGCGCGTGCGATGCGGCCGGCTTGGAGCGCGTTGTGGAGCGGTTCCTTCGGGGGGAGAGCGACGTTCGGGTTCTCCACCGTATCGCGCTGACGGTCGACGGGACGCGTCTGCCGATGCCGTGCATGAACGACTTGCTGGTGACGAACTCGAACCCGGCGATGATGTCTCGGTATGTGATCACGTCGGGTGAGCGGTCCGAGACCCACGCGTCGAGCGGGGTGTGGATCAGCACGCCGGCCGGGTCGACGGCGGGAATTCGGTCGGCGGGCGGAACGGTGATGCCGCTGCAAGGCGCGTTGATGCAGTACCTGGTGCGGGAGCCGTACACGACAGGTCTCGCGCGGTACCCGCTGCTGCGCGGCGTACGACACCTGTCGGAGGGCCTGGCGATTCGGAGCCTGATGGACGACGGGAGAGTCTACGTAGACGGACCGTACATCTCGATCCCGTTCCCGCTGGGGTCGACGCTCGCGCTCGGCGAGGGCCCGCGACTGCGGGTGGTCGACATGGACGTGGATCGGCGCGAGCGTTGACCCGCGGAAGTTTGACGTCGCGGTGGTGCCGCGTAGTGTCGGCGTGGGCTCGGCGCGGTGCCGGACCTACAGCCGGGTCAAGACGCATGGCATCGGGTCGACGCAAGAGTCAGAGCACGACGGGCGCTGGGTTTTACACGGCGGTGCTCGCCGTGGGGGCGCTGGCGGCGATGTTCGTCGCTGGCTTTCGGCTGGGGCAGACGATGCCGGACGCGGATCTGACTCCGGGTTTCGCGGAGCAGCTCATGCCGTCGCACCGGGAGGCGATCGAGGCGCCGGATCTCGAGATCCCGCGCCGGGTCGTCGAGCCCGAGGAGTTCACGTTCTACGAGCCGCGCCCGGCGCGTGAGCCAGCGCCGGCGGTGGCGCCCGAGGCGGCGCCGGTGGTCGCCCCCGTGATCGCCCCGGTTGTCGTCGAGCCGGGGCCGGCTGACGACGCGGCGCCGGCGGTCGGCGCGGAGGAGAGCGCGCGTGTCCTGGAGCGGACGCCCGTGGTCGTGGAGCCGACACCGACGCAATCGCCGGAGCGCTTCGAGCGGGTCGCGGTGGTGGTGTCGGAGCCGCCGGCGGAGTGATGCCGTCGGCGAAGGGCGCGCGGTCCTTGTGTCGTGGGTGGCCAAGGGTTAGGTTCGCGCGACAACGCGTCTCGCGTTTGACTGGAGGTAGTTCGATGGGTCGCAGCTCTCTGATCGTCGCCGCCGCCCTGGCCGGTGTGTCGGCGGGGTGTGGGGGTAACCAAGAGACGGGCGAAGCGGACGCGGCGAGCACGAGCGCATGCCAGGCGCTTCGGAACGCCGTGGTGTTGCCGGTCGATGGGTTCGACTATCTCGTCTATCCGCGGGACACGAACGGCGACTGCGCGACCGACCTCTGGCGCCTCTACGACGTCGTCGATGACGACGGGAACGTGCTGATCGGCGCGGCGGCATACCGCGATCCCGCGAACTCGCGCATCGTTCATTCGAACCGGCGCATCCGGCAGCAGTGGCTGGATCTGAACCTGGACGGCTACGTCGATGTCGTGAGGTATTACGACGCGCTCGAGCGCTTGGAGCGTGTCGAGTACGACACGAACTACGACCAGAACATCGACCTCAGCGAGACGTACGCAGAGGGGCGACTCGTCAGTCGAAGCGTCGACACGCAAGGCGACGACACGACCGACGTGTTCCGGTACTACCGGGATCAGGAAGTGTTCCGCATCGAGGTCGACACCGACGGCGACGGCGTGAAGGATGCTTGGCACTTCTACGACTCCGACGGGCTCGCCCGCATCGGCCGCGACACCGACGGCGATGGGGACATCGACACGTGGGAGCGGCGGTCGATGGTGCGCACGTCGGGCAGCGCGAGCCCCGACGGGCCGACCGCGCCGGAGGGGTCCGGGGACGAGTAGACCGGTGTGGGGTCGCGTTGACACCGTAGACCCGCACGCCTAGGGTCCGCGCGACCTCGCCACGGCGCCCCCGCGATGACCCAAGAACTCGTTCGCAACTTCTCGATCATCGCGCACATCGACCACGGGAAGTCGACGCTCGCCGACCGGCTCCTCGAGCTGACGAACTCGCTGAGCGAGCGCGAGCGTCGAGACCAGTTCCTCGACAACATGGAGCTGGAGCGGGAGCGGGGCATCACCATCAAGGCGCAGGCGGTGCGGCTACGATACCCCGCCCGCGACGGGCGGACGTACACGATGAACCTCATCGACACGCCCGGCCACGTCGACTTCAACTACGAGGTCAGCCGCAGTCTCGCTGCGTGCGAAGGCGCGCTGCTCGTCGTCGACGCGACCCAGGGCGTGGAGGCCCAGACCGTCGCGAACGTCTACCTCGCGATCGAGAACGACCTCGAGATCATCCCCGTCATCAACAAGATCGACCTCCCCAGCGCAGACGTCGACCGCGCGCGGGAAGAGGTCGAGGACGTGATCGGGATCGACGCGACCGACGCGGTCGCGTGCTCCGGAAAGACCGGCGTTGGCGTCCTCGACGTGCTCGAGGCCATCGCGATGCGCGTGCCGCCGCCGACCGGCGACCCGAACGCACCGCTGCAGGCGCTGATCTTCGATTCCTGGTTCGACGCGTACCGCGGAGTCACGACGATGGTCCGGGTCGTCCACGGTCGGGTCCGGAAGGGCGACCTGATTCGCCTGATGGCGACGCGCGCGGAGGCGGAGGTCCAGCAGGTGGGTGTCTTCGCGCCGTTCTCCACCCCCGTCGACGAGCTCGCGGCCGGAGACGTCGGGTTCGTCGTCTCGGGGATCAAAGAGGTCCGGCACACCAAGATTGGCGACACGATCACGCACGCACATCGCCCCGCGCCCGAGCGTCTGGCCGGCTTTCAGGACGTGAAGCCGAACGTCTTCTGCGGCATCTTCCCGATCGACTCGAAGGACTACGACGAGCTGCGCGACGCGCTCGAGAAGCTCCAGCTCAACGACGCTGCGTTGAGCTGGGAGCCGGAGACGTCGCAGGCGCTCGGCTTCGGGTTTCGGTGCGGCTTCCTCGGTCTGTTGCACATGGAGATCGTGCAAGAGCGGCTCGAGCGTGAGTACGATCTGGACCTCATCTCGACAGCCCCGACGGTCGTCTACAGGGTAGAGACGAACGCGGGCGAGGAGCTGATGGTCGAGAACCCGAGTCGGTTGCCCGACCCAGTCGACATCGCGTCGTTCGACGAGCCTTGGATCCGCGCACAGATCCACGTGAGCCCGGAGTTCGTCGGCGCGGTCATCGCGCTCTGCGAGGAGCGCCGAGGTCGCCAGACAGACATCGGCTACCTCGGCACGCGCCGGATGCAGCTCCGATACGAGCTCCCGCTCGCGGAGATCGTGTTCGACTTCTTCGACCGGCTGAAGTCGGTCAGCAAGGGCTACGCGTCGTTCGACTACGAGATGCTCGGCTATCGTCCCGGCACGCTGGTTCGGCTCGACGTCCTCGTGAACGGCGAGCCGGTCGACGCGCTCTCGATCATCACGCACCGCGACACTGCGTACCACCGCGGGCGGGCGCTGTGCGCGAAGCTCAAGGAGCTGATCCCGCGGCAGCAGTTCGAGGTCCCCATCCAGGCCGCGATCGGGACAAAGGTGATCGCCCGCGAGACGATCCGCGGCGTCCGAAAGAACGTCCTCGCCAAGTGCTACGGCGGCGACATCACTCGAAAGCGGAAGCTCCTCGAGAAGCAGAAGGAGGGGAAGAAGCGGATGAAGCAGATCGGGAGCGTCGAGATCCCGCAAGAGGCGTTCCTCGCCGTGCTCAAGGTCAACGATTGAGTGCGCTGAGCGAAGCGCGGGACCTCCTCAAGGAGTCACGGCAGCTGCTCGCGAAGGGGAAGCCCGCCGACGCTGCGCGCGCCGAGATCGACGCTGCCGTCGCCCGGCTCGAGGCGGCGATCGCTGCTGGCGAGCGGCCCGAGGTCGACGACGCGTCCAAGGCGTTGGACGCGGTGCTGACGACGCACCTCGGAACCCTTCGGAAGTCGCGTATCCGCGAGTACGCGGAGTCCATCGGCGTGGCGGTGCTCTTCGCGCTGACGCTCCGCGGCTTCCTGTTCGAGCCGTTTCAAATCCCGTCCGGGTCGATGGAGCCGACGCTGCTCGTTGGCGATCACCTGTTTGTAGCGAAGGCAGCGTACGGCGTGCGGCTGCCGTTCACGACTCGCTACCTGTACCGCTGGTCCGACGTGTCGCGGGGGGACATCATCGTGTTCCTGTTCCCTGTCGACGAGGTCGGCACGCAGCTCAGCATCACGGAAGCGAGCCGTCGCATCGAGACGTACCGCGCGCGAAACGGTGGCTACCCTGCGACTCTGGATGCCGCGGGCGTCCCGTCTGGGGCGCGCGTCGACGCCTGGGGCCGCCCGTTCGACTACGCCCTTCAGGGCGAGGGCTATCGGTACCGCTCGGCGGGCGCCGACGGGGACCCCGGAACGGCGGATGACATCGACGCAACGAACGCGGCATTCCGCGGGGGGATCGGGTGCCTCGCGACGGGCTGGGAAGACCCGAAGGACTACATCAAGCGCGTGGTCGGGCTTCCCGGCGACCGCATCGAGCTCCGGGACGACGTGCTCTACGTCAACGGCGCAGCGATCCCACGCGACGACGTGCACGTCATCGCCTCGGGGGTCAGCGGTAGACCGACCGTCCAGGCGTCGGAGCACATGGAAGGCGGGCCAGACTACACGACGTGGTCTCTCGGCATGTCGCCGGACTTCGACGAGATCACGGTCCGAGAGGGCCACGTCTTCGTGATGGGCGACAGCCGCGACAACAGCTCGGACGGACGGTGCTGGGGGCAGGTGCCCGTCGACAACATCAAGGGACGCGCGATGTTCATGTTCTACAGCCGGGACCGGCGGCCAGTCGGCGCTGGCGAGGGGGCAGGGCAGGTGCGCTGGTCACGCTTCTTCGAAACGGTGCGGTGAAGCCATGGTTCGGACGCCCTGCATGCTCGTCCTCGCGGACGGTTCCTGGTTCTCCGGCGACGCGTTCGGCGCGGCGCGCGAGGCCGTCGGCGAGGTGGTCTTCAACACGTCGATGTCGGGCTACCAGGAGATCCTGACCGATCCGTCCTACCGCGGGCAGATCGTGACGATGACGTCGCCTCACATCGGGAACTACGGTGTGAACGAGCTCGACGTCGAGTCCGACGGGGTCCAGGTGGCAGCGCTCGTCGTGCGTGAGGTGTCGCGAGCGCGGTCGAACTACCGCTCGACGGCGACGCTCCCCGAGTACCTCGCGGCCGCCGGGGTCCCCGCGATCACCGGCATCGACACGCGCGCGCTCACGCGCCGCATCCGCGACGAGGGGACGATCATGGGGGTCGTCGCCGTGGGCGCGACGCCGGCCGACGCCGAGCGCCTCGCCGCGCAGGTGCGCTCCGCTCCGGCCTATGAGTCATACGACTATGTGGCCGGGTGCAGCGTCCGCGCGCCGATGATCGTGCGACTGCGCGAGACGGGCGACGTCTACTGTCCGACCGTCGCCTCGATGGTGCCGGCGAGCGAGGGCTGGACGGCGGCCGAGGCATCCGCGCCGCTGGTCGTCGTCGTCGACTTCGGCGTAAAGCGTAGCATTCTGCGGATGCTCGCCGCACAGGGGCTCCGCGTGCTCGTCGTCCCGCACGACACGCCTGCGGCCGAGGTCCTGCAGCGCGAGCCCGCGGGGGTGTTGCTCTCCAACGGCCCCGGCGACCCGGGACGCATGGACACTGCCGTCGCGACGGTGCAGGGGTTGCTCGGCGCCACGCCGTTGTTCGGGATCTGCCTCGGCCACCAGCTCCTCGGCCGCGCGCTCGGTGGCGAGACGTTCAAGCTCAAGTTCGGCCACCGGGGCCCGAACCAGCCCGTCAAGGACGCGGCGACCGGTCGCGTGGAGATCACGTCGCAGAACCACGGCTTCGCGGTTCGGCTTGACGGGTCCGCGAGCGACATCCAGGTTAGCTACTCGAACCTGAACGATGGCACCGTCGAGGGGCTATCGGTGCCGCGTCTTCGCGCCTTTAGCGTCCAGCATCATCCGGAAGCTGGCCCGGGCCCCCACGACGCGTCGATCATGTTCGAGCGGTTCCGGGCGGTGGTGTCGGCGACGTAAGAATGGGCGAGACGGCAGGTAGCGGCGGGCGGTTGCGACGGTGGCTTCCCGCGCTGGTGCTCTTCGCCGTGTTCTGCGCGGCGGCGATCGTGTTCCCGGACCTCGTCCTGCTGTTCTTCGTCGCGGTGCTCGTCGTCTACCTGATCGAGCCGGTCGTCGCGTCGATCGCGTCGCGCCGCGTGGCCAGGCGCCCGGTCCCGCGTTGGGCTGCCGTGGTCGCCGTCTACTCGGTTGTGACGGGCGCAACCGTCGCCTTCGCCGCGGTCGTTCTCCCACAGCTCACGCGAGAGGCAGCGGGCCTCGCAGACGAGGTGCCCCGGCTCGTGCGGCACGTCCGCACCACGGCGCTCCCGCAAGTCTCTGATCGTCTGGAGGCACTGCAGCGGTCGTTGGTGACGGGGTCCTCCGTCGAGCTGGCCGTCGACACGAGCGAGCAGTCTCTGCACGACGCGGTGGTGTCGGCTCGGGCGCACGCCCTGTTCGTCTCGGCGCTGACCCCCGAGGAACGCGAGCTCTTGTCATCGGGAGCGCTTGCCGTCACGGGGCACGACAGCGACGGGACAGTGCTGTTCCGGCTCAGGCCGGGGCCGGACGGGCAAGTGGACGTCCTTGCCGGCGACGGAGCTCTCGCGCTGACGGCCCGGGATGACGGCTCTATCGTGCTGGCTCCGGCGGGCGCCCACGCAGTCGATATGCCGCGCGCGCCCATCGACCTGGAGCGCGCCCTGAACGACTCGTTCGCCCGCGGCGTCGAGGCATCCGGTGAGCGGGTCGCAGAGGTCCTGCACTTGAGCCAGGTCCTCGTGACTCGCCTGCTCGGTGCGGTCGTCGCGTTGTTCATCACGTTCATGGTTGCGGCGTTCATCTCGATCGATTGGCGGCGGATCGTGGACTTCTGGATCAGCTTGTTCCCAGACGAGGACGAGCCATCCGTGCGGCGCCTGTTGGCGCTGCTCAACCTGGGCCTCGCGGGCGTCATCCGCGGCCAGCTCGCGATCTGCGTGGTGAACGGGGTTCTGACCGCGATCGGCCTGCTGCTGCTCGACGTGAAGTTCGCGCTCCTGCTCGCCTGCGTAGCGACCGTGATGAGTCTCGTTCCGATCTTCGGCACCTTCATCTCCAGCGTGCCGATGGTGCTGCTGGCGATGACGGATGGTGTGTCGAAGGCCGCACTCGTCGTCGCGTGGATCGCGGTGATCCACTTCATCGAGGCGAACATCCTGCATCCGAAGATCGTCGGGACGTCGGCCCGGATCCACCCGGTGGTCATCATCTTCGCCCTGCTTGCGGGAGAGCATGCAGCCGGGCCGATCGGCGCGCTCGTCGCGGTGCCCACGGCGTCGATCTGCCAGACGCTCTTCATCTTCTTCCGAGACGAGTATACGCCGAAGCGCGCGCCGCGCGCCGAGCGCGTGGACGCGGCGGCGCCTGCGCGCGATGATGCCGAGGCCCCTGCGAAGGACCCCACAGAGGAGCCATGAGAGTCCAAGCCAACGCCGCGACCGACGTCGGTCGCCGTCGCGAGCACAACGAAGACACAATCGTCTCGCGGCCCGACCTCGGGCTCTACATCGTCTGCGACGGTATGGGGGGCCACGCCGCGGGCGAGGTCGCCTCGCGACTCGCTAGCGAGGCCGTCGTCAGCGTCATCGCCGACGCGATCGAGGATGTTCGCGCGTGGATGTCCGGCCCGCGCGAGGCGCAGCGCAAGGCGACGCAACTCGTCGAGGCGGCCGTGCACACGGCGAACCGGCGTGTCCGGGATGCGGGCGACGCGAACCCGGAGCAGCGCGGCATGGGAACGACCCTGACGCTGCTCCTCCATCACGGAGAGCGCGCGATCGTCGCGCAGGTCGGGGATTCACGGCTCTATCTGCGCCGCGGCGAGTCGGTGCACCAGATCACCAACGACCACACAATCCGAAACGAGATGGCCCGCGCCGGGCGTCCGCACGCCGAGATCGACCCGAAGCATCTCGACGCCCTCACGCGGGCCGTCGGAGTGCATCCGGCCGTAGAGGTTGACGTCCTCGAGCTCGACGTGCTCCCGGGAGACATCTTCCTTCTCTGCTCGGACGGCCTGCACAGCTACCTCGGCGACTTCGACGTCGCCGGCTTCTTCGCGCACTCCAACCCGAAGAGCGCGGCGACCGACCTCATCGAGCACGCCAACAAGCGCGGCGGGCACGACAACATCTCTGCCATCACGCTCCACGTGCTCGCAGCCGCCGAGACCGAGACGTCTCTGCGCGTGCGGCTGACGCTCGATACGCTGAAGGCCATCCCGCTGTTCCACTACCTCAGCTTCGCCGAGATGCTGAAGGTCATCCCGATCTGCCAAGCGAAGTTCGTTTCGCCCGACGACGTCATCGTCGTCGAGGACGAGCTCAGCACCGACTTCTACATCGTCGCCGAAGGCGCGGTCCGTGTGTCACGTGCAGGTACGGAGATCGCCAGGCTCGGGCCCGGGAAGTACTTTGGCGAGATGTCGCTCGTCGACAATCGGCCCCGCAGCGCTACCGTCGTCGCCGCCGAGACGGGGCACCTACTGAAGATCTCCCGAGACGCGTTCTACGAGCTGCTCCGGTCCGACTCTGTCCTCGCCGTCAAGCTCCTGTGGAACTTCATCCAGACTCTCTCCGGCCTGGTTCGCGTTCACAACGACGCGCGCAGGGAAGCGGAGCCGGCGTCGCACCCGTACTCACCGGAAGGCGAGCGATGACTCCCTGCACGCTACGGGGGGCCGGCTTTGCCGCCGGCGTGCTCGTCGCGGCGACGTCCGCCTCGGGGTGCAATCGTGCCCCGGCTCCGGAGCCTGTCCTCGTCTTCAGTGATGACTTCGCCCGCGACGCCCTGGGCGACGACTGGCAGACCGCGTCCCCGACGGCGTGGACCGTCACCGACGGACAACTCGCGGGTGAGGGCGCGCAAAACGAAGGCGTCTGGCTCGAGCATCCGCTGCCGGAGCGCGTTCGCGTCGAGTTCACCGCTACCGCGCTCTCGGCCGACGGCGATCTCAAGTTCGAGATCTTCACCGACGGACACACTCATCAGTCCGGCTACATCGGCATCTTCGGCGGCTGGCGGAACACGCTCAACGTCGTCGCGCGCCTTGACGAGCACGGGGAAGACCGCCTCGTTGGCGCCGACGGGAAGCACGTCGAGGTCGGACGCGCATATCGATTCCGCGTCGAACGGACCGACGGTCGCGTTCGGTGGTCGATCGACGGTGAGCCGTTCATGACCTACTCCGACCCGCAGCCGCTTCGAGGCGAGGCGCACGCGTACTTCGGGTTCAACGACTGGACGGCGCCGGTGCGGTTCGACGACGTCGCGATCTGGGATCTGGCCGGTGCCGGGCGCTGACCTACAGGTCGGCGTCGCCCAGCTCCGATCGGGCGTCGATGTCCTCACCAACCTCGACACGATCGAGCGGCTTGTCGCCGCGGCGGCGGGGGCAGGGTGCCGCCTGGTCGCCTTCCCCGAGAACGCGACTCAGCTCGCCCCCGAAGCGATCCGCCTGAGGGACGCGGAGCCGCTCGACGGCGGGCAGATGGCGCGCGTCTGCGCGGTCGCGCGAGCGCACAATGTCTGGGTGCTGCTCGGCAGCTTCGCCGAGCAGGGACCCGACGCCACGCACACGTACAACACGTCGGTGCTGGTCGGTCCCACCGGCGACATCGCCGCGGTCTACCGCAAGATCCATCTCTTCGACGTCGACGTCGCGCCGGATACGTCGATGCGTGAGAGTGCATCGGTGGCCGCGGGGCCGCCGGAGGTGGTGCTCGCGACCGTCGACGGATGGCGGGTGGGTCTCTCGATCTGCTACGACCTCAGGTTCCCGGAGCTATACCGGGCACTCTCGGCGGCGGGCGCCGAGGTGCTCTTCGTTCCGGCGGCGTTCACGTTCCGCACGGGGGCCGCGCACTGGCACCCGCTGCTGCGCGCCCGCGCAATCGAGAACCAGTGCTATGTCGTCGCGCCCGCGCAGGTCGGAGCCCACTACGGCAATCGAGAGAGCTTTGGACACGCGCTGATCGTGTCTCCGTGGGGCGACATCGTCGCGGAGGTCGACGGGGGCGGCGAGACGTGGGCGCAGGCGAAGCTATCGCGTCGGCGCGTCGACGAGGTCCGTGCCGCGATCCCGGCCCTCCGGCACCGTCGGATGTAGCAGCGCCACCGTCGGCTGTAGCAGCGCCGCGCCGAATGCACGGCCATCGCTAGCGTCGCGCTACCGAGCCGGGAGCGAGCGAATCTTCTCGGCGCGTCCGTCGAGGTGTCGCTTCAGCCACTGCCCTGTGTGACTCTCGGCGACCTCTGCCACCTGAGCGGGCGTGCCGAGCGCAACGACCCTTCCGCCGGAGCGCCCACCCTCGGGACCGATGTCGATCACGTGGTCGGCGGCTGCGATGAAGTCGAGGTTGTGCTCCACGACGACACAGGTGTTGCCGGCGTCGACGAGGATGTGGAGGACATCGAGCAGCCGGCGAACGTCCTCGAAGTGGAGTCCGGTCGTGGGCTCGTCGAGGATGTAGAGCGTCCGCCCCGTGGCGACCTTTGCGAGCTCACGCGACAGCTTCATGCGCTGCGCCTCTCCGCCAGAGAGCGTCGGCGACGGCTGTCCCAACGTCAGATAGCCGAGCCCGACGTCGATGACGGTCTGCAGAGTCCTTCGGATCTTGGAGTGCGCCTCGAAGAGGACGACAGCGTCGTCGAAGGGCATGTCCAACACGTCGGCGATGCTCTTGCCGCGGTACCGGACCCGGAGCGTCGCGTCGTTGAACCGCCGCCCGCGGCACTGGTCGCACTCGACGAGTACGTCGGCGAGGAAGCCCATCTCGATCCGCTGGACGCCCGCGCCAAAGCAGGCCTCGCAGCGGCCTCCGGCGACGTTGAACGAGAATCGCCCCGGCGCGTAGCCGTAGATCTTCGCGTCCGGCAGCTCGGCAAAGACGGCCCGGATGTTGTCGAAGACCTTCGTGTACGTCGCCGGGTTCGACCGCGGGGTCCGGCCGATCGGCGACTGGTCGATCTGAATCAGCTTGTCGATCTGGTCGGCGCCGTCGATCCCAGCGTGTGTCCCGACCGGGCGCGAGTCGGTGTACAGGCGGTTCGCGAGCGCCGGATGCAGAATGTCGTTCACCAGCGTGGACTTTCCGGCGCCGCTCACGCCGGTGACACACGTCAGCGTACCCAGGGGGAACGCGACGTCGACGCCTGCGAGGTTGTTGGCGGTGGCGTGTCGGACCGTGATCGATGCGCCGATCCCAGCCCTCGGCTCGTCGCGGATCGGGACGAGGCGGCGACCCGCGAGGTAGTCACCGGTCAGGTTTCCGTGCGAGCCGGCGAGGTCGCGGCCGAGCCCGGAGAAGGTAACCTCGCCACCGTGACGTCCGGCGCCGGGGCCGAAGTCGACGACCCAGTCGGCGGCCTCGATCGTGTCTTGGTCATGCTCGACGACGAGGACGGTGTTGCCGGCGTCCCGCAGGCGCTCCAGCGTGCGGAGGAGCCTCTCGTTGTCGCGCTGATGGAGCCCGATCGACGGCTCGTCGAGGACATAGAGCACACCGGTCAGGTCGCTGCCGATCTGTCGCGCGAGGCGAATCCGCTGCGCCTCGCCGCCCGAGAGCGTCGGGCCGGTGCGCGCGAGGGAGAGGTAGCCGAGACCCACGTCGTCGAGAAAGCGGAGCCGGCTCCGAACCTCGGCTACCAGATCGTCTCCGACGAGGGCGTCCTCGCCAGTCAGCCGCAGGTCTGTCGCCCACGCGATGGCCTCGGCGACGTCGTCGGCGCATACCTCTGGGAGCGACCGTCCACCGAGCCGAACCGCGCGGGACTCGGGACGAAGTCTCGCGCCATCGCAGTCAGGGCAGGGTGCGTCGATCAGGTACGCGCCGAGCCTCGCCTGCTGCGTCTCGCTCGTCGCCTGCGCGAGGTCCTTCTCGAGCTTCGCGAGCACTCCCTCGAACTTCCGGACGCTGTCACGGGGCGCTCTGCCGGTCGCCCTGCCCGTGACGCTGCCGCCCGCGAGCACGTAGTCGCGCTGCGCGTCGGTCAGCGCCGACCAGGGCTTCTTCCGGTCGATCCCCGCCGTCGACAGCGCCTGGTCGAGCCGCTTCTGGAAGGCGCGCTGCGCAGAGGTCTGCGGGTTCCGTAGAGGCTCGAGGGCTCCATCCGCCAGCGAGAGGCTTGGGTCGGGGACCACGCGCGCCGGGTCCATCCGCGGGTGAGTCCCGAGCCCGTGACAGGCGTCGCACCAGCCAACCGGCGAGTTGAAGCTGAAGCTCTGGTGACTCAGCGTCGGGAACGAGATCCCGCAGTCCGCGCAGTGGCTGTGCGCGGAATAGAACCGCTCCTCACCGTCGTCCTCGCCCCCGTCGACACGGACGAGCACGCGACCCTCGCCGAGCGCCGCGGCCTGGCGCACGGCATCCGCCAGCCGAGGCTCGACGCCGGGACGCGCGATCAGCCGGTCCACGACCGCGTCGATGTCGTGCTTGAACGACTTTTTGAGCGCGTCGAGCTCGTCGAGCCGAACGAAGTCGCCGTCGACGCGCGCCCGAGTGTAGCCCTCGCGGCGCAGGCGCGCGAACAGGTCGCGGAACTCTCCCTTCCGGTTCCGAACCAGCGGAGCCATCAAGATGTACCGGGTCCCTTCCGGCAGCGCCGCGATCGCCTCCGTGATCTGCTTCGGGGTCGACCCGCTCGCGAGCGCGCCGCACTGCGGGCAGTGCTGCTTGCCGAGGTGCCCGAAGAGCACGCGCAGGTGGTCGTAGACCTCGGTGATCGTGCCGACCGTCGACCGTGGGTTGTTCGACGCGGTCTTCTGCTCGATCGACACCGTCGGGCTTACCCCGTCGATGCCATCCACGTCTGGCTTCGACGCGCGCGTCAGGAACATCCGCGCGTAGACGCTCAGGCTCTCGACGTATCGCCGCTGGCCTTCGGCAAAGAGCGTGTCGAACGCGAGCGACGACTTGCCGCTCCCCGACACACCCGTGAAGACCACCAGCTTCCGCTTGGGCAGCGCGACGTCGACGTCCCTGAGGTTGTGGACGCGCGCGCCGCGCACGTGGATGGTGTCGTTCGGACTGCGGCTGTCGTTCATGCCGCTCCACTACTTCTCACTGAACATATATTCAAGTGTCTGACGCGTCTCCGCCGGTCGCCCCAGCCCGGACCCCGACCGGCGGAGGCGCGCTCGCGTCTGCGCTCGCGGTCTCGCTCGCGCTGCTCGCGATGAGCATCGCTGCCGGCGTCCCAACCGGCGACGTCCGTCTGCGAGCGCTGGCAGTGACGGTCCTCGGGGTCGGCGGCGCCGCCGCGTTCGTGCACCGTGTGATGCGCGTCTCCGCGAGGACTCGTCTGCCGAGCACGCGCGACGCCGCGCTCGCGGCTGCGACCGGAGTCGCGCTGTCTGCCTTCGGGGCCGGCGCGCTCCTGCTGGAGCGCGCGCTGCTACCCGGTCTGGCAGACCGCTTCGCTGCGCGCGAGGTCATGATGGACGCGCTGCTCCGTCGGGACTCCCCGCTCGACACGCTGCTCGTCGTCGTGGTCGTCGTCGCTGCGCCGGCCCTGGTCGAAGAGCTCCTGTTCCGGGGGCTGCTTCGCTCCGTGATGGCGTCGGCCTCGGTCGCTCAGCGCGTCGCGGTTCTCGGCGGCCTCTTCGGGCTCTTCCACGTCGACGTCGTGGTGCTGCTGCCGCTCGCGTACGTCGGGGCGATCCTCACCCTCACGGCGGAGCGCTCCGCGGGGTGGACAACCGCAGCGATCGCCCACGCGGCACTAAACGCCACGAGCGTGTTCGCGCTCGAGCGCGTGAACGCCGACGGCGTCTGGGTTCCCGCCGCGATGGTCATCGCTGGGGCTTGGGCTGCGGTCGCCGCCGTCGGCGGATTGCGTGGCGCCGATGTCGTACCTGCTCCGCAGAATTGAGCGTCGCCGCGCCCCCGTGTATTGTGCCGAGACCACGCCCTGTGTCGACTCCGCTTCGAGGGCCGTATGCGCGTCCGCTTCGCTGGACTTACCGACGTCGGTCGGTCGCGAGACAATAACGAGGACAACTTCTACATCTCCGAGGCGGAGCCGCTCTGCGTCGTCGCCGACGGCATGGGGGGGCATAGCTCCGGAGAGATCGCCTCGCTCTTCGCGGTCCGGACCATCAAGGACTTCTACGAGCGGACGGCGAACGACCCCAACTTCGAGTCCCTCCTCAAGCGAAAGCTCCCGCCATGGCCGTTCAGCCGGCGGCCGCCGGAGCACCCCGAGGAGCGCCGTATCGTGCAGGCCGTCCTCCTCGCGAATGAGGTGATCCACGGCTACTCGTCGTCTCGGCCCGAGTGCAAGGGCATGGGGACCACCCTCGTCGGTGCGTTCTACATCGAGACCGGCATGTACCTCGTGCACATCGGTGATTCGCGGGCGTACGCGATCCGCCGCGGCGGTATCGAGCGGATCACCAAAGATCACTCGCTCGCCGACGAGTACCTCAACATGGGGATCCTCCGCGCCGATGAGCTCGAGTACTTCCCGTACAAGAACGTCATCACGCGAGCCCTCGGACTGAACGCGAGCGTCGAGCCCGAGGTGAGCTTCATCACCATCCAGCCGGGAGACATCTTCGTCTTCTGCTCCGATGGGCTCACCGACCCGCTCGGCGACGACGACATCCTCAACATCGTCAGCGACAACACCGACGACATCGAGCGCGCCTGCCGAGCTCTCATCGACGCCGCGAACGACGCCGGTGGCCCCGACAACATCACCTGCGTGATCGCTCAGACCTACTGAGCACATCGGCGCAACGCCGCCGCTCGCGACCCGAACACGGCGCCTCCTGCCCACGGAGACGTCGATGGTTTCGTCACACACCCCTCACGCCCTCGACCCCAAGCTGGTCTCGTGGGTCGCCGGCTCCCCGCGGACCACTGAGCCCCGGGCCGACGTCGCCCGCGACACGCTGGTGCGCGCCAGCCGAGTATGGGCGGGCGTGCCCGTCGAGCTCGCCCTCGCCAGCGAGCTTCCTCACGAGGTCGCCACCGAGACGCGGGCAGCCGTGCTCTCCTGGGTCGGCTCCAGTCCGATCGCGCGGCGGCCCTCCGTCGCGATCGTGGGGACGCGGCGCCTGCATGGCGTCTCTGGCACCAGCGTCGCCGAGTTCCTGCACGAACTCGTGCCTTCGGTCGGCCTCCCCGTCGTCTCTGGCGGTGCGCTCGGCGTCGACACCGTCGCGCACCGCGCCGCCCTCGAGGCCGGCCTCCCCGTCACTGTCGTCATCGCAGGTGGGCTGTGTCACCCGTCGCCTGCCTCGAACCGAGCCGACTTCCGCCGCGTCGTCGCCGCTGGCGGCACCGTGGTCTCGGACCGGCCTCCGGCGATGCCACCTGCGCGGCACGACTTCGTGCGGCGGAATCGTCTCATCGCCGCGCTCGCAGACGTCGTCGTTGTTGCGGCGGCGCCCGAGGCGAGCGGCGCGCTGGCTACCGCACGGTACGCGGCACAGCTCGGGCGTGTCGTCCTCGCTGTGCCCGGCGCGCCGCGGGATCCGCTGTTCGCGGGGAATCACCAGCTCCTCCGGCAAGGTGCGCGCATCTGCTGCTGCGCCGAGGACGTCGTCTCGGCGCTCGGCGGCGCCCTCGTTGCTGGCGGCGTGCTGCGGCGCGAGCTGCCCGCACGGGCGGCGTCGCCTTCTCAGGGGGCGCCCGAGACCGCGATCCCCGACACAGCGCGCCGCGTTCTCGAGCTGCTGCAGGCGAACGGGCACGATGTCGACGCCGTGATCCGGGCATCTGGGCTCAGCGCCGGCGACGTCCAGGCGTCGGTGCTGGAGCTGGAGCTTGCCGGCGCGATCTGACGGTCTCCTAGGGGCACCGCGTCTGCAAAGCGGTTCTCGGATCAGCGGCGCTCGACATCCTCTGCCCGCGACGCCGTACGTGCTATCCACGCGCGGCCCGTGCGCAGGAGGATGTGTGTTCGATGTCGCGATCGTCGGTGGGGGGTTGGCAGGTTCGGAGGCCGCGCTGCAGCTCTCGGCCGCCGGATTCGTGGTTGCGCTCTACGAGATGCGACCGACGCGGATGACCGAGGCGCACCACACCGAGGGGCTCGCGGAGCTCGTGTGCTCGAACTCCTTTCGGGGCGATGCGCTCTCCAACGCCGTCGGACTGCTCAAGGAGGAGATGCGCCGCGCCGGGTCGGCGCTGATGGCCGTGGCGGAGCGCTGCTCGGTCCCCGCCGGGGGGGCGCTGGCGGTCGATCGCGATCGCTTCTCGGCCGAGGTGACCGCACTCGTCGCGGCGGCGCCGAACATCACGGTGCGTCGCGAGGAAGTCGACTCGATCCCGGTCGCCGACGCGCGGCTGACGATCGTCGCAACGGGGCCGCTCACCTCACCATCGCTCGTGGCCTCGCTGACGGCCCTCACGGGCTCCGAGCAGCTCTACTTCTACGACTCGATCGCGCCGATCATCGACGCCGAGTCCATCGACACTTCGATCGTCTTCGCGGCGAGTCGGTACGGGAAGGGAGAGGGCGACGACTACTTGAACTGCCCTCTGTCGCGCGATGAGTACGGTGCCTTTATCGACGCGATGCTGGGCGCCGAGCTCGCGCCGACCAAGGAGTTCGAAGAGGCGAAGTTCTTCGAGGCGTGCCTTCCCGTCGAGGTCATGGCGGCCCGCGGCCGGGATACTCTGCGGTTCGGCCCGATGAAGCCGGTGGGGCTCGACGATCCCCGCACCGGCCGTTGGCCTCACGCGGTCGTGCAGCTCCGCACCGAGAACCTGGAGCGCACGGCGTACAACCTCGTCGGCTTCCAGAGCCGCATGAAGTGGGGTGAGCAGGCGCGCGTGTTCAGGATGATCCCCGGGCTCGAGCGCGCGGAGTTCCTGCGGTTTGGCTCGGTGCACCGGAACACGTTCGTGCACGGCCCGCGCGTTCTCGGGTCGTGGCTCGAGCTCCGCGCAGACGCCCGGATTCGGCTCGCCGGACAGCTCACGGGGGTCGAAGGCTACGTGGAGTCGACCGCGTGCGGCATGCTGGCGGCATGGGGGGCGGCGGCGACGCTGCGGGGCCTGTCGCTAGAGGCACCTCCGCCGACGACCGCGCTCGGCGCGCTGCAGCGTCACGTGACGGGCGAGCTCGCGTTCGATCCGGCGGCCTACCAGCCGTCCAACGTGAACTGGGCGATGTTCCCCTCGCCCGATGACGCTCGCGAGCGCGACAAGCGCGTCAAGCGCGAGCGCATGGCGGCTCGCGGCCTCGACGCGCTCGATGTGTGGCTCGAGGGGGTCGGTGCCGCCGGGCTGCGACGCCCGGGGTTTCGGCGCCACGAGCCGACGGTCAGCGCCTGACGCGTCGATCTGGCGCGCGCCGGTGCGGCCGCCCGCGGTCGGTCGGGCGTCCGGCCGGGCCTGAGGAAGAGGCCCGTGAAGTTGCAGCGCGCGCGACACGGACGCACCCTCAGCGCATGTCAGGCTGGGAGTACGAGATCGCAGAGTTCGTCGAGGTCCTCAGGGCCGAGCGTGGCGCGTCGCCCGAGACGGTGCGGGCCTACGAGGGAGACCTGCGCCATTTCTTCGAGTGGTCGGCCACGACGCCGAGGGCAGCCACTTGTGCAGCCGAGATCGCGGTGGCGACGGTGCGGGGCTACCTAGCCGCCCACATCCGGGGGCACGCCCGTTCGACGCTGGCGAGACGGCTCGCGGCGCTTCGGAGCTTCCTTGGAGACCGCGTGCGCCAGGGCCTGCTCGACGTCAACGTCGCCAAGCTGGTCGTCACACCGAAGCAGCCGAAGCACCTGTGCGAGGTGCTGAGCGTCGACGACGCGGCGACGCTCCTCGACGCGCCGTGCGACGTCGACCGTCCGCTCGCGGTGCGCGACCATGCCATGTGGGAGCTCGCGTATTCGTCGGGACTGCGCGTGAGCGAGCTTGTCGGTCTCGACCGTCCCGCGCTGGACCTGTCCGAGGGCTGGGTGCGGGTTCTCGGCAAGGGCTCGAAGGAGCGCGAGGTCCCAGTGGGGGAGGCGGCGCTCGCGGCGCTGGGCGCCTACGTTGCCGACGCGCGCGAGGCGCTCCTCGATCGCGGCGATCGGCAGACATCCGCGCTGTTCCTCAACTACCGGGGCGAGCGGATCTCGGCGCGGAGCGTGCGTCGCCTGCTCGACGACGCTCAGCTCCGCGCAGGGACGAAGGGGCGGGTCTCGCCGCACGGGCTGCGTCACTCGTTCGCGACGCACATGCTGGAGGGGGGCGCGGACCTACGTGGGATCCAGGAGATGCTGGGCCACGCGAGCGTTGCGACGACGGAGCGCTACACGCACGTCACGCTCGACCACCTGAGCCGCGTCTACGATGCCGCGCATCCACGTGCGGCCCGCCGTCGATTGCCCGCGACGGGTGGGTGATTAGGCTCGCGCGTCGGCGCGGTGCGCGCCTTCGATCGAGTCTAGGAGTGCGAATGTTCAAGGGAACGACGATTCTGTCGGTCCGCTCCGGCGGCCACGTCGTGGTGGCGGGCGACGGGCAGGTGTCGCTGGGCAACACGGTGATGAAGGCCTCGGCGCGGAAGGTGAGGCGCCTCGTCGACGGCTCCGTCATCGTCGGATTCGCCGGCAGCACCGCCGACGCGATGACGCTGTACGAGAAGCTCGAGGGGAAGCTGAAGGAGTACAACAACAACCTGACGCGCGCGGCCGTGGAGCTCGCGAAGGACTGGCGCTCCGACAAGTACCTGCGCAGGCTCGAGGCGATGCTCGTCGCCGCCGACCGCGACCAGACGTTCGTCCTCTCCGGGACCGGCGACGTGCTACAGCCAGACGAGGGTATCGTCGCGATCGGGTCCGGCGCCGGATACGCCCTCGCTGCGGCTCGAGCGCTGAAGCGGTCGACCGAGCTTGGGCCTCGCGAGATCTGCCAGCAGGCGATGGGGATCGCGGCCGAGATCTGCGTGTTCACCAACGACCAGCTCACGATCGAGGAGCTCCGATGAGCTACATGGTGCAGTCGCTGACCCCCCGCGAAGTGGTCAACGAGCTCGACCGGTACATAGTGGGGCAGGGGGCCGCGAAGCGGGCGGTGGCGCTGGCGTTGCGCGCACGTTGGCGTCGTCAGCAGCTCCCTCCTGAGCTCCGCGACGACGTCTCGCCGAAGAACATCATCATGATCGGGCCGACAGGGGTCGGGAAGACCGAGATCGCGCGACGGCTCGCCCGCCTGTCGCAGGCGCCGTTCCTGAAGGTCGAAGCGTCGAAGTTCACGGAGGTCGGGTACGTCGGGCGTGACGTCGAGTCGATGGTGCGTGATCTGGTCGAGACCGGGATCGCGCTGGTGCGCGCCGAGCACGAAGAGCGCGTCCGGTCTCGCGCGGTAGCGGCGGCGGTCGAGCGGGTCGCCGAGGCGCTGCTCAAGGCCGACGGGCGCTCGCTCGTCGGAGCGGATCGCGAGTCGTACATTCGACGCGTGCGAGCCGGTGAGCTCGACGAGCGCAGCGTCGAGGTTCAGGTGCCAGAGAAGCGCCCCGCCATGTTCGAGATCTTCTCGCCGCGGGGCGGGATGGAGGAGATGGGCGTGAGCCTCGGCGACATGCTCGGGAACGCGATGCCGAAGCGAAAGCGCACGGCGCACCTGAAGGTCAGCCAGGCATTGCGGGCGTACGAGGCCGAGGAGGCCGAGAAGCTGATCGACCACGAGGCGATCGTCGCCGAGGCGCTGGACCGGACGCAGCAGCACGGCATCATCTTCCTCGACGAGATCGACAAGATCGCGGGGCGTGAGGGGGCGCGCGGTCCCGACGTGAGCCGCGAGGGGGTTCAGCGCGATCTGTTGCCGGTGGTCGAGGGGTGCAACGTCAACACCAAGCACGGGATGGTGAAGACGGACCACATCCTCTTCATCGCCGCGGGCGCGTTCCACGTGTCGAAGCCGTCGGATCTGATCCCGGAGCTGCAGGGTCGGTTCCCGATTCGTGTGGAGCTGGAAGCGCTCAAGGAAGAGGACTTCACGCGAATTCTCTCGGAACCTCGCAACAGCTTGGTGAAGCAATACGTCGAGATGCTGGCCACCGAGGGCGTCACCGTGCGCGTCGACGAGTCGGCGGTGGCGGAGATCGCACGCATCGCCGGCGAGGTGAACCGCTCGCTCGAGAACATCGGCGCGAGGCGGCTGCACACGGTGATGGAGCGCGTCTTCGAGGAGCTCTCGTACCATGCCCCAGAGATGCACGGTGCGGTGGTCGACGTCGGGCGGGACTACGTCCGCGAGCGTCTGGCCGACGTCGTGGCCAACGAGGACCTGTCACGCTACATCCTGTGACGGGCCGGTGAGCGCCGCTCGGTAGGCGAGCTCGCCGCCGGTCCGCGCACTCGGAGCCCGTGATGACCACAGTCGCCACCGACACGCTCGTCGCCCTGGGTCGGCGAACCATCTCGATGAACTACGCCCCGGCGCCGGTCGTGCTGGAGCGCGGTCAGGGCGCGCGCGTGTGGGACACAGAGGGGCGTGAGTACATCGACCTGCTCGCGGGCATCGCGGTCAGCGTCGTTGGGCACGCGCACCCTAGACTCGTCGCCGCGTTGCAGGATCAAGTCTCGAAGCTGCTTCATGTCTCGAACGGCTTCTTTACCGAGCCGCAGGTCCTCTTGATGGAGGCGCTTACGCGGCTGTCGTTCGCGAGCCGCGTGTACTTCGGCAACTCTGGGGCCGAGGCGAACGAGGCGGCGATCAAGCTGGCGCGACGCTATCAGCGGGTGGTGCGGGGGACTCCGCGGTTCGAGGTGATTTCGTTCGTTCACGGCTTTCACGGCCGCACGTACGGGGCGCTGTCGGCGACCGCCCAGCCGAAGTACCACGCTGGGTTCGAGCCGATGGTGCCCGGATTCGTGCCGGCGACGTTCGGTGATCTCGGGTCGGTCGAGGCGCGCATCGGTCCGCACACTGCGGCCATCCTCGTCGAGCCGGTGCAGGGGGAGGGCGGTGTGGTGCCGGCCCCGGATGGCTTCCTCGCCGGTCTGCGTGAGCTCTGCGATCGGCACGGGATCCTGCTGATCTTCGACGAGGTGCAGACGGGCTGCGGGCGCACCGGGCGATGGTTCGGCTACGAGCACGCCGGCGTCGCGCCAGACATCATGACGCTCGCGAAGGGCATCGCGGGGGGAGTGCCGCTCGGCGTGATGCTGGCGACCGAGGAGGTGTCGGCGGGGTTCACGCGCGGTTCGCATGCGTCGACGTTTGGAGGAAATCCGCTGGCGACCCGCGCTGGGCTCGAGGTGATTCGGATCGTCGAGGAGGACGGGCTGGTCGCGCGTGGCGCGGAGCTCGGGGAGCGGCTCCGGTCCGGGCTGAGCGGCCTCGCGGGGCGGTTCCCGATCGCCGCCGTCCGCGGGCTCGGCGCGATGACCGGCGCTGAGTTGGCCGCGTCACCGGAACAGACCGCGCAGGTCATCGCGGCCGCGCGCGAGCGCGGGCTGCTCCTGAACCTGGCGGGCTCGACGGTGCTTCGCTTCGTGCCGCCGCTGGTGGCCGCGGATGTCGACGTCGACTCGGGGCTGGAGCGCCTGGAGGGGGCCCTCGGCAGTGTCTTTGGCTAGGTCCGGCGTGGGCGGTGTGGGGCCGTGTCGGAGCGTCACCGTGCCGCACGCCGCTCGGCGCTGTCGCTTGCTGCGTCAGGTCGGGTCGGATACACCGGATGTCCGGCCCCCCTTCCGTGCAGTTCTGTGACGACCGAGCGCGACTTCATGCGGCGCGTTGGTGCCGACCGCGTGCCGGCGACGACGACGGTGTCCCCGGACCCCGCGGTCGTGCTCTCGCCGTACGACTACTTCCTGCTCTCCCGCATCGACGGGAGGACGACGCTGCGCGTTTTGAGGCAGATAGCCGGGACTGGAGAGGCGGAGTTCGACGCCTCGTTCACGAAGCTGATCGCAGCGGGCCTGGCACGCGTACCGGGAGTCCAGCGCGACGATGCGTTGTCTGCGCTCGGACTCGACGCGGGGGCGGCGCCCCCGGCCGCGACGATTGCTCCGCCGTCGGCAGCGCCACCGGCCCCAGCTCCGCCGGCTCCAAGCCCGAGGACTCCAGCGGCCGCTTCGGCTTCGGCGGCCGTCCCGGAAGCCGGTCCGCCCTCGGCGGCGGCGCCCGTCGTGTCGACCGCGCCGGTCGCGGCGCCAGTTCAGGAGGACTCGGACGTCGACGACCACGACGACGACGACGACGACCCGCTGGACGTCGTGCCCCCGACTGGCGTCGGGGAGCGGTACGAGGCCGTCGCGACTCGTCAGGAGAAGGCCGTCAAGGCGTCGACGCCGCGTCTGACGCGCGAGCTGATCCCGCGCGGCTGGCCGATCCCGTTCCAACAATTCACGTTCGACCCCGAGACGATGGCGACGGGGCCGGCGCTCGACGGTGAGCAGAAGCAGGTGGTGCTGTACTACCACTACCATCTGCAGCGCGTGAGCTACTACGACCTGCTCGGGCTGCCGTCGGGGGCGTCGCGGCGCGACGTCAAGCTCGCCTACTTCCGGCTGTCGAAGGCGTTTCACCCGGACCGCTGGTACCGCAAAGAGACTGGCGAGTTCGGGGACTACATCGAGGACGTGTTCAAGTGGCTCAACCGGGCCTACGGCGTGCTCTCTTCGCCGACGAAGCGTCGCGGCTACGACAAGCTGATCGCGCGTGGGTACGTCGGCGAGTGGCAGCTCGAGGGGCCGGTGGCGACTCAGGCAAAGCGGGCGCATCCTCCGCAGCAGCGCGGCTCCGGCGGTGACGCGTCGGGAGACGGGCGCGCGGGGGCGACGGACGCGCGTCGCACGATGGACGCGCTTCTTCTGAAGGCGCGCGCGCTGGAGGCGGCTGCAGACTGGTCCGGCGCGGTCGACCTGTACAACAGGGCGATCTCGGTGTCGCCGTCTGCGGATTTGCGAATCCGACTCGTCGAGTGCATGCTGAAGGCCACGATGGACCCCGCCGAGATCGACCAGCACATCGCTCATGCGCGCGCCGAAGGGGCCGAGGCGAAGGGCGTTTTGCTGCTTGAAGCCGAGGTCGCCCGTCGGCTCGGCGATGTGATTCGCGCCGAGTCGGCGTATCGAGGGATGTTGGCCCTGGAGCCCTCGAACCCGGTCGCGAGGCTGGGGCTGGAGAAGCTCGGGGCGTCTGTAGACAGCGCCGATCAGGCTTAGAACGAGGACCGCATGGCGAACGTCGTCGGAATCGATTTGGGGACCACGAACTCCTGTGTGTCCGTCGTCCTCGATGGGACGCCGAAGGTCATCCCGAACAAGGCGGGGTACAAGACGACGCCGAGCATCGTGGCGATCAGCGAGTCTGGCCGGCGTCTCGTCGGTCAGATGGCGAAGCGGCAGGCGATCACCAACGCTCGCCACACCGTCTACGCGGCGAAGCGGCTGATCGGGCGAAAGTGGGGCTCGCCGGCGGTGCTCCACTCGCTCGAGACGTGCCCGTACCAGATCGTGCAGGGGCCGCACGAGGACGTTCGCGTGAAGCTGCGGGACAAGGTGTACTCGGTGCCCGAGGTCTCCTCGATGATCCTGCAGGAGATGAAGCTCATCGCCGAGGAGTACCTTGGTGAGGAGGTGACGCAGGCAGTCATCACGGTCCCGGCGTACTTCAACGACAATCAGCGCCAGGCCACGAAGGACGCGGGCCGAATCGCCGGCCTCGACGTGCTGCGGATCATCAACGAGCCTACCGCCGCCGCGCTGGCGTATGGCTACGGCAAGGACCTCGACCAGACGATCGCGATCTACGACCTCGGCGGCGGCACCTTCGATATCTCCGTACTGGAGATCAGCGAAGGTGTGTTCGACGTCATGGCGACGAGCGGTGACACGTTCCTCGGAGGTGAGGACTTCGACGCGCGCGTCATCGAGTGGCTGACCCTCGAGTTCGCCGCCGAGCACCGCGTGGACCTGCGAAAGGACGACATGGCGCTTCAGCGGCTGAAAGACGCCGCCGAGAAGGCCAAGATCGAGCTGTCGACTCTCGCCCAGAGCGAGGTGAACCTCCCGTTCATTTTCACGCGCGAGAACAACGAGACGCTCCACCTCCAGCGCACCCTGAGCCGCGACAAGCTCGAGGAGCTCGTCGCGGACCTCGTCCAGCGCACCATCAAGATCTGCAACCAGACGCTCGAAGAGGCTCAGCTCTCGATCGCCGATGTCGACGAGGTGATCCTGGTTGGTGGCATGACGCGGATGCCGGCGGTTCAGCGAGCGGTGAACGAGTTCTTCAAGCGCACGCCGAAGAAGGGAGTTCACCCGGACGAGGTCGTCGCCATCGGCGCGGCGATCCAGGCGCAGGCGCTGGTACACGAAGACACCGAGGTGCTCCTCCTCGACGTCACGCCGCACTCCCTGGGCATCATGGTCTACGGCGGCGGCTTCGAGATCATCATCGAGAAGAACAGCACCGTTCCGACGAGCCAGTCCCACATCTTCACGACGGTCCGCGACAACCAGACGTCCGTGAAGATCCTGGTGCTCCAGGGCGAGTCGCTCCGCGCCGAAGAGAACGAGCTTCTTGGCGAGTTCGTCCTGACCGGGCTCCGCAAGGCGGCCGCCGGCGAGGTCGAGGTCGAGGTCACCTTCGACATCTCGGCCGACGGCATCGTGTCCGTCCGCGCGCGAGACCTCGAGACGGGCAAGGCGCAGTCGATCACGGTCACGGCGACCAGCGGCCTCACCGAGGACGAGATCAAGAAGATGATCACCGAGAACGCCGAGTACATGGTCCAGGTGCGCCAGTCCGAGGAGGTCGACGCGAAGCGGGACCAGATCCGGCGCGCCGTGCGCGAGATCGAGAAGGTGTTCCCCGAGGTCGAGTCCGCCCTTGGTGGCAGCGCGCTCGGGCAGGACGCGCTCGCGAAGGCTCGCGACGCCGTGACGACCGGCAAGTCCGCGCTCGGCTCGAACAGCATGGCGCAGCTCAGTTCCAGTGCTGAGGCTCTGGAGCGTACGCTCCAGGTCTTCACCGGGATCCTCGAGCGCGCCACCTAGCGTCCTCCCGGGCGTTCCCGCCACTCACCCCCCGGAGCGAGCCGACGTGGCGCGTGACCGAAACACCCCAGAGGCGCTCGTCGCGCAGGCGCTCGACCTCGCTCGTCGAGGCTTGACCAGCGACGCGTCCGAGGCGCTCTCCGCCGCGCTCGAGGCCGAGTTCATTCCGAGCATCGCCCAGTGCGCTGCGACGGTCGAGGCGGCGATCGAGGCGGGCGAGGGTGCCGAAGCGATCGCCACGGTCATCGCCGAGCTGGTCGACATGCTCGCTCCGCCCGCCGATGACATCGAGATCTTGGTCGAACTCGACGCCGAGTCGGGCGAATACCTCACGCTCAGTGAAGTCGTCGACGCGTCGCCCGAGCGCCCGGGCGCGGACCGCCGCGAGGCCGCGTCGGCGGACGCGACGCCGTTCACACGGCTACCCGAGGAGCCGAGCTCACAGTCGACGACCCGGCCGGTGCCTGTGACCCGGAACGATGCGTTCCAGACGGCGCCGCGGGCCCCTGTCGAGGGGCACCCTCGCGGCCGAACCGCGGAGCTGGTCCGCGAGCTGTTCGACCGCGCGGACCCCGCGGCCGGAAGGCCGTCGGCGGCGACGCCCATCGCGCCGGAGCCCGACGTCCGCAACCTCGCCGTGACGGCCGAGGCGGACGCCGTCGATGGGACCGCCCCGAGCCCCGGACGCGGCGCCGCACCGTACGCCGGCCGGCGCGCTGGCCGCGCGGCGCTCGACGACGACGACGACTTCGACTTCGGCGAGTCCCTTGGTGTTGCCAGCTCGCACCTCGAGATCGAGCCGGAGGTGGTTCGCGCCGACGCTCGTGTCGCCACACCGATCGACACCGAGGTCGCGCCGGCCGCGCCGACGCGGCCCGTCGGGCGGGAGCCGATGCCGCCGGCCACGCAGCCAGCTCCGAGGCCGCGCGCGGCGCCTGCCGCGTTGACAGCCGCACAGGTTGCGACGCCGCCACAGGCGATGCCGGCGGTCGCTACCGCTCAGACCGTCAAGACGGGCAAGTTCCAGCCCGTCGCTGCGTCGCCGTCGCGGCTCGTGGTGCCGGCGGCCGAGCTGATCGAGCGCGTGAAGATCATGCTGGGTAAGGGTGACCTGGCGTCGGCGGACCAGCTCGTGCGAGATGTGCTCGCCTCAGAGCCCGGCAACGCGGAGGCGCTTCGGCTGCAGCGCGACATCGTCGCGAAGCTGTCCATGCTCAAGATGGCGAGTCTGCAGCCGCTCGATCGCGTTCCCCGTGCCGATCTCGGCGCGGTAGCAGGCGCGTCGCTGAACCCGCGTTCGATGTTCCTGCTGTCGCAGGTCGACGGTACCTCGACGCTCCAAGACATCATCGACATGTCGGGGATGAGCGCGGGAGATGCCGCAGACCAACTCGCGGAGCTGATCGCGAAGGGCGTCCTACGCTTCTGAGCCGCCGACAACGAATCGATCGCGCAACGCCTGAAGGACGCGGGAAGCCTCGGCGACGAGGGCCTCGCGCGGTCCCGAGTTGTCGATGACGTAGTCCGCGGCCGCGACCTTCTCGGCGAGCGGGAGCTGGGCCGCGAGCCGTCGGTCGATCTCCTCGTCCGACAGGTGGTCGCGATCCCTGAGTCGGTCGCGCTGCTGTTCCGCCGTGCACGCGACGACCACGAGCGCCGCGAAGGCGCCAGCCTGGCCGCTCTCGACGAGCAGGGCCGCGTCGTAGAACACGACGTCGACGCTCGGATCGCCGAGGAGAGAGACGGTCTGTCGAGCACCTTCGGCCGCGATCAAGGGGTGCGTGATGGCGTTCAGGTCACGCCGGGCGTTGGCGTCGGTGAACACGATGGCGCCCAGGCGCGCGCGGTCGAGTGTTCCGTCGGCGGAGAGAACCTCGTCGCCGAACCGCTGGACGATCCGACTGAGACCCGGTGTCCCGGGCGCGACAACTCCGCGGGCGATCGCGTCTGCGTCAACGACGCCCGCGCCGTGCTCCCGGAGCCACCTCGAGACCGTGCTTTTTCCGGACGCGATTCCGCCCGTCAGTCCAACAACCGGCTTCAAGCGGGCCTCCTGTGGCGCCCCCCGCGGGAGGCGGCGCGTTGACCGTGTCGGGGCCGCATGGTAGCGGGGCGCCGAGCCCGTGTCACTGTGTGCACGCGGCGTGGACCCGAGGTGAAGTGGTGCGCGAGTCGAGGCGCGGAGACGGGGTGCCGGTCGGCGGCGTGGCGGCCCTCGCGTTGCTCATCGCGCTGGTTGCTCGCGTCGTCGAGGGCCCGCACGTGGATCAGCTGGTCCGGTTCGCGGCGGTCTGCAGCATCGCGGCGGCCACCTGGGGGGCGCTGCGGGTCGGCGCCGCTGCCGGCGCAGCGATCGCGCCGCCGCGTTGGCGCGTCGTGCCGCTGCCGTTCTTCGACGACGAGCTTGCGCCTGGGCGGCTGGATCTCGCCCGAGGCAGCGGGGCTCGCCGCGTCGGTTGGGCCGCGGCGTCCTGGGTCGCCGCCGGCGCCGGGCTGGCGATCGCCTGGAGCCTCGTGCCCGCCGCCAGAGGGGAGCTCCTCATCGGTGAAGGCGCCCGCGTCGAGACGTTCAGAGACGTTGAACTCGGCGCCGACCGCTACCTTGGCGCCGAGGTGGGGTTGGCGAACCTCGACGCGAGCGACGGGAGATGGTCCGGCACGCTCCAGGCACGAGACGCGAGCGGGCGGGCGGGGCCACCGGTCCTCGTCGCCGAAGGCGGGTCTGTGCGGATCGGCCCGTGGGCGGCCAAGTTCGTCGGTCTGGATGTTGCCGACGCGATCGGCGGCGCAGCGGTCGACGTCACGGTGCGCGCGACGGGAGAGTCCGTGTCCGCCTACCTCACGCGTGACCAGCCGGTCGAGGTCGGTGGCGTCGCGCTGACGTTGCTCGATGCGGACCTCGCGCGACAGGAGGTGTTTGGGCCGGCGGTTCGGGTTCGGATCGCGAGCGGCCGGGATCTCGAAGACGTCTGGCTGCACGGCCGCGCGAGCGATCTTCATCTGCGTCACGGTGGGGGGGCAATCGGACTTACGCTGCGCCGCCTGGACCCTGAGGTGAGCGCCGTGTTCGCTGTGTCGGGATGGTCGGCGGTCGGCGCGGCGCTGCCGTGGGCGAGCCTTGGGTGGCTGCTCTCGGGCGCCGCGCTGCTGCTCCTTGCGCGGAGTCGAGGCGTCTTCGTGACCGGACGCAGCGGTGACTACCGGCTCTGGGTGTCGCCGTTGGCGATCGCGCTGAGCGACGAGGCTGCGGTCGCGAGCTTGGTTGCCCCACGCGACGGCGACGCGCTGGTGCGGTCGTGGCGTGAGGCTGTGGCGGCGACGAGGGCGGCGTGAAGATCCGGTCCGCCGACTTCGTGAAGAGCGGGACACGCCCCGCGCACTTCCCCGAGGCCGTGCTGCCTGAGGTGGCGTTCGCCGGCCGCAGCAACGTCGGGAAGTCGTCGCTGATGAACCGCCTGATGGAGCGGAAGCGGCTGGTGAAGGTGAGTTCGACGCCGGGCCGAACGCAGCTCCTGTCGTGGTTTCGCGTCAACGACAGCGTGATGCTGTGCGACCTGCCCGGGTACGGCTTCGCCAAGGTGCCCGTGGGCCTGCGCGAGTCGTGGCGAAAGATGGTGGGCGACTACCTCGAGCGGCGCGACTCGCTGCTCGCGCTGGTGGTGATCGTCGATGTCCGGCGCGGATTCGAAGAGGACGATTTGCAGCTAGTGGAGGCATGCGCCGGGCTAAGCCTGCAGCCGATTCTTGTCGCGACGAAGTGCGACAAGCTGTCGCGCAACGAGCTCTTCAACCGACAGGGCGCGATCTGTCGCGCCGTCGGCGCGGACGTGCGCGACATCGTGTGGTTCTCGTCAGAGTCGGGGAAGGGACGAGACGAGCTCTGGGCCCGGATTGGCGGCCTGACGTCGACCTCTACGGCGGACGCACCGACGTGACGCCCGCAGGCCCCGTTGCGGCGTGTGGGCTGCGTCCCGCGGGGACAGGCGACCTGGACGCGATCGTCGCGATTGAGCGCGCGAGTCAGCCGTCGCCGTGGCCTCGCTCGCTGTTCGAGGACGAGCTTCGGCGCGACGTGGCCGAGGTGACAGTGGCGACGGTCGATGCCGCTGTCGTCGGGTTTGCGGTCACATGGGTGGTCGCGGACGAGGCCCACGTGCTGAACGTCGCGGTAGCGCCGAGCGCGCGTCGGCGTGGGGTCGCGCGTTCTCTGGTCGTTCGGGCGATCGAGCGGGCGAACGCAGCGGGGGCCGCGTACGTGATGCTCGAGGTTCGGGAGTCCAACGCCGCGGCGATCTCGCTTTACGGTGCGCTCGGCTTCAAGGAGGTCGGGCGCCGTCCAAGGTACTATGCGGACAACGGCGAGACCGCGCTGGTCCTTGGTTTGATGCTGAGCGAATAGCGGCGCCTGCGCGTCGCTTGAGGCGTGGGAGGGCTGGTGTTATAGGCCGGCCGCAGATCCAGGAGGAAACGATGCGTCTGTATTCTGGCCAGTTCCGCCTGATGGCCACCGAGCTCGTGAAGGCGCTGCTCGACGCGGAGCTCATCGAGTTGGAGGACGGTAACGTCGAGGAGGCCGAGCTGGACCTCGTCGGGGTGCTCCGAGAGTACCAGCGTATGGACCGACAGCTGACGCAGAAGGCGCGCGACACGACCGCGACCCTCGGCAAGTCGGCCGAGATGAAGGAGAAGCGGAGGCTCGCGAAAGAGAAGAACTTCCGCGTGGGAGATGACGGCGTCGAGTACGTCGTGCAGCAGATGATCGAGACGCTGCTCGCGTCTTCGCACATCGAGGAGATCTTCGGTGAGGACCGCGAGCTTCGGGCGGTGCTGAACCCGATCGTCAAGCGCTACACGGCGAGCCGCGATGACGAGCTCGACGCGGCAGTGCGCGGACAGATCAAGAACCTCGAAGAGGGCTCCCAGGCGTGGGAGATCGAGTACGAGCGAGTCCTCTCCCGCGTGAAGCGGAACAAGGGCCTCGAGGAGTAGGGCAGCGACGCTACGGACCGACCTGCCGCTGCCAGTAGCGTGCGCGCCGGTCGATCGTCCAGCCCTCGCTCGGCGTCCACCCGATACCCCGAGCCACGAGCGCGCGGTCGGCTATGAACCGAATCGCGTCGCGATCATCGCGCAGCGCGCGGACGAGGGTGTGCGGGTCCGCTCGGTCCCAGTCGTCGACGGAGTAGCCAGCCGACGTGAGGGCCGTCGCGTACCAGCGAGCCTGCCCGGCTTCGCCGTTGGTGTCGCGCCACTCGGCCCACCATTCGGCCAGCGCGGCCGCATCGGCGTGCAGCGCCTGCGGCGGGACGGCGCCCGTGACGCGCTCGAGTACGCGCTCCACAGCGTCGCACGTGTCGGCGTCCGGGTCGCCCACTCCCGTCACGAGGCCGTCCAGCGACCCGGGCGAGGTGATGTTGCGGTGCGCGAGAGCGGCCGCACGCCGCAGCGGAGTCCCGTCGGCGAGCGGCCGGCCACCGCGCGCGATGAGCCCCGCGAGCGATGGGCCCGAAGCCGCATCCGCGATGTGGCCGAGCACCCGCGCCGCCTCTTCGCGCACCGCGCCGTCGGGGGCCGACTCGAGAAGAGGCACCAGCGCCCCCGTCGACTCGCGCGCATCGTAGTCGGCCAGAAGCGCGATGATCCCGAGCTGAACGCGCGGAGCGACGTACGGCAGCGCGGTCGCGAGCGGCGTGGCGGCCCGCTCCCCGAGGAGGTCGTCGAGGCGCTGGAGCGCGGCCACGGCGACGGTGGTGTCGGGGTCCAGCAGACCGCGTGCAAGCTCATCTGCCCGCGCGGCGACGTCATCGGTGTAGAGGTCCGCGTGCTCTCGGGCCGGCCCCCAGTTCACGCAGCCGTCGAGGAGGTCGTCGCGCGAGCAGAAAACCCGGATGTGGAGGTGGTCGTCGTGTGGCGCGGAGTCGCCGGGTTGGTGGAGGATCTCTTCGGCGCGTGCGATCAGCTCCGGATCCGCGCCGACGGCGCGTGCATGTGCGAGGATCTGCTGCTTGAGCGGGTCGTATAGAAACAGCCACTGGAGCTGCGCCTCGTCGCTTGCGACCAGGCTCTCGACCAGCGTCCACGCGCGGGAAACATCGAGCTGAAGGCCTGACCTGTCGCGCGCGACGCCGCTCGCGCGAAGCGGGACGAGCGTGGCGGCCTCGATCGGGATGCCGTTGGGGTCGAGCATGGGGAGCGCGATGTCGGCGTCGCGGCCTGCGTTGTGCGACCGACTCCACGGAATGTCGCCGCCGCCGCGGACAGAGAGGTTCCCGGCGCCGAATCGGCCGTTGGTGAGCGCCGCGTAGCGCTCGGCGGCGTGCTCGATGAGCCGAACGAGCTCGACGGTTCCCCAGTGGGTATCGCGGTCTGCGTGCGCGGGCAGGACGTAGAACCCCACCCCTTCATCGGGGAGCTGCGCTGCGCGCCGCAGGACCCCGTCGGAGGTCGTGCCGACCGAGAGAGACCCCGGAATGGTCCGTTCGGGATCGACGATCTGCGAGTACGGGAGGTCGACAGCCGGCGGGATGGCTACGGCGGGGACCTCTCCAGACGCTTGTGCGCTCGCAACCGCGGGGCTCGTCGCCGCGAGGGTTGCGCAGGCCAGGGCCCGCACGAAGGCCGAGCAGATGCCACGGCGCGGGGCGTCGGGGTGGGGATGACCTGTGCGCGCGACGGGCATGATGGTCGGCCCAAGTGAGGTAGGGTTTGACCGCGAGATCGCGGGCGGGGCAGTATACCGCGCCCGGAGTATACCCATGGCCAAGCGCAACCGCCGCATCTCCCAGCCACTCGCCGTGATCGCGGTCGCCTTCGCGGCGCTCGCGCTGGCGCAGCTGTGGCTCGCGGCGCCGCTGCGTCTGGCCGGCTTTGCGCTCGATGCCGACCTGGCGATCGTGCCGGGTTCCCCGCTTCCGTCGCCAGACGTGCTGCCGGGCGATCGCGTCGTCGCCGTGAATCGTCAGCGGATCGCGACGCGCCGAGAGCTCGCCGCCGTGCTCTCCCGCGCGGTCCGCGGTGAGGCGACGGTGGTCATCGAGCAGCGTGGGCGCCTGAGGACGGCGACGCTCAGCCAGCTCCGCTTCGAGCGCGATCCTCCCCCCGACCTGGTGGATGCGTACTCGGTCGTCCGCGTCGACGAGCGTCGCTTCGCGGGGCGGGTGCCCGTCAGCGAGATCGGGGCGTTTCTGGCCGAAGCCGCGCCGACCCCGATCGAGGTCGAGTACGAGCTTCGCCGCACGCAAATCGAGGGGCCCGCAGCGATTCGTAGCTCCGCGCCGTCCGCGCTCGTGCTCGCCTGGCTGGCGCTGGGTGCGCTCGGTTTCTTCGGGGTCGCGCTGCTGGCGTCGCAGGGGCTGAGCCGCCGTCGTGACCTGCCGCACGCCGCGGCGACCGTCGCCTTGGGCGCGCTGGCATGCTCGGCACTGACGGCGACCGCCCTGGGGGCCAGCGCGGCACCGACGTTCGCTTTGTGGGCTGTGGCGGTGTTCGTCGTCTGGCGCGCGGTCGCGGCGGCGCGGGGTCCCGCGTCGGAGCGCGGCGCCTGGGTCTCGCTCGCGGGACCACTCGCGGCCGTCGCAGTGATCGGCGTCGCGTACGTCGCGGTGACGGCGGTCGGTCAGGACACGGTCGCCGGGCTGCTGCGCCAGGTGGCGCAGGGATTCGCGGCTGCGGCGGCGGTTGGGGCCGGCTTGGTCGTTGGCGACCTCGCAGGGAAGGGTGGGAGCGCCACGTCCCGGCGGCTCCGCGCGATCGCGGTTGGCGTCGGCGTGCTGGCCGGGGCGGCAGTCGCGGTCGCCGCGCCCGATCTCAGGCTCGAGTGGATGAGCTTCGCGTTGCTCGCGGCCGGGGCGGTCCTGTGGGCGGACGACGTCGCCGCCGCCGTCGGCCTTGCCGTCGATCCGCGGCGACATGTCGAAGGAGGAGGTGGGGAGTCCGGTCTGCTCGCCGCGCTGCAGCACCTGCAGGACGTGGCCCCGGCCGGAACTACCGCGCGCGCCTACGCCGGGGCCGACCGCGACTTCGTGGCAGTGTCGTCGGGCTCTGGCGCCGGAGGAGAGGCGCGCCTCGTCGCCGCACCCGCGTCCGAAGAGGTCGCGGCGCTGATGGCGATGCTCGCGACCGAAGGTGGGATGCTCCCTCGCGGTCCGCGATTGCACGGGCACGACGTGATCGAGGAGGACCCGTTCGAGGATGTGCAGGCGCGGCTCGGCGTCGTCGCGGCCGTTCCGCTCCGAGCGGCCGGGGCGGCAGGCCTGAGCGGATTCTTCGTCTTGAGCCAGGAGCCGGGCGGGGCGCCGGTCCACGAGGCGGCCGTCACGCTGTTCATCGACGCGATCGAGGAGGTCGAAGGCCCCCGTGTCTACGCCGAGCTCGGGATGCTGACCGCCGGCGCGCTCCTTGGCGTCGCGCGGGCGGTGGTGAAGGCGCGGCCGCCTCGCGAGGTCGAGCGTGAGGCGCCCCGAGCCCAGCCGACGCCATCGGCGCCACCGCCGGCCGTCGCGCTGGGCGCGCGCCTGGCGTCGGCCTCTGCGAGCGGCGCCGTGACATCTGTGCGGGCGACCACGCTCGCGCCGCGTCCGCTCGCTGCCCCGGTCCCGGACGGACCCGGTCCCGACGCGACCGCGTGGATGCTCCACCTCAGCGAGTCCCTAGAGGCCCACTATCCGGTGAGCGACCCGGAGGCGCTCGACGACCGCGAGTGGCTCGCGTTGGCCTTTCTCCGCGAGTCCATCAAGCCAGCACTGATCGTTGGGGAGCCCGGGGTCGGAAAGGAGTTCGTGGCGCGCGCCGTGCACGCCGCGATGTGGGGAGAGGCGCGCCGATTCGCGGTGATCGATTGTGCCCTTCGGCCTCCCTCGGTGGTCGAGGACGAGCTGTTCGGGGACGGAGACGAAGCCGGGCTCGTCGCGGCTGTGGCCGACGGTACGCTGATGCTGAAGCAGGCCTCTGCGCTCGGCCAGGACCGCCTCGTGCGGCTTGTGCCACGGCTGCTCCAGACGTCGGCGCGGGTCGTCTTCGCTGAGCGCTATCGCGGCGAGGAGCCGGGGATTCCGAAGTCGGTCCCGTCGGCGATCCGCGTCGCGGCGGAGGACCGGACGATCCACCTGACGCCGCTTCGCGACCGCCCCGAGGACGTTTCACGCTTCGCGACCTACCTGCTTCATCGTGCCGCGATGCAGTACGATCTGCCGCTGACAGAGCTCGATGGCGAAGCCGAGGATTGGCTCGCGTCGCAAGATCTGGCGTTGAACTTCGTCGAGCTGGAAGTGCTCGTAACGTCCGCGGCGCTTCGCGCCGGCGGCGGCGGGACCCTCCGCCGCGAGCACTTCGTTGGGCCGGATCGCGAGGCGGACGGCGCCCCGCTGCAGCAGGTCCTCGACCTGACTGGCGCCGAGAACGAGGAGCGCGACCAGATCCTCGCCGCGCTCCGCGAGGCAGAAGACAACCGGACGCGCGCCGCCGAGCTGCTCGGCGTCACGCGCGGCAAGCTGCTTCGACGAATGAAGAAGTACGGACTCGACTGACGGCGCGGTGTTGCCGGGCGTCGCGCGGTGGGTAGGTTGGGGCTCCCCGCTCGCCGGAGAGTGCATGCGCTGCTCGAAGTCCCCCGTCCGCCGAACTCGGCGTCTATTCGCGCTTGGTCTGGTTGGCCTCGGAGTCGGAACGGCCTGCCACCCCGTCTACCGCCTACCCGACCCGCCACCGCGTGAGGCGTGGGCGCACGTCGAGATCGATCCGTCGGCGGCGCGGGTGCAGAGCGACGAGGCGTTCACGGCGGCCCGCCGGGTCCTCGTCTCACTCTACGAGGCAGCGGGCGCAGGCGAGTGGGCCACGTTCGCCGAGGGTCTCTCCGCCGAGACGCGGGTCACGCTCGGGGGCGGCAACGCGGCGAACGCCGAGTCGGCGCTCGCGGCCGGGCGTGTGACCGTCGGCGGACGCGAGTGGGCCTTCGAGCCGATCGGTCTCCTGCTGCCACCCAACCCGACGGGGTTCTCCGACACGCGCGCAGGGGAACACGAGGAGGAGTCCGCGCGGCGCAAAGAGGTGTTCGTTGAGTCGGGCGACGAAGCGCGCCGCGTGGTGATGATCTGGGAGGGCGACGCGTGGCGCGTCCACGTGCCGCGCCTGCGGACTTCGGACCTCGCGCCCGTGGCGGCTCGATGAGTGTGGCTGGGCTCTCTGATGGTCCCGCATCTGCCGCGGAGCTAGCCGCGGACGAGGCCGCCGAACGGGCCGCGCGTGGCGAGATCGCATTCGAGGACCACGTCGAGCGCCCGATCGCACTCGAGCCGCGTCCGCGGACGCTCTTGATCGTCGACCGGCGCGAGTCGGAACGTGGTCGCCCGCTGCATCGGGTGGGATGGGCCATCGTCGCGCTGGTGGTCGGTTGGCTTGCGTACGTTGGCACCGGGGTGCTCGACGACCTGGGGGTGATGACCGCCGCCTTCGCCGTCCTCGTTGTGGGGTTGATACTGGTGCGGCGTGGACGGCCCGTCGTAGAGACGCGTGAAGTGCCGCTGCTTTGGATGAACAGCTCGCTCCGGGTGCTGCGTCTGCGGGAGAGCGCGGAACAGGCGGACCTGATGCAGAGCTCGACGATCCCGTTCGAGGAAGTCCGCGAGGTGCTTTACGCCACGCGAAACGTGCCGCTGCCGGGCGACGCCGGCGGCGCGTCGGTCGACGCCGCCGCAGTGTTCCTTCGCCTGTGGGACGGGACGGTCTGGCCGGTGATCTCGTCGACGTTGGCGAAGGGGCCGGCGTTCGCCGTCGCGACGGGCGTCGCGATCCGGCTGAACGTTGGGGTCAAGCAGGTCGGCGCAGGCTGGTCTGCCCGAGAGTAGCCCGGCCTGCGCGTGCATTGACAGCGTCGGTCGCTTCACGCGATACGTAACGCTGCCCCAGACCCCATGACGCCGTGATCTTCAACAAGCGTTTCGGACGGTACACGCTCGTCAAAAAGCTCGCGATGGGGGGCATGGCCGAGGTCTACCTCGGGCTCAAGCGCGGCCCGGACCGGTTCGAGAAGCTCGTCGCGCTCAAGATGCTCCACACGCATCTGGCCGACGACCCGGCGCACGTCGAGATGTTCTACCGCGAGGCGCGGCTCGGAGGCGTCTTCGACCACCCGAACCTCATCCGGGTGTTCGACGCCGACGTCATCGACTCGCGTCACGCGATGCTCATGGAGTTCGTGCCGGGGCAGACCGTGGAGGCCCTCGCGACGCGGCTACGCGAGCGTGGCGAGTCGCTGCCGGCGCCGATGGCCCTGGCGATCGTCTCCGACGCGGCGAACGGTCTCCACCACGCGCACACCGCACGTGACCTCGACGGCACCGCGCTGAACGTCGTGCATCGCGACATCAGCCCGCAGAACATCCTGGTCGGTCACGACGGCTCGGTGCGCGTCTTCGACTTCGGCGTCGCGGTCGCGTCGACCGCGTCGGGCCAGGGGCAGCTCGCGGGCAAGACGGCGTACATGTCGCCGGAGCAGTGCCGCGGAAAGAACGTCGACGCCCGCAGCGACGTGTTCGCGCTCGGCATCGTGCTCCACGAACTGCTGTGTGGGCAGCCGCTGTTCAAGCGCGAGAACCACATCAAGTCGATCCGCGCGATCACCGAGGAGGACGCGCCGGCCCCGAGCACACTCCGTGAAGGCCTCGACCCGGCCATCGACGCGATCGTCAGCAAGGCGCTCAGCCGCGAGGTCGCCGACCGGTACGCCTCTGCGTGGGAGCTGCACGTCGCGCTCGCCGACTACCTCGCTCACCACGAACTCGTCGTGCACGAGCGCGAGGTCGCCGCCCTCGTCGACAGTCAGTTCAAGGCGGAAAACGAGGAGATCTCTGCGGTCGTCCAGAAGATCCTGCTCGCGCCCGAGCAGTCGGACGCCACGATCGACCTGTCGACCTTCGACCTCAAGGCCGCCGCGAAGCAGGCCGACGTCGGAATCCAGACACGCCTCGAGAGCGACGGAGGCGACTCGCCGCTCGCGAAGGCCGCCAGCGAGAGCCTCAGGCCCGCGAGCGCGCCGCTCGACGGAGTCGCGAACGCAGCGCTGATGGACCAGCTCTCTCGCGCGCGCCGGCGTGGCACGCTCCTCACCGTCGTCGCGCTCTTCGCTGTCGCCCTCGCCCTCGCCGCATGGCTGCGCCCGCGGCCCCCGGCGATGGAGGCCGCCGCGCCGGTCGCCGCCGGCCCGTCGCTGGTCGAGGTGCCCGTGGAGTCCATCCCGCCCGGCGCGACCATCACGGTCGACGGCGTCGACCGTGGAGAGCGGACCCCCGCGCGAATCTTGCTGGCTGGAGATCAGAGCGTCGTCCTCGGACTCTCGCTCGACGGCTACGTCTCGCAACAGGTGCCCCTCACGCCGAGCGCGTCGAACCCGACCGCCGCCCGCGTCACCGCCGAGCTGCAGATCGACCCAGACTCGGCGCTCGCGCCGATCGGCGCCGTCAGGATCGTCGTGAACCCGCCCGACGCGGAGGTGTTCGTCGACGGCGACCGCGCAGGAGCCGGCTCCCCCGTGCTCGTAGAGGGGCTCGTCTTGAACCGGGAACACCAGCTCCGCGTCGCGAAGCAGGGGTACGAGACGCTGCACTTCCCGGTCACACTCGACAACGCCGACATCCTCGAGATCCAGCTCGACCTCGCAGAGGCGGTCGAGCTCGGCACCGTCACGATCACGTCACGCCCGCCCCGCGCGGAGGTCTTCATCAACGGTGACCGGGTTGGCGAGACGCCCATCGAGCGACTCGAGCTGCCCGCCAACCAGACGTACACCGTCGAGGTGCGGCGCGCCGGTGCTCCGCGTTGGCGTCGCGCGATCGTGCTGCGCGCCGGAGCCGATGAGACGCTGCTCGCGGACCTCGGCGTCCGCGACGACGCGGCAGAGCCGACCGCTGCCCCGGCGACCGGCGAGCCGGCGACGGGCCGCCCGGCGACGCCGACGGCAGAGCCCACGCCGACTCCCGAGCCCGAACCGGTCCCCGAGCCGGAGCCGGAGCCGCGATACCAGCTGCTCACCGACTGAGGAGCGTCTGCGTCGGCGGCGGCGCGTCGGGCGTCAGCGCCGGCACCGATCGCTGCGTCGAATGCCGCGGTCTCCGATCAGCCGCCTAGCTGCGCGACCGCGGCGGTGAACGCGCCGAGCGCACGCTCGATGCCGCCGACGTCCTGCCCACCCGCCTGCGCCAGGGTTGGCTTTCCGCCCCCCTTACCGCCGACCTCCGCGGCCGCCACCGCGACGAGGCGACCAGCGTTCGCGCCCTTCGCGACCGCAGCGTCGGTGGCAATTGCGATGAGCGCGGGCTTGTCATCGATGGCACCGACGAGCAGGGCCACCGCGGGACCCGTCAGTCGGTCCCGGAGGGCGTCGGCGATCGCGAGTAGCTCGCTGCGGGTCGACGCAGAAGACCGCGCGGCCACGAGCGCAAACCCGCCGACGCTCCGCGCCGCCGCGACGAGCTCCGCGGCGACGCCGCCTGCCTGAGCCACAGTGAGCGCCTCGACCCGCCGCTCGAGCTCCCGATTCTCGGTGAGCAGACGCTGAATCTTCTCTTCGATCGCGCCGACGGGCGCGCGGAGAAGGTCGGCGATCTCGGCGATGCGCGCACGCTCGGCTTCCGCGTGCTCGAACGCGCGCTCATTCGTGACGGCCTCGATCCGCCGAACCCCGGCCGCGACGCCGCTCTCGGAGACGATGCGCAGGTAAGCGATGTCGTTGGTCTCGCGGACGTGTGTCCCGCCGCAGAGCTCGGTCGATGTGCCCGGGACCTCGATGACGCGAACCTCGGCGCCGTACTTCTCGCCGAAGATCATCATCGCCCCCATCCGCTCGGCGTCTTCGAGCCGAACGTTGAGGTGCGTCTTGATCGGTGCGTTCTCGCGGATGCGGCTGTTCACCCATGCCTCGATCGCTCGAAGCTTGTCGGTCGCCACGGGCTGGTCGTGCGAGAAGTCGAACCGAAGGCGCTCGGCCGAGACGTGCGAGCCGGCCTGGAAGGCGGTCTCGCTGACGAACTTATGGAGCGCGGCGTGCAGCAGGTGCGTCGCGGTGTGGTTGCAGGCCGTGAGGTGCCGCAGCTCTGCGTCGACCGTCGCGGCGACGGGCTTGCGCAGCTTCTCTGCCGCGAGGTGGCCGTTGATCACCTCGCACACATGCGTGATCCCGGCCGTCGTCTTGCGCGTGTCGACGACGCGGAGCTCGAGGGTGCCGTCCTCGGAGAGGAGGGTGCCGCGGTCACCGACCTGTCCGCCGGACTCGGCGTAGAAGGGCGTCTCGCGCAGACAGACCTCCACGCGGCCGCTCTCGTCGGTGCGGTACCGGAGGACGTCGCTGACGGCGGTCAGATGCTCGTAGCCGACGAATGTGTCGGCCGCGCCGTCCATGAGGATGACCCACTCCCCGGCGCCGGCGTAGCGGTCGTCGGCGGCGCGGCTGCGCTCGCGCTGTGCCTGCATCGCGGCTTGGTAGCCGTTCTTGTCGATACTCAGGCCGCGCTCTTCTGCCATGATCTCAGTAAGATCCGGCGGAAAACCGAACGTGTCGTAGAGCTTGAAGACCGAGTCGCCGTCGATCACCTTGCGTCCGGCCGCCGTCGTGTCGGCGGCGACGGACTCGAACAGCTCGATGCCGCGGTCGATCGTGCGGAAGAACCGCGCCTCCTCGGTGCGAATGATGGTCTTCGCCTCGGAGCCCTTCAGTCGCAGCTCGGGATAGACGTGCTGGAACGTCTCGATGACCGCGTCTGCGACGTCGCAGAGGAAGGGGGCGCCGAAGCCGAGCTCGCGGCCGTGCCGCACCGCGCGACGGAGGATGCGGCGCAGGACGTACCCGCGCCCCTCGTTCGAGAAGGTCGCGCCGTCGCAGACGCTGAACGTGACGGTGCGAACGTGGTCGGCGATGACGCAGTAGGCCGTGAAGTCCGGGCGCCCGTGGAGGTCTGCGGCGGCGACGTGCTCGCCGGTGAGCAGCGCGTGGGTGCGCTCGAGGATCGGGCCGAAGAGGCCGGTCTGGAAGACGTTGTCGACGCCCGCCAGGATCGCCGCGACGCGGTCGAGGCCCATGCCCGTGTCGACGGACTGCATCGGCAGCGGCGTCAGGTCGCCGGTCTCTTCGGCGTTCGACTCCATGAAGACCAGGTTCCAGATCTCCATGAACCGCTCGTCGTCGAAGCCGGGTTCCCATGGCTCCGGCCCGCGCTCGGGGTGGTGGTCGTAGTAGATCTCGGTGCAAGGACCGCACGGGCCGGTCGGCCCCATCGCCCAGAAGTTGTCGGACGTGAGCTTGACGATGCGCGTCGGCGCGAGCCCGACGACCTCGTTCCAGATTCGGTAGCTGTCGGCGTCGTCGACGTGGACGGAGACATACAGGCGGTCCCGGTCGAGCTTCAGGCGGTCGAGCACGAACTCCCACGCCCAGAGGATGGCTTCGCGCTTGTAGTACTCGCCGAACGACCAGTTCCCGAGCATCTCGAAGAACGTCAGGTGCCGCCCGTCCTTGCCGACCTCGTCGAGGTCGTTGTGCTTGCCACCGGCCCGAATGCACTTCTGCACGCTGGCCGCCCGCACATAGTCTCGCTTCTCCAGCCCGAGGAGGACGTCCTTGAACTGGTTCATCCCGGCGTTGGTGAACAGCAGCGTCGGGTCGCCCTCGGGGACGACGGGCGACGACGCGACCACGCGGTGTTGCTTGGATGCGAAGAAGTCGAGGTATGCGGCGCGAAGCTGGTCGGGCGTCATCGGTGGTCGTTGGGGTGTAGGGGAGGGCGACCGGGGTCAGTCCTCGTCGACTTCGAAGTCGTCGCCGTCGAGCCCGTGGGGGTGACCGTGCTCGATCTCCTCGCGCGTCGCGTCGCGGACCGACACGACCTCGACGGTGAAGACCAGCGTCTCGTCGGCAAGCGGGTGATTGTGATCGACGAGGACCGTGTCGCCCTCGACGTCGAAGATCCAGACGGGGGCCTCCGAGCCGTCTTCGGCTTCTGCGACGAACTCCATGCCGGGCTCGAGCTCGGCGTCGTCGGGGAACTCGGAGCGCGGCACTTCCTGTGGCGGGAGGCCGTCGTGGAGCCCGTAGCCCTCCTCGGGGGGCACGGTGACGGTGAACTTGTCACCGACCTTCTTCCCGGCGAGCGCGGCCTCGAGCCCGGGGACGATGTTCTCGGCGCCGTGGAGGTACGGCATCGGGCCGTCTTCCTCGGTGGTGTCGAGGACCTCTCCCTCTTCGTCGGTCATTGTGAAGTGGATGGCGACGACCTTTCCGTCCTGGACTGTGCTCACGGTGCTCCTGTGGCTTCGGGTCGCGTCGCCATAGCCGCACGAGTGCGTTGGCGCAATCGTGCATGTCGGATCGACGCGCGTGCCGATCCGGGAGTTGCGCGTCGGCGCGATCCGCGCGACTGTCGCCCCGATGAGCGAGCCGGGTCCTCAGCCGAAGCCGTCCGCGGCGTCGCCACGAGCGGCGGGCGTCGCCGTGAGCGCGACGCGCGGCACCGAGCGGCTCCGCGTGCTCGTACGCGCCACGCTGCTGCTGCTCGGGGTGTGCGCGGTCGGGACGGTCGGCTACAAACTCATCGGCGGGCCGACTGCGACATGGCTCGACGCCGCGTACATGACGGGGATCACACTGACGACCGTCGGCTACGAGGAGGTCATCGACCTCTCCGGGTCGCCGTCAGGGCGAATCTTCACGCTCGCGCTGCTCGTCTCCGGCGTCGGCACGTTCGTCTACTTCTTCTCCCAAATCATGGGCTTCATCGTCGAGGGGTCCCTCGACCGCTTTTACGTGAGGCTGAGGATGCAACGGCACATCGCGTCGCTGACCGACCACTACATCGTCTGTGGTGCGAGCCACACCGGCGTCCACGTCGTCGAGGAGCTTCGCCGCGCCCGTCGGAGCGTCGTCCTCGTGGATCGCGACTCGGACGCCGCGCACGCCGCCTACGACGCGAGCGCCGGAGGGCTCGCGTGCGTCGTCGGAGATGCTACCGACGACGACATCTTGCGGCAGGCGGGCATCGAGAGAGCACGCGGCCTGGTCGCCTGCTTTTCGAGCGACAAGGACAACCTGATCGTCGCCTTCTCGGCACGCGCGCTCGCACCGGGACTCCGCATCGTTTGCCGCTGCGTCGACGACCGGGTCGCCCCCAAGATTCGTCACGCAGGCGCCGACGCGGTCATCTCGCCGAACTCGATCGGTGGGCTTCGGATGGTGTCGGAGCTGGTCCGACCGATCTCGGTCAGCTACTTCGACTCGATGGTCCGCGCGCACGACGGCGAGCTCGCGCTCGAGGAGCTGACGGTGCGGCGGGAGACGGCGCTGGACGGGATGACGCTGCGAGAGCTGCGCTCGGCGCGGGGCGTGGACGTGCTGGTGGTCGCCTTGCACGACGAGGAGGCTGAGTCGCGCGGTGAGCGCCGCTGGCGTCACAACCCGGACGGAGCCGCAGAGCTGCGCGCGGGGACGACGATGGTGTTTGTCGGCGGGGCGGTCGCGCGGGCGGAGCTCGAGCGTCTCGCGGCAGCGCCAAAGCAGGTGTGAGCGCCACGCCCGGCGTAGCGCAGCCGATGTTGCGTCGCCGGTGGTCCGCGTTGATCGGCTGGCGCCGGGGCGTTCGGATCAGCCAGCGGCGCGGCCAAAAACGGCAGGAGCCCCGACTAGCGGGGCTCCTGCATGGGTCGCGCTAGGGCGCGCCGCGGGCTACCAGCGGTTGCCGCCGCGCCCGCCGCGATCGCCACCGCCGCCGCCGCCGCCGCGCGGGCCGCCACGGAAGCCGCCGCCGCCGCCGCCGCCGCCCTGCGGACGGTCCTGCGCCTCGTTGACGTTCAGGTTGCGCCCGTCGAGCGAGGCGCCGTTCATCGCCTGCATCGCCGCGTCGCCCTCGGACGGGTTCGAGAAGGTGACGAAGCCGAAGCCGCGGCTGCGGCCCGTCTCGCGGTCGGTAATGACCTTGGCGTCGGTCACCTCGCCGAACGGCTCGAAGGCGGCGCGGAGGTCCGCGTCGGTAGTGTTCCAGCTGAGGCTGCCAACGAAGAGTTTCTTGGACATGAGTTCTCGACTTCTCCGCGCCGTCTCGTTACGGCGCCTTGGTGGGGCCTGGGGCATGCCCCCATGGGCTGGTTCGGCGCAGGATCACCCCGAACCCTCGAACCCCAGGCTGGCCACGCACTAGGACGAACGAGCGTTTACCATCCCAGAGCGCGTCGAGCCAAAAGAAATCGACTCTCCGCGCACATCAGGCGATCCACGGCGCCCCGCACACCCGAGCTGGACCCACACCCAAGCCCGAATGACCCGCGCCAACTACGCTTCTCTCCGCTGCCAAAGATGCCGCGTTCACCTCGCGAACTGCGTCTGCCACCTCGCCACCCAGGTGTCGACGGCCACCCGTGTCGTCGTCGTCATGCACCGGCGAGAGGTCGACAAGCCCACCAACACCGGGCGAATCGCGCTCATGTGTCTCCCCAACAGCGAGCTCCGCGTGCGCGGCGAGGAATCGCAGCCGCTCGACCTCTCCGATCTGGTCACCCCTGACCGGCGCCTCTGGCTCCTCTTCCCGTCGCCGAGCGCCATCACCGTCGACGAGGCCGTCGCTGGGGCCGACAGCGACGACCGCCCCATCACGCTGGTCGTCCCCGATGGCACGTGGGGGCAGGCTCGACGGTTCGTGAACCGAACCCCTGCGCTCGAGCGCGCACGACACGTCGTCCCGGCGCCAGGCCCGCCGACGCGCTATCGCCTTCGCCGGGAGCATGTCGACAGCGGACTCGCAACCGCGGAGGCGATCGCGCGAACCCTTCGCGTGATCGACGGGCCAGAGCCCGCCGACGTCATCGAGACGGTCTTCGACGCCACCGTCGCCCACATGCTGCGAGCGCGCGGCGCCACGGTCGACTAGGCCGTCGCGGCCGGCGGGCGACGTCGGCGCCCGCGAGTCGATCACGGCGGTCTGGCTGGCGCCATACGTCGCTGCACGCTAGGCTTCGACCGCCCGCGCGCCGCTCCGTGCACCGCGCGGAGTCTTCGCGACCCGGTTCGACGAACGGACCCGGCGGCCGCGCCTCGCACGCAACCGAGAGTGCTGATGACGAACGACTGCCAGACCGTGCGGCGCTCCCGAACCTGCGCCGGTCGCCTCGCCACTCGGTTCGCCGCCGCTGCGGTCGTTCTCCTCGCCGCGTGCGGCGACGACCCGGCGGCGTCCAACGATGTCCCCGACCGCGGCGTCCGCGCGGATGCGACCGACGCTGCCGCTGACGTCGACGTCGCCGCCGACCCGGCGACCGACGAATCGACCGACGTCGGCGCAGATGACGCGACCGATGGCTCGGGTGTCGATGATCCCGCGCCCGACGACGTCGGACCGCCCGACGTCGACGCAGGCGGCGAAGACGCCGCGGATCTTGGTCCGGCGCGGCCAACCGAGAGCGTCGTCACTCCCGGCGCGGAGTCCGTCGAGACGGCTTTCGGAGGACGCGAGGCCGCGGCCGCGTCCGGTACGATGGCCGTGGTGTACCCGGTCGATGAGACCCGGATGCCGCGCAACATTCCGCCTGCGACGTTCCAGTGGACCGGCGGCGAGGGCGGCGCCGGCTATAGGCTGCGCATCTTCACCTCGCAGCGCGTCTGGGACGTATTCACCACCGACTGGAAGTGGCGACCTACTCAGCTCCAGTGGGAGCGGCTGATCGCGGACTCGCGCGGCGAGGACCTCGTGATCTCGGTCGCGTCCGTCGACAGATCGGGAGCGATCACGGGCAGCGACGGTGTACGTCTGCGCTTCAGCTCCGCCAGTGTAGACGGCGCCGTCTACTACTGGACCCCCAGCCAGAGCGGCATCGTGCGCCTCCCTGCCGGCGCCGAGGAGCCCGAACCTTTCCTCTCGGGGACCGTCTTCAACTGCGTCGGGTGCCACGCGCTGTCGCCCGACGGGAGCCGCCTCGCGTACACCCGGTCGTCGGGCGGCACGCCCGTCGGCACCCTGGGCGTGGTCGGGACCGACGACTCCCGGACCCAGTATGTTCGCGAGGGGACGCTCGGCCTGTACTACCCGTCGTTCTCGCCCGACAACGTTCGCCTCGCGGCCGGGCGCGGCGGGGAGATCGTCGTCCTGAACACGGACTCCGGCGAGATCGAGGAGTCTCTGCCGCGCCCGGCGGGGACCAGCGGGAGCTTCCCGAGCTGGTCGCCGGCTGACACTGCGGTGGTCTTCGCGGCCGGTCCCGCCGGCGTGATGGACAGCCTCGGGGTGTCGAACTCGGGTCTGGCGATCACGCGGCGTGTCGGAGGGCGCTGGGGCGATGCGGAGTGGCTCGTGGAGCAAGGTGACGCGGGCGGCCTGCCCGAGAGCCTCTTCTACCCGGCGTTCTCTCCGACCGGCCGCTGGATCGTGTTCAACCGGTCGCAGTCCGGCGCCGCGGTCGGCGGCTCGCCGGCGGACTCGGAGCTGTGGCTCGTGGGCGTGAGCGGCGGCGCTCCGCTCCGGCTCGATGCTGCCAACGGGCCCGCGGGGACGACGAATTCCTGGCCGCGGTGGGCGCCGGAGAGCGGTGACGGGACGCTGTGGATCGCGTTCACGTCGAACCGGCCCTACGGTCGGCTGGGCGGGGGCGGCACACCGCAGATCTGGATCGCTGCGGTCGAGCCGACGCGCGCGGCCCCGGGCTTCGACCCGTCGTGGCCCGCGTTCTGGCTCCCCGGCCAGCAGCTCACAGTGTCGAACCACGTCGCGTACTGGGCGGAGTACGTGAAGGAGTAGGGTGGCGCCGTCGGTCGCCGTTTGGTAGCGTCCGCGGGCATCGTACTGCAGCTCTGACTCGCGACGCCTCATGCCAATGACTCCCAGCGAGCGCCTCCGTGCTCGGCTCGACCCGACACTGGCGACGGCTGACGCCGAGTGGCTGGCCGCGCGCATGACGGAGCGACGCGGAAGCGCAGGCGACGTCGTGGTTCGCCGCGGCGAGTGGGGTGACACGCTGACGTTCGTCCTCGACGGAGAGCTCTGCGCTCGTGTCGATGTCGACGGCGCGCAGCTCGACCTCGCGCGGATCGGACCGGGCCACTGGTTCGGCGAGCTGCAGTTCATCGAGCCCGGGCCGGCCTCCGCCACGGTGGTCGCCCTGACCGACTTCGTCGCCCTTCAGACACGCTCCGACGAGATCGACGAGCTCCTCGCCGACCGGCCCCAGGCAGCGGCGGCGCTGATCCGCGCGCTGCTCGTCGAGATGTGCGAGCGGCTAGCGACCACCAGCGCCGGCGTCCTCGAGCGGACCAGCAGCACCGAGTACAAGATCGCGACCCCGGAGCACCGAAAGGGCTGGATGGGCGAGCTGCTCTCCCGACTCTTCGGCGGCGGAGGGCAGCGATGAGAGAGGGAACGCTGCAGGGTCTCGCGCTGTTCGAGGGGTTCCCGGAGTCGGAGCGCCGCGTGCTCGAGGCGGTGTTCGTCGAGCAGCGCGCGCCCCGCGGGCACATCTTCATCCGCGAGGGCGAGCTCGCCCGCGCGTCGACCAGCGCCGTCTACCTCGTCCTCGAGGGCGAGGTGATCGTGACGCGGTCCCACAAGGACGGCAGTCTGGCGACCACCGCGTTCGTTCGCCCCGGCGAGCTGTTCGGCATCATCGGTCTCGCGACCGACATGCCGCGCGCCGCCACGTGCATGGCGCTTGGCGACGTCAACGTCGCGTCGTTGGCGAGGCCAACGTTTCAGCACCTGCGAAGTCAGCACACCCGCCTCGCGGCGCGCTTCGAGCTGATGCTCGCCCGCCAGGTGGTGCGTGATCTGCGGGGCCTGACCGGCGGGATCGTCGACGCGTTTCGGCGCGGCCACACGGCGGCGTTCGAGACGATCCACGGCGGCGACGACGACTGACTCTCGTGGCCGGTAGCGCACGCTGTCTGGCGCGCTCAGCGGCGCTCAGTCCGCGCCGGCCTCCAAGATCAGACCGTACGCGCGCGCCAGCCAGTATGGCGCGAGCACGTCGGCTCCGTCCATCTCGACCCAGCCGTCGAAACCGCCATCTCGCTTGAACTGGTTCGTGTTCCAGCGGTCGCACGCGCGCTCGTCGTACGGGATGATGCGCCCGTCGCGACGAACGTAGCCGCTGAACTGATAGAACCCCGGGGCGGTCACGAGGTCTCTGCGGTCGCTGTTCGCGACGCGCCACCGCACCATGTCCACGGGCGCACGACGTAGCCAGCGCAGCGTGTTCGTCATGTCGACGTCGGGGCCGCCAACGAGCGCGTTGGCAACATCCCACCATGCGCCCTGCTGCAGCGCGAGGTGCTGACGCGTGAGCGCCCAGCCGTCGAGCCATCTCGCGCGGAGCACGGGGTCCGTCTCATATCTGAGCAGGGCGAACCAGCCGTAGGTGCCGAGCTCGTCGGCGTCCCCGTTGCCACGCCGCCCGGGGTACGTCGCCTCGCGCACGAGATTGTCTCCGTATCCGAACTCCTCGATGAGCTCGCGCTTCGCGTCGAGATAGCGCGGGTCCGACGTCAGGTAGTAGGCGATGTTCAGCGAGCCGATCATCTCCACGCTACGGACGCCTCCGTCGCCGTATCGGCCGCTGAGGCTGTCGTTGACGTAGGCCGGATCGAACTGGCCGTACGTGGTGACGAGGCCGTCCAGGTCGAGGAGCTGATAGCCGTTGTCGACGATGCCCCCGACGATCGCGTCGATGTGGTGAGCGATTCGCTCCTTCTGCTCCGGCGTCGCGCAGAGGTCGTACGCCGGCCCCATCATGAAGATGTGGGCGGCAACCTCGTCGTTCGACGTGTCTGCCTTGACCCAGAAGTCTTCGTCTGGCGACAGGAACCAATGGCCGTCGTCGGGGTCGTCGCAGTCGTCGAGTTGGCAGCCCTCGCGGCGGATCACGGCCCGAGCGAGGAACCAGGTCGTGCCGGTGAGATCGTGGAGTCGGAGCATCGCCTCCAGCGCCTCGTCGAAGTTCGCCCGCGCGCCGGCGTCGCCGGTCACGCGCCAGCGCGCGCACTCGGCGAGCAGCCAATACGAGGTCCAGCCGCCGTCGTTGTCGGAATCCCACGGGATGTTCGACGTAACGTCACCACGTCGGACCAGGTGTGAGTCCGCCACGGCGCCTTCTCGGTTGTGCCGCGCGAGGACGCGGTCGACGAAGGGGCCCAGCTTCTGCTCGAGCGTCTCGTAGCGCGCCGTGACGGTCGCGAGTCCTCCCGACGTCGCGAACCAGACCGGCGCCGTCTCGTCACCGCGTCCGACGGCGACGCCCCGCACGTCGTCGCCCGGGAGCCAGCGCTCTGCGCGGTACAGGTGCCACTCCGGCCCGTCCCAGTCGATCACACGCTGCGCGCCGCGCGGTGTTGCGATGATGAACCCGCCGTCATTCGTACGTACTGCGGCCTGGTAGGGGCCGGCGAGTGGCACGAAGTCATCGGCGAACAGCGGCTCCGACGCGAGCGCGCCACCGCGAACCGCCACGACCCGATCGGACTGAACGACGACCGCGTCGTACGGGCCGACCAGCTCGACATGGGGAACGATGCCGACGAGCGCGCCGCCCGCGGCGTCGAGCGTCACTCGCCAGCGCTCGTCGCCCAACGATGGGTCGCCCGGGCGCCAGCTGACCGCACGAACCTCGAGGCCCTGCGCGATCCACACCTCGTCGCCATACGCAGAGACCGCCTCGGTTGCCCCGTCGAACAGCGGCGTCGAGGTCGCGCCCGTGACCCAGCGAGCTCCCGCTGCGCCGAACGCGATCACGCCGCCGTCTGCTGCAGCGAGCCCAGCCAACGGGAAGTCCGCGCCGAGATCGACGGCGTCCGCGGCGTCGCCATCCAGGCGCCAGACGGAGTCGCGCGACGCTACGTACGCGGCGTCACCGTCGCTGGATGCCCAGGCGAGCGAGGCGGCTCCCTCGTCGAGCGCCAGGAGGGGCGTTGGGGTGCCGCCGTCGACCCTGAACACGGCGCGGGGCGTGACTTGGAGCGCGTCGCCGTCGCGCGCTTCGACGACGGCGACCAGCTCACCAATGCCGGCGACGACCTCTGGGGTCGTGTGGTTGTACTCCTGCAGGTAGGGTTCATCGACGACCGGCGCGGCGAACGGTGGCGGCTCGTTGGGAGGCGCGAGTGGGGTCACTTCGGCATCGGACTCCGCGTCGTCGCCGGTGTCGTCCGTGTCTCCGTCCGTCTCCGCGTCTCCGCCGCCACCGTCGAGATCCCGCGATGGATCGTCGCCGCTGTCGGCGTCGGTGGTGTCATCGCCTCCGTCGGTCACTGCGTCCCCGGTGACGTCGCCAGGATCCGCGCCGACGTCCGCGACGTCTCCGGTCGAGTCGCCGCCGGGGTCGTCACCGCAGCCGCCGCTCGCGCTGATGGCGATTGAGAGCGCCGCAGCGAGGCGGGCGCGGACGATGAGAGGTGTGGACAGGCACGGAGGGACAGCAGGACGGTGTGACGCCGACATCGACATGCGCGGGGTGCGGGGGGCCTCAGAGTAGCACGACTCGCGCACGGGAACTGCCTTGACAGTGGGGGGCGCCTCACGGACCGTGGGGCATCACGCACACGCACCTACCGAGGAGAGCGATGTCGATTCGGACGTTCCGAGAGGCCGGCGGCTTGTTGCTGGTGGCGATGCTCGCGCTGTCGACGCCGACGTCGGCGTTCGCGCAGGCTCCGGCAGCAGCACAGTCGGACGAGCAAGCCGCGCCGGCTGGGTCCGGGGCTGCCGAAGGCGTAGAAGCGGCGGCCGCGGAGGCGGCGGACCCGGGGGCGCCGGTGGCTGGCGAGGAGGCGACTGCCGCTCGGATCGACGCGCTGTTCGGGAAGGGTGTCAGCGCTCTTGCAGCCGTCCTCTTCTGGGAGATCCCGGTCGGCGACGTGGGAGTCCCGTTCGTCGTGGCGTGGCTGTTCATCGGCGCCATCTTCCTGACCCTGCGCCTGAAGTTCGTGAGCATCCGTGGCTTTCGACACGCGATCGACGTGCTGCGCGGGGTGTACGACGACCCCAACGATGCCGGCGAGGTGACGCATTTTCAGGCTCTGGCCAGCGCCCTGAGCGCAACGGTCGGGCTCGGGAACATCGCGGGGGTGGCGCTGGCCGTGAAGATCGGCGGAGCGGGGGCAGTGTTCTGGATGCTCGTCGCGGCGTTCTTCGGGATGACCGCGAAGTTCGCGGAGTGCACGCTCGGCCAGAAGTATCGACTCGTCGACGCCCAGGGCAGGGTGCTCGGCGGTCCCATGCGCTACCTGAAGGCGGGACTCGCCGAGAAGCGCCTCGGCGCGCTCGGCAGCGTCCTCGCGTTCGTCTTCGCGGTGTTCTGCATCGGCGGGTCGTTTGGTGGCGGGAACATGTTCCAGGCGAACCAGGCGTGCAGCGCGATCTCCGCCGGGCTGTCCGACAACTTCGGCGTCGAGCTGGACCCTCGCCTGTTCGGCCTGGCGCTCGTCGTCGCCGTTGGCGCGGTCATCCTCGGCGGGTTCACGCGGATCGCGAAGACGGCAGAGCGGATAGTTCCGCTGATGTGCGGGATGTACGTGCTCGCAGCCGGGTTCATCGTCATCACGAACCTGCAGTCGCTTCCGGCGGCGCTCGGGCACATCTTCCACGATGCCTTTAACCCCGCCTCGGTCGAGGGCGGCGCGCTCGGCGCGCTGCTGGTCGGGGTGCGGCGGGCCGCGTTCAGCAACGAGGCGGGCATCGGCTCGGCAGCGATCGCACACTCGGCAGCCAAGACCCACGAGCCGGTTCGCGAGGGCATGGTGGCTCTGCTCGAGCCGTTCATCGACACGATCATCGTCTGTTTGGCGACAGCCCTCGTCATCGTGGTGTCGGGCGTCGCGGCCGATCCCGCGAACGCGGACCTCGACGGCGCCGTGCTGACGATGCGCGCGTTCGAGCAGACGATCAGCTGGTTCCCGCTGGTGCTGACGACGGCGATCGTCCTGTTCGCCTATTCCACGATGATCTCGTGGAGCTACTACGGCGAGCGCTGCTGGACGCTGCTGTTTGGCGCGCGAAGCTCGACGGTGTACCGCGTCGTGTTCCTCGTGTTCGTCTACATCGGCTCCGTCTCGAAGCTCAGCAACGTCCTCGACTTCTCGGATCTGATGATCCTGTCGATGGCGGTGCCGAACATCCTCGGCCTGTACATCCTCTCGAACGACCTGGCGCGCGACACGGAGAGCTATGTCTCGCGGCTCCGCGACGGTGGGTTCAAGCGGTTCAAGTAGCCCCTCAGCGCAGGGCGTTCCGGTCACGAATTGCCGAGAGCCGGAGCGCGACCACGAACGCCGCGGCAGGATCCGGCGTTGGGGCGAGGCGGGGGACCCAACCGAGCTCGACGCCGCCGGACCACGACCGCCGCCGCCGGTAGTCGACGCCCAACGACACCCGCGTGGCGAGCTGCGGGTGCGGTGCCGCAGGTCCTCCGAACCACACGCCCGGCATTACGGTCACGAAGGGGACGAAGCTCACGACGTCTGCGCTGAGCGCGGGCCCGGCGAACAGGCCGCCGAACGCGAACTTGTCAGCGCCGAAGTGTGTCCCTCCGCCCGCATGGACCCCGAGCGAGAGCCCGTGGGCGAGTCCGAGGGAGGCACCGGCCTCCGCGCCGGCGCCGAGATCTCCGTGAAGGACGGTGAGCGCCGGGCCTACGGAGAGCTGAAGCTCGTCCTGGCCTGCCTGGGCATACGCCGAGGGCGGGGGGATGAGCAGTGCGGCTCCGAGGGCGGCGAGGGCGGAGCGTCGGCTTGACAGGCGAAATCGCATGAGTTTATAGGGCCGCTCGCCCGCGGGAGCGCTCGTGGGCGGAGCCTGAAGTGGCCGAGGCAGCGTGGCAATCAAGATCAAGAAGCGGAACCCGGCGCGCGACGTCGAGCCGGGCGAGAATGCTGATTCGGAGCCGGTTGTCGAGCCAGAGGTCGATCAGGTCCTCGCGGTCTCGCAAGACAGCTTCGGCTGGCTATCGGAGAACTGGCAGAAGGTCGTCGCTGGGATCGCCGTCGTCGTAGTGGGGATCGGGGTGGGGTCGACGCTCCGGGCCGGCTCGGTGGCGTCTCGCGCAGAGGCGGCGCAGCCCGCGCTGCGGGCGATCGCGACGACGGTCGCGGCGGTGGGCAACGAGGCGCCCTATGCGACTGGCGCAGACCGGGCGGCGGCGATCGTCGCGGCCGCCGACGAGATCGGCGATGGGCCGGTGGCGTCGGCGTTGAGCGGAGTCGGGAAACTGGCGCAGGACGACGCCAGCGGTGCTGTCGCCGGGCTGGACGCGTTCGTACAGCAGTTCGCCGACGCGCCCGAGTCGCTCGCAGCGTCGTTCGGCCTCGCGGCGGCTCAGGCGCAGGCGGGTCAGCTGGACGCAGCTCGCGCGACGCTCGACAGCGTGGGTGAGCGGGACGAGGCGCTGGCCGTGGTCGCGGCGACGCAAGGGGCTCGGCTCGTCGACGCGTTCGGCACGCCCGAGCAGGCGCTGGCAGCGTACCGCGAGGTCGTCGCAGCGCACGGCGACGCGCCCGGGCGCGCGGCGCTCGACAACCGCATCACACAGATCGAGATCCAGCTCGGGGTCGCCGCCGCGCCGGCGCCGGACGAAGGCTCCGCGCCGACCGAGTGATGCGGCGCCTCGCGGCGGCCGTCCTGGTCGCACTCGGCGGCTCCGCGTGTGCGGGCGCGCAGCTCCCCGCGGATCTTCGGGCGATCGCCGCGAGCAGCGCCGACTTTCGCATGGTCTGGGCGCAGACCCTCGACGAGGGCCAGCCGCTGACCGCGACCAAGCCCCAGCGTGGTGGCGTCGCGGTCGCCGGTGACGTTGTGGTCGTGACGCTCGCGTCGGGCGCCATCGTCGGGGTCGACGCCGCCGACGGCCACCGGCGCTGGGAGCAGACGACGAGCGACGATCCGATCGCCGCCCCGCCGACGGCCCACGGTCGCACGGCGTACGCGGTCGATGGCCGCGGCGTTCTTCTAGCGATCGACGCGACCAGCGGCGCTATCGTCTGGTCGACGCCGCTCGAGGACGAGTTCCGCTCGGCGCCTGTGGTCGCCGACGGCCTGATCCTGTGTGCGAGCGCCACCGGAGCGCTCTACGCCGTCGACAGCACAAACGGGCGGCTGGCGTGGCAGTTCACGCGCCGACGCGTCGGCGGTGGGCTGTCGATCGCGGGCGCCGCGCGGCCTGCCGCAGTCGAGGACTTCATCTACTACGGGACGCCAGAGGGCACGCTCGTCGCCCTCGACCGGTCTGGAGAGGACGTCTGGATCGGCAACCTGGCGCTCGGCGAAGACGAGCTCACCGATGTCGACTCCACACCGGTGGTCGTCGACGGCGTCGTCATCGCGAGCTCGTTCTCGGGCGGTGTGTCCGGGCTGGACGCCCGCAGCGGGATCGTGCGCTGGCACGCGGAGCACGACGGCGGGGTGAGCGCGATCGACGTCGGCGACGCGGTGGCGGTCCCCACGCTGGACGGCGTGCTCTGGCTCGACCCGACCACTGGCGAGGAGCTCGGCGTGCTCGGACTGGACTCGGCCGCGCCAGGCGAAGCCACGCGCGCCGGCGATAAGCTCGTCGTCGCGACCCCAGACAACGGACTCTATCTGGTCGAGGCGAGTCGCCCCTGGCTCCACGCGAGGTTCGACCCGGGACCGGGCTTCGAACACGGCCCGGCGGTCGCCGGCGATGCGGTGTTCGCGCTCAGCCGCGAGGGAACCGTCTATCGGCTCGACATCGTCGGCCGCTAGAGGACCTCGCGGCGCGTCCGCACGCGTTGACGCTGGGTGGCACACCTCTCTACACTGCGTCTTCGTAACGCGAAGAGGTCCGATGCTGCGAAGGTCCCGCCCCTGGCTCGGGTTGATGCTGACGATGTGGGTCGCGGGGTGTTCCGCTGACTCCGGTCGCAGCGTCGATGACGGCGACGTGTCCCTGGTCGACCTGGGCACCGACGCCGGCGAGACCGATGCCTCCGACGCCACCGAAGTGGACACCTCCGCCGACGCGGCGGTCGACTCGCCCGACGGGGTCGTTGTGCAGATCTGCGTCGACCGCGACCGCGACCAGTTCGGCGAGGACTGCGCCGCTGGCCCCGACTGCAACGACGAGAACGCCGCGGTGAACCCCGAGGCCGAGGAGGTCTGCGGCGACGGGTTCGACAACAACTGCGACGGCGAAGCCGATGAAGGCTGTCCCTGCGTCGAGGGCTCCTCGCGCGCCTGCTACACCGGCGACCCCGATGTCCGCGGCGTGGGTGACTGCCGAGACGGCGCGCAGGTCTGCATCGGGAACGAGTGGACCGAGTGCACGAGCCGGCGACCGGTCGACGAGATCTGCGACGACCAGGACAACGACTGCGACGGCGAGACCGACGAGGGCGTCGCAAACGAGTGCGGTGGGTGCGGGCCGGTCCCACTGGAGCGCTGCGGCGACTATCTCGACAACGACTGCAACGGCGCGATCGATGACCTCGCCGAGTGCACGTGCGGCGGTCGCCTGAACCAGCCGTGCTACAGCGGGCAGCCCAGGACGCTCGGGTTCGGCATCTGCCACGGCGGTCTCGCAGACTGCATCGACGACCGCATCGTCGCCTGCGTCGGCGAGGTGCTGCCGCAGGTCGAGGTCTGCGATGGGATCGACAACGACTGCGACGGACTGGTCGACGAGAACCTCGCCAACGCCTGCGGCGTGTGCGGGGCACCGGACCCGGTCGAGGTCTGCAACAACTTCGACGACGACTGCGACGGACAGATCGACGAGGGCCTGCTCAACCTCTGCGGCACCTGCGGCGTCATCGACACGCCCGAGGAGTGCGGAGATGGCCTCGACAACAACTGCGACGGGCGCGTCGACGAAGGCTGCGGCTGCTTCGAAGGCGACGACCTCTGCTGGCCCGGGCGCCCCGAGCAGCGGTACGTCGGCGTCTGCCATGACGGCGAGCGCGAGTGTGCGGAGGGCGGAGAGTTCTGGGGACCGTGCGTCGGCTACATCCTCCCCGGGGTCGAGGTCTGCAACGACCGTGACGACGACTGCGATGGCCTCGTCGACGAGGGCCCCGACGGGTGCAGCGTCTGCGGGAGCGACATCGAGGTCTGCGACGGGCTCGACAACGACTGCGACGGGCAGATCGACGAGCTTCTGCGGAACGCCTGCGGACAGTGCGTCGAGTCCGTCCCGCCCGAAGAGGAGTGCGGAGAGACCTGCTGTGACGGCGTCGACAACGACTGCGACGGGCTGACGGACGAGGGGCTCGTCAACGTCTGCGGCACGTGCGGAGACGCCTGCTTCATCGAGCAATGGGGTCGGCGCCCGATCGACTGGGAGGAGGGCGAGTCGCAGAACATTGACGTGAACAGCGCCGGTCGGCTCCGGCTCGGCACGACGTTCGTCGACCTCCCATTTGTCTGGATCGCCAACTCCGGCGAGGGCACCGTCTCAAAGATCGACAGCGACCTGGTTCAGGAGGTCGGCCGCTACCCGGTCGGCCAGGGCCCGAGCCGAACAGCGGTGGACTTCAACGGCGATCTCTTCGTCGTCAGTCGAGCTTTCTACGGGCAGGGAACCATCAGCCGCGTCGACGCGCTCGGCTGCGAAGGGACCGAGTGCGTTCGGTTCGACGCTCCCATCGGGGACACGGACGCCGTTCCGCGCGGCGTCGCGATCGACGAGGAGGGATTCCCGTGGGTTGGCACCTACAACGACAACAAGCTCCGGCGCGTTGACCCGACTACAGGCACCGCGATCGAGGAGTACGATGTCGGTCGCCCGATCTTCGGCCTCACCATCGACGCCGAAGGCATCCTCTGGTTCACGAGCCTCCGGATACCCGAGTACTCGGGCGGCGAGTTCGGCGCGTTCGACCTCGACCGTCGGCGGCTCATCGGTACTTGGTCCATCCCCGGATGCTCCAACCCCTACGGCATCGAGTCAGAGGGCGGGACCGTCTGGCTCACCAACTTCTCCTGCAACAACATCGTCCGCTTCGACGTCGCGACCGAGGAGATGTCGACCTACTCGCTCGCGGGCTTCGATCGCATGCGTGGGGTCGCCATCGACGCCGACGGCAAGGTGTGGTTCGCATCGTACGGAAACGACACCGTCGCGCGCTTCGACCCCGACACCAACGCGTTCATCGGCAGCTACCCGGTCTGCGACGGCCCAATCGGCATCGGAATCTCGGCCGACCGCCACGTGTGGGTCGCCTGCTACTTCTCGAACGACGTCGTGCGGCTCGACTATGACGGGACCCGGTCAGGGCGGGTCGAGGTCGGTCGGAACCCGAACAGCTACTCGAATCTGACAGGCTTCCAGCTTCGCAACCGAGCCGCGCGCCGCGGTACGTGGACGGTCGAGTTCGACTGCGCGTACACGAACTGTACCTTCAACCAGCTCCAGTGGACCGGTGACGTGCCACCCGAGGGAGAGGTCTCGATGCGGGCGCGAGTCACGAACGACCGCCTCACCTACTCCCCGTGGGCAGGCCCGTTCCTGGCAAATCCCGCCGATATCTCGGGCCTCCCACCCGCGCAGATCGTGGAGATCGAGGTGACGCTCCGGACCAGCGATCGGGCGTTCAGCCCTGAGGTCGGCCTCGTCGAGCTCTACTGGGGAAGGCCGTAGCAGACTCGCTCGCGTCGCGAGGGAGCACCCGAGCGTCGAGCGCGCGCGGTCAGCTCCCGCGGCGCCTTACTCTCGTCGACGGGCGCGACCGCGCGCGAGAGCCTCCCGGTCGTAGGGCGCAGGCCCACGGATGATCGATTCGGCGTCTACGACCGGGAGCTCGGCACCCACGAAGTCGCTCTCCCGCTCCGGCTCTGTCGGGAGCGTCGTATCGAACGCCGGGTGGCGCTCGTAGTAGCCGCGGCCGAACGGGATCGCCGTCGACATGCACTTCCTCTCACGCGTCGATGGTGCCCAGTCTCGCTCGTCGGGCCAACGTGCCGCCGGTAGAGGACGGAGCGCACGCGACGCCTCTGCAAGGGACCTAACTCGGTACAGGTAGTCGAAGACGTCGCTCTTTAGATACAGCGCGCCCCCGTCGCGCAGCCTGCGCGCGATCGTGCGCAGAAACCGGACGTCGAGCACGCGGCGCTCCGCGTGCCGCGTCTTCCACCATGGATCTGGGAACAAGACGTAGACTGCGTCGAGCGAGCGCTCCGGCACGAGGACCGACAGCGCGAGCCGTGCGTCGGCCTGCAACATCATCGCTCCCGACAGTCCCCGACGCGCGATTCGTTCCTCTGCCGCGACGACGTTCTTCGCCCGCCACTCGATGCCCAGCGTCGTAGTCGACGGGTCGCGTCCGACGCCAGCGAGGAAGGCGCCCGTGTTGCTGCCGATCTCGACAGCGCGAAGGGGCGGGCGCGCGTCGAGCGCGGACCGCACCTTCAAGATACGCTCGAGCTCCGCGCCACGGTGGATGAGGTAGCGCGGGTCGAAGAGCGACTCGAGCTCGACACGGACAGGGTGGGGCAGCGCGTCGAGATGCTCGTCAGCGCGCATCGGGCGCCCCCGCGGGGTCATAGATCTCGATCCCGACGGTGCCAGAGGGACCGGCGTCGGGCGTCGGCGCGGCGGTGGTCTCCTCGACGACGCGGCTGAGCCCCTGGGCGAGCTGCAGGCGTCCGAAGAGGAGGACCGCCAGCACGGCGACCATCAGAACGACAGCGGTGAGCGTCGACCCGGCTGCGGTGCCGCCCGGGCGGCGAGGGCGTCGTCGAGCGGCCACGTCAGGCGGGGGTGAAGTCGCGGATCATGAGCTCAACCTCGACCTGCTTCCCAGTCCGCACGATGCGCGGGTGAAAGACGACGTCGATGGGACGCTTCAGCTCCTCGAGGCGGCCGGCGAGCCCGAAGCAGAAGGCCGAGAACGTCCGCGACCCCTGGCGCAGTCGTAGCCGGACGTTGCGGCCGCCGACGGCCTTGGGCTGGATCGGGAAGACCCCGTGCGCCTCGAACAGTGGCTCCGGGTTACCGGCACCGAATGGTGCCAGCTGCTCGAGCTCCTCGACCATTCGCTCCTCGATGCCGGCGAGGTCCACGAACGCGTCGACGGACAGGATCCGCTCGGGCCGCGCGCCGTCGGGAAGCTGACCTGCGACCTGCAGGTTGAGCCGCCTCTGTAGCTCTTCGGCGTGGAGGGCCGGGAAGGCGACGCCCGCGGCGACTCGGTGGCCGCCGTACGTGTCGAGCAGGTCGCGGCAGCCGCGTAGGGCGTCGAGCATGTCGACGCCGTCCGGCCCGCGGACGGACCCCTTCGCCATCCCGGAGTCGTCGATCGCGGCGACGAGCGCGGGGAGGTTGAACTTCTCGACGAGTCGGCTGGCGACGATCCCGAGCACGCCGGGGTGCCAGTCTCGGCTTGCCAAGACGACCGTGTGCGCGCCGGCATCGACGAGGTTGGACGCGCGGGTCTCTGCATCCTCGAGCACCAGCCGCTCGCGGGCCTGGCGCTCCTGATTCGCGGCGACCAGCTCCGAGGCGATGGCATCGGCGACGCGGTACGAGTCAGTGGTCAGTAGCTCGACGCACTTGTTCGCGTCGTCCATCCGCCCCGCGGCGTTGAGCAGGGGCGCGAGGCGGAAGCCGATCGTTCGCGCGTTTATCGAGTCCGTGAGTCCGGCGCGGCCTGCCTGCGAGATCAGGTGGGCGGACCCCATGATGGCGCAGATCCCGGGTCGACGGGCGGTACGGATCAGGCGCAGACCTTCGTGCACGAACACCCGGTTCTCGTCGGTCAGCGCGACGAGGTCGGATACGGTGCCGAGGGCGACCAAGTCCATCAGCGGGACTAGATCGAGGGCGGGCCAGTCGCCACCCTCGGCGGCGAGGAACCGCTGGAGCGCGAGGATCAGGTTGAACGCGACTCCCACCGCCGCGAGCTGCTTGAACGGGAACTCGCACTTCGGCTGCTGAGGGTTCAGCAGAGCGGTGCAGGTCGGGAGGAAGGTTCCGGGCAGGTGGTGGTCAACGACGATGACGTCGATGTCTTGGGCCTTCGCCGCCTCGATCGCGGCGTTGCTGCTCGTGCCGCAGTCCGCGGTGATGATCAGCTTCGGCTGCTTTGGCAGGTGGTCCCGCTCGAGCGACAACACCGAGAGGCCAACACTCGAGTCGCGGCGGTTGATGATGTGGTAGCCGACATCGGCTCCCAGGCCGCGAAGCCCGAGGAGTAGGACAGCGGTCGCAGTGATTCCGTCGACGTCGTAGTCGCCGTGGATCTGGATGCGCTCCTTCTTTAGGAGCGCACGACGGATTCGCCGGACAGCCTTGTCCATGTTTCGCATGGAGAAGGGGTCGTGCAGTGATTCGAGGCTGGGCCGCAGCATCGCGCGCATGTCCTCGAGGCCGTTCACGCCTCGATTGAGAAGGACCTGCGCGGTCAGCTCGCTGATGTCGAACTCACGTGCATAGTGTCCAGCCGCCGCCTCTCTTGGCTTGTGGCGCGTCCAACGCATGGAAGGGTGTGCGAAACGAGTGCATGGTCGTCACAGCATAGCGACAACGAAGCCGGTTCGCACCATTCCATTGGTGTCGTCGTGCTCGGGTGCCCTCGACCGGGCCGATGCGGGCTCGGTAGAGGACGTGGGGGCGTCTTGGAGACTACGGCGTAGTGTCGCGCCGCTTCGCCTGCGCAGCCATGAACTCGCTCGTCCAGATCATCAGCGGGTTGGCGATGTAAATCGACGAGTAGGTACCAACGACGACGCCGATGAGCATCGCGAGCGCGAACGACCGGACCAGACCGCCGCCGAGGAAGTAGATCGCGAGGATGGCGAGGACGGTGGTGAACGCCGTCAGCAGCGTGCGGCTGAGGACCTCGTTGACGCTGCGATTCACGAGCTCGTACAGGTCGTAGCGACCGTCCTCGGCGTCGATGTTCTCGCGGATTCGGTCGAAGTTCACGATCGTATCGTTCAACGAGTAGCCGACGATCGTGAGCAGCGCCGCGAGGATCGGCAGGTTGATCTCCTCGCGGAGGATCACGAAGATCCCGAGGGTGATCATGACGTCGTGGAAGAGGGCGATGACGGCGCCGGGGGCGTACCGAAGGTCGAAGCGGAACGCGATGTAGAGCAGGATGCCGGCGAGCGCGAAGAGGATCGCCTGAACCGCGTCGGCGCGGAGCTGCTCGCCGACGCGGGGCCCGACGGTCTCGACACGGTCGATCGACGCGAAGCGGTCACCGAACTCGCTCCGGAGCCCGTCGGCGACGTGCCCCTGCAGGGTCTCCACGGTCACCTGGAAGCGTCGGGCGATCGGCGCGCCGAAGAGAGAGGCCTGCGTGCCCTCGAGCCCGGCGGCGCCCAGCGCGGTCACGAGTCGCTCGGCCACTGCGTCGGCCGCGCCGGAGATGGTGGCGCTGTCGAGCGCCCCTGTATCGGAGGACCCGAACGCAGACTCGGGCACGACGACGAAGAGCTTGTCGCCGGACGTCTCGTCGTACTCGAGGGAGGCCTCGGCGCCGAGCTCCGCTCGGATTGCGCCCTCGACGGTCGCCCGTGTCTCGTCGGTGATGGTCGAGACGAGCCGCGTCTGCACGAGGAACTGGTGGTCCTCTTCGGCGCCGAACCGTACGACCGAGGCGTCGGTGAGACCGATCCGCTCGACGGCCGCGCGGACGTCGGCGTCGGGCACGCTCTCGTTGAACCGCGTAATGATGTTCGTGCCGCCGGCGAAGTCGATGCCGTAGCGCGGCCCCGGATACACGGTGAGGATGAGGCTGATCAGGACGAGGGTTCCCGAGATCAGCGAGAAGAGTCGGCGCTTGCCGATGAAGTCGATGGTGCGCGTGGCGGACATGTTGCCGATCTCCTAGATGCTCAGCCGACGCTCTGACCGGGCGATCAGGAGGTCGAAGACGGTCCGCGAGCAGAAGAGGGCCGTGAAGAGCGTCGCCGCGATCCCGATCAGGAGCGTCACCGCGAAACCCTTCACGGGGCCGCTGCCGTACTCCATCAGGACGAGGCCCGCGATCGCGGTCGTGAGGTTTCCGTCCATGACCGCGGAGTATGCCTTGTCGAAGCCGAGCCGAACGGCAGCGGCGGGGGACTTCCCGGCGCGGAGCTCTTCTTTGATGCGCTCGAACACGATGACGTTCGCGTCTACCGCCATGCCGATCGTCAGGACGATGCCGGCGATGCCGGGCAGGGTCAGCGTCGCGTGGAGCATCGCGAGCATGCTCCCGATGAACAGCATGTTCAGCGCGAGCGCCGCGGCCGCGACGATGCCGGAGACGCGGTACCAGCCGATCATGAAGAGCGACACGATCGCGAAGCCGGCGAGGAGCGACAGCTTGCCGGCCTCGACGCTGTCTGCGCCCAGCGATGGGCCGACCTGCGTCTCGAACTGCTTCTCGATCGGCGCGGGGAGCGCGCCGTTGCGGAGAACGACCGCTAGGTTCTGCGCCTCGTACGTGGACTCCTGATGGGTACCGCCGCCAAGCGTGATCTGGCAGCGACCGCCGAGGATCGGCTCGTTGATGGTCGGCGCGGAGGTCACGCGATCATCGAGGACGATTGCCATTCGGCGGTCGACGTTCGCCTGCGTGAGCTGGCCGAACAGCTCGGTTCCCTCTGCGTCGAACGTCAGGTTGACCACGGGCCGGTTCGTCTGCGGGTCCGTCCCGGTCCGCGCATCGGTCACGTACTCGCCGGTGAGCTGCGTCTCGGCCTCGAGCAGGATAGGGCGGTAGCCCTGGGTCTCGAACTCGTGGGTCGCGGCGCTGATGCCCTTGACCTCCTCGAACGCGATCTCCGTGCCCTCGGGCGGCGTCATCGTGTCCGTCAGCGCTCGGAGCGCCTCGAGCGACGTGCTCTGCGGGCGGCCGCCGACGCGCGTCATCGTCTCCGGCACCTGGAGGGCGGCGAACGCGGTGCCGTCCTGGTCGGAGACCATGTGGAACTCGAGCTGCGCGGTCTGCGAGATGAGGTTCTTCATCTCGTCGAACTGCGCCTCGTCGAGCCCCGGGAGCTGGACGATGATGTCGGTGTCGCCGCGTCGAGTGATGCTCGGCTCGGCGACTCCCTTGTCGTTCACGCGCGCCTCGATGGTCGAGATCGCCTGTTCGATGGCGTAGCTCTTGGTTTGTTCGACGTAGTCCGAGTCGACGACCAGGCGGATGGAGTCGCCGCTGACACGCTCGGTGTTCAGGTGCATGACGACCAGCGTGTCCTCGTCGATGAGCTCCTCCGGGTCGGCACCCGGGGTCTGGACATCGATGGCGAGCTGGCCCGGAACGCGCGTCACCGTCGCGGCGGTGTCCGCGTGGTCACGCGCGAGCTCGCGGCGGAGCTCCGCCGTGAACTGCTCGACCTTGTCGGAGATCGCCTTGTCGACGTCGACTTGGTACTGCAGGTGGAGTCCGCCCTGCAGGTCGAGGCCCAGCGTGATGCGTGCGTCGCCGGTCGCATCGGCTGCCGCCGCCACCCAGGACGGCCAGAACTCGCGCGGCTGCGCCCGGTGCTCGGGGGGCACCGGATAGAACGTCGGGACGAGCGAAACCGCCGCGACGATGATTGTGGCCACGATTAGGCCGACCTTGCTCCACCATGCGCCAGGCATCGGGGAAGCCTCCTGCTAGAGTGCGTGCTCTGAACCGGCCCGTGTGGGCCACAAACCTCACGGAGACGCGTCGCTCGACGCCGACTCGTCCTGCTTCTTCACAATCTGAGACCGCTCGACGCGGAGCTTCAACTTGGCACCGACTTCGAGCTCGACAACCCGGTCCTCTACACGCGTGATGCGACCGTGGATCCCGCCAGCCGTGATCACGCGGTCCCCGTCCTTGAGAGAGTCGCGAAAGCGCTGCGCCTCGAGAGCCTGTTTCTGCTGCGGCCGCCACAGCAGCAGATAGAACACCGCCACGATGGCCGGCAGCATGAGCCAGCCACCCGGCATGGGCCCTGCTTGTCCGATTAGCCCGACGACGCTCAGCACCTCGGCTCCAGGCGAAAACACTGAAATCTCCTTGGTTTCCCAAGGAAAAAGAGACCGCGCAGCTACCAGAGGGCCGAAGGGGGGTCAACTACTTTCGCCGGCCTCCCAGCCCGCATGCTGGGCCCGCCGCCACGCGTCGAACCGCCCTTCCAACACCGCCTCGCGCGCGCCTCGTACTACGTCCTGATAGTAGGTCAGGTTGTGCAGCGTCGTCAGCCGGATTCCGTAGACTTCCCCGGCCCGAATCAGGTGATGCACGTACGCTCGGCTGTGCGTCATGCACGTGTAGCAGCGACACCCCTCGTCGATCGGACGCTCGTCGCGCGCGAGACGTGCGCCGCGCATGTTGAGACGGCCGCGCCGCGTGAACACACCCCCGTTTCGCGCGTTCCGCGTCGGCATCACGCAGTCGAACATGTCGACGCCGCGCGCGATCGCCTCGACGATGTCTTCTGGGCGACCCACGCCCATCAGGTACCGCGGCCGAGTCGCCGGCAGGGCTGGCGCTACCGCGTCGAGCGTCGCGTACATCTCCTCGGGAGCCTCGCCCACCGCGAGCCCGCCGATCGCGTACCCGTCGAAACCGAGCTCCGAGAGCTGCTCGACGTGGCGTAGGCGCAGCGACACATCCGTGCCGCCTTGCGCGATCGCGAACATCGCGCCGTCGCCATCGGCGCGTACGGCCAGGCTCCGGGCGGCCCAACGCGTCGATCGGTCCACCGCCTCCTCCAACGTCCGGCGCTCCGCAGGGAGCGCGGGGCACTGGTCGAGCACCATCATGATGTCCGACCCAATTGATCGCTGGACCTCGATGACGCGCTCCGGCGTAAAGAGATGCGCCGTGCCGTCGAGGTGGCTCCGGAACGTCACCCCTTCTTCGGCGAACTTCGCCAAACGGCTCAGGCTGAAGAACTGGTAGCCGCCCGAGTCCGTGAGGATCGGTCCCGACCAGCGCATAAACCGGTGAAGCCCGCCGACCGCGTCGAGGGTCGCCGTGCCGGGACGCAGGAACAGGTGGTAGGTGTTCGCCAGGATGATACGCGCGCCGGTCGCCTCGACCTCGCCAGGGGACGCGGTCTTCACGGTCCCCAGCGTACCCACCGGCATGAACGCCGGGGTGGCGAACGCCCCGCGCCGCGTCACCACCTCGCCCGCGCGCGCTTGCCCGTCGACCGCGTCGACGCGAAACACTAGCCGCTCAGTCATCGCGCCTCGGGATCCACATCGCGTCTCCGTACGAATAGAAGCGGTAGCGGTGTGCGATCGCGTGGGCGTAGCCGGCGCGGACGCGCGCGTAGCCCGCGAACGACGACACGAGCGCAAGGAGCGTGCTGCGCGGGAGGTGAAAGTTGGTCAGCAGCGCGTCGACGACCCGCCAACGATAGCCGGGCGCGATGCAGAGTCGCGTGGTCGACTCACCCGCCGACAGACGCCCGAGCGCGTCCGCCGATGACTCGAGGACACGCGCGACCGTCGTGCCGATCGCGACGACGCGGCCGCCTCGCCGGCGCGCGCGCTCAACCGCGTCGCTCACGTCTGTTCCGACCCGAATCCTCTCCGCGTGCATCTCGTGCGCCGAGAGTCGGTCGGCCGTCACCGGCTTGAAGGTCCCCGTGCCGACCCAGAGCGTCACTCGCGCCGTCTCGATGCCTCGCGCCTCGAGCGCCGCGAAGTGCTCGGCGTCGAGGTGCAGTCCGGCGGTCGGCGCGGCGACGGCGCCGGGCTCGGCGGCGTATACGGTCTGGTACCGCTCGGCATCGACGGCGTCTGCGACCCTCATCCCGACACGCTCGCGCTCGCGCACGATGTAGGGAGGGAGGGGCAGTGCGCCCGACTGCTCCATCAGCGCGGGGAAGTCCTCCGCGCCGTCGACCAGGCTCACACGCCAGGCGGCGCCCTCTCGGGCCTCGATCCGAAGCCTTCCGCCGCCGTCGACAGCGACGACCTCGCCCGGGGCCACCCCCCGGTTCGAGCGCACCAGCGCGACTGCGACGCGCCCGACGCCCCGCCAGTCGCCCTCGGCGTCGAACCCTACGACGAAAATCTCGACGCGCCCGCCGGTTGCGCGCTTTGCCCAGATGCGAGCGCGAGAGACGCGCGCGTCGTTGAGGACGACGAGATCGCGGGGGTCGAGCTGATCGACAAAGTCGGCGACCGTGGCGTCGCCCAACGGCTCCGACAGGACCAGCATTCGGGCGTCGCGGCGGCGCGGCGCGGGTGTGCTGGCGATGAGGGCCTCGGGGAGCGCGAAGTCGTACGCGCGCATGTCATCGAGGTCGAACGCCTCGGCGATACCATCGCTCATGCGGCGCATTTGCCATCTGCCGCGAACCTCGGCAACCTCGGCGCATGGACACCCGCTCACACACACGCGGCCGGATCGTCGCCGGCCTCGCCGCCGCGAGCTCGATCGCGCTCACAGCGGGGGTCCTCGTCGCAGGTTCGCCGCTGCACCGCGCGCAGTACACGGCGACCATCGCAGCCCCCGGATCGGTGACCGCCGCCGAGGACCTGCCTGCCCCGGTCTCACCGCTCGAGATCCGGGCGGCGGTGGCAGCGGCGCGAGGGGGGCTGTGGGACGCCGTCGACGGCGCACGGGCATCGCTGCCCGAGGTCCCCTGGGATGAACATGGACTGTCGCACGTCGAGCTCGCGCGCGAGTGGATCCGCTACGACGACACGCGAGAGCTCTACGTCGCTGATCTTCCAGACGGCCGCCTCGCGGTGCTGACGCTGTCCCCTCGGATTCAGCGTCGTGTCGAGTCAATTCTGCAGCGTTTCGCCGAGCCTGGCGAGGCGCTGGTCGCGATCGAGCCGACGACGGGGAGAGTGGTCGCCCTTGTCGACGACAGCTCTGCAGACGCAGTGGGTCCCGGTCTGGCCCTCCGTGCGGCCGCGTATGCGGCTTCGACGTTCAAGCTCGTCACGTCGAACGCGCTGCTCGAGCAGGGTGAGACGACACCCTCGTCCGAGACCTGCTTCAGCGGCGGCGGGAGTGGCTTCAGCGAATCGGATCTGGAGCTGCACCCGGACACCGATACCCAGTGTCTCTCGCTCGTGGGAGCGATGGCGTGGTCCGCGAACCTGTACTTCGGCCGCCGCGCCGACGCCTTCCTCACGCCCGACGCACTTCGGCAGTCCGCCGAGGCGGTCGGTTTTGAGACGTGGATCCCGTTCGAGCTTCCGGTGGAGCGCTCGCACCTGGACATCCCGAGCGACCGCCTCGGGTTCGCACGCGCGGCCGCCGGGTTCTCCGGTACCACGATGTCCCCGTTCCACGGCGCGCTGATCCAGGCGGCCGTCGCGAACGGGGGCATGATGATGGTCCCTACACTCGTGGACCGCATCGAAGAGCCCGATGGCACCGTGGTCTATACACACCGTCCCTTTGCTTGGCGGACGCCGTTCACTCCCGAGCGGGCGTCGACTTTGCGGGAGATCCAGGCCGACACGTGCGTCTCGGGCACGGCTCGCGCTGACTTCGCGCGGCGAGACGGATGGCCGAGCTCGATCCAGGTTTGGGGAAAGACCGGCACGCTGTCGAACTCGCTGCCCGACGGTACCGCGGTCGATCCGGCGTATATCTACCGGTGGTTCACGGGCTTCGGCGGGCGTGGGGAAGACGTCCTCGCCGTCGGTGGGCTCGTGGTGAACACCGCCGAGTGGTGGATCAAGGGGACCTACCTGGGGTCCGAAGCGATCCTCGCGCGCTACCAGTAGCGTCGGGTTCTCCGTTCCTCAGGACCTGACGCAGGGACACCCGCACGGGCCGGGGGCTGGTGCGGCCGTCGGCGGAGGTGTCGTCAAGCGCCCGAGGTCGAGAGGACGATGGAGCATGGCGCCGACGCTGGTGCGCGCGAAGACAGTGCGCATCGCGTCCTCCGCGGCTTGCCACACGCCGGCGATCGCGCAGTCTGTCGCCTGATCACAGCCGACTCCGTTCTCGGTGCAGTGGTTCACTGCGACCGGGCTGTCGGCAGCCTCGATGACCGCGAGGAACGAGATATCGTCGGCGGGCCGCGCCAACGAGTAGCCGCCGTTGGCGCCGCGTCGCGACTCGATGAGCTCGGCGTCGACCAGCTCCTTCAGGATCTTCGCGAGGTAGTCGCGCGGGATGTCCTCGCGCTCTGCGATATCCTTGAACGAGAGCCGGCCGGCGTCACCAGCGCGAGCGAGCGCGACAATCGCACGCAGCGCGTATTCGACTCGTCGAGGGATCTGGAGCACGGGCGACCGGGGATGAGTGTCGGCATCATGTTAATGCACGGTTCTGCCAAAGAAAGGGGTAGGAGTGAGGCCGGCAGACTTCGGGCGTGTCTGGGGCACCGGCAGCGGTTCCGCCGGCGCGGGGATTCGGGGTTCCTGAGCGGCACTGTCACGAGTTTACATAATGTATCTTATCGGACTCAATGGGCGCTGGCGGGCCGAAAACGCAGAATGGACGCCCGCTGGCACGCATCGCCGTGCCGCGGGCGTCGGGCTCTCCGGCGCCCTCAACGTCGGACTCTACTTCTTCCCGCCGAAGAGCTTGGTGAAGAAGCCGGTGTTCCGCGACTCACGACGCCGGTTTAGCAGTCGAAGGTTCGACGTCGCCTCGAGGTTCTGGGCGTCGTTCGCGAGGACCCGCTTGTAGTAGCGCTCTGCTGACTTCTCGTCGCCGCCGACGCGCGCGATATGACCGAGGAACAGTGCGGCGGCGAAGCACCGCTCGTTCTCGGCTAGCACCTGGGTCAGCGCCTCGGTGATCCGACGCACCGCAGCGTCCGACTTCGGGACTCCGTTCGCGTCGGTCTCGAGCAGACCGAACTCTGCCCAGTGGTAGTAGGCCCAGTAGTCGGGCTCTGAGCGGTTCAGCTTGGTGGCGACCTCGAGCTGTCGCTTCGCTTCGGCGTAGGCGCCCCGCTCGACGAGTCTCTTTCCGGCGCGGAACGACTCGTCGGCGAGAAAGATGGACCGAACGTCGGTCGGCACGCCGCGTTCGTTGAGCGCCAACGCGGCGTCGTACTCTCGACGCTTCTCTGGGTTGGTGAGTGTGGCGTGTGCACGCGACAGCTCGCCGAACACCTCTTGCATGCCTGCGCGCAGGTCTCCGAGGTCGACGTTCGGGTAGTTGTCGACGTGGAAGATGCGTGCGGCCGCGTGGAACGCCTTTTTGATGTCTGCGTCGCTGGCGTCCCGCGGGACACCGAGCAGCTCGTACAGCGACGCGTCGGGGATGCGTCCGCGAAGTTCCCGTACCTGCTGCTGAAGTTTGGCTCGGTCCATCATGGTGCTCTGCGATGCGCCAAGGAGACGCGCGCCCACTTCGTCGCGCGACCGGTCAAACGCCGAGCGCGGCCTTGTGGGGCCGCGCTCGGGAGTGGCGATGCAGGGACTTGAACCCCGGACACAGCGGATATGAGCCGCTTGCTCTGACCAACTGAGCTACATCGCCGAAGATCCGCTGACGCGGAGGCGTGCGTATAGCGCGCGACCCCGGCCACGTCAACCCTGGCTCAGTAGCCGGCCTGCATGGTGAGGCGCATGCCGTCGTAGAGCTCGCGAACGCCAGCGTCGACGATGACGGCGGTGGAGTACTCTTCGGCCGTGTAGACGACCATGGCCTCGCCTGCGACGATCCACGGGAGCTCGGGCTGGTTCTCCTCGAGGCGTCGAGCCCCGCGCCGTCGCCCCTGGCCGTAGGAGACGACGTCATCGCCGCGGTCCCAGACGATGAAGCGATTGCCCGGCTCAACGCCGTCGCCCCACCCCTTGTTGATGAACACCATCTGCTGCTCGTGCATGAACCGCGTGGGGTTCAGGTGGTCCACGATGCGCGCTTCGAGGTCGACGTGGGCAGGGATCGCATCGACGCGCGTGGCGGAGATGCGAGTGGCGAAGAGCACGTCGCCGCGCTCGATCGCGTCCCAACCGGCTGTAATCTCTGCCGAGACGAGGTCGGAGTCGAGGTGCCGCGACTTTACCTGCACCTCTCCGATGGTGAGGTACTTCAGGGCGACGAGCTGGTCTTCGTCATCGAGGACGCGGTCGACGACGCGGTTGATCTGGTAGATGTCGCCGATGTGAACGGAGTCTGGGTCGTCGAACTCGATGAAGACGGTGTCGGTCAGCGACAGGAGCGTCGGCCCCTGGGCAAATCGGATCTGGCCCACTACCGGGAGCTCCTCGGACGTGTAGAACCCGCCGAGCGGGAAGGCGTTGGAGCCGACGTCACGGGGGCCGAACGAGCGTGACGACTCCACGCGTCCGCCGTCGAGGAAGATCATGTCGCCCGGGTAGATCCAGTGGGGGTTGGTGATCTGGGGGTTGTAGGCCCAGAGCTGCGGCCACCGGAGGGCGTCGCCGAGAAAGCGCTCTGCGAGGCTGAACAGCGTGTCGCCGTCACGCGCGACATACGATCGGCGCTGCAGCTCGTTCGGCGACAGGCTGATGCCCTGAGCCTCGACGCGCGCGGCGGGGAGCGCGGTCGCCGCGGAGACGCAGAACAGAGCGGCGAGTAGGAGGGGCTTCTTCATGGTGGTCCGCTAGTTGAGGTCGCGAAGCCGCTGCCGCGCACGGTCGGCGGCCTCGTCGGTTGGGTAGGTCTCGACCAGCGCCGAGAGCACGTCTCGGGCGCGAGAGAGGTTGTCGAGCCGCTCCCAGGTCAGCGCCTCCTTCAGGAGGGCGTGGGGCACTTTGTTTCCGTCCGGGTACTCGCTCACGACGCGCTGGAAGTAGCGCAGGGCCTCGTCGTAGCGACCGAGTCCGTAGAGGGACTCTCCCATCCAGAACAACGCGTTGTCCATGTAATCGGGCTCGGGACCCATCTGGACGAACTGCTGCAACGTGCCGAGCGAGGCCTCGTACTCGGCGTTGTTGAACTGGTCGACCGCCCGTCGGTAGACCGCGAGCGGGGCCTCGTTGGTCGCGGCCAACGGGACTGCCCGGCTCTCCTCCGAGGGAGCCGGCGCGCTCGGTCCGGGGGCGGCGGCGGCGACGGTTGTGGGAACCGGCACGACCGGGAGCCGCGCACCGCCAACGTCGACGGGCGGTTGCGCGCGCGGACCATTCCCCGTCACCGACGACCTCGCGCTGGAGCCGACCCCGACCGGGCGTGTCGCCGATGCCGGCGCGGAGCCGAAGCGTGCGTCGTAGAACGCCTGGTCGATGACGACCTCGGAGTCCGTCTCGGCGATAGGTGGCGCAGGCGGGATCTCTGCGGCGGGGATCGGGTCGGGCTGGAGCCGCTGCACCGGAAGCTGTCGAAGCGGGTCGACGTCGGGCCGCGGCGGCCCCGCATTCGACGTCACCGGGGACTCGTAGCGCCGCTCCGGAGGCGCCTGGTCGGGCGTGATCAGACCGCCCTGCGGTCGGCCGATCGCTTGCAGCGACGCGTCGCGCCGGGCCACGTTGATGCGGTTCGCCTCGACGCGGTCTTGCAGCAAGAACAGCTGCTCCTCGGTGTCCTGCAGCCGAATACGCAGCCGCCCGTTCGTCTGCTCGAGCTGGGCGATGCGATCCTCGAGCGATGACAGGTCGTCACGAGTCACGCTGTCTCGCGCCGCGCAGCCCGTCGCGACGGTCGCGCCCGAGACGGACACGGCGAGCAGCGAGATTGCGGCGCGGAGCTTCATTTCGCCAAGCGACCAGAGCGAGAGTTACGCAAGAATCGAGGGTACGTGGGCGGCCCGGGTAGTCAAGAATGTCCGCCGGGTGCGAGCGTCTCGCCCCCACGCCGCGCCAGCCCTTGCCCACCCCGGCGACCTGTGCCAGACGCCGTGTCCCACCCCCGTGCTCGAGGCCCCATGTCCGGTCGTGTGACCCGCGAGAACTTCGAAGCCTGGAACGAAGAAATGGTCCGGGAGTTCGACCCCGGCGAATACCACGACCACCCCAGCCCGGTCGTCCGGGCGGTCGAGCGGATGCGGGTGTCCCGGATCATCGCCCTACTCCAGGCCACGCCAACCTCTCGCGTTCTGGAGGTCGGCTGCGGTGCTGGCAACATCCTCGAGCGCATCGCCGACGCGGAGCTGCACGGGGTCGACATCTCGGACTACATCCTCGAGAAGGCGCGCGTCAGGCTCGGGGCGCGCGCAACGCTCTTGAAGGCGGACGGGGAGCACCTCCCCTACCCGGACGCCCACTTCGACCGCGTCTACTGCTCGGAAGTCCTGGAGCACGTCCTCGACCCCGCCGCAGTGGTTCGCGAGATGCGGCGGGTGCTCAAGCCGAACGGGATCGCCGTCGTCTCCGTGCCCAACGAGGCGACGATCAACCAGGCCAAGCGCCTGCTCTTCCGTACCGGGCCGCTTGGGCGTCTTATCCTGCGGTCCGGTGAAGGCGGCTACGAAGCCGTCGAGAACATGCAGGACCACTGGCACCTGCACGAGTTCGACGAGCGGATGCTTCGGCAGGTCTGCGAGCCGGTCTTCTCGGTTGGAAAGGTCGAGGGGATCCCCCTACCCGCCCCGGCCGCCCTGCGTCTCGTCGCGCAGCTCCGCCCTCGATAGGCTGCGGGGGGGCGCGGCGCGGTGGTGTGTTGGGGGCTGGGGCCGGGGCCGGCCTGCGGCCGGTGGCGAGGCATGGCCTCGCCACTACTGGCGTCGTGTGTGTTGGAGGGTGGCGGGGGGCGTGCCAGTACTGGCTTATCTTTGGCCGCCCGTGCTGACTGCCGGCCCGCGGAGGCGGCGCGCCGCTAGCGGGACGAACGCGATCGCCAGCGCGAGCCACGTCAGCCACGGCCCAAAGCGCATGAACGGCGTCGACGCGGCGGGCATCCGCGGCACGTCCCACACCAGGGTAGCCTCTTCGTACGTCGGCGTGCGCGACACGATGCGCCCCGCCGCGTCGACGAACGCAGAGATGCCCGTGTTTGTCGAACGAACCAGCGGCACGCGCTGCTCGATCGTTCGGAACGTCGCCAGCGCCAGGTGCAGCTCCGGCTCCGCCGTGTCGAGGAACCACGCGTCGTTGGTGAGGTTCACGAGGACCTCGGGCCGCCCCGCGTGGATGGCGCGCCCAAAGCCCGCCATGATGTCCTCGTAACAGACGAGGATGCCCAACCGGACCGAGTCGCCGTCGTGCGGGAGGTCGAGGCCCTCGGTCGGGTGGCCGACGAAGAACGCGCCGGCGTCGGGGATCCAGTCGTACAGGCTGATCCCGGTGTGCTCGAAGAGCCACTCCGCGCCAGGGAGAGTCTCGGTGAACGGCATCAGCAGCGACTTGTCGTAGCTGCCCAGCACGCGCCCGTCGCGGTCGAGCAGGATCGCGGCGTTGTGGCCGACCACGCGCCGCGGGCGTCCCGCTCGCGACGGGATCGCCGCGGCTTGCTCGCTCGTGAGTCGGCTCACCATGACGACGCCCGTGAGGAGCGGCACCGCGAAGCCACGCTGCGGAGCCAACTCGGTCTCGCCGCGCGAACCGCCTTCGTGCGGCAGCCACGCGGTGTCGCGAGGGAGGATCGCCTCGCTCTCGGCCGCTGCCAGTGCGTCGGCCGCCGATGCGAACGTTCCGCGCGCGGCGAAGTAGCGGGACGCCTCGAAAGCCGTCTCCGGCCACACCACCAGCTCGACGCCGTTTCCGGCGAGCTGCGCCGACAAGGCGCGATGTCGCTCGAGGTTCGCGTCGCGTGTGTCGTGGCCGCCCTTCTCGTCGACCCCGATGTTCGCCTGGACCATCCCGACGCGCAGGGTCGCGGCCGCGGCCATGTCTGAGTCGACCTGCCGAACGCGCACAGCTCCGTAGCCGTGCGCGGCGACCGTGGCGATGGTCGCGACGATCAGGCAGTGCGTGGGGCGACGGCTGGCGATGGCGGTGGCCACCCCGGCACCCATCGCTCCGAGCAGCACCGTCAGCGCGGTAACTCCGCCGAGCTCGGCGAGCTGCGCCGCCCAGAGATTCGTATACTGCGACGCGCCTAGGTCCCACGGAAAGATCGTCGGCCACAGCAGCTCGGCGACGCCGAGCCCGGCGCCCCAGGCCGCGGCCGGCGGCGCCCCGCGGGCGATCAGCGCGCGCGCCGTCGCTGCGCCGAACGCCCAGATCGCGCCCTGTTGAACGGCGAGCGCCAAGTACAGCGCGAGCGCGGCCACCCACGGCATGAACCCATAGACGCGCAGCATCAGCGCGATCCAATAGAAGCCGCCGAGGTTAGCGACCGTCCCGGCGATGAGGCCCAACGCCGCGGCGCGCCGGGCGCTCGTCCCCTCGCAGGCGAGGGCCAGCGGTGCGACGGCGACGAAGGCGAGCCACCAGAGCCCCCACGGCGGGAAGCTGAGAAAGACCAGAACGCCGGTGAGGACCGCGAGGGCGGCCGACCGCAGGCTCGTCCGCTTGCTCACGCGAGGAGCCGGAGAGCGGCTGGGACGACCGTGAACGTCGCGGGGATGACGCCGGGCGCCTCGCCGTCCAGGTCGATGTAGGCGTCGCGATCGCCAACCTTCTCTGCGACGATCTCGCGCGCTCGGAACGTCCGGACCACGTCTGTGTCCACGTGACTTCCATCGTAGATGCGTGGTGACAGCGTGAGCGTTCGCAGGAGCGGCGCGTTCTGGATCGCGATCACGTCGAACAGGCCGTCGCTGGGGTCGGCGTCGGGGGCCATCAACATCCCCCCGCCACAGTATCTTGCGTTGGCCACGGCGCAGACGTTGACGTCGAAGTCCGGCAGCGTCTCGCCGTCGAGGGTGAGCCGCACCGTGGCGGGCCGGTAGCGGGCCATCGCACGGAGGGTGCCGACAAGGAAGCTTATGCGTCCGCCAAGCGCTTTCGACGACGAGTTCACGATCTCGTCGACGAGCCCGCTCATGCCGAACGACGCGACGTTCACGAAGTACTTCGTCCGCGGACCCGGCGCGGACCGGATGTCGAGCCGGCCGATGTCGAGTACGCGTCCCTGACCAGCAGCGACGGCCGCGCGCGCGGCGGCGACGGGGTCGCGCGGGATGCCGAACGTCCGCGCGAAGTCGCCGCCGGTGCCGGCGGGCAGGACGCCAAATCGAACGAGCTCCGCGCCGCGCCCCGCGCGCGCCAGCCCGTTGACGACCTCGTTGTGAGTCCCGTCTCCGCCGAGCGAGAGGACGGTCGCTGCGCCGGCCTGAATGGCCGCTTCTGCCCGGTCCGCGCCCTCCCCGGGCGACGAGGTCGCGTAGAAGGCGACTCCCTCGCCGAGCACCTCGCGAAGCGCCGGCTCCAGCCGCTGCCAGCGCCGGCCGACGCGACCGCCCGCCGCGGCCGGATTGTAGACGACGGCGGTCAGCGGATAGGCGGCCATCGGTCCAAGACGAGCTCGAGAATCGAACGGATCGACGCGTCGCCCGAGGCAGCGCGCATGTGCTCGGCGCAACGCGTCGACGAGGTGACGAGCGGGCGCGCATCGAGGCTCGCGCCGGCGACCACTGCCGCAGCCGCCCGAGCGGCTCCGGCAGGCGCGACCGCGCTGTATGGGAGGGCCGCCGCGCAGCACTCCTGCTCGCCTGCAGCCGCGAAGGCGTCGACCGCGTGGAGGCCGAGCGCGCCGAGGAAGCGCCGCTCCGCTTCAGCGAGGTCGACCGGGCGGCGCGAGTCGCACCCCCCGTGCAGCGTCACGGGGCTGGCGGCCGGGCTCGGAGCGGCGAACGTCGCGATCTCGTCGGCGTGGTCGCCGAGCGCGACGAGGAGTGGTCGGACCTTGTGCCGCAGCTCGGAGGGGAGCGCCGCGCCCGCCCGCGGGCAGGTGCTCAGCACGATCGTCGCGCTCTCGACGGCGCGCGCGAACGCGCTCTCGAGCTCGTCGGTGTTCGCCGCGGCGGACCGGCGCGCGGTTCCGCCGCAGCACGCCGCGCGCCCATCGTCCCCGAGCCCGCCAATCGCGGCGACGGGCCGGCCGATGGCGCGCGAGACGAAGGCTGTCACCGCGTCACGGCGCTCGGAGTCGAGCCGCTCCCCGCAGCCGAAGAACAGGACAACGCCGGCAGCGGCGGGTTGCTCGACCGGGCGCAGCTCCGACGTGGCGGCGTCGACCGCCTCGGGCACGCCGAGCGAGGTCGCGAGGAGCCCGCGCGCATGGGAGAGCACGTCGGCGACCGGGGTCGAGTGGACGCAGACCGCCGTGCAGCGCATGCAGCCGGTGCAGCGGTGCAGGGCGTCTCGCTCGTCTGTCGTCGCGGTCAGGTCGCCGCGCCGGATCAGGTTGGCCAGCGTCATCATGCCCCAGCCCGTCGCGGTCTCGGCGCCTTCACCATGCGCTGCGGGGCAGACGAAGTGGCACAGACGGGGGCAGTACGTGCAACCCTCGAGGGCCCGGACCTCGGCGCGGTCGAACTGCTGCGCGGTCACGGCGCCTCGGCGAGTGGAGAGGTCTCGGGGGCGTCGACCGGGATGCCGGCGGCGCACCAGCGGGCGAGCGGGTCGGTGGTCGCGCTCTGCGCCCAGGCGGTCGCCCCGCGACGCCCGGCGGCGGTGGTGGGCTCGATGGCGAGGGCCACGTGGGTCGGGCCGGCCGCGAGGATTCGGAGGAGTGAAGGGTCAGAGGCGGCGGCGAAGGCGTCGCTGAGCCGGTCCCACGGCGTCGTCACGACCACTCGTGGTCGCGACCTGAGCGGCGCGGGCGCCGCGGTCTCGCGGGCCGACGCCGCGACCAGCGCGCTTGCAGCGACGTCTGCCGCCCGGCTTCCGGTCCTCAAACGGACGACCAGGTCGCCGCCCTCCCCGCGTGCGGCTGCGATCGCACCGTGCCGGTTGAGCGTTCGCTGCACGGTCGCGGCTTTGGACCGGTCGATCCGCAGCCACAGGAGTTCGTCATCTGCGGGGGCTGCCTGCAGCGAGACGCTCAGGATCGCGCCGGCTCGCCCCTCCGCCCCGAAGAACACGGCACGCAGATCGGGGCCGCTCGATGTTCGCGGCGCACCGCTGGCCACGTAGCGCCGCCCTGTGCGCGTGACCGCCTCGAGCGCCAGGACGGCACCGCGTGCGGTGTGGCACGGCCAGAGGGCTGGCAGCCAGGCGCGGCGCCCGAGCGTCCCGCCGATGGTCGCGTCGGCGCACGCGTCGACGATCCCACCGAGCGTCAGCCCCTCGCCAAGGGCGGCGGCTTCGGCCTCGGCCCAGGTCGCTGACGCCGGCGCATGGACCGTACAAGACCGCGGCGCGCACTGGACCGCGGAGCGGCTCGCGATGAGGCGACGGGGCACGAGCCCACTGGGGACGCGGATTGCGAGCTCGCGACCGGCGCCGACTGGGAGGAGGCCTGCCCGCGCTGCAGCGGCGACGTCTCCCGCGCTGTCGAGGTCGAGCGGCGCGGCGTCGCGGACGTCGATGTCGCTGCGCGCCGTCACGGGAAGACCGTCGGCGTGTCCCAGAGCTTGCCGGGGTTGAAGATCCCGTCCGGGTCCGCGGCGGCCTTGAGCGGCGCGAACAGCGCGCCGCCACCTCGGTGATCGGCATCGAGTGCGCCGGCCTTCATGATCCCGACGCCGTGGTGGTGCGTGACCGCGGCGCCGGCGGCGGCGACCGCCTGCAGCCCAGCGTCCCAAGTCGCGCGGTACTTCGCGAGGCATGCGGAGTCATCGGCGGCGAACCCGGCGAACGTGAAGTAGATCGAGCAGCCGGTGACGTACGCGTGGCTGAAGTGAGCCATGACGAACACGTGCCGGCCGAGCGCCTCCTTCACCTCGGCGTAGAGGTTCGCGAGGTTGTCCCAATCCGTCGCGACCTCCATCGTGTCGACAAACATCCCTGCGGCGAGCAGCGGGCTCATCTTGTACGAGACGTTGTAGCGGTGAGCGTACCAGTGCTCGCCGGGTGCGGGGCCGAGGCTCGGCAGCGCGATCGCGCCAAAGACGTCGGCGGCGACTGCGTCGGCCAGCTCAGCGTCCGGCTCCTCGACGCCGACCACGAGCAGGCAGTCGTCGTAGATTCGGCGCGCGCCGGCGTTCAGGGCCAGCGGCGCGCCGAGCGACCTGCCCAGCAGGGCGTTCGCAGCGCGGATGGCTGCGTGGCGAGCCGCCGCCGCGTCGACCGCGCCGCCGATATGCTGGCGCACGCGGGAGACCAACGTCGGCGCGCTCGCCGGTCGGCCGGCCTTCCGCGCGCCCGAGATGTAGGTGTCGAACTCGTCGTACAGCCGCAGGACGGCAGGACGATGGCCGCGCTGCAGCAGCTCGCGCATGCCGTCGAGCGCAGGCGCGACGCCGTGCGAGAGATACCCCCTCGAGCGGCGGTGCACCGGCCTCTCTTCGACGCGAAGCCATGCGCCGACGATCACGCCGAAGGTGCCTTCCGAGCCCACGAGCAGCGCGGTGAGGTCGTGTCCGCCACCGAAGGTCTCGACCAGGCGACCTTCGTTGGACACGTAGGTCAGCCCCACCACGAGGTCCTCGATCTTGCCGTGCCGAGATGAGAGCTGACCGGCGGATCGGGTCGCGAGGTACCCGCCGAGCGTCGAGCAGCCGATCGATGACGGGAAGTGACCGAGCGTCAGCCCACGCCGATTCAGCTCGTGCTCGAGGCGGGCGCCGATCCAGCCGGCGCCCGCCCACGCGAGCCCGGTGGTGGCGCGTGAGGTGTCGAGGTCGTCGAGCAGCTTGAGGTCGAGCGCCACGCCGCCGCTGGTCGGCACCGCCGCGCCCGCGACGCCGCTCCCGCCGCCGACCGGGACCAGCGGGACGCGCCTCGCCCGGCACCAGCGCACGACCTCGACGACGTCGTCGACCCCCGTGGCATGAACCACGGCGTCGGGGGGAAAGCGCGCGCTCTCGCCAGCCCGCGCCTGCAGAGTCAGGTACGGCCAGCAGTCCCGGCTGTACAGCGCCCGCGCCCCCGCGCTCGCGTCGATGCGAGCAGCGGCGCGCTGTCCGCGGGCAGCCACCGCCTCGAGCGTCTGTGCGAGTGAGTCGATATCCAAGGTCCTGCCGGCCGAGCGCGGGGCTTCACAAGTACGGGGGCGCCCCGGTGTCGTCAACGGCGTCGGCGCGCGGTGCGCACGCTCCCGGCCGCCGCGCGACGCGTCCCCTCGCCAGGAATGGAACGGGGGGCCGCCGTCGTTGTCGGCTCTGCTGTCCGTTCGCGTTGACACTCCATCCCACGCCGGCCTATCCCTGCCGCGCGTCTCCCTCCCGCCCCGCGAACCAGAGGCAGTAGGCATGCGACCCCATCTTCTCCTCGCGCTGCGCGTTGGCGCTGCGCTCGTTGCTTCTTCGGGCGCCGTCGCTCATGCGACCGACGGCCACATCACCTACGTCGAGCCCGTTGGCCCGTCCGAGCGACCGATGGTCGTCGCCGGGTCGGACCGGGGCGTCGTGTTCATCGACGCGCAGTCGCACCTCTTCCGCGCGTTCCACCACACGCAGACCGCCATCGCTGGCGCCGTCCAGCCCTACCTGTGGGTAGAGGACATCGACGGGGATCGCCGCGACGAGGTCGTCGGCGCCGGCCTGCCCTCCTTCGTGATCGACGACAACGCCGACCCGATGTGGGGCGTCATCGACGGGTGCGACCAGTACTTCGTCGGCGACTTCGTCGACGATACGAACAAGGAGCTCCTGTGCATCCGGGGCACGTCCGTCCGCGTCTGGTCGTACGACGGCCAGGAGTACTTCAACTGGAGCGGACGCGGCTACAGCGTCACCGGCTGCTTCGGCGACGACTTCGACGACGACCGCAAGCTCGAGGTCGCCTGCGCGCTCTCGAACGGCAACCACCTGATGTTCGACATCAACGCCTGGTACAACGACCCGTCGTACGACCCGCCGCGCGAGGGCCCCGCGCCTGAGGCGCTGAACCGCGGCGGCGTCGACTACGCCGCACAGGCCGCAATCGTCGCGGGCGAGCGCACGCTGCGCGTCGGACAGCAGAACGTCACGCTCGCTGTCTCGGGCGGTACCGTGAGCTTCTCTGCAGACGCCACCCCGCTCGGCACCGCCGTCGTCTCGGGCGGCGTCTACTCCGCCGCCGCCGCCGATCTCGACCAGGACGGCACCTGGGAGATCTACCTCGGCGGCGACGCCGTCGTGCACGTCGTCCACCTCGACGGTTCGGTCGTCGCAACGGTACCCGCGAACCCGGACGCCACGCACCGCGATGCCCGCGTCGCCATTCGCTCGGTGACGGCGAACGGCCTGCAAGACAGCAGCCGCGAGGCCGCGACGGCCGTCGTCGACGGGGCCCTCTCCGCGCTTAC
>JACKDJ010000014.1:0-90000 GCA_020633625.1 Myxococcales bacterium
GGAGGTTCATCCGAGCCTCTCGACGAGCTCTTGCGCGGCGCCGGCCTTACCGACGACGACGAGGACGTCGCCGGCGGCCACGAAGGTCGCCGCGTCGGGCATGATGACGTCGGCGCCCGTCTCGTTCTGCCGCCGCACGGCGACGACGGTCACGGCGAAGCGTCGCGGCAGCTCGAGCTGCGCCAGCGACCGGCCGACGATCGCGCCGGGGGCCACGAACTCGGCGACGGCGAGGCCAGGCCCGAGCGGCGTCTCTTCGATGACGCCGGTGAACAGGAGTCGTCCCGCGAGCCGCTGCCCGTAGGCCTTTTCGGGGTTCACGACCTCGTGCGCGCCGACGAGAGTCAGGATGCGCTCCATGACCGAGTCCGTGGCGCGAGCGACGACGTGCCGGGCGCCCATCTGGCGGCACAGCGCGGTGACGATGATGGCGGCCTCGCGGCCCTCGTCGCCGATGGCCGACACGACCACGTCGCGGCGCTCGGGCGCGAGCCGCGCGAGGGCGTGCTCGTCGGTCGCGTCGAGCGCGACCGCCTGGTCGACGAACGTCGACGCCTCCTGGACGCGCTCGGCGTTGCGGTCGACGGCGAGGACTTCGTGCCCGCGGTCGCTGACGGCGCGCGCGAGGGCCATGCCGAACTGGCCGAGCCCGATGACGAGGATCTGTCGTTTCATGTCGATGCCTGGGGGATCATCCGACGGCGACCTCCTGCTCTGGGCGCGTGGCCGGGAGCGAGGTCGACGGACCTGCGAACAGGAGCACGAGGGTGAGCGGGCCAACGCGGCCCGCGAACATTGCGGCGATGATCAGCAGCTTTCCGGTCGCGTCGAGCGCGCCGGTCGCGCCGACAGACAGCCCCACCGTCGCGAGCGCCGACACGGACTCGAAGAGGAGGCTGTCGAACGGGATCCGCTGTGTCGCGAGCAGCGCGAAGAAGACGAGGCAGACGCTCACGGTGCCGAGCAGCCCGATCGCGCCTGCGCGAAGCACCGTCAGCGTCGGCAGACGGTAGCCGAACGCGGAGACCTCTGTGCGGCCGCGCGCGACCGCTTCGGCGCCGAGCAGGAGCACGGCGATCGTGGTCGTCTTGACGCCGCCGGCGGTCGAGCCGGGGGACCCACCAACGAACATGATCATGATCATCATCGCGACGGTCGCCGGCCGGGCAGCCGCGAGATCGACGCTGTTGAACCCGGCCGTGCGCAGCGTGACGGACTGGAAGAACGCGTTGTGGATCGCGTCCCAGAACCCGAGGTTTCCGAGCGAAGCGTCGCGCTCCAGCGCCAGGTACAGGACGGCCCCGAGGGCAGTGAGCCCTGCGGACACCCACACCGCGAGCCGAACGCCGACGGGAGTCGGGCGCCCGTGCGCCGCGGCGACGGCGCCGAAGATCACCGCCGGCCCAAGCCCACCGATGATGATCAGCGCCGCGACGGTGTAGAGCACACCCGGATGCCCGGCGTACCCGACCAGGCTGTCGGACTGGAGCGCAAACCCGGCGTTACAGAAGGCAGAGATCGACGTGAAGACGCCGCGCCAGAGGGCCTGCCCGAAGGTGTCGCCGAGCCTCCAGAACTGGAGGGTCAGCGCCAACGCGCCGGCGGCCTCGACGACGAGCGTCAGCCCGACGACGCGGTGAACGTCGGCGTTCAGGTTGCGGCGGTCGTCGGTCGCCATCAGGCCAGCCATCGTCGCTTCTTGGGCGAGCGTCATGCGCCGACGCAGCAGCGACGCCGCCGCGGCAGAGAACGTCATGATGCCGAGGCCGCCGACCTGGATGAGCGCGAGGATCACGGCCTCGCCGACGGGTCCATACGACATCGGCGTGTCGACGACACCGAGTCCCGTGACACACGTCGCCGAGAACGACGTGAACATCGCGTCGAGCAGCGAGACATGAACGCCGGCCTCGCGGGCTGCGGGCGACGAGAGGGCGAGGCCGCCGACGAGCCCGATGATCGCGAACGTCACGACGAGGGCGCGAGCGGGGTCGGCGAGCGCGTCGTCCCAAACGTCTCCGAACCGCGGCTCGTCACCGCCTTCCGCCGCGTCCTTCACGCGCGCGGCGACGTAGGCGACGGCGAGCGCGCCCGTCGCGGCGACGCCCGGCTGACCGAGCGCGCCGGCGGCCGCGGCGAGGACCAGCGCTGCCATCAGGCCGTACCGCTGGGCGTCGGTCGCGCCGGACGTGCGCCAGACCGCGCGCGTCCCGAACAACCCGGCTCCAAAGGTCGTTGCGAGCGTGGCGACCCAGGTCAGCCCTCCGCCTGCGATACCCGCGACGACCCCGGCGAGCCAGATCGCTGCCGCGGGCAGCCAGGGGCGTGGCTCCGTGGGATAGATCTCCCGCGCCGGCGCCGTCACCAGCGCCTCGGCGACCCGCCACGTCACGAGCACCGAGAGGAGCGCGGCGAGAGGTGCGGTCGCGAGCGCCGGCGCGACCGACGCGGCGGGGACGACCCAGGCGAGGGCGGCGATCAGCTGTCGCGCCCGCGCCGAGGGCAGGAGCTGCGCGAGCGCCCCGACGATGCCCCAGCCGGCCGCATGCATCAGCGCGTACTTCGCGAACGAGCCAAGCGCCGCGCGATCGCCGGCTTGCACCATCCCGGCGACCAGCAGCACGACCCCTGGCGCCAGCATCGCTGCGGCGCGACGCCGCCAGCCGCTGCAGACAGCAGCGCGCGCAGTGTCGACCGTCAGGCGGCTGGGCCGCCCGTCGCCATCACCGGTAGGCATGGGTCGGATCGGGAGGGGTGGCCGCGACGCGGCCGGATGCGGTCCCGTAGTCGCGCGATGTCCCGCGTTCAAGCCCTCGTCGATCGAGGGTCGCGCTTCGCTCCGACCGCACTCGCTACGGAACCGCGCCCACGATCGTCTGCGACGCGACCGCGCTCACGGTGACCCCCTCTCCAGCCATCGCCGGATGCGTCAGCGCCGATCGCACGACGGTCAGCGCGACGGTGCCTCCCCCGAGCCCACTACCCTCGGGCAGGTAAGACAGCGCCTCGGCCGGAACGCTGTACGAGCCCGTGTCGCCGACGACGCACGTGACGCTGTTCCCCTCTGCGATGCCGGGCGACGGGAACACGGTCACCGGCAGGATGTTGATCACGACGGAGCTCGCCGCTCCACCCGCCCAGCTCACCGCGAGCGGCTCCGACCGATCGTGGGAGTCCCCAAATCCCCACGTCGGCGCCACGATCGTCGGCGCGTCGGGCGCGCTCAGGGTCGCGGTGAACGCGCCGAGCCCGGGGCCCCCGGCGACCTCGACCGAGATGGCATCACCATCGTCGAAGTACTCGATGCGGCCCTCCTCTGCATCCCGCAGCGAGTAGCTCCCGCCCTCTGCACCCTCGGCGTACTCCAGCACGTGCGTCTCGCCGGCGATCTGCACCGTCACCTCACCAGCATCGACCGACGCTCCCGGCTCGAACAGCGCCCCCGCGCTGCCCGCCGCATAGATCGAACAAGCGCCAACCACGGCCACGGGCACTGCCTCCGCCGCCGGCTCACGAAACCCGGCCCCGACGCCCCCCGCCTCGAGCTGCGAGATGTCCGGCGCCCGCACCTCGTAGACCACGACGCCACCACCCAGCCCATCACCCACGTCGCTCCCGACATCGGCCGGCACGTCGTCCCCGGCAGTGTCGAACCCAAGGTCGACCTGCACCACGTCCTCGCTCCCGGAGTCCCCGCCAGCGTCCAGCCCCGAGTCGGCGCCAGTCCCACCCCCGTCCACCGGAGCAAAGTAGTACCCGGAGTCGTCAGAACACGACCCAAGCGCAACCCCCAGACCAAGCACCAGCCCAAACCAAGTCTTCATCGCACTCCAACGACAGAGCCCCACACACGCTACCGACACCACCCACCCCGAGCAACCGAACTCGACCCAAGAGGACATTCCGCAGGAATGTCCGTGGGAGTCCAGAGGGCAGAGCCCTCTGGCGGGAGTCCAGAGGGCAGAGCCCTCTGGCGGGAGTCCAGAGGGCAGAGCCCTCTGGGTGGCCGGGAGGGCTTTGGGCTGGACCGGTGGGGGGGATCGTGCGAAGTCGGGCGGGGTTGAGGTACTTGGAGAGAGCGAGGACTGGTTGGCTACGCTGGAGTTCAGGCTGCGGGGTACGGACGGGCGGGCCCGTCGCGGCGAGGTTCGGTTTCCGCGCGGGGTGGTGCAGACGCCGGTGTTCATGCCGGTGGGCACGGCGGCGACGGTCAAGGCGATGATGCCACGCGACCTGGCGGAGCTGGGCACGCAGATCAGCTTGGCGAACACGTACCACCTGCACATTCAGCCGGGCGAGGCCTTGGTGGAGCGGGCGGGCGGGATTCACTCGTTCATGGCGATCCCGTGGCCGATCCTGACGGACTCGGGCGGGTTTCAGGTGTTCAGCCTGCCGAAGAAGGAGATCAGCGAAGAGGGGGTCCGCTTCGAGTTCAAGAAGGACGCCGAGCCGATCTTCGCGTCGCCCGAGTGGTCGATGAAGGTGCAGATGGCGCTGGGTTCGGACGTCGTGATGGCGTTCGACGAGTGCGTCCCGTACCCGAGCGCGGAGGGGTACGTTCGCGACTCGGTGGAGCGGACGCTCCGGTGGCTGGACCGGAGCAAGGACGCGATGACGGCGGAGGGCCAGAACCTGTTCGGCATCGTGCAGGGCTCGGTGTACTCCGACCTGCGGCGGCGGAGCGCAGAGGCGACGGTGGCGCGTGACCTGCCGGGGTACGCGATCGGGGGAGTGTCGGTGGGCGAGGGGCACCCGCTGATGATGAAGGCGGTCGACGACGCGGAGCCTTACCTGCCGGCAAACAAGCCCCGTTACCTCATGGGCGTGGGCTTGCCGGAGGACATCGTGGGCGCGGTCGGGCGTGGCATGGACATGTTCGACTGCGTGATCCCGACGCGCTACGGGCGGTCGGGGACGTGCTTCACGGGGGTTGGGCGGATTCGCCTGACGGACCGTCGGTATCGGGCCGACCTGTACCCCATCGATCCCGCGTGCGAGTGCTACACGTGCAAGAACTTCACGCGCGCGTACCTGCACCACCTGCTGAAGTCGGGTGAGCTGCTGGGCACGATGCTGTGCACGCTGCACAACATCGCCCACTACCATGGGCTGATGGCGGAGATCCGCGCGGCGATCGAGGCGGGCGAGTACGCGGCGTTCTGCGAGCGCTTCGAGCGAAACTACCTTCGGGCGGACCGGGAGCGCCGCCGCGAGTCGTTCGAGCCGGGTCTGTTCGCGTCGTTCGAGGTGGGACGAGCGCTGCTGTTGCCGCGCCTGGATACGCAGGCGGCAGACAGCCGCGACTCGGCGGAGATCGTGACGGTGATCGACGACGAGCCGCGCGAGAAGCGGCCGGCGCGGGCGGGCGAGCGTGACGAGCGGCGCGGACGCGACGCTAGCGGAGCGCGGCAAGGCGACGCGCGCGGCCGCGACGCTGGCGGAGCGCGGCAAGCCGACACGCGTGGCCGTGACGCTGCCGGATCGCGGCAGGGCGACGCGCGTGGCCGTGACGCTGCCGGATCGCGGCAGGGCGACGCGCGTGGCCGTGACGCTGGCGGATCGCGGCAGGGCGGCGACGCGCGGAGGGCGGGCGGGCCGGAGTCGCCGCGGCCGCCCGCGCCGCGCGCGGGGTCCGGCGCTCCGACTGGGCGCGACGGCCGGCCGACGAACCGGCGCAAGCGCTAGCGGCTCGACGGCCGGCGGGTCCAAAAACGTCGCGGCGGCGACCAGTGGTCGCCGCCGCGTTCGTGCTCAGTGCCTGGAGGGTTCTCTGGAGATTCGTGGGGGGACCACGGGGGGATGAGAGGTGGGCCTCTAGGTGGGAAAGCACCGAGCCCGAGTCAGGCCTGTGGTGGCCATTGCTCGTGTAGCGAAGAGAGTAAGCAACGTCTGAGCCATTTTCATTCCGGCGACGCACGAACAATCGCACGCTCGCATTTCATGATGATTTCCGGGGTGTTTCGGATTCGTGTCATCGACCGGCGGCTGATCGCGCGGGCGTCTGACCGGCGGCGAAGGCTCAGAAATGTCCCATCCGCGCAAAAAGTTTCAACACTCTGAACACTCCTGCGATGCGGTCGGTCGTGGTGCTTGCCCTGCACTGGCCCGCCGTGGCACCCAGGGAGGGGTTGGAGCCGGAGTTGCGCTGTGTTGCTCGAGACCCTGCCAGCCGACGCGCGCCGCGTCGCCGTGATCGGTGTGGCGAAGAACGCCGGCAAGACCACTGCGCTCAACGCGCTGCTCGCCGAGGCAGACGCCGCCGGACGCACGGTGGGTGTGCTGAGCGTGGGCGTCGATGGTGAGGCGCACGACGCGATCTCGGGCGCGCCGAAGCCGCCCGTGCGGGTGCCCCGTGGGACGCTCGTCTGCACGGCCGAAGCCACGCTCCGCACGGCGAGCGCGGGCGTCGAGATCCTCGACGGCACGGGCATCCACACGCCCCTCGGCGAGCTCCTCGTCGTGCGCGTGACGCGACCCGGGAACGTGGTCCTGGCGGGCGTGCGGCACCGCGACGACGTGCGGTCGCTGCTGCTCCGGCTCGAGCCCGACGTGGCGCTGTCGGTGGTCGACGGTGCGTTCGACCGGACCGCTGCGGCCGATCCGGCGACGACAGACTGCGTGATCCTGGCGACCGGGCTGGTGCTCGCCCCGACCGCGGAGGGCTGCGCAGAGAAGACGGCGTCGCTCGTGCGGCGGCTGCGGCTGCCGGTCGCCGGGCCAGGCGAGCGCGTGCCCCCCGAGCTGGCCGACGCCGCGGCACTGCGCGCCACAGAGGGCTGGCGCGCCGCGCCGGCGGCGACGCTGAGCGGGCCGTGGCCGCGCTCAGAGGCGCGGTTCGATGCCGTCTATCAGCCCGGCCTCGTGTCGGACGCGACGCTGCTGCTCGCCGAGCGCCTCCTCGAGCCCGGCGGACTCCTCGTGGCCCGCGACCCGACGCGCGTGCTCGCGTCGGACGCAGCGCTGCGGCGCTTTGCTCGCGGGCGGCGGATCGCCTGCCTCGACGGCGTGCGACTGGCGGCCGTGACCGTGAACCCGACGCGTCACGACGGCACCGCCGGCGACAGCGCCGCGCTCGCGCGGACGGTCGCCGCGCGCCTCCCGGGGACACCGGTGATCGACGTGCGCACGTGGACTCCCGACGCGGGGTTGCGATGCTGAGCGTCTCGGAGCGCGCCGCCGCCCTGTTCGCGCCCGACGCGCTGCGCCGAGCAGCGGTCCCGCTGTGCGAGGCGGGGCTCGAGGCGCGCGCGGCGCTCCGGCCGTTCGGCGGCGGCGAGCGCGCGGCGTGGGAGGCTGAGCGGCGATCGTGCGGCGTGCTCGAGGCCGCGCTGCGCGATCACGCGGGGCTCGGCGCGACCCTCGAGAGCGCCCTGCGACAGCTCCCGCGCATCGACGAGACCGCGCGGCGGCTCGGGACTCCGGGCCGCGCCGAGGCGGCGGACCTGTTCCGGGCCAAGCGCTTCTTGTTCGCGGCCGCGACGGTGGCGAGCGCGCTGTCGGACGGCGGCGCGGTGAAGGGGTACGAGCGGCCGCCGCTCACCGCCACCGTCGTCGAGGGGTTGGCGCGAGGCCTCGACGAGCGCGGTGAGCTGACGGCGCGCTTTCGGCTGGGCGACGCGTTCGACGCCCGGCTCACCGAGGCGCGCGCGGACCACGAGGCGACGCGCGCGGCGCTCTCTGCGGCGCTCGCGACGGCCGCCGCGTCTATCGAGGCCCGCCACGGCCTACGACTGAGCGGCGGCCGCGTGCGGGTCTCGAGCGATGCGCCGGCGCTCGCGGAGCTTCGCGCAGACCCCGCCCTCGAGGTCGCGTCGGCGTCGACGTTCGAGGTGGAGCTGGCGCTGCGCGGCACCGAGGAGAGCGAGGCGCTCGAGCGCGTGCTCGCGGCCGACGCGGCGCGCGTCGAGGCGCTCGAGGCCGAGGTCGTCGCGCGTCTCGCCGCGACGCTCTCCCCACACGTCGACGCGCTGGTCGCGCTGGAGTCCTGGCTCGGGCGTCTCGACCTGCGGCTCGCGAAGGTGCGCCTAGCGGCGACGTGGGGCTGCTGGCCCGAGCCGGGCGACGCGCTCGACGTTCGCGGCGGCTGGCTCCCGGCGGCGCGCGCCGCCGTCGAGGGGGACGGCGGCCGATACCAGCCGCTGGACCTCGACTTCGCCCCCGGCGTCTCGGTGCTCACCGGCCCAAACATGGGCGGCAAGACCGTCACGCTCGCCCTCGCCGGCGCCATCCAATACCTCGCGCAGCTCGGCTATCCGGTCCCTGCGCGCTCCGCCCACTTCGCTTGGCGCGATCGCGTCGACTACGTCGGCGGTGAGCTCGGGTCGGTGGCGGCCGGACTGTCCAGCTTCGCCGGTGAGATGGCGGCGCTGTCAGAGGCGCTGGCAGCGCCCGGCGACGCGCTGCTGCTGATCGACGAGCTCGGACGCGGCACGAGCCCCGCCGAAGGCCGCGCGATCGCGGTCGCGACCGCGCGCTACCTCGCGGCCCGCGAGTCGACGGCGGTCATCGTCACGCACTTCGCCGACGTCGACGCGCCGGGGGCGCGCCGCTTTCGCGTCATCGGGATCGGCGACACCAGCGACGCTGACCTCCGCGCCCACGCCGCCGAGGTGGGTTGGAAGACGGCGCTCAACTCGGCTATGGACTACGCCCTCGTCGCCGACGACGGCGGCGGGGCCTCTGACGCGCTGCGGGTCGCGGCGCTCTTCTCCCTTCCCCCAGAGCTGCTCGTCGACGCCGCCGCTTGCGTCGCGCGCGCCACGGGCTCCCGATCGGAGCGCTAGTGTCTCACGAAACGGACTCAAAGCTTGGCCTGGACCCGGCGGCCGTCGCGTCGTGCCGCGTCGCCGCCGACGCGATCGCGACAGACATCGACGGCTTCGTCCGGCGCCACACGACGGTCGCGGTCGAGCGGACGGTGACGCGCCTGCTGGGTGTCGACGGGGTCGACGCCGACGCGGTGCCGCTGCCCAACGTTCTGGTCGACCGCCTGCAGGCCGCGGGGCGCCTCGGCGAGGGCGTCGCGAGGCCCCTGGTGGCGGCCGTGGCGGCGACCGGGCGGGAGCCGCGCGAGGTCGCCGAGGCGGTCTCGGCCGGCGAGCTCGACCTGCTGGCGGTGCCGGAGCCCGGCGAAGCGGAGCTTCGGCAGCTCGGCGCTCGGCTCGCGCAGCAGGCGGTCGATCGGGTCGCGGCGAACCGCGCCGAGCGGGCGCGACTGCAGGCCGAGATGCAGACGCACCCGGACCCGCTGCTGTACGTGATCGTCGCGACCGGCAACATCTACGAAGACGCGGTGCAGGGCGTGACGGCGGCCGAAGAGGGCGCCGACGTCATCGCGGTGATCCGCTCGACCGGCCAGTCGCTGCTGGACTACGTCCCGTTTGGTGCGACGACCGAGGGGTTCGGCGGCACCTACGCGACGCAGGAGAACTTCCGCATCATGCGGCGGGCGCTCGACGAGGCGTCGGCGCGCAACGGCCGATACGCGATGCTGTGCAACTACTGCAGCGGCCTCTGCATGCCGGAGATCGCGGCGATGGGCGCGCTCGAGCGGCTCGACATGATGCTGAACGACGCCCTGTACGGCATCTTGTTTCGCGACATCAACCCGCAGCGGACGCTCGTCGACCAATACTTTAGCCGAATGATCAACGCCTGGGCCGGCGTGATCATCAACACGGGCGAAGACAACTACCTGACGACCGACGACGCGATCGAGGCGACCCACACGGTCCTTGCGAGCCAGTTCATCAACGAGGCGCTCGCGGCGCGGTGTGGGCTGGTGCCCGCGCAGATGGGCCTGGGGCACGCGATGGAGATGGACCCGATGGCAAAGGACGGGTTCCTGATGGAGCTCGCGCAGGCGCAGCTCGTTCGGGAGTGCTTCCCGGAGCATCGCCTCAAGTACATGCCGCCGACCAAATACATGACCGGCGACATCTTCCGCGGCCTGATCCAGGACGCGCTCTTCAACCTCGTCGGTGTTTGGACGCGGCAGGGCATTCAGCTGCTCGGCATGCACACCGAGGCGATGCACACACCACACATGGCCGACCGCGCCATCGCGATCGAGTCGGCGAAGTACGTGATGAACAACGCGCGGTCGCTCGCCGACGAGGTCGAGTTCAAGCCCGGCGGCCTGATCCGGCGGCGCGCCGCCTCCACCGTCGCCGCCACGGTCGAGCTGCTCACCGAGGTGCGCGACCTCGGCTTGTTCGAGGCGCTGGCGCAGGGCCGCTTCGCCGCCGTGAAGCGCTCCCCGACGGGCGGGCGCGGGCTCGACGGCGTCGCAGAGCGGGCGCCCGACTACTACAACCCGATCGAGGACGCTCTGCGCGCGTCGCTCCGCCTCGAGGCCTGAGGTCGCCCATGTCGATCACCGGAAGAACCGGCGCCACGCCGCCCGACCCGACTCGCGTCCGCCCCTACGGCGACACGCTCGACGACGGCCAGGTCCAGCTCTCGTTCTCGCTCCCGCTCCCCTACTCGCCCGAGGCCACCGAGGCGGCGCGCCTGCTGGTGAAGAAGATGGGGATGCTCGATCCGCGCGTGTACCACGCCAAGGATCTCGGCCACGGCTACACGTTCTTCATCGTGTATGCCCGCTGCGCGGCGAGCGTCGACGCCACGCAGATCGTCGTCCCGAAGATCGAGGGCGACCGGATGTCCAAGAAAGAGGTCGACGCGCTGATCGCCGAGCGCATCGGCCGCCCGCTCGTCATCCTCGGCGCGACGACGGGGACCGACGCCCACACGGTCGGCATCGACGCCATCTTGAACATGAAGGGGTTCGACGGCGAGAAGGGCCTCGAGTCCTACCACGGCTTCGAGACCCACAACCTCGGCGCGCAGGTCGCAAACGAGGACCTCGTCGCCAAAGCCGTCGAGCTCCGCGCCGACGCCCTGCTCGTCTCGCAGGTCGTCACACAGAAAGACAGCCACAAGATCACACTCGGCCAGCTCATCGACATGCTCGAGGCCGAAGGACTCCGTCAGCGCATGGTCGTCGTCTGCGGCGGCCCGCGCATCTCGCACGAACTCGCCCTCGAGCTCGGCTACGACGCGGGGTTTGGGCCAGGGACGCGAGCAAACGACGTCGGCGCGTTCGTCGCGCGGCAGGTGATCGAGCGGGGGCTGGCTTAGGGAGACGCGCGCGTGAGCATGGACCGCGAGAGCACGCCGCGCGAGGAAGCTCGCTTCCACCGGGACGCGGCCTTCGTGTCCTTCGACGCAGACGGGAATGGGTCTGGTGACGCTCCAGGCGCGCTGGCGCTCCGTGTCCGCACACGCGCCGGTGGTCCGGAACGACCCGGCCCACAAGCGCTACGCGCTCGAGCTCCCGTGGGAGAACGGCGAGTCGACCCCACCAGTCACCCCACCAGTCACCCCACCAGTCACCCCACCAGTCACCCCACCAGTCACGTCAGTCACCCCACCAGTCACCCCACCAGTCACCCCACCAGCTACCCCGCTGCTTGTCGCCCTCGCTGACGGCCCTCGCAGCGCCAGAGAGATTCGCGAGCGTCTCGGGCTGAGGGACCGAACCCACGTGCGCGAGCGTCATATTCAGCCTGCGCTGGACGCCGGATGGGTAGAGATGACAAGACCAGAGAGTCCGCGCAGCCGGCTCCAGACCTACCGCCTGACCGACCAGGGCCGAGCGCTGCTCGCGGCTGAACGACGACGCCCCCAGTGACCCGCTGACTCCGTGCGCACCACCGCCGCCATCGCCGCCATCGTCTCACTCCTCGCCGCGTGCCACTCCGGCGGCGGGGCGGGTGATGACGTCTGCGCGATCCGCTACGAGCTCGTCGCCGGGCAGCCGTCGCAGCGCGTCGACCGGATCTGGGTCGCCGACGACGGGCGCTCTGTCGCGCGCTCCGTCGACACCGGCGGCGACGGGGTGCCGGACGAGGCGATCTACCTGTGGTTCGACGGCTCCGGCGACCCGCTCGTCGAGGCGCTCGACATCGGGGCCGACGGCGCCATCGAGGCGCGCAGCGACGCGCAGCCGCGGATCGCCGACGTCATCACGCCGTTCGTCGTCGACCTCGACACGCTCAGCGACGGCGTGGACCTTCTGCAGCTCTCGATCGACCTGCCGAGCTCCACGATCGGTCCGTGGAACCCGACGCGCATCACATATCAGCTCCCGTGCGACCAGGGCGCGGCCGCCGTTGTGTCGACAGGCGAAGGGCGCGACCGCATCGGCCTCGACGCCGACGGCGACGGCGACCCCGAGACCGTCTTGAACATCGAGCGCGGCGAGGATGGCGCGCTGCGAGGGTGGACCGTCGACACCGACGGCGACGGCGAGCCCAACGACACCGCGACGCTCGTGTACAACGACCGCAGCCAAATCCGCGAGGTCTACTGGACGCGCCCGGGCTTCTTCCTCGGCGACACCTACGTCCAGTCTCGGTTCATCTACGACACGAGCGGTCACCTGTACCGCTGGGACTCCGACAGCGACGGCGACGGGCTCCTCGACACGCGCATCGTGTATGGCGCGGCCTGCTTCGCGGGGGCGCCGTGATCGCGCGCGCCGGACTCGCCGCGACCCTCGCCGCGCTCGCGGCGCTGTGCGGGGCGGCACTCGTCGCCGGCTGCGGCGATGACGCGGTGGCCCCGCGCCCGGCCCTCACAGCCCCAGACTTCGCGTTCATCGGCGAACCCGAGCCGCTCGCCAACTGCAGCAACCGCACCGGCGAAGGCAGCGGGGAAGGCGGCGGCGGCGGTGGCGGCGAAGGCAGTGGTGAGGGCAGCGGGGGAGAGGGCAGCGGCCAACCGAGCGATGGCGGCTGCAGCACGCCGCTCTACGCCGGCGGCGTCGACGGTGGCGCCTTCTTCGCCGGCGGCGCCGCGCGTGGCTGCGGGGCGCTCGGCGCTCAGGCGGCGGGCGGGAACAGCGACGGCGACGGCGTCGTCTTCTGGGACGGCGGCGGCAGCAGCGGCAGCGGCGAGGGCAGCGGCGACATCCCCTCGGGCGGAGGTGTCGACTTCGGGGGCTGGGGCGACGTCGGCATCCCCGACTTCGACGGCGGCACCGACGCCGGGGGCGACGCGGTCGGCGACCTGTGCTGCTACCTGGCAGACTGCCCCGATGGCCCAGACCCGGAGTGCCCGTTCGTGTGTGGCGACGGCATCCGCACCCGCGGCTACGAGACTTGCGACGGAGACGACTGCCCGACCGAGTGCGACCAGCCGACCGACGAGTGCAGCCCCGTGCTCGCGCGCGCGCTCGTCGGAACGCCCGAGCGCTGCGACGTCCAGTGCATCGCCGCGCCTCGCCCGTGCACCAGCGACGACGGCTGCTGCAACTTCGAGGTCGGCTGCACCTGGCTAAACGACACCGACTGCCCGACGCCGACCGGCGAGGTCGGCAGCCCGTGCCTCGGGGACGACGACTGCGGCGTCGCCGAGACGCTCATGGGGTGTCTCGACCAAGCAAACGACGGGCTGCTCGGCGGCTACTGCACGATGACGACGTTTGGCGCGTGCCCGACCGGCAGCCACTTGTCGCAGTACGGCGGCCCGCTCCAGTTCAACTGCGTCAAGGACTGCACGTCGGACGCCGACTGCCGTGACCGCGGCTACGCGTGCGTCGACTCCGACTACGACGGCAGCCGCGAGTGTGCCCCGTTTGCTCAGGGTGACCTCGCGCTCGGCGAGGCCTGCACCGGCTACTGGGAGTGCGCCGGCGGCAACCACATCGGCTGCGCCGTCTCGGCGTTTGGCGGCCCCGACGGCAAGTTCTGCACCGCGTGGTGCAACCCCGCACGTAACCGCGAGCAGGGCGAGTGCCCGGACCGCATGCTCTGCATGTCGGGGCGCTGCTTCCCCTCTGAGGAGATCTGCTTCACCGGCGACGGCCTCTGTCCGGTGAACAAGTACTGCACCGTCGACGAAGACGCCGACTGCGCCGGCATCAACGCCGAGGTCGGAGAGCCGTGCGAAGAGACCGCCGACTGCGGCTTGTCGGTCGATGTGTATTGCTCCGACGAGGCCGACGGCTTCCCCGACGGCTACTGCATGGTTCAGGGCGGCGTGATCGTGGACTGCCCCGATGGCAGCGACTTCAACAACGACTTCATCCACGGCAACTCGCTGCTCAGCCAGTGCTGGCTCGAGTGCGACGCCGACTCCGACTGCCGCGGCCCCGACTACGAGTGCTATGCGCCCTACTTCCGCGGCAGCAACGTCTGTGCGCCCGCGGGAACGGGCACGCGCGCCGTCGGTTCGCCCTGCTCGAGCACCGCGGATTGCGCCGGCGGCCAGTACCACCTCTGCCTCGACGGCTACTGCGCTCAGCTCTGCGACCTGACGGCCGCCGAGTCGGGCTGCCCAGCCGGGACCCGCTGCGGCGCCGCGGACTTTGTTTGCCGCGCGGAGTGCGACGACACGTCCGAGTGCCCCGCCGGCTTCGACTGCGTTGCGCGGATGTGCCTGCCGCAGCGCGAGTAGCGATCTACGGGGCCGTTTGAGTCTGCCGACGCCTACGGCGAGCCGCCGGGTGACCTGCTCGCGGCGACGCGCCCGGACCGCAGCCCGCCCGGGTTCACGACCGCCGCCGCGAACCCCGCGGGGAGCGCCGGGGCCTCGACGCCGTCGGAGCTTGGCGCCCGGATCAGCGCCAGCTCCGTCGAGTCGAGCGCACCGACCTGCCACCCGAGACTTGTGACGTCGACGCCGTTCGCGAGCACCGCGGCGTCTCTCGACAGGCCCGCCCCCTGCAGCGACCAGCCCTCGACGACGGCCCCCGACGCGAGCTCGAACGACGCGGCCTCGACGGTGCTGAGCACCGGGGTCGCGGGCCTGAGCACGTACTGCAGCGTGGCCTGGCCGTCGTCGCTCCTGACGGTGCCAAGGAGCCGCCCCGCGTGGTCGAAGTATGTGAACGTCGCGGGCTGATCGGCGAAGTTCCCGTGCTCGTCGAGCAACGACGCCGTCAGCGTCACGGGCGCGCCGGACCACGCCGTGAACGGCGCGGCGAGCTCGACGCTGGTAGCAGGGCCCGGCACGGCGACGACGTAGCGCATCGCCGCGTTGACCTCCCAGCCAGCTACCGTGTCGGCGTCGAACCCCGCCGCGGTCGACAGGTCGACGCGAATGCGGAGCAAGATGCGTGTGCTCTGGCGGAGCGTGATATCGCCGCCGATGGAGTCGCCCGAGAGCTGCGCGCACGCCTCGTCGGTGCGCGGGCCCGCGAAGTCCGAGCCGATGCACACCGTCGCGCCGTCGACGTCGGCGACGGGCACGCCGAGCAGGTCTGCGATCTCTTGCGCGGTAACGGTGACGCGGGTCGGCTCGCCGGCGCGCGCCTCGATGCGGACGACCTCGTCGGCGACGTAGCGGTCGGGGGTGCCGAGGACGTCGGCGATCTGGTCGAACAGATAGGCCGAGGCGACGTCGACGGCGCCGGCCGACGCTGCGGCGTCTACGGCGACGCGCGCGGGCTGCGGGAGCACGCGCTGGTAGTGCGCGGCCGACTCGACGGCGGCGAGCATCAGGCCGTACTGGTCGTCGCCGGCGACGCGGAACCGGACGAGGGTGTCGCTCAGAAAGCCGTCGAGCGTCGAGTCCGCGCACGTGTCGCAGAGCGTCGGCGAGCTCGACCCGATGAAGTCTTGAAGCAGCGCCGCGTTCGTCTCTGCCGCGATGCCTTCTGCGGGCGGAGCGCCGCCGGCGACGGCCCACGACTCGAACGCAGGGCCGAGCGCCGCCGCGAACGCGTCACGCATAACGTCGGCGTACTCGGTGGCGTGGGGGTCCGCGGCGAGGGCGATCGAGTCTGACACGGCCTCGAAGAAGGCGGCTCCGTCGTCGGCAGACTTCGCCGCCGGTCCGCGGACGCGGTCAACGTCGGCGCACGGCCCGGTCCACCCGTGCACGAACACATACACCTTCTCGCCGCCGTTCTCGCTGATCACGGTGCCGGTGCCGGCGCCGATCGAGACGGGGAACGCGATGCTGATCAGCGCCGACGACAGCGGCATGCCGAGGTTTGCGGCGACGTTCCAGCCGGTGTCGAACTGAATGGCCCGCTGCAGCGACCCGTTGTCGTTGAGCCCGATCGTGAAACCAAACTGCCAAAACTCGGCGATCGAGTAGGCGAGCGACACCTGGCGCCCCTCGGGGCCGGAGATCGGAAACACACTCGTCGCGATCCCGTTGACCTCGCCCGGCTCGCTCTCGCGCGAGTAGCCCACGGAGTTGGCGATTCCGAACCCGTAGCTGTTCGGGATGAACGCGATCCCGTCCGACTGCTGCAGGCTCAGGTAGACGCCCTCGGGCGCCAAGTGGATCGCCCACGCATAGCCGCGCGTGCGACCAAACGTCTCGATGCCGAACTGCTGCGTCAGCCACCCGCTGCGCCCATCGAACGTCCCGATGCTGCTGTGGACGCTCGTCGGCCCAAAGCTCCCGGGGCAGTCGATCGTCTTGCGCCGGTCTTGCGGCATCGCCGCGATCTGGTCCGCGAGGGCCGAGAAGCGCGCTTCGGCGCGGAGCTCGGGCGGCACGGCGCGCGAGAAGCCGCCATCGAGCGCCAGCTCGTAAGCGGTCGGCTGCACGCGCCGCACGTCGCGGGCCGGCGCCGCGAGCACCCCTGGGTCGTCGAACAAGCTCGGTCCCGAGCCCGGGCCAACGGACTTATCAAACGACGTCCGCGCGACCTCCTCGACCGGGTACTGCTCGAGCCCAACCTCGGCCTGCCCCGACGTGAACGTCGTCCCATCGTCGAGCGTCGCGACGACGTAGAGGCCGGGGGCAGCCCCCGGATCGGCCGGCGTAAAGGTGAACAACCCGTTGTCACCGACCGGCCCATCCCAAACCGGCGTCCCGCCACCCGCGCCGCGCGGCGCTCCGGCCACCGAGTCGTCGGCGCAGCCGGCGACGAGGGCGAGCAGCGGGGCCGCGAGGGCGACGTGGCGGAGGCGGGCGGCGTGGGTGGTGCGGGGGTCTCGCATGGTCGAGAGCAGTAGCACGGGGGCGGGGCCTGCGGAAGATGGGGCGTGCGTCGACGCGAGGCTGTGCCCGTGCACAATCGCGAGACGCCAAGGGCGGTTGAAAGGGCGCTCGGCGTCTTGTTCAGGCGGCCGCGACACGGAGACGAACCCTCACGACCGCCGCGCTGCCTGTAGCGCAGCGAGGCCCGCTGCCGTCGCCTGGTATTGCTGCCTCGGACTGCGCGGCCTGTCCGGGACCGTCATCACGAGCAGCCCCGCGTCGAGGAGCGGGGCGATGATCTGGTTGCGGAACTTGGTGCGGTCGGTGCGGCCGAAAGGCACCATGAGGTCGGCAAGCGCACGCGGAACATCCGCGAGTTCCAGCACTTCGAGTTGGTCCCGTCTTAGTGCCGACTTGGTGCCTGGTTGGTGCCCGACCGGCACCAAGTCACGCGTCCCCACGACCACGTCCGCCAGGAACGTCACCGTGACAGCGCCGGCCTCGTCGACGAAGAGCGGGTCGGGAATGCCATGGGCGCGGCACACCTCGATGACCCGGTTCGTCCCGCGACCCCAGGCCTCGATGGCGCCGGTCCGGTGAAACGCTTCGGCCATGAGCGGGTTACGCCGCACCGACAGGTGCTCGCGCGACAGCTGCTCCGCCCGCACGCCCGTCGGGAAGTCACCGATGCTGCGCACCTCGATGCGGTCGTCGAAGACGGCGATCGCGACGTACGAGCTCGGGTGGCTCACGTCGCGGTGGATGACGGCGTTCAGCACGATCTCCCGCAGCGCCTCGGCGGGCACCGGTAGGCGGTCCTCGCGGTTGATGGCGCCCCTCGGGAAGCGCGCCGACAGCGGCAGCGTGCGGTCGAGCCATGCGATCGCCTCGCGAACCATCGCGAAGGCGTGCAGGTATTCCTGCCGGTTGTCGAGGATGTCGCCGGTGATCCTCGGGCCGCGAAAGCGTCCGAGCTTAAGCAGCGCCTGCGGGTAGTTCGGGAGGAACTTCGTCCCGTAGAGAAGCTGTGCGGCGTGCGTGACCTGACCGTCGATGCGCAGGCCAAGCCGGTCGAGGATGTCGCCAACGTCCGTGCTCGTGCCGGCCGAGAGCCGCCGCTGTTCGATCGCGGTGGCGCGCGTTCGCAAGATCTCCTCGCGGTGGACGTGATCCTCATTTCCTGATCCAGGTGCTACGGGAGGCCGACCCCGGAGCACACGATGAAGAAGAAGAAGTTCAGCGACGAGAAGATCCTGGCTCTCCTGGCCGAAGTCGAGGCAGGAGCGACGATCGTCGAGACGTGCCGGAAGCACGGCATCTCAGAGCCGACATTCCACCGCTGGAAGGCCGAGTTCGCCGGTCTGGACAAGGCCTCGCTGGCCCGGAAGCGAGAGCTCGAGGAGGAGAACGCACGGCTGAAGAAGCTGCTCGCGGAGACTCTCCTGGCCAACGAGCTGCTCAAGGAGGCGAACGCAATGCTGGGAAAACTGTGACGCCCGCGATTCGCCGTCGAATCGTGGGCGGGCTCACGGAGAGGCCGGGTGTGTCCGAGCGGGCCGCGTGCGCCGCGCTCGGCTGGAGCCGAACGTCGGTACGGTACCAGGCGGTGAAGCCGGCTGCGCACCCGGCCGAAGCAGTGATGTTGTCGGTAGCTCGCGAGCAGCCTGCCTGGGGCTATCGCCGCATCCATGACGCCGTCCGAGGACGCGGCATCCGCGTCAGTCGTCGCCTGTTCCTGCAGCTCTACAACGAGCACCGGCTGGCCCATCGTCGGCGGAAGGCGGCGAAGCGCGCACGGCGCTCCGGCAAGCCGCCGGAGCGACGCGCGACGCGTCCGAACGAGATCTGGGCGACGGACTTCATGAGTGACCAGCTGAAGACCGGGATGCGGATCCGCCTCCTCGTCGTGGTCGACGAGTACACCCGCGAGCTGCTCGCTCTGCGCGTAGCGCGGTCGTTCGCGGGGGCGGACGTCGCCAGGGTCCTGGATGAGCTGACCAAGGAGCGCCGGGGGGCGCCCGAGTGTCTTCGTACCGACAACGGTGGCGAGTTCATCGGCGCAGATTTGACTCGCTGGCGCGAGCGCCACAGCGTTGCGCCACTGCTGAGTCGGCCTGGGAAGCCTGTCGACAACGCGATCTGCGAGAGCACGAACGGCCGGATCCGCGCCGAGTTCCTCAACACGACCGTCTTCACTGCCGTCCAGCACGCCGCCGAGGCGGCGGCGGAGTTCCGCTTCCACTACAACCACAAGCGACCCCACTCGTCCCTCAAGAACCAAACCCCGGCTGCGTTCGCGGCCAATCACCCGAACCTCTCATAGCGCCTGGTACCGGAAACAGGGACCACGTCCCGGTCGAGGTCTTCGAGGCGTACGCCCACTGCCGGCTGGTTCTCCCAGCGATGCCTGCTGTGGTTGCGGTCGAGGAGCAGTCGCGCGTACTCGTCCTGCGACATCACGGTGGTCGTCGAGCCGACGCGCTTGTACGGCTTCGACTCAAAGACGAAGGGCGCGAACGGACGGGAGGGCAGAGCCTCGAGTACGAGGACCTGCCGGCCTTTGCGCACGTCGACCCGGCTCAGCTCGACGCGCGCCGGCGGCTCGAACCGCCCGAGCATCGCGGCGACGTCGCGGAGCGTCATGTCGGCGACCTCCTGCCCGACGAGCTTCCCATCGGGGCTGACGCCAATCAACACCCGGCCACCCTCACCGTTGAGGAACGCGCAGAGCGTCTCGCCAGCGCGCTTCAGCTCCGCGGTCGAACGCTTGAGCTCGAGCGTCTCGGACTCGCCCTGAGCGATGAGGGATTGGAGTGCGCTGAGGGTGGTCACGGATCGCTCCGATACGTGTCGATAGGCCGTGGTCCACCTGCATCATCGGAACGTGTCAATGGACGTGAGACCACGGTCACTCGAAAATAGGGATCATCAGGGGGCAGGGCCGCTTTTCCAGCAGACTCTCCCCGACCTGCGAGGCAACGTCTACCTCTCGAGCGCTGGGCCCGACCTCGAAGATGTTGGCGCGTACCTCGGCAGCAACCTCATCATGCCGGACGGAGGACACAGCCACACTGGAGTCACCGGATCTGCGGGAAGGCACAAGCATGACATACGCGGGGCTCGCGTCCAGGAGAAGGGTGGTGTCGCGCTCGCCACGGGGACCCCGAGGAAGCCGCACGACCACGACATGCCAAGTACCGGTGAGCACGCACACTCGATCGGTCCAGAGGGCGCGCACACACACGGCACCGACAAGCGACCGCTGAGCTTCGTGCTGACGTTCATCATCCGGGTCGCCTAGCCCAAGGCCGCGCGACCTGCCGCCTACCCCGGCGGTAGGTCGCGCGACCGCGCCGCATCGACTGCGACGAACCAGCCGGCTCGTCGCGCGTCCGCGAACTGCCGCTCCAGGCGCGCGGCGAAGTCGCGGTCGCGCAGCAGCACTCCTACCTCGACGTTCCGCTCGTTACCCCGCCGGGTGAAGTTCGCGGACGTCACGTAGGCACGCTCGCCATCCACGACGGCGCACTTGGCGTGCAGGCTCGCAAACACGCCGCCGTCCAACACCCGCCGATCGATCCAAATGTTCGGCCAGCGATCTCGCCAGGGCCAGTTCCCCCGCACGAAGTCACGAACCTGCGCGTCGACCTGGCTCGGCGTCACCCCTACCGGCCCGGATGGCGACGCCTGCGGCTGATTGATGTTGAGGTAGATATCGACCTGCACGCGGTGGGCGACCATCGCGTCATGCAGCGGTGCCAGATGGTCGGCGCCGCCGTCGAAGCTGTACCCGGCGAGCAAGACGCGCTCCCGAGCGGATCCAAGGACCTCGCGCAGGACGACGACGCTTCGGCGCGACTCCGCGACCGGAGCTTCCGGCCCGGTCCAGACCAGCTCCGGCGCGCACCCGGCGTGCGCCGCTCGCTCGGTCAGGATCGCTTCGACGACGGGAAGCCACGCCCCGTCTTCTATGCGCTGAAGGGCGTCGCGAATCGACGCTTGCTCGTCGTCGAGGCCGAGCGCTTCGAAGGCAGCCGACGTCAGGCCGCGCGAGTCCCTCAGCGCGACGGCCAGCCGACGAAGCGTCTCGGTTGAGAGGTCGTGGACGGTCACAAGAGTGGCGGGGCGGCGAAGAACGCAGCTCTCGGGTCCGCCCCGATCGTCGGAACCACGAGGGCACGGTCCAGGTAGCGATTGAACCACTCGCAGGAGCACTCCGCCACATACAGGCAGCCGTGACACGCCGCGCCGTCCAACCACCGCTCCGAGCCGTCGGTCGGCTCGTGACCGGCGCAGACCGGGTCGTTCGAGCACAGGGAGCCGAGCCGCAGTGCACGTTCGAGGTGGTCGGCGAGAAACCGGCCTTGCTCGACGAGTCCGCCGAGCGTGCCGTCGGTTCCGGGACTCCCGGTGCTCAACAAGAGCCCTGACATCGCTCCCGCCTCGTGGTCCGGCGGCGCGCAGTAGATCCGCTCGCGGATCGAGCTTGCGCTGTATCCGCACTCGAGAGACAGCGCGGTGATCAGCAGATGGGAGAGGCTGTGCAGCAGGTAAAACCTCGCTCCCGGGAACTCGCCCGCGCCGCCGGCGTGCCGGTGTGCCAGCCAGCCCTGGTAGAGCTTGGCCGCACGATCGCGCACCTCTTGCCGGGCCTCCCACTCCGCGAGCCGCTCGGGGTCGAGCTCGATGAAGACTCCCTCGCCGCGGATCTCCGAGGCCGGGAGCCATGTCTGAGTTACCCCGATCGGCTGAATGCGGTCCTGGACCTCGTGTTCGCCCTGCAGTGTCGCGGCGGGCGGCTCGATCCGTGTGAACCCGACCAGCGCCCTGACCTCCCGGAGGTTGTGTGCGAGCACGACGCGCGAGATGCCCGTCCCGGCCGGTGGTGGGACGGCACGCGGAAAGAACGTGGCGTTGTCCGTCGGTGGACGCTCGCCCGGCAGCTCGAAGTCCGCGCGCACAAACTCGGAGTACTCGGCGTGACGAAGGGGCGGTGGCTCCGGCTTGTGCCCCCGCCGAACCTCGTCGACCACTCGCAGCACCGACGCGTCGTCGAACGAGCCGAGCGCATCGGCGATCGCCGGGATCGTGCGAAACACGGGCAGGCTGTCCGGCGTCGCTGCCTGGAGGGTCGCCCAGCTCGCCCGCACCACGTCCCACAGGGACACGCTCGTGTCGGGAATCGACAGCGCGCTCTCAACGACAGAGAAGTATGCGTTGCTCGCGGTCCGCACCAGCAGCCGCGTCCTCTCCGTGCATGACTCACCCTCGGCTCCGACGGGACCGAGCCACGGGCGTCTACCGCGACAGTGTGGATTCGCGCTCTCGTCGCCGCGGGCATCGATGAGCTGGCGCACCGCGCCGCAGCTTCGACACCGGATGCGAATGGACGCGAAGTCGCCGCTGGGGCCTTCGTCGAAGACCAGACTCGGTGCCTTGCACGCCTGCTGGTCGGGGGTGCCGGTCTGGTGCACGAACCAGACCCACGGAAACTCGTCGATATGCCCGTTTCGGCACGCCGACAGGAACCGAACGGGCACACACTCCGAGCCGCGTTTGGTGCAGTCGTGGACCCAGCGGTCGCGCTTGCGCGTCAGGCCGGCGGTCGCCCGTATCAGGGCGCGGCACTCCGTGTTCTGGCACACGAACCAATCAGGAAACTGCAGGGCGTCGATGCCCACGGACTTCCGCGGGGTCTGGTCGTCGCCGGCCGGCGGCGCGCGAAACGCGTCGGTGACGTCGAGTGGCCGGTCGTGAGACTTCAGTCGCCGCGCGAGGCGATTCGCGAGGCGTGGCTCGTCGATTCTATCCCACTCGCGCCCGACGCTGCGCCAGAAGTCCAGTCCGCTGATCATCACCGCGTCGTGGAGCAGGTCAACGAGGGCGCCGGGCCCGTACGTGGTTATCACCTGGCTCCGGCGGAGCTGCCCGTCGGGGCGGACGTACCCTGCGGCCGGTCGACTACGCGTCGCCATCTGCGACCTCCCTCTTGAGCTCGCGACGATAGACCCACACATGCACCGACGGCTCAACATCGCGCATCGACATCGGCGCGGTGAACGCGCGCTCGTCCGGGCTTCGATCGTCCGTCTCGTCGATGCCGGTGGACATGATCGGGCGACCCCGACCGTCGCGGTCGAGGACCGTGTATGTGCGCGTCGCGCCGCCTTCGACGGCCTCCCGCAGCAGCACCTCGAGCCTGTCGAGCAGGTTCTCGCCGCGCGCAACCACGGCCTTCCGCAGAAGGTCCGCGCCCTTCGCGTCGCCGGCCGCCGCGGCCCGATTCGCGACCGCAGTCAGCGCGCGCGCGGCGATGCGCGCGCGCGCCGCCGGAATTCGGTGCACCGCGCCCGCGGGCATCAGCTCGGCCTCCCCGTGCCGAATCATCGCGATCAGCGCCCCCGCGAAGCCGCGCTGCAGTGCCGGCGCAGAGAACGGGGTGAGACTCGTCGGCTCGACGAACCGGTAGAACGACCTGTGAAACGCGACGAAGCCCTCATAGTGCGAGCGGTCACGCGGTCGGTGCAGGTTGTAGCACGTCACCACCAAGCCCGGCCGATCGTCGCGCCGTCCCACGCGGCTCGACGCCTGAATGTACTCGCTGGTCGTCTTCGGCTGTCCGGCCACCACCATCAGGCCGAGACGGTCGATGTCGACGCCGACAGAGATCATGTTGCTCGCGAGAACGACATCGACGTGCTCCTTCAGCGCGAAGCTCTTCTCTAGCCGCGCCTTCGTCGCCGCGATGCGAGCAGTGCTCTCGCGACTCGTCAGCTCGGCCGGCTCCGTCGCGAGGTCGCGGTCCGCAAACCACGGGTGCGCGCCCGTGTGTGCCTCTGGGACGCGACGCGACGCCGACGCGCAGCGCACGCGCGCTTCATCTTCGACGAGCCGACGCATCCCGCCGAGCTCGCGGAGGCTGTTGAAGTAGCCCACGAGCGTCATGTAGGAGTCGGCCGGCTGGTCCTCGACGCCGGGAAGCCATTGCTTCTGTGCGCCGGCGAGCAGCGCCGAGTATGTCCGCAACAGGATGTTCTTCGTCGGCCGCCCCGCCGCCGCAACACCGGCATACAGGCGACCTGGCACCGCGCGATCCACGACCGAGAACCAGGTCTCGTTCTCGTCGATGCCCGGCGGCGGAAACACACGCAGGCGGTCCCGAGCAAACAGCGCGCGGACGTGGCGGTCGGCCCGCCGCACCGTCGCGGTCGACGCAAGGAGCTTGGGCCGCCGCGTTCGCCCATCTGGCGTGACGACCTGACAGAGGTGGTCGACCGCCGTCTCGTACAGCCCGACCATGGTGCCGAGCGGCCCGGAGATCAGGTGGAGCTCGTCTTGGACGATCAGCTCCGGCGGCTGGAGCCTGTCTGGAAGCGACACCGCGCCGTCGCGCACGGCCTCGGTCGCGGTGCCAAAGAACCTGCCCCCACTCCGCGCCGTCACACGCCCAAACAACATCCCGGCCTGCGCGCGGTATGGCAGCAGCGCGAACTTGTCGACCGTGCCGATCAAGAAGCTCGGCAGCTCGCGGTAGATCTGCTCGTCGACGTACACGACCGGCAGGCCGTCGGCGTGACGTGCGTCCGAGAAGTCGCAGCGGTGGTTCGAGCAGCTCAGCACGAGCCGCTCCGGAGCGCTCGTGCTCGGGAGCAAGCGGAAGCTCTGCGCGTTGAACGCGCTCCCGCACCAAGGGCACGCCGGCAGCGGGCACGGAAGCTCGGCTCCCCGGTTGTTCTTGTAGTCGGTGACCTGGCGAGCGAGCGCCGCGAGCGTGTTCGCGGTCGCGCTCGTCCCAACCCAGAGGCCGATGCCGAAGCGAACGTCGCCCAGCGTCGACGGAGCCTCGCGGCGCTGCTTCTCGAGCGCACAGACGAGCGTGGCAGCCCGCCCGAGCTGATCGAGCGTCAGAAGACGCAGCGTGTAGCGTAGGATCACGGTCACGCCGAGACCCGCGTCTGGTCTCCCGTGACCTCGCAGTCGGCGCAGCACCAGCGCGAACGCGATGACGCCGAGGTATGCCTCCGTCTTACCACCGCCCGTCGGGAAGAAGATCAGCTCGACGGCAGCCCGATCCGCGTGCGCGTCGTCGGTCACACCCACGACGTTCAGGAGGACGAACGCGAGCTGGAACAGGCGCCACCGCGGCTCCGCGCCGCCGGCGTACCGCTCGGGGCTGCGAGCGCGCGCAGCATCGGCCATCGCGCGGTTCGCGAGCTGGAACGCGCGCCGCGCGACCGCGTCCGTCGCCAGGACCTCGATCCCCCGCTCGATTCGGGTCGCCGCCTCCGAGGCATCCGCCAGGAGCTGCTCTCGCGTCTCCCGTCGACGCTCGCCGTCGAGCGGGACGAGGTGCTGCTCCGCCACCCAGCGCCGGTACCCCTCGACGATCGGTCCAAGACTGGCGCGGAGCTCGGCCGGATCGTCCAACAGCGAGAGGCGGCTCATCCGCACCTCGACGCCGGCGACCTCGCGCGCCACCACTCGTGGCACCTCCGCAACCGGGATCCAACGCGTCTGCACCACCGTCCCGTCGATCACACCCTCGGCGACGACCGTCTCGACCGCGACACCGTGCCCCGTCGCATACTCGCGGACATCGCGGAACTGCAGATCCGCGACCCGCGCGTCGACCTCGTCGATCTGGGCGTCTCGCGGGTTTGGACGCACGACGAACGGTGACGCGGCGCGGACGACAAGCCCCACCTGGAACGCGTAGCCAGCGTCCCGCGCGCCCTCGGGGGCGCTCGCCCGTCGGTTGACCAGAAACAGCGCGACGGCGCGCGTGCCAGGCGGGACCCCGGCCCGAGGGCTGTCGACCGGCTGAATGCTCCCCTCGATCACGAGCCCGTCGCTGTCGGGGACCGCGACCCCGAGCGCAAGGGACCTCGCGTCGAGAGCGACCGTGACCGTCTCGCTCCGCGCGGGCCGCCGCTGCCACAGCACTCGGCGCGACGGCGCCGCGGTCACGGGTGCGCCGGCCGCGCGCGCCGTCATCGCCGCCTCGTCGATACGCTCGTAGTCTGCCCACCGGGCGGTGATCTCGACCGAGGCGAGTCCGTCGGGGACCAGGAGCGACATGCCGATCGAGGCGGGGACGAACCGACGGCGCTTGGGCTCGGGGTCAGCGTCGTGCGCGTCTTCTGACGCCACGTCATCGCCGGCGCCCTCTTGCTCGTCCTCGTCGGGGGAGTCCAGCTCGCGGTCTTCCTCTGGGGCGATGAAACCGGTGAGGTACCAGCGCGAAGGCGACATCTCGAGCACCTCGCGCTCGCGCGAAGGGTCGAAGGGTCCGACCAGATCGGCTTCGAGCGTGCGGACCAGGTGGTCCCGAACGGCGACGGCTGGGGTCACTGGCTCTCCCGAGGTTCGACGTCTGCGGAGCGTGCCCGATCCGCGCCGACAAGTGAAGCGCGACGGCTGACCGCGGAGGCGGATCAACCGGATCGATGGGCGCTTGACGCGGCCCTCGTGGCGATGCAGCTAGTGTCGCTCCAATCCACGTGCAGAGGAACGAGATGGCCCGGGTGCTCTCCTGTCTGATGGCGATAGCGCTGCTCGCAGGCTGCGGCGGTGACGACGGCTACCCTCTCTACGACCCGACCTACTCCGGTGGCGGACAGACGACGTCTTGTGGCACCAACGCGCACGACGACGGCTTCGGAACCTGCGTGTGCGTCACCGGCTACGACTGGTGTTCTGAGGACCTCTCGGACACCAACTGCTGCGCGCCCGCAGCGGAGACGTACGGCGAGATCATCGTCAGCTACCAGGGCGCAGACGACGAAGGCCTCCAGTCCATCGAGGACCGCCTGCGACCGCGCGGCCTGTTCGAAGCCGTCGCGAGCAGCTACACGAACGCGCTCGCCTTCCCCGAGGACCTGTACCTGATGGGCGGCGAGTGCGGCTTCGTCAACGCGTTGTACACACGAGCGAACGGTAGCGCCGCCGTCCTGATGTGCTACGACCTGTACGCGTTCATCCTGAACACGTTCGCGACGCGCTTCGAGGCGGCCGACGCCCAGATTCTCGCTGACCACACGTGGGCGTTCGTTCTCCTCCATGAGCTCGGGCACGCCCTGATCGACATCTTCGACCTTCCGGTCGTAGCGGCCGAGGAGGACGCGGCGGACTCGTTCTCGGTCGTCAACCTGGTAGCAATGGGCCGCGCGGACGCCGCGGAGAGCGCCGCGGCCTTCTGGTTCCTGGCCGACGACCACCAGGATCTCCCCGAGGAGCTGGCCGACGAGCACTCGCTGAACCGGCAGCGCTTCTACGACATCCTCTGCCTCGTCTACGGCTCCGACCCGACGACATACGCGTCGATGGGCACGCAGTTCCCGGACATGGCCGGGCGGCTCCCGCGCTGCGAGGACGAGTGGGAGAGCGCGCGCACGAGTTGGAACGAGCTCCTGGCGCCACACGCCCGGCCATAGTCGCCGATCCCGACGCTTGTTCAACTCTTGTCCGAGTCGTCACCAAAGAGGTCTGGCTGACCATACACGGGGCCGCGTGGGCCGGCGGGGGTGCCCGCCCCTGCTTCCCGCTCCTCGGCGGCTCGCGCGGCGTTGAGCGCAAACAGCCGGTCGATGATCTCGCCTTCGAAGCGCCGCTTCGCGTCCGCCTCGCCTGGGCTCGCGGGATCCTGGAAGGCCGGCGGCTCCAAGTCGCTCCAGCCGTACGCCGCCAGCACCACGCGATCCATCTGCTCGTGCAGCTCACGCAGGTGGACGATCTCGGCGTCGTCGCACGCCGGATCGCGGAGCCGGTTGTACGTCGTCGTCAGTCCAACGTCCGTCGCCACCATGTAGCTGGCGCGCGCCGCGTACAGGGCATCGCCCGCCTGCTCGACCTCCGAGCCGGCCGCGAGCGTGTGCGGGGCAGGGAACGGGAAGTTCTCGAAGCAATCAGTGGCGGAGTATCGAAGATCAGACTTCATGGACGACGACAGCGTCCAGGACCATCTGACATGCACGCTGGACTGTAGGACTGCGAACTCCGCGGTGCCTGAAAGCGGGAACACGAAGAGCTGTTCCGAGAATACGCGATCCGTCGACTGGAACGAGAACATGCAGTGCTTGCTGACGCGCGCTGTCACAAGACATCGTGAGAGCTTCGTGAGCGCACGGTAGAGCTCCACCCGCTTCTCACCAAACTGCCACCAGAGGCGACGATAGATGTCGCGATTGTTCCGATCGCGCTCCGGCTTCGCCAGCTCGCGCACCCGCCCGATCAGGTCCGGCCACTGCTCCGCCTCTTCGAGCGTCATCTGGCCGAAGTTGATGACGTAGCGCTCGAAGTCCTGGGTCGGCGACGAATTGACCTCCTGGCCCCCGATGTACGGGAAGATCCGCTCGGCGTTGCGTGGGTCGCGCGCGCCGAGCTCGTCGCGCTCCTCCGGCGTCAGCGTGAAGCCCATCCCCAAGACGATGCTGCCCTGGAAGCTCTTCCCCGCGTTTGCACGCAGCGCGACCGGGTCCGGCCGCTCGGGTCGTGGCGCCAGCCGGCTGTTCAGGGCGGCCACGGCGAGCCCGTTGAGCCGCAGCTCCCCGACGTGCGACCGACACTCTCCGCGGGCGAGGTGGACCGTGCTGATCGTGACGCCGGCCTCTCCGGGCCACGGCATGGAGTCGACGGCGTCGTAGAGGACCGCGCCGTCACCGACGATCCGCTGCAGTCCCGTCGCGCGCGTGTCGCCCTGACCGATCGTGTTCGTCGCGATCAGCCCCGCCGTGCCGTGCTCGCCGAGGTAGTGCGCGGCGCGAAGGAAGAAGTGCGCCGAGAGGTCCGCGTTCCCGTGGGCGCCGGGGTGCACGGCCTGCAGCCACTCGATGTAGTGTGGGCCGCCCGAGGCCGCGATGTTGTTCTTGCCACCGAACGGCGGGTTCCCAACGAAACAATCGAACCATGCGGCCTTGCCCAACCGGCCGCTCGCCAGCGGGTCCGGTCGCTCGCCGGCGAACACCTCTGGGAACTCCAGCATCCAGTGAAGCGGCGTGAGCTGCGCTCGCGCCTCGGCCTGCCACAGGTGAAGCTGGGCCGTCGGCGACTCGCGGCTGGCGAGCCAGTCGAGCACTTCCCCGCGCCGGTTCTGGAGCGCGGCCTTGCGCTCCTGGCGGCGCTCGACCGCGAAGAACGCTCCGACGACGACGTCGGCGAGCAGTCGCGCGCGCTCCATCGCGTCGTCGGCGTCGCGCAGCAGCCACACCTTACGCTGGGCGTCGACCGCGGAGCGGCTCTGGGCGAGGTCGAGAATCTCCCGGCGCAGCCGCAGCGCGCGCTCGATCGCTTCGTTGAGCTCGCGCTGGACGATCAGCTGCTGCTTTCCCCCTTCCCACGAAAGGGCCTGGATCTGGTTGATGTCGAGTCCCACCAGCGCGTCGCCATGTCGCAGCGCGTGGTCGACGAACGTGAACGGCTGGTCTGCCGCGAGCGTGACGAGCCACATCGACAGCTTGGCAAGATCGACGGCGAACCGATTCTTGTCGACACCATACAAGCACCGCTGCGCGACGAGCCGGCGGGCGTGCAAGACGGGGTCCCCGTGCTCGTCGCCGACCTGCTCGACGACGCCTTCGCGGGTCCACGCGGCGACGACCTCGTCTGCGAGGACGCGGCAGGTCTCGACGAGGAACGCGCCCGACCCCATCGCGGGATCGCAGATCTTGAGCGCCAGCAGCGACTCCGCCGTCCGCTCCGGGCCCATCGTCGCAAACAGCGGCTCGAGGGCACGCCGCACCATCCTCGAAGAGAGGGACCGCGGGGTGTAGTGCGAGCTCGTCCGACGCCGCTCCGTCCCGGGCTGCAGCACCAGGCGGTTCTCTTCGCGCCGCTTCGTGCCGCTGCGCCTCTCGGCCTCGAGCGCAGCGAGGCGCTCGGCGTCATCCTCGGCGGCGCCCCAAGCAGCGGCCAGCGCGGTCGCTCGCGCAGACGACAGCCCCGCCTCCTCTCGCAGCCATGCCACACGCTGAGCTGACGGCACCGACGCGAGCGCGTCGACGGTGACCCAAACGCCATAGTCCCGCAGACAGACCGCGGCGGCGTCGAGCCGCGCCACATGGTAGCCCATCAGGCGTTCATACACGCTCCCAATCTGCTCAACGTCGAGAGCCTGATAGCTCAGGCGCTGCCCATCGAGAATGAGCAGCCGACGCAGCACGCCATAGACGGTGGCGTCGTGGATGGCAGGGGTCCGAACGGTCGCACGCTCCTCGGGCAGCCGCGGCGCGGGCTCGCCGACACGGCGCCCCTCGAGGAACGGAAAGAGCTCGGGATCAAACAACATCCCGTGTCGCGGAGGCGTCCGCAGATCTCCGAACGTCATCCCGTGGTAGACGGCCCTGAAGAGGGCGAGCAGCCGCGGCCAGGCCCCGAACCGCTCGTGCATCGTATCGGCGTGCGTCGCTGCATCCTCGTGCAGCTGTTCCCACAGCCCCAGGACGCCGAGGTGCGTGCCGTACAGGGGGGCATCGACCGGCATCAAGCCGCGATCCTCGGCGTAGAGCAGAAAGACCAGGCGCAACAGCACGGTGAGCAGCGCCCGGTAGACGTGGTCGTCGTCGACCTCGAGTGCAGCGCTCAGCGCTCCGCCGTCGCCCCGCTCTTCGCACTCTTCGAAGCCGGCCAGCAGCAGCTCGATGGCCTCGAAGACCTGCCGAGCGAGCTCCGCGGTGACGTCGGCTTGCCGGCGTCGACTGTCGCGCAGGATCGCGTGGAGATCCCGATCGGGAGATGTGAAGACCGTCTGCGCAGAGAGGAGCGAGAGCAAGCCGCCGAAGATGTCTTGGCCGCCGGGTCCCGCCATGTCGCGGATGCCGAACGTGATCGCGCCCGAGGCCTCTCCGTGGGGGGCCACGACGAGACGGAGCACGTCACCGTTGAACAGCAGCCCCACCGGGACCTGAACGTGACGGAGCAGTCGCTCGAACTTCGCCGCCGGAGGGTAGTGCCACTCACCAGTGGTCGTCTCGGGGCGGTCCAGGTCGAGCCCGGAGGGGAGCTCCCACGCGAGCCACACGTACCCGCGGCCGGCGCCCGGCGACGCCGCCTCGCGCTCCAGCTCCGCGGTGTCGGGCGGCGCGACCCGGCGGAGCGCCCGCGTGGGACGCAGGTGCTGCCGCCCCTCGGGCACCCACAGCGACAGCTCGTCGGGGAGCACCCCGTCGAAGTCGAAGTCGCCCTCTTCGTAGCCGAGAATCTCGAGCAGCGGGGTCAGGCTTGGGAGCCGCTGGGCGCCGCTTTGGCCGTCGATGAGCGCAGACCGCAGCGCAGCGTGCTCCACGCGAGTCGCGGGACGGGCACACTGCGCGTCGACCAGGGCCGGGACCGAGACGACGAGCCCCTGAATCGGCTGGACCATGCCGAGCCAGGTTTCGTGAAACCGCCGGTCGATGTGACTCACGACCGTGTCTCCGGCCAGAGGTAGAGGAGGCCGATCGGCTCGAGCCGGCGGGCTTGGACGTCGTAGAGGGCCCGCAGCTGGCTCGGCTCCTCGGAGCGCTCGCGCTCGATGTCACGCGACCGCTTCTCCATGTGGTCACGGTCGAGCTCGAGCTGTCGCCGCTGGATGCGGTCCTCGGGCGCAACGCTATCGAAGTCGATCGTCAGCTGCGCGACCAGCCCGCGGAGGCGAGTCTGCTGTCTGTCGAGGAGTGCACGCAGATCGCTTGCCTCCTGCTCGCCCCGCGCGCGCAGCTTTACGACGGCGTCACGCGCGTTCGCCTCGGCCTCGTCGCGCACATGCGGCCAGAGGGTCGCGAAGTCCGCGCCGGCGACGGCCGCGACACGCGCACACACGCTCGCGGGGGTCACGAGCCGATCGAACCGGTCGCGGTACGCGTCGTCGAACAGCGAGATCAGCTCGGCTTCGTGCGCAGGCGACACGGGCTCGAGGTGTGGCGGCTCGCGCGACTCGAGCCAGGGCGCGGCCACGCACACGAGCTCCTCGTGCAGACGCGAAGAGCCGCGGCCAAACAGCGACAGTCGCCCAAAAGCGAGTACGTGCGGCGTCGACAGTCGGGGTACGCGGGCGACCGCTACCCTGTGGAGCTCATCACCGGCCCAGCCGTGCGCCAGAAAGCGCGACAGTACCCGTTGCGCGAGCGGGTGTGCGAGGTGAAGCTGGACCACATCCGCCCGCAGCCGACCGGCCGGCTCGAAGCTGACGGGCAGTGGCGCTCGCTTTCGGTGCTCCCACAGAGGCTCATCGCGACCACGAGGGGGGCGCGCAGAGTCGAGGGTCGCCTGCCAACCGTTTGGAAACTGCGGGAGCTGCCAGAGTCCGTCGCCGAGCGAGGCGAGGGGCGAGGTCCCGAGGGGCCTCTGGAGTGCGACGTTCATCCCGGTCTCGATCACCTTGTGAAAGAGGCCGGCGTCGTGGCCCAGCTGGCGTCGCGATCGGTCGAGCGTTCGGGCGGCGAGGTCGAGGTCTCGGCCCAGCGCAGCGGCGGCCCGCTGCGTCTCTAGCTCGGACGAGACGGCGCCGCGCCGCGCGCGCGCGCGAGCGTCTATCTCTTCGAGCCGGCCGATGGACGACTCGCGGATCCCGTCTGCGAGCTCGGCGGCGATGTCGTCCATGATCACTGCGCCGAGCGAGCCGAGCTCGCGCTGGATCACGTCGACCTTTCGGACGAGCGCGGCGAGCACGCGGTCCTCGGCACGCTGCGGGTAGACGAAGTAGTGACAGAACACCTCTGCCGCGGGCTGAAGCGCCCGGTCGATGCGGCCGTTCCGCTGCTCCATCCGAGCGGGATTCCAGGGGATGTCGAAGTGGAACAGGGTCGCGCAGGCGCCCTGCAGGTTCACGCCCTCGCGCGCGGCGTCCGTACAGAGGAGGATTCGCAGGGGGCTCTCGGATGGCGCCGAATTGAACGCGCGCTGGACCTTGTCGCGGGCGTCGTCCGACATGCCGCCGTGAAAGACGCCGATGCGCTGGTCGGCGTCGGCGGTGTGAGCGACGGCACCCGAGAGCTGGGTTCGAAGGTAGCGGAGCGTGTCGCCGTACTCGGTGAACACGAGCAGCCGAGTCTCCGACCACGTCGCGTCTGCTCCACAACCGGCGTCGAGCGCGACCGCGGGGCACTGGTGCCGGCGGATCCAGTCGAACAGGAGCCGTAGCTTCGCGTCAGGCCTGCTCCGCAGGCGGTCGGCGGCGGCCACGAGCTCTTTGAGCAGCTCTGCGGGCACCGTCGTCGGGTCCAGCCCCATGCTCGCGCTCGCCGCTTCGTCGGCCTCCTCACGGTCGAGCGCGTCGTCGGACTGCCCGTACGCTTCGAGATCGAGATCGAGCGAGGCTTGGGCGAGGCCCGAGCTGGACTGTGCCGGTCGGTCCTCGAGCGACTCCCGACGCAGGGCTCTCGCGTGCGCCGCGAGCGTTCGAGCGAAGGCCTCGACGGACGACAGGAGGCGCTTCTGAAGGTTCACGAAGACCAGGCGCGCGCGGCCGCTGGTTGGCTCGACAGCCTGGCTGTAGGTGCGGAGGAGGGCCGCGAGCGTGAGCTCGTCGCCCTCGACTCCGCCGAGCTCGACCTCCGTTGCGGAGTCGCCGTCGATAGTGGTCGCGGCTCGCCAGCCGGTGGGATCGTGGCGCAGCCGATGCTCGACGATCCGACGCTGCGGGAACTCCTCGCCCAGCTTGCGCAGGTCTTCCTTGAGCCGCCGAACCATCACAGGCTCGAGCTGGCGGGCATCGTCGACTGGCACACCGCGAGTGAAGCGCTGCGGATCCATGATCTCGAGCAGAGCGGAGAAGCTGTTCGAGTGTCCGTTGTGCGGTGTCGCGGAGAGAAAGAGCCGGTTCTCGAACTTGGGTGCGACCTCGCGCACGACGCCTGTGAGCTGGCTGTCGACTGCGTACTCCGACGCGGTGCTCGGCGCCGCGTGGTGCGCCTCGTCGAGGATCAGCAGGCTCCGGGCCCGGCGTTCGCCGAGCTGTTGGAGCAGGGGGTCGCGGTGCTCGGGCCGCCTCAGCATCGGGTAAGAGACGATGAACCGGGAGTGCGTGGACCACGGGTTCACCGCGAAGCCGCGCTCCTTTCGCCGCTCCGAGACGAACGCGCGGGTGTAGATCTCGAAGCGCTGTCCGAACCGTCGCTCGAGCTCGTCGCGCCACTGGAGGGTGACCGACGCTGGGCAGACCACCAGCGTGAAGTCGACGCGCTGGCGGAGCGTGAGCTCCTGGAGCACGAGCCCCGCCTCGATCGTCTTCCCCAGCCCCACATCGTCGGCAATGAAGAGATTGGCTCGCGGCAGGCGCAGCGCCTTGGCGAGCGGGGTGAGCTGGTGGCTGAGCAGCTTGATCCCGGCACGGAACGGCGCCTGGAACAGGCCGGCGTCGGTAGCCGTGACCGCGTTCCACCGAAGCGCGTAGTACCAAGCCGCGAAGAGGCGAGGGTCATCGGTCCCTCTCACGGCGCCGATCCCGTCGGCGTGCTGACGAAGGACCCGCGCGCCAAGCTCGAGCTCCCAGAGGACCTCGAGGGGCCGGCCCTGGTCGTCATCGTCGAGGCACGTCAGCGAGACCCGGGTCATGTCGTCGCCTGCGGCGCCGGCCTCCACGTCCACGACGAGGTACTGTCGTTGTCGGCACACGACGAGGTCGCCGGGTTGCGGCAGCCCGTTGTCGGGGACGGCGGGCGCTGCCCGAAGGCGGGCGAGGTCGGCGTCCAAGTCGGCCGCCGCGAGGATCCGCTCGACGAGGTCGACGAGGGCACGCCCGCTGTCGGGCAGGCCATGCGCGCGGCACGCGGCGCGGAGCTCGTCGCGCGTGAGCTCGTGCAAGACCTCGTACATCTGCCCGCGCACGTCGTGCGCGAACCGCCGCGCCTGCTCGGCCTTCGCGAGGGAGCTGGGCACGACGGCGCCGAACTCGCGCGCCACCTCTGCGATGCGAGCTTGAGTCAGCGTCTCGACGACGGTCTGTACGGTAGGCGCGAGCATGGGCGGCCCCGACGTAGGCGAGTGCGTGGTTATCTCGCGGTGGCGGGCTGAACTCAAGGGGTGGGCGCTCGCGGGGGGCGTGGGTGAGCCGCCCCAACCCAGGCAAATTGCTCCTCGCGAGCGCGCCCACGCGTGCGCGTGCACGCGTGCGCGAGCATAGTAGCCCACCGGCGACTGCCGGCGGTCCGCAGCGCCCGCGGTGCGTGCGCGGCGAGGGCGACGGCTCAAGTCAGCGCCAACACCGGGCCCGCGCCACGCACGCAAGGGCGCCCGAGAGGTGCGGCCGCGGGCGTCGCGGGGGCCTGGTCCGGGCCGGCACACCGCCACGGATCGTCGCGAAAAAGCGACACACTCGATCAAGAGTCACTTGCGCCGGTCTCCGCGGTCGGGTAGGGTCCCCGTACCGCTCGTACGGCCGTAGTCGCGTGCGCGCGACCGAACTTAAGAGTTATACGGCTTTCGGTTTATTTTTTAGCCATCGTGTATTCGGTTTCCGCCTTCGCGGAATTCGCATGACAGTTTAGCGAAAGCGCGTTCGGGTCTTCATCCCGTTGCGCCTAACGTACTCTCGTCTTGTCGAATCGCCGACCGCATGTTCGCCGCATTCGAGCGCGCGCTTTGCAGAATCTGCGGACGCGCGCTTTGCAGAATTGCTAGCCCGCAGCTTGCGAATCCGCTGAGCGCAGCTTTGCAGAGCTGCGATGCGAATCTTGCAGAATCTCTAGTTCGCGTTTCCCGAATCCGCTGAGCGCAGCTTTGCAGAGCCGCTGACGCGCACTTTGCGGAATCTCTAGTTCGCGTTTTACGAATCCGCTGAGCGTAGCTTTGCAGAGCTGCTGATGCGCACTTTGCGGAATCTCTAGCCCGCGTTTCGCGAATCCGCTGAGCGCAGCTTTGCAGAGCTGCTGACGCGCACTTTGCGGAATCTCTAGCCCGCGTTTTGCGAACCCGCTGAACGCAGCTTGGCAGAGCTGCCGATGCGTACTTTGCGGAATCTCTAGCCCGCGTTTTACGAATCCGCTGAGCGCAGCTTGGTAGAGCCGCCGATGGGCGTTCCGCACGCTCGCGAATCCGCGCAAAGTTTTTGGTTCGCGTCGCCTGCTCGTTGGTCGCGGTCAACTCGCGTTTGTCATCGTACACGCGGACGGGTCTTCCACAAGCTCACCGCGCCGCACCGTGGCGCACAGCGTAAGCACTCAGACAAACACGGAGGACTCCGATGCACCCGGACTAGCACATTCTGCCAGAACCTTCTTTGGCGCCCAACACACACTCCCACCAACGAGTTTTCGATGAAGACTTCTAGTGCAAGCTTCTCCGTCGCCGCTGTCCTCGACTTCATCAACAACAAGACCCTCGACCGTGCCCCGGAGTTCCAGCGGGGCGAGGTCTGGCGCACGGCCCAAAAGGCTGCCTTCGTCGACTCGCTCCTGCGCGGCTACCCCGTCCCCGGCCTCATCTTCGCTGATGACCCGAGTGAGAACAGCGACAGCGAGTGGGTCGTGGTCGACGGGCGGCAGCGCCTGCGGGCGCTGCACGACTACGTCCTCGGCGCGTTTGCGCTTCCCGAGGCGACACAGCTTCGGGCGCCCCAGTCAGTTCGGACGGCGTCGGCCGATTGGCTCGGCCGTCGCTACGACCAGTTGGCGGCCGCGGACCAAGAGCGACTGCTCGGCTACGAGCTCGCCGTCACGGTGATGTCCGGTGCGAGCTGGGACGAGGTCCGAGACGCGTTCATCCGCCACCAGGGCGGCACTCCGCTCGCGCCACAGCAGGTCCGAGACGCCTTCCCCGGCGACGTCGCGGAGCTTGTTCGGCGCGTCGGGGGCTGGCGCATGGCGACTCCGGAGTACGACATGGTGCGGCTGTGTCAGAGCGGGGGCGCCGGCAGCTCAGACGAGACGTCAGGGGCAGACCCATACGTCAGGAACCGAGAGTTCTGCGCTCGCCTCCTCGCCGCGTTCTTCTCCCGGCGGACTCAGCCGGACGTCTTCCCGAGGCTCAACGCGACGGCGATCGACAACCTCTATCACACTCACGTCGTGATCGAGGACGCGGATGCCGACGCCTTCTGCTCGACGCTAGCGAAGGCCCGCGAGGCGGTCCTGCGTTGCTACGACCCCCGGAGGCAGATCGTTCGGGTGAACGTCGCCTGCACGTTCCTCTTCGCCGTCGACCACCCCGACACGCCGGTCGAGCGCATGGCCGCGCGGCTCGCCGAGATTGACGCTCGCCGGCTATCCACCAAGGGGCTGAGCCTCCAAAACGCGGCTCGACTCGAGAACTACTATCGCAACTTCGCGCGCCAGATGCGTGCACGTCGGTAGCCGCAAGCCTCGACACCCCGGGAGGCCGCGGACGCGGCCTCGAACCTTCCACACAGCGAGGAGAGAGAAGTGAACAACAACACGATTGTACGCGCGTCCAAGCTTGACCCCGGCAGTGTGCGGTTGCTTAACCCGGGTGTGCTCAGGGGGCAGTCCCGTGATGGGAACGAGGCAACCTGGCCCTCCGATCCTCACTTCGCGTTGGTGCTGCTCGTGAGCGGTACGGTACCTGAGCGAGATGTGTGCTTGCTCTGGCTCACGAGCAAACCTGGCCCGGGCCGTCGACAGGTCCCGGAGTCTGTGAAGGACGGACACGTCGGGACGTGGAACTCGAAGCCGACCTACATCTACGCCGTGGCGCAACGGTTCTGGGTGGACGAGGCGACGCTTCGCGCGGCGGACAAGACCATCGGCGACCTTAGGGTTGAGAACGGCTGGTTGTCGCAGCTACAGGCCGACATCGCGTACGAGGAGTATCGGGTCTCGGCGTAGAGCCTCGGCACGGCCGCGATTCGAGGTGACCAGCTGGCTGCGACCGCGGCCGTGCCGAGCCCACAGCCTCGTCCCGCGTCGGAATCGCCCCAGCGTGACCTGTCCACTGTTCGCGCTCGGTTCCGGCGCGGCGCGCGAGTCCGGAGTGCGACGCTGCAGTGTCACAGCCGGACCGACCCGTGGTATGCCTGTCGGCGACGCCTCTACCCCGCCGAACCATGACCATCACCGCCATCACGCTAGAGAAGTTCACGGCGTTCGAGTCGCTGGAGTTCGAGCCCTCGACAGGGGTCAACGTTCTGATCGGTGCGAACGGTACCGGGAAGACGCATCTGATGAAGGTCGCGTACGCCGCGTGCGACATCACCCGGACGCGCGAAGGATTCGGCGAGAAGCTGGTTGGCTCGTTCCTCCCTTCGGGTGGCGCCCTCGGGCGCTTGGTGCGGCGTCGCGGAACGAGCTCGGCCGCGAGAGTCGTCGTGCGCAGAGGCGACCTCGCCCTCAGGGCGGAGTTCTCGAGTCACGCCAAGGACCCAAGTCACGCGAATGTGAAAGTGACGGCGCCGCGCTGGAGCGAGTCACCGGTCGAAAGCGTCTTCGTTCCCGTCAAGGAGATGCTTGCGAACGCCCCCGGCTTCCGATCGCTCTACGCGCGGCGCGAGATTCACTTCGAGTCCGTCTACGCCGACATCATCGATCGCGCGTACCTACCCCTGCTCCGGGGTCCACGGGACGACACCCACCGCGGCCTCCTGTCCACACTGCAGGGCGCGATGGACGGCAAGGTGGTGGTCAAGAACGAGGAGTTCTTCCTGAAGAACGCTCAGGGCGAGCTCGAGTTCACGCTGCTCGCGGAGGGCCTTCGCAAGCTGGGGCTGCTCTGGCTCCTGATCCAGAACGGGACGCTCGCCGGCGGCTCGGTGCTCTTCTGGGATGAGCCGGAGACGAACCTCAACCCGCAGCTCTTCAGTGTCGTCGTGGAGCTGCTCCTTGGGCTCCAGCGATTGGGCGTTCAGGTCTTCGTAACCACACACGACTACGGAATGCTCAAGGAGTTCGAGCTCGCCGCGCGCCCAGGTGACCACATCCGCTACCACGCCTGTTTCCGGCCAGAAGGCACCGCGGCCGTCGAGATCGAGACATCCGACACTCCGTCCAACCTCGCGAACAGCCCTATCGCCGCCGCGATGACCTCCCTCTATGACCGCGAAGTGCGTCGGTCGCTCGGGAGACGCGCATGACGGTCATCGTCGAAGCCGAGCTCGAGTTCACATTCGACCCGAGTTGGGCGACCGAGCATCTCGACTCGCCAGGGCGGGTATGGCCCAAGGGAATCTCGCCAGTCGACTTCGTCGTCGACCGAGGCGACGACCTTCTCTTGATCGAGGTGAAGGACCCCTCGCACTCGCGCGCAACGCCCGCCGAGCGCACCCGATTCATCCGAGAGATGACGTCGAGAGAGCTCACTCACGAGCGGCTCGCGCCCAAGGCACGGACCAGCTGGTCTTACCTCTACCTCATGGATCGGACCGAGAAGCCGCTTGTGTTCGTCTTCCTTGTCGGGACCGACGCACTGACACTGGAGCCTGTGCTCCTGCAATCACTGAACGACCGGCTCCGGGCGCGACTTGCGCAAGAGACCGAGCACCCTTGGGCACGCCCGTATGTCGTCTCGTCTGTCGTCCTCCCCGCCCTCGACGCCGGTCGGTACATTCCTGGGCTCAGCGTGACACGAAGACGCGGGTAGCCACTGCCCCCCACCTCACACCACCGCGCCACCCACCGCCCGCGGATCGAACGTCTCCAGCTCGCGCGTCAGCAGCTCGCCGGTCGCTTCGGGCTCCAACAGCCCGCGCTTCTGGAACGCTGGGATGACCTTGGACTCGACCGTCTCTCGCATCGCTTGCCAGTGCTCGCGTCGGTCGATCAGCCCAAAGGCGAGGGCGCTCGGCTCGTAACGGGGCTCTTCGTCGCGGAGCTTGGCTCGCAGGTAGATGCGGAGCCACCAGCAGAGGCGGGGGCGGACCCAGGCTCGCACGGGCTCGAGTCCATACAGCTCGCTCAGCGCGTCGAGGACGTCGAACGCGAAGACGCGGTGCGTGGACTCGTCGCGCAGGATCACCTCGCAGACGTCGCGCGCCATCGGGTCTGTCGCGTTCTCTAGGCGCATACGAAACACCGTCAGCGCGACCGACTCTTCGCACGCGAGCTCGCCGGCCGCCGTGATCAGCCGCAGGTGCATCGGGGCTTCGGGGTCGTCGGCGTGGATCAGCTGGCGCGGGACGAGCGACACGGGCGTCGGCGCTCCGCCGGCGTGCAGGTACAGCTCGTGGCAGATTGTCGCGTGCCGGACCTCGTCGCTCACCACACGGGTAGCGCGGACCAAGAGGTCTGGGCTCAGGCCGACCACACACATCCAGTGCGTCATCTCCGCGACCAAGCTCGCCGCGGTGTACTCCGTGCGCGACTGTCGGAGCCACGCCCGCTGAACCACATCCACGGTGTCTCCCGCGTTCAAGTCGGTTGGCGGTCGACCTCGAACGGACCGCGGCGCCCACGGTAGGAGCGAAGCCCCTGGCTAGGGCCCTCGGGCGCACACCACGCGAACTGGCTCCAGTCGAGTCCCGGCCCCAACATCGCCTCGCCGCTGCCCTCGCCCGAGCCCTCGCCGCCCTCGCCCGAGCCCTCGCCGCTGCCCTCGCCCGAGCCCTCGCCGCCCTCGCCCGAGCCCTCGCCGCTACCCTCGCCCGAGCCCTCGCCGCTACCCTCGCCCGAGCCCTCGCCCGAGCCCTCGCCGCTGCCCTCTGGAACATCCGGCAGCGCATCGCCGTCTACCGAGTCGGGCTCGTCGCTATACCATCCGGAGTTGTCCGAAAGTTCGGGCTCTTCGACGTCGGGATCCTCGGTGACCTCGGCATCGGCATCAACGTCCGGATCGTCGCTGTACCATCCGGAGTTGTCGCAGCACTGGGGGAGGTCGCCGTCGGGTTCGTCCGAGACCTCGACGTCGAGGTCGTCGGTGTACCACCCAGAGTTGTCCGAGAAGCCGGACTCGTCCCTGTAGCCCGTGTCGGGTTCGGTGTCTGCGACGCGATCGTTGCAGCTCGCGACGAGCGCGACGGGCAGCGTCAACGCGACGACAAATCGCGGACCTCTGAAGTTCGATGCCATAGCCACAAGGTACCGGGGCGAGCGATCATGTCAACAGCCGTCCGAGCCTCGGCTCTTCTCCGGGACGCCGAGCGCGATGACACGGAGCGCGACGACGGAACGCAGCCGCTACTGCTGAGCCGCTCGCGACGCGCGGCACGCCCCGAGGGGCGTGCCGCGCACCGACCACACAGCGCTCGCTACCCGCGCCGGCGACGGCGCACGGCCACCAGGGCGAGAGCGGTCAGCAACAGGGGCAGGCCGCTCGGCGTGCTCCCCGGCGCCGACGCGCACCCGTTGCGCTTCGGACCCGAGCCACCGTCGCTGCCGCCGTCGAGCGGGGTCACGCCGCCGTCGTCGCCGCCGGTGTCGAAGCCCGAGATGCCGTCGTCGCCGGCATCGCCGCCCGCGTCGGAGCCCGCGTCGGAGCCGCCGTCAGCCCCGGCGTCGCTGCCGGCGTCGGAGCCCGTGTCACCGCCGGCGTCGCCGCCCGCGTCGCCAGCATCGCCGCCCGCGTCGGAGCCCGTGTCACCGCCGACATCGCCGCCTGCATCGCCGCCGACGTCGTCGCCGGCGTCTGCACCCACATCGTCACCGGCGTCTCCGCCCGCGTCGCCACCGACGTCGTCGCCGACCTCTGTGACGAGGACCTCGTAGACGGCCGTGGGGGCGCCCTCGGGCGAGGTCGCGACGTTTGCTGCGACCGAGAGGTCCGTCGCCTCGATGTAGTAGTAGGCGAAGCCCGCGACGAGGTCGTCGCCCGGGATCGTCAGGCGGTACTCGTCGGCGCCGGTGTGATCCATCACGTCGTCGAGCCACACGCCCGAGTCGGCGATCTGAACATACAGGCGCACCTCATCGATGCCGCTGGCGTCGGTGACCGTCGCGATGACGTCGATCGACGTGCCCGCCGTCACCTCGGTGACCGGCGTGTGCGTGATCACCGGCGGCACGAGATCGGGGCCCGTGATCGGGTCGACGACGAGGATCTCGGGGCGCAGCTCGCCGCCGGCAGGCTCGAGGGTCACGTTGCCGATCGTGTCGCTCGCCTCGACGAAGTACGCCAGCTCGCCGGCCACGACGGCGCTGCCGGGCAGCGTCGCCGAGTAGCGGCCGCCTACCAATGTCATCGGCGTCTCGGTCCACGTCTCGTCTGTCGCGCCCGACGTGCTCAGGGTCACCGTGCCGACTCCCGATGGGTCGGTGACGCCGGCCGTGAACGTGATCGGGGCGCCGGCCGTGTAGGGGCCTACCGGCACATCGAGCTCGACCGTCGGCCCCGTCGTGTCGGGGTCGACCACGACGACCGCGTACGGGACGGCCGGGGCCGTCGCCGGCGCGCGCGCCGTGTTCGAAGGCGACGCGCCGTCGACCGCCTGCAGGTAGTACTGCACACCCGGCGCCGCCACCGCGCGCGCGGGGATGGTCGCCGACCAGGTATCACCGGCCGGCGTCATCGCGAGGGTCGTGTACGAGGTCTCGCCGACCACGCGGTAGTAGACCGTCGCCGAGGCGATCCCCGACGCGTCGGTGACCGTCGCGTCGAGGGTCAGCGGGCGGCCGGAGACGAGGGTCGCGGTCGTCGGCGTGTGGACGATCGTCGGCGCCGTCGTGTCGGGCGTCGTGACCACGAACATCGACGGAGTGGCCGGCGCGCTCGCCGGCGCCACGGCCGAGTTTGGCGTCGCCGCCCGGTCGGTAGCCGACACGTAGTAGTCGACGCCGGGCGCCACGACGACCGTGCCCGGAAGCGTCGCCGACCAAACATCGCCCGCTGCCGTCATCGCGACCGACAGCCACGCCGACGAGCCGGTGGCGCGGAAGTAGAGCGTCGCGGACGCGACGCCCGACGAGTCCGTGATGCGCGCGAGGACCGTCGTCGGCGTACCGGCGACCACGGGGCTCGCGACCGGCGTGAGCGAGATCGTCGGCGGCGCGAGGTCGGTCGTCACCGCCGTGAACGTGTGGAACGTGGCCGGCGCGCCAGCCGGGTTGACCGCGGTGTTTGGCGCGGGCGCCGAGTCTGTGGCCGAGATGTAGTAGTTCACGCCGGGCGCCGCGACCGACGAGCCCGGGATCGAGGCCGTGTACGTCTCGCCCGACCGAGCCATCGCGGTGCTGAGCCACGTCGCGTCGCCAGAGCGACGGAAGTAGAGCGTCACGTTCGCGATGCCCGTCGCGTCTGTCACGGTCGCCGAGACGGCCACCGCGGCACCGACGGGCTGGCCGTCGGCGATCGGCGTGTGTGTGATCGTCGGGGCCGTCGTGTCGGGTACGAACACCTCGAACGAGTTGAACGACGCCGGCGCGTCGCTCGGGTCCACGGCGGTGTTCGACGGGGACGCCCCGTCGGTCGCCGACACGTAGTAGTCGACGCCCGGCACCAGGATCACGGTGCCCGGAAGGGTCCCCGACCATGTGTCACCAGACGCCGACATCGCGACGGACAGCCAAGACGAGGTACCCGAGGCGCGGAAGTACAGCGTCGCGGACGCCACACCCGACGAGTCGGTGACGCGCGCAGACACCGTCGTCGCCGTGCCCGCCGCGATCGGGCCGCTGACGAGCGTCGTCGTGATCGACGGCGCCGCCACGTCGGCCGTGACGACCGTGAACGTGTGGAACGAAGTCGGCGCTCCGGCCGGGCTCGTCGCGATGTTTGCTGCCGGCGCCGTGTCGGTCGCCGAGATGTAGTAGCTGACGCCCGGCGCCGCGACCGACCCGCTCGGGATCGATGCCGAGTAGGCGCCACCGCTCCCGCTCATCGCCGTGCTGAGCCACGTCGCGTCGGTGGAGCGCTTGAAGTACAGCGTCACCGGGCCGACGCCCGTCGCGTCGGTGACCGTGGCGCTGACGGTCACCGCGGCTCCCGCCGGCTGACCGTTCGCGATCGGCGTGTGGACGATCGTCGGCGCCGTCGTGTCGGGAACGAACACGTCGAACGTATGGAACGACGTCGGTGCACCGGCGGGGTCGAGCGCCGTGTTCGACGGCGACGCCGCGTCGGTCGCGGACAGGTAGTAGTCGACGCCCGGCGCGACCACGGCCAGTGCCGGGATGCTGCCGCTGTATGCGCCGGCGAGCCCGCCGGTCATCGCGGCGGAGAGCCACGTCGTCGTGCCGCGGACCCGGAAGTACAGCGTGACGGCGCCGACGCCGCTCGCGTCGACGACGACCGCCGAGACCGGCACCGCGGCGCCCGCGGCGCGTGCCGAGGTGATCGGCGTATGCGCGATCGCCGGTGGCGTCGTGTCGACCGGCGTCACGCCGACCGTGAAGCGATGCAGACTCGTCGGTGCGCCCGAAGGCGACGTCGCGACGTTCGCGCCCGGCGCCGAGTCGACGGCCTCGAGGTAGTACTCGACGCCCGGCTCGGTCACGGCGACGCTCGGCAGGATCGCGTTGTATTCGCCCGCGAGCGACGCGGTCAGCGGCAACGACGCGAAGGCGCCGCTGCTGCCCTGCTGACGGTAGCGCATCGTGACAGAGGCCACGCCGCTCGCGTCGGTGACGACGGCGGTGACAGCGACCGAGACGCCAGGGTCACGCCCGTTCGCGATCGGCGTGTGTGTGATACTCGGGCCCGTCGTGTCGGGGACCGTGACCGTCCGCGACCGCCACGCGAGGGGGGCCGTCGAGGGGTCGGCCGACGCGTTGGCGAGCAGGTCCGTCGCGGCGATGTAGTAGTCGAAGCCCGGCGCAGCGACCGGTCCGACGCTCGCCGTGTAGTGGCCGCCGGCCACGCTCGGCGTCACCAACGTCCACGCGGTCGTCCCGCTCGTGCGCCAGTAGACCTGCACCTCTTCGACGCCGCTCGGGTCGGTCACGTCGGCCTCGATCGAGACGTTCGAACCGGCGTAGATCGGGAGCGCGGGCGCCACGTGTGTGATGCTCGGCCCCGCGAGGTCGGTCGGCTCGACCGTGAACCGGGCCGGCGTCGCCGGCGCCGAGGCCGGCGCGACGGCGACGTTCCCGGCGGGCGCGCTGTCGACGGCGCGGACGTAGTAGTCGACGCCCGCCGTCGTGACCGACGCGCCCGGGATCGTCGCGCGCCACGCGCCGCCCGACAGCGACATCGCGACGTTCTGGTACGAGGCGGCGCCGGTCACGCGGTAGTAGAGCGCCGCGCTGGCGACCCCGGTCAGGTCGGTGATCTCGGCAGACACCGCGACGGCCTGGCCCTCGGGCTGACCGTTGGCGACGGTCGCGAGGACGATCGTCGGCGGCGTGAGATCGGGCGGCGGCGTCACGGTGAACGAGACCGTCGCGCTGTCGGCGGCGTTGCCGACGCCGTCGGTCGCGTGCGCGTAGACCTGCACTCCAGGCTCGACGACCGCCGCGCCCGGGATCGTCCCTGTGTACGGACCGGAGCCCGACAGCGTGAGCGTCGTCCACGTCGTCGCGCCGGTCACGCGGTAGTAGCCCGCGACCGTCGAGACACCGCTCCCCGCGTCGGTCGCGGTGACGGTGACGGCCACCGGGGTCCCGACGATCTGCGGGCTCGAGATCGCGTTGACGGACACCGTCGGCGCCGTCGTGTCGGGGTACTGGATGACGATGACGCGCGGCGCCGAGCTGCCCTCGGGCGGGTAGGTCCCGACGTTGCCGGCGGCGTCTTGCGCCTGGATGTAGTAGCTGACCGTCGCCGTGCCAGACGGGACGAACAGCCACGACCCGACGGCGCTCCAGGTGTCCCCGGTGCCGTGCGTCATCGTGACGGCGTTGTATGTGCCGCTGTCGAACGAGACATACACGGTCGCCGTCGTCACACCGACGGCGTCGGTGATCGTCGCCGTCCACGTCACGTCGGAGCCCGCGGGCGACGACGTGATCGGCGTGTGCACGATCGCGGGCGCGGTCGTGTCTGGCGCGGGGACCGTGAACGAGAACGGCGCGCCGGCGCCACCGACGGGCAGCGTCGCGACGTTCGCGGCGGGCGCCGTGTCGACCGCCGTCAGGTAGTACTCGACCCCCGGGTCGAGCACAGAGGCGCCCGGGATCGAGCCCGTCCACGTCGAGGCGGCGCCGGCCGTGAGCGTAAGGTCCGTCCACGAGACCGTGCCGGTGCGGCGGTAGTGGAGCTGCACCGAGGCGACGCCGGTGGCATCGACGGCGACGACGGAGATCGGGACCGCCGCCAGCCGCGTCTGCGGACTGCTGACCTGCGTGTGCACGAGGCTCGGCGCCGTCGTGTCGGGGGCGGTCACGGTGAAGTGGTTCGGCGTCGTCGGCGCCGTCGTCGGCGACACGGCGCTGTTCGAGGCGCCGTCCGTCGCGCGGATGTAGTAGTCCACACCCGCGACGGTCACGGAGCCGGCGGGGATCGACGCGCTCCACACATCTCCGGTGCCGAGTGTCATGCTCGCGGTCGTGTAGGTCGCCGCGCCGGTGACGCGGTAGAGCAGGTCGACCGTGAGCGAGCTCGCGTCGACGACCACCGCCTGAATCGGGACGGCGACGCCGGCCGGCTGGCCGTTCGCGACGGGCGTGTGCGCGATCGACGGCGCCGTCGTGTCTGTGGTCGTGACCGTGAAGTTGTATGGCGTCGTCGGCGCCGTCGTCGGCGCACGCGACTCGTTGCCGGGCGTGTCGGTCGCGCGGATGTAGTAGTACATCGACGGCGCGGCGACCGAGAACGCCGGGATGTCGGCCTGGTACACGCCGCCGCCGATGTGCGTCATGTCGATCGTCGAGAACACGGGGAACGTGCTCGGGCGGTACTTGAGCTGCACGACACCGATCCCCGACGGATCCGACACTGTGGCGGTGACGGTCACCGCCACGCCGGGCGGCTTGCCGTTTGCGATCGGTGTGTGCGTGATCGTCGGTCCGGTCGAGTCGACGGCGGTGACGGTGAAGCTGTACGGCGTGGTCGGTGCCGTAGCCGGGTCGACCGCCTCGTTCGGCGCGGCGTCGCGCGCGGCGATGTAGTACTCGACGCCGGGCGGCAAGATGCCGGCGCCGGGGATCGTCGCGGTCCACGTGTTCCCGCTGCTGCGCGTCATGGCGAGCGACGTGTAGGCGGCGCCGCTGCCGGCGGTGCGGTAGTGGACGTCGGCAGACGCCACCGAGCCGCCGGTGTCGACGATGCCGGCGGTGATGATGATCGGCGTGCCCTGGAGCTGACCGTTCGCGATCGGCGTATGGACGATCACCGGCGCGACGGTGTCGCCGGAGCTGACCGTGAAGTCGAACAGCGCCGCGGGCGCCGTGCTCGGCGCGCGGCCGGTCTTCGGCAGCGGCGACGTGTCGGTCGCTTCGATGTAGTACTGCACGCCCGGCGGCGCGACGACGAAGCTCGGGATCTGGCCGGTCCACGTGTTCCCGGAGACGCGCACCATCGACGCGGCGCCGAACGCGGCGCCGCCTGTCGTACGGAAGTACAGGCTCGCGGAGCCCACGCCCGTCGCGTCGGTGATCGTCGCCGTCACCGTCTGCGCTTCACCGTTCGTGCGCCCGTCGGCGATCTCGGTGTGCACGATCACCGGCGGGTCGGGGTCGCCGGTGACGAGGAAGTCCCAAACAGCGGTCGTCGGCGCGCCCCGCGGCGTCGTCGAGTCGTTCGGCGTCGTGGCGTTGTCGACGGCGAAGATCCAGTACTCGACGCCAGCTGCGGTCACGGCGGCGCCGGGGATGATGGCCTCGTAGGTCGACCCTGCCGTGTTCGTCATCTCGACGAACGAGGCCGAGCCGGAGCCGGTCGCTCGGTAGAACAGGTAGGCGCTCGCGACACCCGATGGGTCGCTGATGTCGGCGACGATGTTCACGTCGGTGCCGAGGAGCTGGCCGTCGGCGATCTCGGTGTGCTGAACGAGCGGACCGACCTCGTCGACGACGCCATACACGGTGGCGAGCGTGGTGTCGGTCGCCGTCAGACCCTCGTCGTCGGTGACGGTGAGCGTGACGATGTATGTACCGGCCGAGACGTAGCTGTGGCGCGGGCTCGACGCGGTCGAGGTGGAGCCGTCGCCGAAGTCCCAGTGCCAGGCGACGACACACGCCTGGTTGCCAGCGGAGCCCGGAGACGGAGGCGGGCCACAGGTGCGCGAAGTGCTGCCATCCGGGTCGTACGAGAGCGTGCCGTCGAAGAAGACCTGCTCAACGCCGCCGGCGTCCTGAAAGACCGCCGGGCCGGCGTCGGCGACCGGGCGTACGTTCACGTTGACGAGGACGCGCGCGTGGTCCTCGGCGCCGTCGTCGTCGATGACGGTGATGTAGCCCCACTGATTGGTGCCGGCGGCGCTGAATGTGTGGCTGACGCTCTGGCCGGCGGTGACAGTGCCGTCGCTCATCGTCCAGTAGGCCGAAGCGATGGTCCCGTCGGGGTCGTACGCGTCGGAGCCATCGAACGTGAAGGCCTCGCCGCGCGGCACCATGATGCTGTCGGTGACGGCGTCGGCGCGCGGCTCGCGGTTGGCGGCGGGGTCGTGCTCGAACGCACCGATGTCGACGCGCGAGCCGATGGTGCGTGCATTCCCGAGGATGTCGCGTGTCGGCGCGCGCGGCGCGCTGGCGTACCCGGCGTTGATCGACAGGGACTCCGCCCAAAGCTTGCCGTCCCACCAACGCGGGAGGCTGTCCCAGTCGTCGTCCTCGATCAGCGGGTCACTGGTGAGGTTCCCAGAGCTCGTCGTCATGGTGCCGGTGATCGTCCCGCCAAACAGCGTGTTGTTGTAGGCGTAATCGACGGCCTCGTAGCCCGACGGGGAGCCGATGTCGCGGATCGCATAGCCCGAGGCTTGCTCGATGACGTTGTTGTACATGTACACATACATCGTGCGGCTCGAGCTCGACGTGTTGCGGTAGTACGAGATCCCGGTCCCCTGATAGACGAGGGTGTTGTTGATCGCGTAGAGGTCGTACTGGCCGTTCACCGAGCTGGTCGAGTAGATGCCCGACGACGTATGGGTGATGTACGAGCTGCGAACGTCGGCCGACGAGTTCAGGAGGTAGACTCCGGTGCCGCTGCCGGTGCCGATGATCGACGTCGCGAGGATGTCGATCTTGTCGTTCGCGGTCGTCCCGTCGACGCTGTTCGCATAGATGCCGGCGGTCGCCGGTCGATAGATGAACAGGTCTTCGAGGTCAGGGCCGCCCGGCCCCTCGGCCCAGACACCATACGTTGGGTACTCGATGCGCAGGTTGTCGAGGACCGACGACGTGGCGTTCTCGAGGTAGAGGCCCCACCAGACGCCTGCGGTCGTGCCGGTCCCCTGGACGCGGATGAGGCTCTGGGCGCCCGTCCCGACGGCCGTCATCGTGGCGCCGCTCAGGACGCGGATCTCGACGCGGTTCGACTGTTGGCCGCCGCCCATGTCATCTGCGCTCGGCACGACGTCGAGGCGCGCGCCGGGCTCGATCGTCAGCGTGCGACCCGGCGGCACGACGATGTCACCGAGGACCGTGTATGGCGAGCCCGCGGCGGTGAAGGTGTAGCTGTCCCAGAGGTAGCCCTCGATCTGCGGACCGACATCGCCGACGTACGGGAGCGCGCCGACCTCGTGTCCTCCGGAGCCCAGCGCGCGGTTCGGCGAGTGCTTGGTCGGGGCGTAGTCGCGAGCGGCGATGTCGGCGTAGAGAGGGTTGTAGCTGAAGCAGCTCGCGCTGGTCGTGAGATAGGCGTACGAGGCAGTCGTGTTCCCCCAGACGTTCGACGACGAGCACGAGAACGCGGGAGGGTACGAGCCGTTCGACAGGTCCTGAAGACCGTAGCCGGTGTTGTGTGTAACGGAGCTGTCCGAGATCGAGACGCTGAGCGCGCGCGACGAGCTCGAGGTGTTTCGACCAAACGAGAAGCCGGTCGCACGGTTGTTCGCGATCGTAAGGTTCGACAGGCTCGCGCTGCGGCTCGTCCCCGCGGAGAGGTACTGGTAGATGCCCTGAGAGCCGTTGTCGTAGATGCGGCCCGTGTCGTACGTGAACCCGGAGTCGCTGACGTAGAGGCCCTGCTGGTCGTTGCTGTAGATGTCGACGTCGACGAGGTCGATGACGGCGCTCGTGGTCACGTACACGCCGCGGGCGTTCGAGAACAGGTCGACGCTCTCGACCGAAGGCGTGCCGCCCTCGATGTAGATGCCCGCGTAGCTGCAGTGGTGGATCGTCGAGCCGGCGACGATGTGGTCGTTCCCATACAGCGACACGCCGCGGTACGCGTAGCCGAGGTCGACCTGCGAGACGTTGAACGCCTCGGCGCCCGCCGGGATGACGATGCCGTACCAGTCCCCGCGCGCCGGGGTCGCGGCGTCGGAGGTCATGCGCACGGGGCGCGAGTTGGTCCCGTCGGCCTCGAGCGTGCCCTCGACGCGCAGCTCGATGTGGTTGGGGTCGAGCCCGCCGCCCATGATGTCCGTCGTCGCCATGCGCAGGCGCGCGTCGGGCAGGAACGTCATCGTCGCGCCCGGAGCGATGACGATGTCACCCTCGGCGACTGTCACCGACGACGCGGCGAACGTGTGGTTCGTGTACCAGAAGCCGTGGATGCCGGTGCCGCTCGATGCGCCGCCGTACGGCACCGCGCCGATGATCTCACCGCCGGCCGTGACCTGGTAGTACCGCGCGGGGCTGCGCTCGGTCGGCGCGTAGTTGCCGTTCGTCGGGTCGGCGAGCAGGGCGTTGTACTCGAGGGACTGTGACTCGCTGACGGTCGCGTACGAGAACTTCGTCCCGTTGTTCCACACGACGTTGCGCGTGAACGTCGCGCTCGACGCCGGGTAGCTGCCGTTCGACGCGTCACGCACGACGGTCGTGTTGCCACCGAAGATCGAGTCCGACATCGACAGCGAGATGGTCCGGCTGCTGCTCGACGTGTTCCGGTAGAACATCACCGCGGTCCCGTTGTTCAGCATCGTGCAGTTGTCGACACCCAGAGTCCAGGCGCCGTTCACGGTGATGTAGGAGTAGGCTGCCGCCGAGGTCATCCCGTCGAACACGGTTCGAGCAATGCTGACGTTGGCCCCCGTGGCATAGACGCCGTACGAGCCGCCAACGAACTGGCTGTCCTGGACCGTGATCGACGTCGGACCTGTGCCGTACACGTAGTAGCTCGTGACGCCCGTTCCGCTGCCGGTGAAGCCGTCGATCGTCACCGAGCCACTGCCCGTGAGGTAGGCGCCGTAGCGGCACGAAGCGAGCTCGATGTCGCTGATCGATACCGTCCCGCCTCCGCCGGCCACCCAGTCGAGCGCGTAGTCCGCGTACTCGAAGCGGGCGTTGTGGAGGTTGATGTTGGCCCCCGACTCGATCCGCAGCCCTTCCCACGACCCTGTCGCGGTGCCGGAGCTCGGCTGGAACAGAATCGCTGTGCCGCCGGTGGCGTCCGCAGACAGCGAGCCCCCGGCGTTGACGATCAGCTCGGTGTCACCGCCCGTGATGTTCGCCTGAACGACGACGCCCGGCTCGATCGTCAGCGTCGCGCCCGACTGGACGACCACGTCGCTGGTCATCACGTACGGCGAGCCCGCGACCGTCCACGTCGTGTCGAAGTTGATCCCGCCGGACACGTTGGTCGCGGCGTCGGCCGTCGACGGGGCCAACACCGCGGCGGCCGCGCATGCGAGGAGGGTCAGGAGGGTCGCTGGCAGGGTGCGCGGGAGCGCGATGCGGCGGGCGGTCATGCAGAGACTCGACACGTAGGGGGATGGAGCACCCGGCGTCTTAGCCCGCTCTCGGGCCCGAATCAACGCGGGATTTGGGGGCCCGACGGCGGCTCCCGAGCGGCGACGCGCGCGTTGACGCCGAGCCCTGCGTCGCCCTAAGCCTACCGACCGACGCCGAGACAGTCGGCGCACTCGCTGCCCCGAGCCCCCGCGCCCCATGACAGACGTCAAGGAGTTCTCGTCTCTCGTCGACATGCAGCGCTGGGCCTGCGCGACCTTTGGCGATCGGCCGGCGATCGGCACCAAGCGCGACGGCGCCTACGCGTGGACGACGTTCGCGGAGCTCGGTGAGCTCGTCGACGCGATGCGCGCCGCCCTCGTCGGCGCCGGCGTCGAGCGCGGCGACAAGGTGGCCGCCATCTCGAACAACCGCCTCGAGTGGGCCGTCGCCGCCTACGCCACCTACGGCATCGGCGCGCACTTCGTCCCGATGTACGAGGCCCAGCTCGAGAAGGACTGGCGCTACATCCTCGAAGACGCAGGCGCGACCGTGCTCTTCGTGTCGACGACGCCGATCTACGACAAGACGCGCGGCATGGCCGGAAAGGTCGGCCGACTGCGCGACGTCGTCTGCTTCGACGCGCCCTCCGACGCGCCGCACGCGTGGTCGACGTGGCTCGCGCGCGGCCGCTCTGCACCGGTCGCCGCGATCGAGCCCGACTGGGACGAGACCGCCGGCCTCATCTACACGTCCGGGACCACCGGAAAGCCGAAGGGCGTCGTGCTCAGCCACGGCAACTTCGTGTCGAACCTCAACTCCGTGAACTCGGTCATCCCGCGCGACCCGGCCGACGTCAGCTGCTCGTTCCTGCCGTGGGCGCACTCGTTCGGACAGACCGCCGAGCTGCACGGGATGCTCAGCGCCGGGGCCGCCATCGGCGTCGCCGAGAGCGTCAACACGCTGCTCGACGACATTCAGCTCGTGAAGCCCACCGTCCTGTTCTCGGTGCCGCGCGTCTTCAACCGCATCTACGACGGCGTGCAGAAGCGGTTCGCGGCAGAGAAGCCGGTCAAGCGGCTGCTGATCAACCACGCGCTCGCCGTCGCCGCGCGGCGCCGCAAGCTGGCCGAAACGGGGCAGCAGTCGGCCCTCGTCGAGCTGCAGCATCGGTTCTTCGACGAGCGCATCTTCGCGCAGGTCCGCGCGCGCTTCGGCGGCCGCCTCAAGTTCGCCTTCAGCGGAGGCGCCGCGCTGCAGCGCGAGGTCGCCGAGTTCATCGACGACATCGGCATCGTCGTCTTCGAGGGCTACGGGCTCACCGAGACGTCGCCCATCGCGACCGCGAACCGCCCCGACGCGCGCCGGATCGGCACGATCGGCAAGCCGATCCCCGGCGTCAGCATCTTCGTCTGCGACGAGCACGGTCACGCCCTCCCCCAGGGCGCCGAGGGCGAGCTCGTCGTCGTCGGCCCGAACGTCATGCAGGGCTACCACAACCACCCCGAGTCCACGGCAGAGGTCATCTTCGACCTCGACGGCCTGCGCGCGTTCAAGACGGGCGACATGGGGTGCGTCGATCCCGACGGGTTCGTGCGCATCACCGGCCGCTTCAAGGAGCAGTACAAGCTCGAGAACGGAAAGTACGTCGTGCCGACGCCGCTCGAGGACCAGCTCAAGCTCTCCGGCTACATCGACCAGGTCTTCCTCTTCGGCGACAACCGCCCCCACAACGTCGCGCTAGTCGTCCCCGACTTCGACGCCTGCCGCGCGTGGGCGTCGGCCCGCGGCGAGACGCTCGCCACCAACGCCGACGTCGCCCGATCGGCGTCGGTCCACGAGCTGATCGGCGCCGAGCTCCGCAAGTTCTCCGGCGAGTTCAAGGGCTTCGAGAGCCCGAAGCGCTGGGCGCTGCTGGCCGAAGGGTTCTCGACCGAGAACGACCTGCTCACGCCCAAGCTCAGCGTGAAGCGCCGGAACGTGCAGGCGCGCTACCAAGCCGAGCTCGACGCGCTGTACGCAAGCTGAGCCACCGGCACCGCGGAGCGCGAAGCGGCGCTTTTTTGCGCGCCCCCGCAGACAGGCTATCTCCGTGTCGGACACGCACCGCGCGGTACGGCACCATGACCACGACCCTCTCCGCCCGCGTCGTCGCGGCGGCCTCATCCCTGGCGATCCTCTCGCTCTGCGCAGTCGCCGCCGCGCAAGACGCCCCCGACCCGGCCGCGGCGGCGCTGCAGGTGACCCCGACGCTCCGGACGTTCACCGAGACCGCGACGCTGTCGATGACGGGCCTGCTCGAGGTCGAGGCCGCATACCGGCTCGACATCGCGGCGCTCGACGGACCTGTCGCGCACGACCTCGACGTCCACAGCGCCGAGCTGCTCGTCGGGTACGCCGTCTCGCCGGTGTTCGAGGGCCGCGTCGGCTGGCACCTGTTCAGCTTCAGCGAGAGCGACGAGTTCGGCCGCTACGGCGGGCTCGGCAACCCCTACGTCGACGGAAAGTTCCGGCTCCGGCTGCCGTCGTCGTCGACGCCGCAGTCGCTCGCGATCCGCGGCCGTGTCGAGGCCGGCCTGGCGCGCGAGCTGGGCACCGAAGGGGCCACCCTGGGCGCGGCCGTGCTCTACACCGTCCGCGTCGGCGACTTCCTCATCGACGCGAACGCCGGCGTCGACTTCAACACCGCGCAGAGCCCCGCCTACGTCTCGATCCCCCTGAGCGGACGAGGCACGTGGGAGCCCACGGTTTGGTGCGACGTGTACGCCGAGCTCATCGAGGTGCTGAGGGTCGACGAGCTGCGAACGAGCGCGACGCTGGTGCGCGGCGGAGTCGGGTTCATGCCGGTCGACACGGTGTCGCTCGACATCACCGGCGGCGTGGGTCTGTCGACGACCGTCCCCGCCGGCCAGCTGATGCTGAGCGCGGCGTTCCTGACGCGTCCACCCAGCCGATGAAGCTGGTTCGGCAGCCAACGACAGCGGCAGCAGCGAGCGAGCCACTCGAGCTCGAGGCGGAGGTGGCGGTGGTCGGCGGCGGGCTGATGGGGCTCGGGATCGCGTGGCGCCTCGCGCAGGCCGGCCGAACCGTCGTGTGTGTCGACGCGGCGGCCGCGGGGAGGGGCGCGAGCTGGGCGGCGGCGGGGATGCTGGCGCCGTATGCGGAGCTCGACTTCGACGAGGTGGAGCTGCTCGAGCTCGCCGAGTCGAGCCAGCGTCTGTGGCCGGAGTTCGCCGCAGAGGTCGCCGCGGCGGCAGACGCCGACGTCGGGTTCGACCCGTGCGGCTCGCTGGTCGTCGCTGTGGACCGCGATGACGCCGAGGCCCAGGAGCGGCTGTTTGCATACCAGCGGTCGCGGGGGCTCGACGTCGAGCGCCTCGGCGGGGCCGCGTGCCGCGAGCGCGAGCCGCTGTTGTCGCCGCGCGTGCACTCCGGGACCTGGAGCCCGGGCGAGCACCAAGTCGACCCGCGGCGGCTGCTGCCAGCGGTCGAGGTCGCCGGGACGCGGGCAGGCGCGACCGTGCGTCGGGGCGCGTCGTGCGCGCGTGTGGAGGTGTCGGCCGGAGAGGTCGCCGGCGTGGCGATGGCCGACGGCGGGCGCGTTCGCGCACGGCAGGTCGTCGTCGCCGCGGGAGCGTGGAGCCGAGCCGTCGACGGCCTCGAGCCGCACCGCCCGCCGGTTCGGCCGGTGAAGGGGCAGATGCTGGCGGTCGCGCGCGACCCGGCGCTGACCCTGGGGCACGTGATCCGCTCGCCAGACGCCTACCTCGCGCCGAAGGCCGACCGCTGGGTCGTCGGCGCGACCTCCGAGGACCGCGGGTTCGACGACCGGGTCACGGCGGGTGGCGTCTGGGAGCTGCTCGACGGCGCCTACGCGGTCGTGCCCTCGATCTACGAGCTCGAGCTGGTGGAGGTCTGGACCGGGTTTCGGCCGGCGAGCCGCGACAACGGCCCGATACTCGGCGGCTGCGACGTCGGCGGGCTGTTCTTCTGCACGGGCCACTACAGGAACGGAATCCAGCAGGCGCCGGCGTCGATCGACGGGGTCGCGGCGGCGGTGTTGGGGCGGAGGGTCCCGGCGTCCCTTGCGCCGTTTGGCGTGGGGAGATTCGGCGCCGCGCCGCGGGGGGTACGATGAACGAAACCGACGAGATCGAAGTGAGCATCAACGGGGCGCCGCTGCGGCTGCGCGCGGGCGCGACGCTGCCAGATGCGCTCGCGACGCTGGGCATCGGCGTCGAGTCTCGGGGGGTGGCCGTGGCGCTCGACGGAGAGGTGGTCCCGCGCTCGCGCTGGCAGGTGACACACCTGGTGACAGGGTCACGCGTCGAGGTCGTGTCGGCGGCGCAAGGCGGCTAGCCGGCGGCGCGCCGGCCGATCCTGCGGTGTGCAGCGGTAGCGGGGGTGAGTCGTCGCGGAGGTCGACGGGGGCACGAAGGGAGCCGCTGCGCCGCGTTGTGTCGGAGGCGCGGCTCGGGTACCGTGCGCGCGGCCGATCTCGGCCTCGAACGCGGTGCAGACGATGCGAACGACTCTGGCTCTGGTGGTTGTGGCCCTCGCCACTTCCTTCGCGGCGGCGTGCGGCGACGGTCCCGGATCGGGCGTCGGAGTCGACGGCGGTGCTGACGTCGGAGGAGCCGACACGGCGACCGACACGACCGACGCCGACGTGCCCGACCGCCCCGACACCGGCGACGAGCCCGACGTCGTCGCCGATGTCCGGCCAGACGTCGCGGACGAAGACGCCGACACCACCCCGATCCCGAGCCGCTGCCCCGACGACCACTGCGACGTCGACGGCGAGTGCATCGCCAACGGGACCGTGAACGAAGACAACCCGTGCGAGAGCTGCCAAGCGGCCGTGTCGCGGGTCGGCTGGTCGCCGAACGACGCGGGGAGCTGCGACGACGGCGACCTCTGCACGCTCGACGACCGCTGCGAAGACGGCGCGTGCGTCGGCACGCTGAAGGTGTGCGGCGCGCCGGACGCGTGCCTGTCTGGCGCGTGCGATCCCGACACCGGCGAGTGCCTGTCGGCCCCGGCCGAAGGAGAGTGCAACGACGGCGACCAGTGCACGACCGGCGACGTCTGCGTCGACGGCGCGTGTCTCGCCGACGGCGTGCGCGACTGCGACGACGACAACCCGTGCACCGACGACACGTGCGACCCGGCGGGCGGCTGCGTCCACACGCCGCTCACCGAGGTCGCGTGCGACGACGGGAACGCGTGCACTGTCGGCGACATCTGCGCCGAGGGCGTCTGCATCGCCGGCGCCGGCGCGCGGTCGTGCGACGACGGGGACCTCTGCACGCTCGATCGCTGCGAGCCCCTCGCCGGGTGTTCTCATGTCTCGGTCGCCGACCGCTGCGTCGACGACAACCCGTGCACGGACGAGCGCTGCGACCCCGGGCTTGGCTGTGTGTTCCCGTTCAACACGGTCGCGTGCGACGACGGCGATGTCTGCACCGTCGCGGATGTTTGCACCGAGGGGGCGTGCCGCGGCGACGACCTGTTCGTCGACGACTTTAACCCGTGCACCGACGACGTCTGCGTCGACCCGGTCGGCGCCGCGCACGTCCCGAACACCGATCTCTGCGACGACCTCGACGCGTGTACGGTCGGTGATCGGTGCGCCGACGGCGGCTGTGTGCCCGGGACCACGCCGCTGAACTGCGACGACAGCAACCCATGCACCGACGAGGTGTGCGAGTCGTCGGTCGGGTGTGTGCGCACCAACAACACCGACGCGTGCGACGACCTCGATGCCTGCACCGTCGCCGACACCTGCAGCGACGGCGCGTGCCTCGGCTCGCCGCGGAACTGCGACGACGGGAACGCGTGCACCGAAGACACCTGCGACGCCGCCACGGGGTGCGCACACACGCTGATCATCAGCAACGCATGCCGCCCGACGATCACCGTCGACTACCCGCCACGCGCCGCCACGCTCCTGAGCAGCGGGCAGCTCGTCGTGCGCGGACACGTCGAGAGCGGCGCCGGCTCCATCACGTCGTTCACGCTGAACGGGTCGCCGGTCTCGCTGGTCGACGGTGACTTCTCGGTGCCGATGTCGCCGCCCGTCGGCGGAAACATCCTGTCGTTCGAGGCCGAGGACTCGTTCGGGTCGTCGCGCCGGCGCGTCCAGTCCTATGTTTGGGCACCTGGCTACGACACTCCGTCTGTGAGCTCGATGAACGCCGGCCCGGTCGACCCGGGACTGGGCTATTGGCTCGGCCAGCCGACGCTCGACGTGCTCGCGGGCGTATTCAACCTCGTCATCCAGAACTACAACCTCGGCGCCCTGCTCCCGAACCCGGTGCTCGAGAGCCTCGGCCACACCGTCCGGACGCGCGGCTCGAACCCCGTCACGTTCGGGACGCCGACGACCACGCTCGACGCGCGCCCCGCCGGGATGCACGTGAACGCGCGCATCCCGAACCTGCGGGCTGCCCTGACGATCAGCGGCTGGGCGTGCAGCGGAAACGTCGACTACACAGCCACGAGCCTGACCGTCGACGCCGATGTCCAGATGACGGTCGCGGCAAACCACACACTCCAGACCAACCTGACGAACATCAACGCGACAATCGCGGGTGGGAACCTGAACTTCTCGTGCTTCCTCGGCGGGCTGATCAGCCTGATCGTCGGCGACGTCAGCGGCGACTTCGAGAACGCGATCGAGAGCTCCCTGGCGTCCGCGCTCGGTCCCGCGTTGGGCGACGCGTTCAACGCGTTCGCGCTCGACTTCGACGTCCCATTGCCGTCTCTGGCGGGCGGAGACCCCATCGACCTCCGACTCTACTCCGACTGGAGCTCCGTGGGATGGACCGACTCTGGCGCGCGCATGCGGCTGCGCGCGACGTCGGCCCCCTACGCCGTGGTGACGCCATACACGAACCTCGGCTCGGCGCGCCGCGGTGGCTGCGGCACGACCACACAGACTCTCGTCATCCCCGGCTCGGCGCCGCTCGAGGTGGTCCTGTCAGACGACTTGATCAACCAGGTGTTGCACGCCGCATGGCGAGGCGGTCTGCTGGAGTTCGACGTGCCCCCCGAGCTGCTGGGCGGCGTCGACCTGTCGGCCTACGGCATCTCGGACCTCACGCTCGTCGCGAGCGGCATGCTGCAGCCGACGGCCTCGGACTGCGGCCGCGCACCGGCAGACGGACTCGGGCTCCACATCGGCGACCTTCGCATCGACGCCGACATGCGCCTGTTCGGCGTGCCGGTGGCGATGGTCATCTACGTGAGCCTGCAGGCGCGGCTCGAGCTCTCGGCGTCGACCGATGGCATCGCCATCGCCGTCTCGGACGTCGAAGCGGTCGACCTCGAGGTCTCCGTCCGCGACGAGGCGTTCCTGTCCGTCGAGCCGGTGGTCGAGCAGCTCCTCCGCGAGAACCTCGTCCCCTCGCTGACAGGGCTGCTCGGCGGCGACGCGCTGGGGTCATTCCCGCTGCCCGAGATCGACCTGTCGTCGTCGATCGCCGGGCTCCCCGCCGGCACCATCATCCGCATCGTCCCGAGCCGCGTTCTGCGGTCGGGCGGCAACTCGATCGTCGAAGGAGCGTTGGTCCGATGATTCGCCGATCCACACTGCTGCTGGCCTCCCTCCTCGTCGCGTGCGGCACCGAGGCGGGCTCCGACGATGCCGGCCCGATCATCATCGACGCCGCGAGTGACGCGACCGCTGACACTGGGGGCTCCGACGTCGGCGACGACCTCGAGGACGCCGGAGACGACGTCGCAGACTCAACCGCAGACACCGCGGACTCGGACACGACCCCGGACGCGACTCCGGACGCGCCCGTCGACGTGGTCCCCGACGACACGGCGCCGCCGCGCTCGTGCAGCGCCGACTCGGAGTGCGACGACGGCCTCGCGTGCACCGAGGACCGGTGCGACGCCGAGCTGCGCCACTGCGTGTGGTCTCCGCTCGCGAACCGGTGCGCGATCAACGGTGTCTGCTACGCGCGCGGCGACTCCCGTCCCGGCACGCCGTGCCTCGTCTGCGCTCCCGACACGAACACGCGGGCGTTCACGCCGCGGGCGGCCGGCGACGAGTGCGACGATGGAGACGCCTGCACGGCCGGCGATGTGTGCGACGCCGAGGCCGTGTGTGGCGGAGAGGCGCTCGTCTGCAACGACGGCAACGACTGCACCGTCGATCGCTGCGACTCGGCGCTGGGCTGCGTCGAAGACCACCGCCCCGACGGCGTCGCGTGCGACGATGGCGACGCGTGCACAGAGGCCGACGCGTGCTTTGGCGGCATGTGCGAGGGCGCGCCGCTCGGCTGTGACGACGGCAACGACTGCACCGCCGACCGCTGCGACGCCGAGCTCGGCTGTGTGTCCGAGCCGCTCACCGGCGCCGCCTGCGACGACGGCGACGCCTGCACCGCGGGTGACACCTGCACCGACGGCGTGTGCGGTGCCACCGAGCCGACCAACTGCGAAGACGGGAACGCCTGCACGATCGACCTGTGCGATCCGTTCGCCGGCTGCTCGTATCTCCCCAACCTGAACCCGTGCTGCACCGGCACCGTCTCGATCTGCGACGACCGTGACCCGTGCACCACCGACCTGTGCGACCCGGCGACCGCCGAGTGCACACAAGAGGCAAACACGGCGGTGTGCGACGACGGCGATGCTTGCACGGTGTCGGACCGCTGCGAAGACGGCGCCTGCGGAGGCCGCCCGCGTACGTGCGACGACGGAAACCCGTGCACGGCCGACGCGTGCGACCCCGACTCCGGCTGCACGTTCGAGCCGATCGACGGTGGCGCCTGCGACGACGGCATCGACTGCACGACGGGCGACGCGTGTGTGCGTGGACGCTGCCTGCCGGCCGTCAATGAGTGCACCTGCGAGCCGCACTTCGGCCGACAGGCGGTGAAGCTGACGGCGCTGCGCATCGGAAGCGGGGGCCGCCCCGGCGAGGCCCTGGACCTGGACCTGAACCCGAGCACGTGCAGCCCGCCGACCGACTGCTCCGACGGCCGCCACAACGCGCTCGGCGTGATCGGTAGCTTCGTGAACCCGTCGCTGACGGAGTCCGTCGCAGATGGCTCGCTGGTGCTCGTGCTCGACATCGACGACATCGGACTCAACCCGTTCCAGATCGCGTTCCACCAGGGCGAGCTCGACCCGGTCGATTCCGCGTGCACTCCTGCGGACGGCGGCTGCCGCTACCGCGTGTCGCCGGCGACGCTAACCCGCGACACGTGCGAGCCGGTGGTGACGCTCGAGGCCACGCGGGCGGGCACCGCGGTGTCGGCGGGAGGCCGCGGCACGACGTTCCCGTTCACGCTCCCGTTTGGCGACGCCTCGGTCACGATCACGCTCTACGACGTCCGGTTCCAGGGCACGGTCACGATCTCTGGCGATCGCGTGACGAGGCTCGACGGCGTCCTCGGCGGCGCGGTGCCACGGGCGGAGCTGATCACCGCCCTGAGCTCACTCCCGGCGGACTCTCTGCCGGTCGACCCCGCGAGCCTCGAGGGGCTGCTCCGGGCGCTCGTGCAGGAAGACATCGATGTGAACGGCGACGGGACCCCCGACGCGGCGTCGATCGGGCTGGTCGTGTCGGGCGTCGACGCGGTGCTGACGGGGCTTACGACCGACTGACGGCGGCCTGAGCCCGCGGGCCCGACGCGGGCCTACTCGCTGTACTTGCAGGCGTCGTCGATGAGCGGGAGCGCTTCGAGGAAGAACGCGTCGTAGCTCGGCGCGCAGATGTCGCCGATGAGCCCGCGCTCTCCGAACCGGAGCGTGAACCCGACGAGGCGCGCGGCCTGCTGCGCTCCGCACGAGGAGTCTTGGTAGCGCGCGATCAGCGAGAGCACGATCATGTCTTCGGTGGCGGACGGCCGCAGCGTGGTGAGCTCGGCGATCCAGTCGTTCACGGTCCCGCCACTCCCATTCGGCGTGCACGGCCAGTCGTCGGGGCCGCACGACCCGTCGTCGGCGTCGTCTTCGTCTGAGATCATGACGACGACGAGGAGGGAGTCCGGCCGCAGGAAGCCGGCGTTGCACGCTCCCTCGGCGTTGCGTGCCGGATCGATCGCGTTGAGCAGGGCCCGCATCACGCGCTCGTTGTCGTCGCCCGAGACACCGAGCTGGGCCGCGCACGCGAAGTCCTCGTCGATGTTTGGGTCGAGCCCGTCGATATAGCGAGTCCCGCCCTCGTAAGGTCCGCACGTGGCGTTTGACGACTCTAGGCCGGCCGTGGCGGTGACGAGGTCACCGATGTCGGTGCAGCCCGCCGCGTTGTACCGGTACGCGTCGCTCGTGACGACGCCCACGTGGAAGCTGACCGCGAACGCCAGCCGCTCGCGCATCGCGTCGAGGAAGCCGGGGAACGAAGCGACGACGCTCCGCTGGTTGTCGGACATGCTCGCGGAGTTGTCGATGACAAACAGGATGTCGACGTCGCGGCAGAGGTCGTTGACGCCGCCGGCATCGACATCTGGGCGGGCCACGTCGACCTCCGCGGAGGCGTCGCCGTCGACGGCGCCATCGGGTTCGGTGTCAAGGCCGAGCTCGACCCGTGTGACGTCTTCGGCCGGCTGCCCGTCCGACTCGGCCCCATCGGCGTCGCTCGCGTCGCCGGTGCGATCGGGGACCCGAGTCCCTGACTCGGTGCCAGAGTCGCGGTCTCCACAGGCGGCGATGGCGGCGAGCGCGCAGACGAGCACGAGCGAGCGCAGTGTTCTCATCGGACACCGAGGCGGAGGGGCGAGACGTCCGGGGATGGTACCGAGGGGGCGCGTCGGAGACAACCCAGCGTGGGGGGCCCATAGGATTGATCAGCGACGGTGGGACGGTCGCCGTCTGGAGCCGGGTTGGATGGGACGCACCGTCGAAGCACGAGCTCTGAGCGCAGTGCCCCTACCCCACGCGGTGGGCTGGTACGACTCGGGTTGTACGACGCGGCGCCGATGCGGGCAGGTCAGGCGGCAGCGTCGAACTCTCCGGTGTCGAGGACGGTGTCGAAGAGGAGCATCAGGATGTGATGCCGGACGGTGCGCCAAGCGGGTTTGTCGCCGTCGCGGGTTCGGCTCAGCGTCCGGAGGATGGCGAGCAGATTCTGAGCCATCATGCGCAGGAGCGAACCGACGAGCATCCCCTTCGGATGCCGGCTCAGCGGCGCCCGATGGGCGTCCTCGAAGAAGATGGCGTCGGCGGTCCAGTGTCCCTCGTTCTCGCAGCGCCAGTGACCTCGAGAGAGGGTCGCGGCACCGAGGCCAGGCAGCGCTTCTGGGGTCAGCGAGGTGACGTAGTAGCGATTCCCCCGAGACTCCTCTGTGCCGCCTCGGGAGGACACGATTCGCTCGATGCGTACGAGCTGACGTGCGTGGACCCAGCCGTGCCAGTCCCCGTCTAGGGGGGCGGTGTACACACGATAGGTGATGTCCTTTCCCCGGTTGTCCTCGGAGACGGAGTAGTCCGGCGACGCGCGCCCTTGGAGGAGGCGCTTCGCCTCGCGGAAGATCTCGCCCTGCGGGGTCTTGATGCAGAGGAAGTAGGCCATGTTGCGTTCGGCGATTCGCTTGGCCAGCGCCAGCGAGGTGTTCCCGGCATCCGCCGTCACCGTGTTGAACAGGCCTGTGCGCCCGTAGGCGCTGATCAGCTGGTCGAAGCTCTCCACGGCAGACCCGACCTCGTTCGCCGTCCCGTCGAGGGGACGCTCGTCGATTCCCACCGCGGCACCGCTCGAGACGAGCGTCCATCGGTGCATCCGGATCAGGCCATACACGGGCCCCTTCGAGGGCGAGACGAGCTGGACGTACTCCATCCCGGCCGCTTTCAGCACGCGCCGCAGCTCGTCGACGTCCGGAGCCCACGACGCCTCCGTGCTGCGCGGGTCGTTGACCGCGCGAAGCGCACCGCGCGCCGCGCTGACCAAGGATCGCAGTCGTACCGGCGCCAGGACCTTCCCATCGAGCGCGACGACCCGGCGGTCGTGGAGCGTGCCCCCGAATGTGCCGCGTCGGTGCTCGGCCTTCACCATGGCGTGCAGCGCGTCACGCAGCTGCCCTGCGTCGACTCGCGGTAGCAGCGCGCCGAAGGTGTTGTCCGCGATCCGCTCGCCCCCAAAGCCCAGCATCGTCGACGTCGCGCGGTCGACCAGCTGCTCGCTGCGTGCCTCGAACTCCCGCTGCGAGTTCCCGCCGCTCGCGAGCGTCAGGATGCCGAGGCGAACGACGCCCTCGAGCTGGTACTTCGCTCGACACCGTTCGTCCCGCAGCATCGAGAGCGGCACCTCTCTCAGCCGCCTCACCAGACCTTTCGACGTCGCCGCTTGACGACGCATGAGACGCTTTGCCATGATCCTCCTCGACCGGTTGGTCACTGAAACGGCGTCGTCAGCTAGCCCGCATCGGCGCCGTTTCGCGTTCGTGCCACGCCACGATCGCAGAGAACCGTGGCGGGTGGGATCCCCCCGCGTACGAACTGCGGAAAAGTTTCCACGAACTCGGCTGAGCAATCCTGGGGGGGCCCAACGTGGGGGCAGAGTGGGGCGCACCGAGCCGGATGGCCGTCGCGGATGGGTGCCTGCGCGCGGCGTCGCGGTCCGCCCACCCTCGGGGCGGGCGGCGGGGCGGTGCGCTGGGGGGCGGACGGTGGGACGGTGGGACGTCTGCCGGGTGGGGGCCGGCCTGCGGCCGGGGGGCGATGCATGGCATCGCCCTTACATCGTGACGGGCGGCGGTGGGGCGGCCCGGCGGCGCCGGACGGCGTGGCCACCGTCCACGAACGGCACCGGCCGGAGCGTCCCCCGCACCCCATGTGCGGGCTGGCTCCGGCCGGCATCCCGTCCGTCGCGTTGCCCGGGTTCTGACGTCTGGCCCGAAGGTTCATTCATCGCCGATGCACCGCGGTGCGGAGCGCGGCGGGACTAGGGGCTCGTGTCGCGGCGTTGACCGTCTCGTCCGCGTTCGGTAAGCCGCGCGGAGACGACCCTGGCCGAGTGTGATCCGATGTCGACCGAAGAAGAGAACTACTTTCACCAGCAAGAGATGGAGCGGCGCGAGGCGCGGCGGCGCGAGCTCGAGCGGGCCGCTGCCGAGCTCGCCGAGCGTCGCCGCGTGGCCGAGACGCTCGAGACGCACGACGAGGCGCTGCTGGAGCGCATTCGCGCGCTCGGGTTCGATGGCGACACGGCCCGCGTGCTCGACCTGCTGCCCCTCATCCACGTCGCGTGGGCCGACGGCTCGGTGAGTCAGAAGGAGCGCACCCAGATCTTTCGCGCGCTCACGCAGCGTGGGATCGCCCGCGACAGCGAGGCGTGGCTCCTCGTCGCCGCGCTGCTCGAGCAGCGGCCGTCCGACGACTTCCTCGAGGAGACGCTCCACCTGCTCCGCGACCTCGGCGGCGAGCGCGGCGTCTCGATCGTCGACCTCTGCGCGCAGATCGCCCGCTCCAGCGGCGGCTTCTTCGGGCTCGGCGACAAGATCGCCGACGAGGAGTACGCGGTCATCGCGCACATCGCCGACGAGCTCGGCGAGTCCGCGAAGCTCGCGTTCGAGCAGCAGCTCGGCTGAACCGGCGCCCGTGACGCCTGCGGCCCGCGCCAGCGCGCAGGCTCAGGCGCCCGCGCGCTGGAACTCGTAGAGCGAGCCGAGGCCGAGCTGCTCGGTCAGCTCGTCGAGCGCGCAGCGCGTCTCGTCGAGGAGCCGTGGGTCGGCCAGGTCGGCGGGGGTCAGCGAGTCGCGGTAGTGGCGCCGTACCCAGCCCTCGAGCCAGTCCAGCCGCTCGGGCGTCGCCCAGATGGTCGGTAGGACCGCGGCGCGCTCGGCGTCGGTCAGGACGACCCGCAGCCGCAGGCAGGCGGGGCCGCCGCCGTTGCGCATGCTCTCGCGCAGGTCGAGCGCGTCGACTCGCGCGATGTGGCCGCCATCGACCCAGCGCTGCAGCACCGCGCTCGCCCGGGGCGAGGCCATGCACTCGGCCGGGGCCACGAGGACGCGGCCTGCCGCCGTGTCGACGAGCTGCGTGTTGAACAGATAGGTCGCCACGCACTCGTCGAGTGAGAGGTCGTGCGACGGCACGCAGACCGCGGTGAGCCGATGGCCGAGCGCGGCCCTGCACGCCGCGACCACGCCGTCTGGGTCGACGAACGCGTGCTCATGGTAGAGGAGCAGGTCGCGGTGACCGACGGCGATGACGTCGTTGTGGAAGACGCCCGCGTCGATCGCCGCCGGGTGCTGCTGGGCGAGGATCACGCGGTCGGCGCGGAGCCGGTGCAGACGCGCCACGGCCTCGCACGCCTCGCGTGCCTGCCGTGCGGGAAAGTGGGCTGGCCCGGGGCCGCCGGTGGCGGAGCGGCCCCAGACGAACAGTTCGACGCCGGGTTCGCCGTGCGTCGCTGCGAGCCGCGTGTGATTCGCGGCGCCCTCGTCGGCGTGGTCCGCCGCCGGGAGGGCGGCGTGGACGGCGAAGTGGCGCGCGTCTGCGAAGATGGCCCGCAGCGCGGCCTCGGTCGTCGGCGCCTCGATCGACCGGTGTAGCTTGCTCGCGAGGTTCGCGACGGTCAGGTGTACGCGCCCGTCTTCGCAGTCGGAAGAGGGCGAGACCGTCGCGGCGTTCGCGGTCCACATCGCCGAGGCAGACGATGCCGCGGCGAGGAGGTGCGGCGCGGTGCGCCCGGCGCGCTCAACGACGCGCGCGTCGTCGCCCGAGAACCCGAGGCTCCGGAGGAGCGCCACGTTCGGGCGTTCGTGCGGGGGCAGGCACGCCTGCGCGACGCCGAGCGACGCCAAGTGGCGCATCTTCGCGAGGCCCTGGAGGGCGGCGGCCCGGGGCGACGACGTGTCGCCGGCGTTCGTCGACGACGCCACGTTCCCGCGGCTGAGCCCGGCGTAGTTGTGGGTCGGTCCGACCAGCCCGTCGAAGCACGCCTCGACGGCGCTCACAGGGAGGCCCTTCGCGCTCGGTCCGGGTCGGCAGTGCCGCCCCCAGAACCGCCAACGGCGCTCGGCGCAGACGCGTGCAGTCGGCGCGTGAATGAAGTTCGCGCGGGAGCGTCAGAACCAGGGCAACGCGACGGACGGGATGCCGGCCGGAGCCAACCCGCACATGGGGTGCGGGGGACGCTCCGGCCGGTGCCGTGTCGCGGCGCGCGCGAAGGGGCCGACGGAGCCGGTGTCGACCAGGGCGGTGTCGACCGGCGCCGAGTCATCACCAGATGCTGTCGTGGTCTTCGCAGAGCCCCCACAGGCCGTCGATCTCGACGGGGCCGTCGTCGGCTTGGAGCTGGCCCGAGAAGCGGCCATAGAGCTGCTGGAACCGAGACCGCGCGATGCCGGGGACGTCGGTGTCTTCGGTGCGCGCACCGACGGGGCTGAAGGTCAGCGACACGCGGTCGTCGGTCGTCCGCAGCCGCCAGGGGGCGAGCTTTCGGTCGATGTCCATGTCGAACACCGCCGGCCCGAGGCGCGAGATGCGCCCGTCGACCCAGACGGCGTTCTCGTTGTGGTTCTCGTCGTCGCGGACGACGTTCTTCGTCAGGTTGAACCCGACGGCGCGACCTCGGGAGTCGCGCCCCGCGAACGTGGCCCAGCGCCAAAACGTGTGGCGGGGGTAGTGCGCCTTGTGGATGTCGAGGATCGCGACGCAATCGGTCGGATCCCACGCGTGGGCGACGCCGTCGATCTCGAGCGAGCCATCGCACGGGAGCGGCACCTTGTGGGTGTAGGCGCAGCGGTCCGCGCTGACGGGCATGGACACGACGAGTGGCTCGATCTGGGTGAGATCGTGGTGACACCGCCACGCCGCCCGGACGGCCGGGAGGTCGCCGGCGCGGGCGATGTCGATCTCGATGCCGTGCCCGCCGTCGCGGAGGTTCGAGTGGAATGCGAGGCGAAAGCCGCGGGTCTCGAACCAGCTCCGCTCGTCCCACAGCGACCGGGCGAGGTGCGTGTCGGCGACGACGCGCTGCCGGTGGTGCTCGAACCGCGCGCCGGTCACGAGGTCGACCACCTGGACCCAGGCGATCTTGAGGAACTTCACGTCGACGATCGCGAGCGTCACCAGGTGCGTTGGGGAGAGCAGGCAGTAGTGCTGCCACTCCTTGAGGCGCAGCCGAGCGATGGCAGCCGGCACCGAGAACGGGCCGATGCGGGCGCGCGCGTCGCCGATGTCGACGTCTGCGAGGGGGCTGCGCTGTTCGAGCGGGTGCGCGTAGCCGTCAGCGCCGAGGATTCGCGTCTCGTTCATGCGTGGAGCGTCGTGAGGGGCCTGTCGAGCGGCGCAAGGGTCGCACCCGCGAGGCGGGACGGCAAGCACTCACTTGCACACACTCCCGCCTACGAGGTCCGCACGCCCCCAACAGCGCGAGCCTAAGACGCGCGGCGCGAGCTTACGGCGCGCAGACGTTGGCGGCGCCGGGCGTCCCGCCGTCGCCCGAGGCGCCGAACGTGCCGCCGCTGACACACCAGGCGGCGGCGAGCGAGTTGTCCGCGGTGAAGGCTCCGGTGAACGACACGGCCGCGTTCGTCGGGTCGGGCCACCCGGCACCGTCGTCATAGGCGACGCGGTCGATCTCGGTGCCGCCGTACTCCAGGACGATCTCGTCGGCGGAGTTCGACAGCGCCATGCCAGCGGCGCCACCCCAGTTCACCTCGACGGCGCCAGAGGCCGCGCCGGCGGCGCCGGGCGTCTTCACGAAGACGACGTAGCCACCAGCCGGGACGAGTGTCGAGAGCCCCACCGTGAACGCGTCGAGATCGTCGTCTCGAATGACGAGGCCGAGGAGGTCGAGCGTGTGCCCGGCCGCGTTCACGACCTCGAACCACTCGCCGGTCGTGTCGTCGGTCGGGTTCGCCATGTACTCGGTGATCACCAGGTCGCCGGGGGTGGGAGCGAGCGCGACGGTGGCAGCGCACGAGAGGTTTGGTTCTCCGGGGGTTCCGCGGTTGCCGAGCCCGTCGTAGACCCCGGTGCCCGTGCAGTAGCTCGCCGGGTCGTCGTTGTCGGAGGACGTCGTCAGCGGGGGGTCGAGCGAGAGGCTCGCGCCGTTCGGGATGGCCCAGCCGCCGGCGGTGTCGTAGTCGACGCGGTCGAGTTCGATCGACCCGAGGCGGATGACGAGCTCGTCGGCGGTGTTGGCGAGGTCGAACGTTCCCGCAGCGTTCCACTCGAACGCGACGTTGGGCGCGGCGATGACCGAGGCGCCGATAACGGCGTGCGCGTGCGACGCGACGATCACGTCGGCGCCGATCGCGAAGGCGTCGGTTCCGTCGTCAGAGACGGTCACACCGTTGAGGTTCAGTGCACGGGCCGAGGCGTTGTAGACCTCGAACCACTCGTAGCCGGCGTCGGTGCCGGCGGGGTTGACCATCAGCTCGGTGATCACCAGCTCGCCGAGGACAATCGCGGGGCTCTGGCAGCTCCCCGCGACGCACGCGCCGGCGCTGATGGAGCAGTCCTCGGTGGCTTCATCGGCGTACGAGCACAGGCCAACGTCGCAGACACCCGGCCCGTAGGGGGTTCGGACGATGTCGCCGACACAGTACGGGCTCGGCGGGGTCTCGCAGACCACGCCCAGGCAGGGGTCGAGACCAACGCATGCGCCGTCGACGCACGCCCCGAAGAATCCGCAGTCGAACCGATCGGGCACGTACTCGCAGGCTCCGTCGACGCACGTGCCGCCCGTGAACGTGATCACCGCGCCGATGCCTTCGCAGATCGGCGCGGGCGGGGAGTCGCAGACGACGTCGGCGCACGGGTCTGGCGGCGGGCAGGCGTCGTTGGCGGCGCCAGGCGTGCCGAGGTTCGCGCCGACGCCGTAGGTCGCCGCGCCGTGACACCAAGCGGTGGGGGCGTCGTTGGCCTCTGCCGACGTCGCGGCCGGGTCGAGCGACGACGACGCGCCCTCGATCACGCTCCAGCCGGCGCCGTTGTCGTAGGCGACCGCGTCGACGTCGGTCCCGTGCCAGCGGAGGATAATCTGGTCGGCCGTGTTGCCGAGGGTGAACGACGCGCCGACACGGTTCCACCCGAAGTCGACCGCGTCGGGGGCGGAGTCTACCGTCTCGCCGAACACGACCCGCGCGCCGGGGCCGATCGACAGCGGGACGTCGACAACGAAGCGCTCGGTGTTGGCGGCGTTCGCGACGGTCAGCGTGCGGAGCTCGAGGACGTCGGCGGTCACGTTCTCGACCTCGAACCACTCGAGGTTGTCGTCGGCGTCGACGGCGTTCGCGAAGAACTCGGTGATGACGAGGTCCCCAGGCCCGATGGGGCGGACGGAGCAGGCCGCGTCGACGCAGGTGCCGCCTTCGGCCCAGCAGTCACGAGTCGTCGGCGCGTAGGTGCAGATGCCTGCCGCGCAGGTCCCGGCGGCTGCGTACGATACGAGCACCTGGTCCGCGCACGCGGTGGCCGGCGGCGCGTCGCAGACCACGCCCGCGCACTGGTCGCACGGAGGGTTCGGCTCGCCGGGGGTGCCGAGGTTGCCACCGACACCGTAGGCGCCTCGCCCGCGGCACCACGACGTCGGGTCGTCGTTGAGAGCGGCGTCGAGCCCGGCGGGGTCGAGCGCGATGGAGATGCCGTCGGCGACGGGCCATCCAGAGGCGGTGGCGTAGACGACGCGGTCGAGCTCGACGCCGCCCCACGCGATCGTCACCGAGTCTGCGGTGTTCGAGAGGGTGTACGCCGACGACTCGGCGTTCCAGGCGAAGGCGACGGTGGGCGTCGAAGTGGTGGTCTCGCCGAGGACCACGGCGGCGCCGGCGGCGACCGGGACAGACGCAGGGATCGAGAAGCGCTGCGCGCCGTCGATGTCGGAGACGACGAGCCCACGAAGGTCGAGGGCGACGTCGGAGATGTTTCGCAGCTCGATCCACTCGAGGTCGGTGTCGTCGCCTTGGGGGTTGGGCATGAGCTCGGAGATCACGAGGTCGCCGGGCGACGGGACGCGGCGACAGGCGCCGGCGTCGCACGCCTCGCGCTCACCGCACTCGTGGAGCGTTCGCGTGTAGGTGCAGCCTCCGCGGTCGCAGACCCCGACGGGATCCCACTCCACACGCTGGTCGCCCTCGCAGGACGGCGCGGGCGGCATGTCGCAGACGATGTCTGCGCAGGCGTCCGCGTCGAAGACGCCGACGAAGCCGCGCGAGAAGTGCGAGATCGGCGCGGAGACGACGCTGCCATCGACGTCGGACTCGAGCGCGACGAAGGCGCCGTCTGCGTCCGTCCAGAACACGTGCGAGGCGGTCTCCGGGTCGTCTACGTCGTATTCCACCCGTGCGTCGACGGCGAAGCTGAGGCCGCTCGGCGAGAACAGATACACCGGTGTCGCAGGGGTGATCCCGTCGTCGATGTCCTGGTCCGCTGCGACCGCGATGTCGATCGCCGTCGCGACCGTGAGGGCGCCGGCCGGGACAATGACGCGAACCGGGCCGGCGTCGACAGTGCCGCCGGCCGGCCCGACGAGCGTGCCGTCGACGACTTCTTCGGCGGCGTCGCCCCCGTCGGAGGTGTCGCCGCCGTCGGACGCGTCGCTGCCGTCGAGCACATCGGCGCCATCGGACGCATCGGCGCCATCCGGTGCATCGGCGCTCGTGTCGCCATCAGCGCCGTCACCTTCGACGTCGGCGTCGCTCGAGTCCGGCGAGTCGGGGTCGGCGTCGGTCGAGTCTCTGTCGCTGTCGCCCGCGCCGGGATCGGTCGCGGCGTCGGACCCGGTGTCGAACGGGGAGATGTCTGCGGTGTCGGCGGCGACGTCTCCGAGGTCGATGGGCCCGCCAGTCTCGCCGCCGCAAGCGACGAGGGCGACGCCAACGAGGGCGATCGTGGAACGAAGGGCGACGTGACTGGAGCGGTTCATGCTGTGCTGCTGCCGAGGGTCGAGCGGGCCCAGCCATATCACAGCCGCAGCGTGGGTCGAGGGCAGCGCGCCGCGCGACGCGACGATGGCGCAAATCGCGAGGGTTCGTGTTGATTCCGCGTCGGCGGTCGGGTACGGGGCGCGCGCGGCGCAGGTCGCCTCCAGCACAGGTCGATCTCATGGGCCGCTCCACTCCTCCAGACTCCAAGCCGCGGCGCGCCGCCGCGAGAGACGGCGCGCCGGCCGGATCCGACGAGGCGCCTGCGCTAGCCGACGCGACCGACGACGCCCCACTGTTGTCCGACGACGTCGAGTCCGCTTCCTTTGCGCGGCTCGGCCTCCCCGACGCGATGCTCGCCACGCTCGCGGAGCTAGGCTTTGCTGCGCCGACACCGATCCAGGCAGCGACAATCCCGCTGCTTCTGGCGGGACGCGACGTGCTGGGCCAGGCGCAGACCGGCACGGGGAAGACGGCGGCGTTCGCGCTCCCGATCCTCGCTCGTGTGTCCGCGACCGCCAAGGAACCGCGCGCGCTGGTGCTGACGCCGACGCGCGAGCTGGCGATGCAGGTGGCAGACTCGTTCCGCGACCTGGGCGCGGCGCTGAAGCCGAAGCACCGCATCGCGTGCCTCTACGGAGGTGCGGCGTACGGGCCGCAGCTCTCGACGCTGCGTGCCGGCGCGTCGATCGTGATCGGGACGCCCGGACGCATCATCGATCACCTGGAGCGGGGTGCCCTCGACCTCGCTCAGCTCGAGGTGTTCGTCCTCGACGAGGCCGACGAGATGCTCCGGATGGGGTTCTTCGAAGACGTGACCCGCATCATCGGCCAGACGCCTTCGACGCGGCAGGTCACGCTCTTCTCGGCCACGATGCCGGCGCCGATCCGGGCGGTCGCTCGCGAGCACATGCGCGACGCGGCAGAGGTGCGCGTCGCGGCCGCCCAGCTCGCGGCCGAGAGCGTTCGGCACCGCTATCTGCCAGTGGACCCCGACGAGAAGCTCCCCGCGCTCGCGCTGCTGTGCGAGGTCGCGGTGACCGACGCGGCGCTGGTGTTCGTGCGAACGAAGGCCGCGACCGTCGAGATCGCCGACGCCCTCTTCGCCCGCGGCTTTCGCGCGGCGGCGCTCTCTGGCGACCTGAGCCAGGCGCACCGCGAGCGGACCGTCGAGCAGCTCCGCAACGGGCAGATCGACGTCGTGGTCGCGACCGACGTGGCTGCGCGGGGGCTCGACGTCGAGCGGATCGCGCACGTGATCAACTACGACACGCCGACCGACCCGGAGACCTATGTGCACCGCGTCGGACGCACGGGTCGCGCCGGCCGCACGGGCGAGGCGATCCTCTTCCTCGAGGCTCGCCAGCGACGCCTGATCCCGCTGATCGAGCGCGCCACCGGGGCGACCCTCGAGCGGATGCGGCCCCCGTCGGTCGAGGAGCTGAACTCGCGGCGCGTCGCGGCGTTCGAGGCGCGGATCACCGGCGCCCTCGAGCGGGCCGCGGAGTCGGAGTTCCGGCCGCTGCTCGAGGCGCTGTGCAAGCGGGAGAAGATCGACCCGGTGCTCGCGGCGGCTGCGCTTGCGGGGGCGCTACACGGCGATCGACCGTTCCTCGCGAAGGTCGCTCCGGTGCAGGACCGCACGGCGCCGCCGGCGCCGCGCGCGACTGCGCCCAAGCCGCACGGTGTCGCGCCACGGACGCGGACAGGGACCGACGAGCCCGTCGCCGACAGCGACGTCGAGGCGCGGCCGCGACCGAAGGGAATCACGCGCCCAGCTCGAGTCCCGGTCAAGAACGTCCGCCCTCCCCGTCCGCCGCGGCGCGGCATGGAGTGGTTCCGCGTCGAGGTCGGAGAGCGCGACGGGGCGCACCCGGGCGCGATCCTCGCGCACGTCGCGCGTGAGGCCGGGCTCGACGGGCGCCGCGTCGGCACGATCGACGTCGGGCCGACGTGGACGTTCGTCGAACTGCCCGGCGGAATGCCCGAGCGCGTGTTCCGCGACCTCGACCGCACGCGCTTTGCGGGCCGGCCGCTGAGCCTGAGCCGCGTCGACAGCTGACGCGGCGGGCGCGTTCGTCGGCTAGCGGGCCGCGAGCGCTCGAACGGCGGCGGCGAAGGCGCGACCGCGGGCCTCGAACCCCGCGAACATGTCGAACGACGAGCACGCGGGCGACAGGACGACGGTGTCGCCCGGCCGCGCGGCGGCGCGTGCTGCGACGACGGCGGCCTCCATCGAGCCGGCGCGCTCCATCGAGACGACACCGGCGCCTTCGGCTTCGAGGCGCGCCGCTACCTCGCCGATGACCACCACGTGCCGCGCTCGGTCGGCGAGCTCGCGGAGCAGCGGGCCGAGATCGAGTCGCTTGTCGACGCCACCGACGATCGCGACGAGCGGAGGCGCGAGCGACCGGAGTCCGGTGACGGCGGCGTGGACGTTGGTCGCCTTCGAGTCGTCGACGTAGCGGACGCCATCGAGCTCGCGCACCAGCTCGAGGCGGTGGGGCAGCCCGACGAACGCGGCCAGCCCATCGGCGAGCGCGTCCGCGGTCGGCCGTGCCCCAGGCAGCGCGACCACGGCGGCGAGGGCGGCGAGCGCGTTGCGGACGTTGTGCGCGCCGGCGAGCCGCAGGGCGGCGAGCGGCGCGGCGACGTCGCCAACGCGGCCGGAGACGCGGAGCTGGTCTCCGTCGAGCCACGCGGCGCTCTCGGCGTCGGGTCGCGGGCCGTTGTCGTAGAGCACGACGCGGACTCCACGCTCCGACAAGCGGCCCGCGGCGGCGGCGAGGCGCGGGTCGCCGGCCCAGACGATGGCGACTCCGTGGTCGGCGTCGAGGTGGTCGTGGATCAGCAGCTTCGCGTCGACGTAGTCATCGAACGACGCGTAGTGGTCGAGGTGATCGTCGGCGATGTTGGTGAGGATCGAGACGGCCGGCCGCATGTGGTGGCCGCGCCAGCTCTGGAACGCGCTGACCTCGATCACCGCCGCGTCTGCGGCGGTCGCGCCTGCGACGACCGACGACATCGCCTCCCACGAGTTCCCGCCGAGCAGGGTCTCGCGCCCGGTGGCATTGGCGAGCCGGGCCGCGAGGGCGGCGGTCGTCGACTTTCCGTCGGTGCCGCCGACGGCGATCCAGGGGCGGTCGAGCGCGGCGGCGGCGAGGTCGACCTCGGACCAGACCTCGACCTCGCCGGCGCGCCACGCCGCCCAGAGGGGCGCCAGCTCGGGGTTGCGCGCATTCTCGGGCCAGTCCGGGTTCATGCCGGGTGAGAGCACGACGGCGGAGGCGCCCGCGAAGTCGTTGGAGCCGAGGCGCAGCTCGACGGAGCCGGGCAGCTCCGCGCGAAGGTCGGTGCTCCTGTCCGTCGCGATCGTGTGCTTGCCGAGCGCGTCGAGGAGGCGGACGGCCCCGAGTCCGGCGGCGCCGAGCCCGAGGACGGCGACCTTCGCGTGTCGTGGGAGGGGGTCGCGCAGCTCCATTCGAGCGTCCGGGCCGATGCTCAGAAGCAGAGGTTGGCGCAGTTGTCTGGGTTCGACTGGAAGCGCTCGCAAGACTCACCTGAGGTCGCGGTGACGACCTCGGTCCACTGCTCGTCGGCGTAGGTCCAGACGTCGTTGATCGCGCCGCAGTCGGTCTTGCCGCCGAAGAGCACTGCGTGACCGCACGCCTCGGACCAAACGAGCGTGTGGTAGTGACGGCGCTCCGGGAGGTTCGGGTCGATGGTGGTGAAGTCGGGCGGGAAGTCGCAAAAGCCGAGCTGTTCGGCCTGTTGCTGGTCGCCGAGCGTGAGACGTCCCCAGATGTTGCCGCCGGGCGCGAAGATCCACGCGTCGTTGCGGTTGCCGAGCGCTTGGTCGTCGTGACCGCCGAAGACGACGTAGGTGTCGCTCACCGTGTCGTGGACGATCGCAGATCCGAAGCGGCCGTCGGGACCGGAGTTGCGGCTCGAGAGCTCCCAAGACGCCCCGGTGTCGCCAGAGAAGCTGAGGGTCCAAAGCTCGCGGAAGTACGAGACGGCGCCGGTAAACGCGAGCGTGTCGAAGCCGCCGTAGATGGCGACGACGTCGCGCGTGGGGTCGTAGGTTGCTCCAACGGCGAGGCGCGGGGTCGGGCCAGCGCCAGGGGCGAGCTGCGTCCACGCGTTGTCCGCCGGGTCGTATGCCCAGACGTCGTTGAGCGGCGTGGTCGTGGCTCCGCTCGCCGACGCGTTTCCGCCGAACAGGATCAGGCGGTCACGAGTCGAGTCCCACACGATCGCCGCGTTCATCCGAGCCGACGGCCCCGTCGCCCCGGTATCGGTCCATGTTTGGGTCGCCGGATCGAAGCTCCACAGGTCGTCGAAGAGGTCGTAGTTGCCAGAGGTCCGGCCTTCGTCGCGGTACCGCCCGCCAAACATCCACACCTTGCCGCCGCCGGCGGCCATCGCGTGGCGCCCGCGTGCGCTCGGCCCGGCGCCGTCGGCCGTGGCCCAAACACCACAGACGTCGTCGTAGACCCAAGTGGTGTCGACGTACTCGGAAGCGACGGCGGGGTCGCAGTTCTCGGGCACTCCGGTCGTGCCACCGAAGACCACCATCTCGCGCAGCTCATCGACGTAGGCCGCGCCATGCTCGCTGAGTCGGGGCGGGGGATCGGACGTCAGCCCGTCGCACCGCTCCGCGCTGGGCGCACACGCGCCGGCTCCGGTATCGTCGACGGCGGCGTCGCCGTCGGTTCCGGAGTCCGCGCTCGTGTCTGCCTGGGCATCCGCGGAGACGTCGGCGGCGTCTGCCGCTCCGGTATCACCGACGGGGTCGCCTGCGTCGGAGCCGCACGCAGTGAGAGCGAACGCGAGCGCGGCAGCGCGGGCGGGGTGAGAGCGGCGCGAGGCGAGGACTGCCATCAGTCGAGGGGGTTGCAGGTCCAGATGATGCCGTACCCGCTGCACGTGCCGGGCGTCTCGTTTCGGACGATGACGAAGTAGTCACCACCGCCGAAGCCGGGCTCGATCCACTCGACGTGCTCGTCGTCGTCGCCGCTGTTCGCGAACGCGAGGGACTCGCGCGTGTCTCCGGCGACGATGTCGACGGAGATGTCGCCGTTGGCGTGCGTGAAGATGGCGTCGATGATGACGTTGCAGCCGGGCAGCGTGAAGACGTGGTAGTAGTCCGCGTCGCCGAAGCGGGCGACTCGGCCCTGGACGGGCTCGTCGGCGGTCAGGTTCGTCGCGTGCTCCCAGTCATCGTCGTCCTCGGACCCGTCGTCGGCGCAGGTGGCCGGCGAGACTTCCTCGGTGGCGTCGGTGGCGTCGTCGGTGACCTCTTCGGTCACCTCCTCGGTCACCTCTTCCGTGACCTCCTCTGTCACCTCCTCCGTGACCTCTTCGGTCACCTCCTCCGTCACTTCTTCGGTGACTTCCTCCGTCACCTCCTCGGCGACCTCTTCGGTGGTGTCTTCGTCGGAGCCGTCGCTGAGGTCGGTGCCGCCATCGTCGGTGTCGTCTACCGTCACATCACCGTTTCCCGCATCCTCGCTCTTGTTGTCGTCGCCACAGGCGGTGGTCAGCGAGAGCGCGGCGATCAGGGAGAGCGCGTACTTCTTCGATGGGTTCATGGTCGACCAGGTTCTTGGGGGCGGTGCTCAGCGAGAGCAGCAGATTGGGACGATTTCGACGGAGTCGGAGGCGGACGCACCGGTTGAATCCACCACGGTGACACGCAGGGTCGCCGCCGTGCCGGAGAGAGCGTCAGGGTCCTGGTCCGCGTGCAGGATGACAGCGACGCCGGCGTAGTCGATGCGACCGTCGATTGCTACAGGAGAGTCCTCGTAGGACGCGCTCGCGACTTCGACGCCGCCGACGTCGAGGCCGAAGTCGATCGCCATCGTCCCAGGTTCGAGCCCCGTCGCCGCGAACCCTCCCCAGACGTGGTAGCCGCCCTGGATGCCCTGGATGATCGGGACGTCCTGTCCGCAGACGAGGGGTTCGAGCTCGGGGAAGCCGGTGCCGATCTGGAGAACGGGCCCGACCGCCGGGTCCGTCGAGTCGCCGCCGGCGTCAACCGATCCGTCTGGCTCGGTGCCTTCTACGCTGCCGCAGGCCGAGAAGGCCAACGCGAGCAGGGCGGCCACTGGAGCGAGTCTGAGCATCAGCTTGGGGAACAGGGGCCGGCAGATTCTCGTCGCGGAGTCACGCCGATGTCAAACCCCCATCACAGCAGATTCACGCCGAACCTGCCGACGACGCGCGCGAACGCGAAGAAGCTCGCCACCGAGACGACGGCCGAAACCGTGAGCGCCGGCCAAAAGCCGAGCCGCACGTGCACCGCCGGAAAAACGAGGAACATCGGCAGCGTCGGGACGACGTACCAGAACGTGTACCACGCGTGGTCTCGGATCCGTGCTGGATCGACGCCCTCGAGCTGCATCCAGACAAGCGTCAGCACCGTGACCGTCGGGAGCGCCGCCAGCACACCCCCGATGCGCGAGTAGCGCGAGGCGATCTCCGAGAGCGCCACGACCAGAGTAGCGGTGACCGCCCATTTTACGACCAGCCAAACCATCAGCGTTGCGCCTGGGATACGAGGTCCAGCGAGCTCCCGCGAGGCTAGATCAGACTGCGAACCGAGTCGACGCCGTCCCACGTCCGGGCTAGTCTCGGAGGTGCCCCGCCGCCCGAGGAAGCCGATGCGCCGAGTCCACCGTGCCCTGTTCGCTGCCAATGCGCTCTCGCTCGCCGCCGCTGCGTCCGGCTGCCAGCCGAAGGACCTGCCGGTCATCCCGCTGAGCGAGGTCTGCGCGACCGCGGAGTACGGGACGACCGTCTCGACGGCGGGCTTCCTCGTCGCGCCCGGCAGCATGATGAGCTGCGACGGGACCACCTGCGAGATGGCGCTCTCGGACCGCGGGATCGGCGGCAACACCAACCTCCGTATCGACGTTCGGCTCGGGCGCGGAAAGAACGCGATGATCGAGCCGCCGGACCGGTGGTCGGCGTCGGACCTCGCCGTCAAAGACAACGACGGCGTCACTCACCCCGTCGGCGACTGGATCATCGTCCAGGGACGCATCCTCAATGGCGGCGGGGCCTGCCTCATTACGCCGGTCTCGTTCGTGCTCTCGGGTACGCCGGGCGGTGCGCCGGAGGGCAGCGGGGCGACAGCACCCCCGGCGACGGTCGCGCCAAGCGCAGTCCCGCCGCCGCCGAACCCACCTCCCGCGCCGGTCGCCGCACCGCCCGCGGCCGCGCCGACCGGCTCCGCGAAGCCACCCGCGGCAGCTCCCGCGGCTCCTTCAAAGCCCTGAGCCACGCGCGTTCGGCGCCGTCATGCGCCGCGGGGGTCCTTGCGAGAACGTCGGCCGTGGGGTAGGTCGCGCGCGCCGCACCGCCTCTCCCCGGAGCCCCGATGTCTACCGGTTTCGCCGCCGCCTCGCTCGCGCCTGACGCCCTCTCGGACCTCGCCGCGCGCCGATCGGTCGCAGCGGCAGACATCGTGCGGCTGGTGTCGCTCGCGACTTGCGGGCACCCGGGCGGCAGCCTGTCGACGATCGACGCGCTGCTGACGATCTACGCGCACGGAAACCTCTCTAGCGCGGCGCCGCGCGACCCGGATCGTGACCGCGTCGTCGTCTCGCACGGGCACGTCTCCCCCGCCGTCTACGCGACGCTGGCGAACTTCGGCTACTTCGACATCCATGACGCCTACGTCGGCTTCCGGCGCGCGGGCTCCCGGTTCGGCGGTCACGTCGAGTCCGTCGTGCCCGGCGTGGAGTGGAACACCGGCAACCTCGGCCAGGGACTCTCGGCTGGCTGCGGATTCGCGCTCGCCGCGCGCCTAAACGGCCGCAGCTACCGCACGTTCGTCCTGATGGGAGACGGTGAGCAGCAGAAGGGGCAGGTCTCGGAGGCGCGCCGGTTCGCGGCCAAGTACCGTCTGTCGAGCCTCGTCGCGCTGGTCGACGTCAACGGGCTGCAGATCGGCGGAAACACCGCCGACATCATGCCCATCGACCTCGCCGCGGTGTGGGAAGCGGATGGTTGGAACGTGATCCATGTCGACGGGCACGACTTCGCGGCGCTCTACGACGCCCTCCGCAAGGCGACGCACGGTGGGACGGAATCGCCAGACCGTCCGACCGTCCTCCTGCTCCGAACCGTCATGGGGAAGGGGATCCCGAAGATCGAGAACGACGCGAAGTACCACGGCCAGGCGCTCCCCGACGCACTCGCGCTCGAGGCGATCGCCGCGTTCGGGCAGGAGCCGAACCTGGCAGAGCTGCGCGCCCGGCGCGCCGCCGCGTCGGTGGGCCACGACGACCACACCATCCCGGTGGACCGCGACATTCGGGTGACGCCCGGGACGCCACGCACCTACGCGGCGGGCCTCGTCACGGACTGCCGCAGCGCGTACGGCGATGCGCTCCACGATCTCGCCGTGGCGAACGGGAGCGGTGGCTGGCCGATCGTGGGCCTGTCGTGCGACCTCGAGGGGTCGGTGAAGATGAACGCGTTTCACAAGGAGACGCCCGATCGCTTCGTCGAGGTCGGGATCATGGAGCATCACGCCGCGGTCTTGGCCGGCGCGCTCTCGAAGGAGGGGATCGTCCCGTTCCTGTCGACCTTCGGCATGTTCGCGACGGCCGAGACATACAACCAGCAGCGCCTGAACGACCAGAACGGCGCCGCCCCGAAGGTCGTCGTCACGCACTGCGGCCTCGACGTCGGCGAAGACGGCCCCACCCACCAGTGCATCGACTACGTCGGGCTGATGCGCGGCACGTTCGGGTTCGAGATCTACAGCCCCGCCGACGCTAACGAGTGCGACCGGATCGTGCGGTACGCGGCGACGCGGTACGCGCCGATCGTCGTCGCGATGGGCCGCTCGAAGCTCCCGACCATCGGTGCGCCCACCGGCGAGCCGGCCCTCGCTGGCGACTTCGTTCCCGGTCGCTGGACGACGCTCCGCCCGGGGGACGACGCCGTCGTCTTCGCGTTCGGCGCGATGGTCTACCGCGCGGTCGAGGCGTCGGACACGCTCGCAGCCGAAGGGTTTGGCCTTCGGGTCGTGAACGCGTCGAGCCTCCAGCCGGTCGACGTCGAGTGCATCCTCGAGTGCGCTCGCACCGCGAAGAAGCTGCTGACCTACGAGGACCACAACGTGAACACGGGGCTGGGCGCCATCGTGGCTGCGACGCTGGGCGACGCGGGCGTTGCGGCGAAGCTCCAGCGGCTCGGGGTCTCGCGGTACGGCACCAGCGGCACACCCGACGAGCTGTTCGCCGCGCAGGGTCTGGCGGTGGCCGACCTGATCGCAGCAGCGCGGAAGTAGGCCGCGAGAGCGGCCGACGGTGGGGCGCAACATTGAGCGCGGTCTGACGACGTGGGGCGTGGCGCGCGTCCACATCCTCGACGCTGCGCGGCTCGAGAGCGACGGGACCTGGGGGTCGTCCGTTTCGCCGCGAACCCTCCCGGCGACGCCTCCCAAGACCTGTTGGCCGAGTTGCAACGTGACCGAAAGATCTCTAGCTCTCAACTTGAGCGCATAAGCGAGGCCATAGTGAACGACACCATCCCGAACACCGGGAAGCGCGAGCGAAAGACGGCCGCTCAGATCATGGTCGACCACGGTCGAAAGCTCGGACGCGCCGAGGGAGAGAGGCTCGGACGCGCCGAGGGAGAGAGGCTCGGACGCGCCGAGGGACACGAGCGCGGACGCATCGGGCTGCTACAGCAAATCGCACAAGCAACGCTGAGTCCCGACGCGATCGACGCACTGGGCTCCGATCCGTCGCTCGAAGACCTCGAGCGTGCGCTCGCAGGGCGGGTGCCCGGGCTCTAGGCCCGCTCACCTAGCGAGGTTCGCCTCGTACCGCGAGACCCAGGCGTCCGGCGTCACTCGCCCGCAAAGCTCACTGATCAGAGCGTAGGGGATGTCGGCGACTTTCTTGAACCGGACACAGCTCTTTCCCATGTCGAGCTTCGTCCGCGCGTGCTTGGGGTACTCGGCCTGGAACCAAGCGAGGAGCTCCGCGTCCGCGTACATTCCCATGTGGTAGAGCGCGACGAAGTTCTTCTGCGAGGCGATGCTCAGGAACGGCAACGGGTCGGTGGGGTTGCAGTGGTAGCCCTTCGGGTACCGTGAGAGCGGCACCACCCACGAGGGCATGCCATACTGGATGCGCGGTTCGAAGCCGGGCGGCAAAGCCGCGTCGATGACCTCGCGCAGGCGCGTCATCACGTCGCGGCGGTCGTCTGGGAGCGCCGCCAGATAGGCCTCGATCGACGTCGCTGAGCTCGGCATGGGGGCACACTCGAAAGAAAGAGGAATGTGACCCCTCAAGCCGTACACGCTCGTCACAGCGCGCGCCACGTTGGCGGCACACACGTCTGCGTTGGCGAGGTTTGCGTGGTTCAGGCAACTCTCGGACGCTCGAGGACGCGGCCGGTAGTCGCTCCGGTCGCCGGCGCCGCGGGGCGCGAGCCGCTTCACTCCCGCGGCGATGTCTGGTAAGCGCTCGCGGTCCGCTCTAGGTGGTTCGCCACCTGCACTGTCGGAGACCGCCATCGGCACCAACGTCCACGGAAACGTCCAGTCGCTCAAGGCCAGCCAGCGACGCGCTCTGGAGAAGCTCGGCGAGCGCCGACTCAAGGCCGATGTGCCGCTCACGCCGGAGCTCGCCTCGCAACTCGCGGAGCTCAGCGACGAGACGCGACGCGCAGTCGGCGTCCTGATCGACCGGCGTGGCCGCGTCGAGAGTGTCGTCGTCGGTGACGCTCGACGCCTGTACCTACCAGACCTCGGCCGCGCTCGCGCCGGCGGCTCGCGGTTCCGCGGACTTCGACTGATTCGCACGCGTCTCGGTGGCGGCGACCTGCTCTCGCACGACGACCTGACCGACCTCTCGAAGCTCAACCTCGACCTCGTCGTCGCCATCGCCGTCGAGCAGGACGGGTCGGCCGGTCGCGTCGGCTGGGCGCACCTCATTCCGGACAACCCCGCCCGTGAGCACTGGCGAACCCACGAGGCGCCGCGTGCGTCGGCGCTCGATTGGTCGTTCGACGACTTCGTCCGAGACCTCGAGGGAGAGTTCGAGTCGAAGCGCGAGGTAGGGCGCCAGACGCAGACGGACCGCGCCGTGATCGTCTACGTGCGCACGCGGTCCGACTACGCGCACGCTCAGAACCTCGCCGAGCTCCGCGAGCTCTGCCGCACCGCGGGCGTCGTCGTCGAGGAGGCGTACGTCCAGTCCCGCGCGGAGCTCGACCCGAAGACCGCGGTCGGCAAGGGGGCCCTCGAGGAGATCGAGCTCCGCTGCCTGCAGCTCGGCGCAGACATCGCGATCTTCGGGCAGGACCTGTCGCCCGCCCAGATGAAGAACATCACGAGCCAGACGCAGCTCCGGGTGATCGACCGGACGCAGCTCATCCTCGATATCTTCGCTCAGCGCGCGCAGAGCGGCGTAGGCAAGCTCCAGGTCGAGCTGGCGCAGCTCAAGTATCAGCTCCCGCGTCTGGTCGGACGAGGCACCGGCATGAGCCGGCTCGCGGGCGGCATCGGCGGCCGCGGGCCCGGCGAATCACGGCTCGAGATGGACCGTCGGCGCGCGCGCGACCGCATCCACCTGCTGGAGCAGGGCATCGAGAAGCTGCGCGCGGATCGCACGCTGCGACGCAAGAACCGCCTCGACAGCGCCGTCCCGACGGTCGCGATCGTCGGCTACACGAACGCCGGGAAGTCGACCCTGCTCAACACGCTGACACACGCGCGCGTCCTGGCCGAAGACAAGCTGTTTGCGACGCTCGACCCGACGACGCGACGCCTCCGGTCGCCGCAGGAGCGGGAGCTGATCCTGACCGACACGGTCGGCTTTATCCGAGACCTGCCAGCCGAGCTGAAGGAGGCGTTCCGCGCGACGCTCGAGGAGCTCGAGGCGGCGGATCTGCTGCTCCATGTCGTCGACGCTTCCGATCCGGCGTTCGAGGCGCAGATGCGCTCGACGCAGACGTTGCTCGAGGAGCTGGGGCACACCGAGCGGCCGCGTCTGCTCGTCTTCAACAAGGTCGACGCCCTGTCGTCCGACCAGCGCGTCGACCTCGGGCTCGCCTACCCAGACGCGGTGCAGGTCTCGGCCCTCCAGCGCGAGTCAGCGCGCCCGCTGCTCGAGGCGCTCGACCGGTGGTTGGTGCGCAGCGGTCACGGAGAGGTCGTCCCCGAGTGGGCCGGCGCCGCGGCCGACGACGACGGCGGGACCGACGGCGATGGGCTCGAAGCCGAGGTTCGAGACCCGACGGACGACCCGGAGGCGTCGGCATGAACGACGGCTTCGACGACGACCCGACCTCTCCCGACGACGGCGCCGACGGTGGGGTGATCGACCTCGCCGCGGACCGCGCTCTCGCGGCGACGCGGTACCCGATCGACGAGCTCGTCCGACGCGTCGCCACCGAGCCACGCACGTCGGTGCACGGCCCCCGCGGCGGCTACCTGTCGCTGATCGTCGCCGATCTCGCGCGGCGCGCGGGCCGTCCGGTCGTCGTGGTGCTCCCCGAGGCGGGGCACGCGAGGGCTCTTCACGAGGCGGTCGCGGGCTGGCTTCCGAACGCCCCCCCCACGCTGCTCCCTCCGCCCGAGATCTCTCCCTACGCTGGTGTGGCGCCGGACCGGAGCACCACTCTCAGCCGCGTCGGCGCGCTCGGCAAGGCCGCCCGCCTTGGCGCCGGCGAAGTCCTCGTGACGTGCGCGCTCGGGTGGAGCCGGAAGTCGACGCCGGCGGCGGCGCTGGCTGCCTGCAGCGGCACGCTGCGCGTCGACGGCGAAGTCGATCTCGACAAGCTTCGGGCCGCGCTCGTCGCCGGCGGATACTCGCATGTCGGGCTCGTCGAAGACGAGGGGACGTTCAGCGTTCGCGGCGACATCGTCGATGTGTTTGCCCCCGGCGCGCCGCGACCTGTGCGGGTCGAGCTATATGGCGACATGATCGAGTCGATCCGCACGTTCGACCCGGAGTCGCAGCGCGGAGAAGCGGACCTCCGGGAGTACACCTTCGGGCCGGCGAGCGAAGAGGTCCTCGACGATGGAACTCGAGCGACGCTCAGGCGACGGCTGGGTGACCTCGCCGAGCAGCTCCGCATCCCGTCGAACCGCGTTCAGGCCGTCGTCCGCGACCTGCAAGAGGGTGTGCGTTTCTTCGGCGCCGAGGCGATGCTGCCGGGCTTTCACGGCCGCCTCGAGTCGGTGGCGGAGCGACTGCCGCGCAACACACTCGTCGTCGTGTTCGACCCTGACCAGTGCGCGGGCGTGGTGGAGAAGTGGGTCGGGGCGCGGCGCGACGAGTTCGCGCGCGAGGTCGAGCACGGCGAGATCCACTTCCCGGTCGAGGAGTGGATGGTCGTCGACGACGAGCTGGACGCGTCGCTCTCGTCGGTGGGGCCCCGAGTCGACGTGCTACGGCTCGCGCCGCGCGCGGTCGACCTGGCGTTCCCGTGCCTCGACAACGCCGACATCGTCCGCGTGCGAAAGCAGCGCGCGGGCGGCGACGGGGCGGTCCACGCCGTTCTCGACGTGGTCGAGCGCTGGCGCGATCTGTATGGACGCATCGTCTTCGCCTGCTCCAGCCGGAGCACACAGGAGCGCCTCGCGTCGCTGATGCGAGCGTACGGCGCGCCCGTGCGGATGGCCCACGAACTCCCCGACCTGCTCGAGCGCGTCGCCACTCCGTGCGAGGCGTACGACGTCGCGCTGGGCTCGGCGATCGAGGGCTTTCGAAGCCCGGCGCTCGGGGTCGCGGTCATCACCGACTTCGAGCTGCTCGGGCGGTCTGCGCGTCGCGCCGGACGTGCGGCGGTCCAGGAAGTGGCGACGCTCAGCTCGTTCCGCGAGCTGCGGCCGGGCGACCTGGTCGTCCACGTCGACTTCGGCGTCGGCCGGTACGTCGACCTCGTCCGTATGGATGCCGGTGGGTACGAGAACGACTTCCTCGCGCTCGACTACGCCGACGGCGACCGGCTCTACCTGCCCGTCTATCGGCTCGAACGCGTCCAGCGCTACGTCGGCTCCCCCGGCGGTGCGCGGCTCGACAAGCTCGGCGGGACCACCTGGGAGAAGACCAAGGAGCGCGTCAAGAAGCAGCTCGCCGACATCGCCGACGAGCTGCTCCGCATCCAGGCCGAGCGCGCCTCGCGAGTCGGGTTCCGGTTCAGCCCGCCCGACGACATGTTTGCAGAGTTCGAGGCAGCGTTCCCCTACGAGGAGACACCGCACCAGGAGCGCGCTATCGAGGAGGTGCTCGCCGACATGATGGGCGAGAAGCCCATGGACAGGCTCCTCTGCGGTGACGTCGGGTTCGGCAAGACAGAGGTCGCCATCCGCGCGGCCTTCAAGGCCGTGTGCGACGGGAAGCAGGTGTGTGTGCTCGTGCCGACGACCGTCCTCGCCGAACAGCACGGGAAGTCGTTCCGTGGTCGACTCCGACACACCGCCGCGCGCGTCGAGGTGCTGAGCCGGTTCCGGACGTCGGCCGAGACCGACGCGATCCTCGGAGATCTCGCCGCCGGCAAGCTCGACGTCGTCGTCGGAACACACAAGCTGCTCGGCAAGGAGGTGAAGTTCCGCGACCTCGGACTCCTCGTCATCGACGAGGAGCAGCGGTTTGGCGTTACTCACAAGGAGCGGATCAAGTCTCTTAGGACCACCGTCGACGTGCTCACCATGTCGGCGACCCCGATCCCGCGGACGCTCGAGATGGCGATGCTCGGCGTGCGCGACATGTCGGTGATCCTGACGCCGCCGCCGGGTCGCCTGGCCGTGCGCACACACGTCGCGAAGTTCAAGGACACCGTCGTGCGCGAGGCGATCGAGCACGAACTCGAGCGCGGTGGGCAGGTGTACTTCGTGCACAATCGCGTCGAGACGATCTACGCGATCGCCGAAGAGCTCCAGAAGATGATCCCGAAGGCGCGCATCGCGGTCGGGCACGCGCAGCTTCGCGACACCGAGCTCGAGAGCGTCATGCTGCGGTTCTTGAACCGCGACATCGACGTGCTGGTCACCACGACGATCATCGAGAGCGGCATCGACATCTCGACCGCAAACACGATGTTCGTCAACGAGGCCGACAAGTTCGGGATGTCCCAGCTCCACCAGCTCCGCGGTCGGATCGGCCGCGGGAACCTGCGCGCGTTCTGCTACCTCCTCGTCAAGGACCCCAAGAAGCTCACCCCAGATGGGCGCCGGCGACTCGAGGTCCTCCAGGAGCACACCGACCTCGGCGCCGGAATCCAGATCGCCCAGCAGGACCTCGACATGCGCGGCGCCGGAAACCTCCTCGGCCGTGACCAGAGCGGCCACATCGAGTCGGTCGGCTTCGAGCTCTACGCTGAGCTCCTCGAAGAGGCCATCGCCGACATGCGGGGTCAGCCTACCGAGGCGTCGCTCGAGCCCGAGGTCAAGGTGCCGATCGGCGCGTTCATCCCCGAGCACTACGTCACCGACGTCAACCAGCGGCTCGTCTTCTACAAGCGGTACAGCATGGCCCGCACCGCCGAAGAGCTGTTCGACGTCCACGGGGAGCTCCAGGAGCGCTACGGCGTTGCACCAAAGGCGGTCGAGGCGCTGCGCGACGTCGTGCTGCTGAAGATCGAGATGCGTTCGATCGGGGCCAAGAAGCTCGAGGCCGGCCCCAAGTCCGTCGTCATCGAGCTCCTCCCCAGCACGCGGCTCAACCCGGACTCCGTCATCGCGATGATCCAAGCGTCGCGCGGCACCTACGAGTTCCGCTCCGACATGACGCTGGTGCGGCGCTTGAAGGACGCCGAGGGGACCGATATCCTCACCGCTGCGCTCAAGGTCTCGCGTGAGGTCGCCGCCTGTGCCTAGCCGTCTGGCAACCGCAGCGCTCGCCGTCGCCGCCCCGCTCGCGGCGTGCAAGCCGCTGCCCCTCCCCGGAGAGCCGAACGCGCCGCGCGTCGCCGTGGAGACGAGCGTCGGGGGCGAGGAGGAGCGGCCGGACCCGGTCGTCTTCGAAGTCGCGGGGCGTCCGGTCACGATCGGAGAGATCGACCGACGCGCGCAGCTCGTCTCGTCGACGGCCCAGCTCCTGCTCGACTCCGCACAGAGCCGAGAGTCCCTCGTCGAGAAGCTCCTCTGGCTCGAGCTGCTCGCGAACGCCGCAGACAGAGAGCAGCTACCGCACGGGGCCGACGAGGCGCTGCTCTTCGCGGACGCAGACGCCCGGGCACGGCTCGACGAGATCGCCACCGCGACGGTGTCGCGCGGCGACATCACCGCCGAGGACATGACGGCCGCCTACGAGAGCGCACGGCCTTCGCTTCAGAGACCTGCGGCCGCGCTGGTGTCCGGGCTGTTCTTCGAGACCGAGGAGCAGGCGCTCGACGCGTATGAGCTCCTTCGCCCCCGCGCCCGCTTTGTCCCCGTAGAGGCACTCTTCGCGCAGCTCGCGCCGGCGCTCGGGTCAACGACAGACTCAACGGGGCCGCAGCTCGGCTGGCTCGGCGCGACTGACCCGGAAGCCGACCCTGCGATCATCCGCGCGGTCTTCGCGTCTACCGAGGCGGGACTCCGAGAGCCCGTCCTGACCTCACGCGGGTGGGCGGTCCTTGGCGCGGCGCGCTTCCGCGAGCCGCTCGACGTATCGATCGACGACGCAGACGGCTACCTTCGGCAGGCGATCGTCGCCGAGCGCATCGGGCAGACGAAGCGCGCCGCCCTCGACGCTGCCCGCGCCGAGTCCGATGTCAGCGTCGACGCCGACACCGTCGCTCGGCTCGAGGCTGCGCGCGCCCTCGCGACGGTCTCGGCGCCCGCTCGACCTCGGCGGTTCGAGCGCGACGCGCTCGCAGGAGCCCCCGAGGCGGTGGCCGGCTTCGAGGTCCTCGAGGCCGCACGCGCCGAGGCCGCGTCCGTCCATCAAAATCCGACACTGAGCGCCGTCGCCCCCGCCGACGGCTCCGAGCCCCCTGCCGCCGAGCCCGAATGAGCCATCCACGCCGCACCGCCGCGCTTGTCGCGCTCCTCATCACAGCCGGCGTCGCCAGCCCGGCGGCGGTCCGCGCGGAGGTCATCGATCGGATCATCGCCCAGGTCGACGACGGGATCGTCACGCAGACCGACATCGTGCGGCTGCTCCCGATCTACATCGAGGTCTACGGCGTCGGGCCAGACGCGTTCGCGTCGCGCGGTGCATGCCGTGCCCTCGTCGACGACGTGATCGACTTCGTCATCACCAGCCGCCTCCTGGCCGCCGATGCGCGGAGACGGCAGCTCGAGGTGTCGCCAGCCGAGATCGACGCCTACATCGCCGAGCAGTACAATCGCCTGCAGATGACAGAGGGCGCGTTCGTCGCCGAGCTCGCCTCCTCGGGCATCGACATCGCCGACTTCCGGGAGTTCATCGAGCTCAACCTGAACCGCGTACGGATGCTCCAGGTCGAGGTCGCGGCTCGCGTGAATGTCAGCGAGCAGGACATCGACCGGGCGATCCAGGAGCGGTACCCCGACGGGCTCGTCTCGACCCTCATCACCACCAGCCACATCTTCGTGCAGGTGCAGGGAGACACCGCCTCGGCCGACGCGACCGCCAGAGCGGAGATCGAAGACCGCGCGCGACGGCTCCGCGAGGGCGAGAGCTTCGAGTCCGTGGCCCAAGACAACGGCGACGGAACGCGTCGGACCGGCGGCTCGATCGGACAGTTCGCGACGACCGACCTCGACCCGGAGTACTCGCGCGCGGCGCTTGGCCTCGAGGTCGGCGAGGTCTCGGGTCCCGTCCGCAGCAGCTTTGGCTACCACCTGATTCGGCTCGAAGCAGTCACGCGCGGGCCCGTCGCGAACGCCGACCGCGTGCGCGACGCGATCCGGTTCGAGCTGCAGAACTCCGAGACCGAGAACCAGCAGCGCGCGTTCCTCGAGCGCGTCCGCGCGGACGCGTTCGTCGAGGTTCGTACGCACGACTTCGGCTACTGCGACTCGTTCGGGCGATGAAACCGCTCGGCCTCACGGTCGGGGACGCCGCCGGCGTCGGGCCGGAGCTGCTGCTCGCCGCGTCACGCGAGCTGCGAGCGGCCGGCCCCGTCGTCGTCTTCGGGGCGAAGAACATCCTCGAGGCTGCGCTCGAGTCGCTGCGGACCGTCTACGACGAGCCCGCGCTGGTGCGACGCGTGGCGGGGGTCCGGACCCCGGCCGAGGCGGCTGATCTGGACCCCCGTGACCTCGCGGTCATCGAAGTCGACTCCGACACGAGCGACGCGCTCGGCGACGCGCCGTACCCGTGGGGTCGGGCCGTTCCCGCATTCGGCGCGCTGCAGCACGCATCGCTGCTCGCCGCGATCGCCGCAGCTAGCTCCGGCGAGGTGGAGGCAATCGTCACCCCTCCGTGGCACAAGGCACGCCTCGCCGACGCCGGCTTGCCGGCGTCGGGCCACACCGAGGTGCTCCAGGACCGGACCCACTCCCCGTCGGCCGTCATGCTCCTCGCCGGGGACGTGCTGCGCGTGGCGCTTGTCACGACACACCTCGCGGTACGGGACATCGCTGGCGCGCTAACCGTCGAGCGCATCGTCGACGTCGGGCGGGTCGTGCACGCGGGACTGCGGCGCGACTTCGGCTTCGCCTCGCCTCGCGTGCTCGTCTGCGCGCTAAACCCGCACGCCGGGGAGCGGGGCACCTACGGCGATGAAGACGACCGCATCGTGGCGCCAGCGGTCGCGGCGCTCCAAGCAGAGGGCATCGA